>CANPNZ010000006.1 GCA_947575605.1 uncultured Clostridium sp.
TCTACTTCTTTCAAGATTTCTTTACTTTGTCTTTCCATCTTCTTGTCTACTTCTTTCAAGATTTCTTTACTTTGTCTTTCCATCTTCTTGTCTACTTCTTCCAAGATCTCTGTCTTTAGTTCTTCCTTCATAACTTGCATTTCTTGGCGTAATTCTTGTTTTGTATCTTTCACTTCTGCTCTTATCTCTCTTACTTCTTCCTTTACCCCCTTAACTTCTGTAAGGATTGTTTCTAGTATTTTTTCCATTCTCTCACCTCCATTGAAAGAATTATATAACAATCACATTTTCTTGTCAACCTTATAAGTAAAATTTTATTATAAAATAAATTTCTTTACTATCTTATTACTATTTCCTATTCTATATTTATTTTTTTATCAATAATATATTGTGGTCGATTTCTCGTTTCATCATAAATTCTTCCTATATATTCTGAAATAATCCAAATAGATAACAATTGTACACCACTAAATAAGGTTATGGCAACCATAATAGAAGTCCAACCTGCAGTCAAATTATTTAAGTCAAAAGCATAGGAAACCAGCGAATAAATTAAAATTAAGATAGACAAAATAATCGTCAAAATTCCTAATCCTCCCACAAGTTTTAATGGTTTGGTCGAAAAACTGATAATGCCATCTGATGCTAATTTCCACATCTTTCGAAAAGGATACTTGGTTTTTCCTGTTTGTCTTTCTTGCCTCTCATATAAATAGGCTTTTTGCTTAAAACCAACCCAACTAAATAATCCTCTTAAAAATTTATTGTGTTCTGGTAAATTATTAACTACATCCACTACTTTTCTATCAACTAATCTAAAATCACCTGTATCTTTTGGTATTTCTACATCTGATAAAGCATTTAATGTGTTGTAAAACATTTTTGCTGTTAATAATTTGAAGGCGGATTCTCCTTTTCTTATCTTTCTTTGACCATAAATCACTTCATTCCCTTGTTCCCACAATTGTATCATTTCTGGTAATAATTCAGGTGGATCTTGTAAATCTGCATCGATAATAACAATTGCCTCTCCTGTTACATAGCGAAGTCCTGCTGTTACTGCTGCCTGATGTCCGAAATTTCTAGTAAAAGATAGAATTTTTACTTTTTCATTTTCTTGTGCTACTTTTTGTAATATCTCTAATGTTTTATCATCTGAACCATCATTAATCAATATCATTTCATAATCATATTGCTTTAGTGTTTCGATTACTTTCCTAATTCTTAAATAAGAGGTCATTGCGACCTCTTCTTCATTGTACATTGGTATAACAATTGATATCTTTTTCATGCTAACACTTCCTTATTCTGTGTCTTTTTTCTTTCTAAAAATAATTAACTTACTAAATAAATAGTTTACAATTACTACCATAACTTGTGTTACTACTTTTGAGAAAATATCATTGATATGGAATACTTTTACCATTAAGGCAAACGTACCTACGTCACATAAACCCCCTGATATAATTCTTGCCAAAAAGAATGAAATCATTTCCATTAAAAAGGCTTTTACGGTATCTGTTTTACTTTCAAATACAAATAGTTTATTGGTAATATAGGCAAACAAAACTGAACAAAACCAAGATAGACCGCTACTTATTACTTCATCTAAGCTTAACATTTTAGCAAAGATATAATAGGATACAAAGTTGACAATCATGGCTAACACACCAAATACTAAATAGTTAATTACTTCTTTATACCCATAGTATAATCCTTGTATTGTTTGCCAGTTTATTTTTTTTAAATTGATTTGGTTCAATTTTATTTTTTCTATCTCTTGTCTTTTCATTTTAAGTTCCCTTTCACTAATCAATTATCTATGGATTAATATCTATCGTTTTTAATAGAGAGAAATAAAATGCTGGTTTATGTATATGTAAATTTCATTACATATCAAATAATTCTCCTAATGGTCTTTCTTCATGAATACGTTTTATCGTTTCCGCAAATAAAGGAGCAATGGATAATACGGTTAAATTATCTATTCTTTTTTCTTCTGGCACAGGAACGGTATTGGTTACTACCATTTCTTTAATGCCTGAATTTTTGATTCTTTCAATGGCTGGACCTGATAAAATTCCATGTGTACCACCAGCGTAAATATTTTTTGCTCCAAATTTTTGCAATACTTTTACAGTTTCCATCATAGAACCTGCTGTTGCTATTTCATCATCAAAGATAATAGCATTTTTATCTTTTACATCTCCTATGATAGTTCCTGCAATGGCTCTATCGTCATTGGCATCTCTTCTCTTATCTACTAATGCAATTGGACAATTAAAATATTCTGAATATTTATAAGCCTTTTTTGAGCTACCAGCATCGGTTGCTACTATTACCATGTCTTCTAATTTTTTTTCTTTGAAATACTCCTCTAATAAGTATTCTGCTGTTAAACGATCACAATTAATATTAAAATAGGCTTGTATGGCTGGGTTGTGTAAATCGCATGTAATAACTCTTGTTGCTCCCGCAGCTTCTAATAGTTGTGCCATTAATTTAGCTGTGATGGGAATACGAGGTTGGTCTTTTTTGTCTGACCTAGAGTATGGATAATAAGGTATTACTACATTAACATTTTTGGCAGATGCTCTTTTTGCAGCATCTATGGTGATTAATAATTCCATAATTCTTTCATTAACTGGTGGTTGACAGGTTTGTATTACATACACGTCTTTTTGTCTTACGGTTTCTAATATTTGTACAAAGTTGTTGTCGTTGGAAAATTTTTGGTGTTTGATTTTCCCCATTTCTATTCCTAAACAATCACATATTTCTTTCGTAAATTCTTCGGCTGTTGGACAAGCAAATATTTTAATATTATTCATTTTTTCTACTCCTTTTTTTACATTTTATTTTTATAATTGTTCTGCAAATCCTTTTTGTAGTTTTTTAAAGATAAAATACCCAATGATTGTTAGTACCACTGAAATTCCTAGTAGAATTCCTAGTACTTTGATGTCTGGCATTTGTTGATTATAAAAAATATCACGATAACCATTAATAATATGAGTCATAGGATTTAATTGTATAATTGTTTTTAAGGTATCTGGTAATTGTTCCAATTTATAGACAATTGGTGTTCCATAAAAAGCTGCTAATAAAACAATTCCTATAATGTGTTCTAAGTCTCTAAAATATACTGTTATAGAAGATACTATAAAGGAGATTCCTAATAACAATACATATTGTACTAATAGTACAAATGGATATAATAACAGATACCAAGATAATCCCATTCCAGAAAAAATAACAAACGCTAAAATAATAATCGTTGATATAATAAAATTAACAGCTCCACTCGTTACTACTGAGATTGGTAAAATTTCTCTTGGAAAATATACTTTCTTAATAATATCTCCATTTCCAATAATGGTAAATGAGGACTGTGTAATAGCTGTTGTAAAATAAGTCCATGGGATTAATGCTACACATATATAAATTGGATAAGTAGCATCTCCTCCTGCTAATAAAGCTCCAAAAATAACAGAATAAACAGCTAATTGCAATAACGGATTTAAGAATGACCACATAACTCCTAAAATCGAATTCTTATACCTTCCTCTAATCTCTTTTTTTACATTTGTCTTTAATAATTCTCTATACTGATAAATTTTTTGAAATATATTCATACTCTTTCTCCTTGTCTAATATTTCAATCTTTATGTTGTTACTTTTAAATATTCATTCACTACTTCATCTGTATTTCCATCCATTCTTACTTTTCCATCATATAGCCATACCGCTCTGTCGCATAAATTTCTAACAGAATCCATACTATGCGTAACAAAAACCATCGTCTTGCCTTCTTTTTTTAGTTCACGCATTTTGTTAAAACATTTTTCTTGAAAGTGCTGATCTCCTACGGATAGAATTTCATCAATTAATAAAATATCCGCATCTACATTGATGGCAACAGAAAAGGCTAATCGCATATACATTCCAGAAGAGTATGTTCGCACTGGATTATCAATAAAGTCTTTTAATTCTGAAAATTCTATAATTTGTTCTAATCTTTCATCAATTTCTTTTCTCGTTAATCCAAAGATAGATGAATTAAAATAAATATTTTCTCTACCAGAAAAGTCAGGATGAAATCCAGCTCCTAATTCTAGCAATGATGTTAGTTTTCCTTTGGTTTCTATCATTCCTTGATTGGGAAAGATAATTTGTGTCATTAGTTTTAAAAGGGTCGATTTTCCACTTCCATTAACACCTATTAAAGCTACGGTTTCTCCCTTTTTTATGTCTAAATTAATATCGTTTAAAACTTCTCTTTTCTCTCTTCTTTTATTTCTCGCAAAAAATAACATTCTTTCTTTTAAAGTATTGGCTCTATCGTAATAAATGTTAAAACTTTTATAGACATGGTCTACTTTGATAGCAATATGATTATCTGTTTCTTTCATTTTTTGTCTCCTTTTGCGTTTTTTATTTCATTGTCATTATATCATAAAATTAGTGGTTGTCAAATATTATTATACTTTTAATTTTTGATTTTTTTATACTGCCTTATCTCATTCATTAGTAGTGTATTTAAAGCTATTATCATTATCATATTAGAAGAATTAAAAAAGGTATAACCTACAAAAAAAGATAATACAAATGAAAAACCAATTCCTAATAAATACATTACATATTGGGTTTCTATTTGTTCTCTATATTTTATCATACTATATACACCATATAAGAATATAATAGCAAATGGTATAAAATAAAAAACAAATCCAATGATACCAAAATTAAATAAAAAGGCTGGTATTTCCATTTCTAATACTAATTCATAAAAATTAGTTATATAGCCATTCCCTAACAATATATAAACTAAATTATGTTGGTTTTTTATTAAAACTGCATTATAGATAAATTGTTGCATCCTATAATCATTGTTTTTAATTTTCCAGTTATTAGCAATATGATATAGATCTATGATTGAATTTTTTCTTGCCTCAGTCATATAGCCTTCTTCTAATGTATTATTTTCTATTTTTTCTTTTATTTGTAAGATATCTCCTGTAATATGGGCTTCTTGATTGCTTGCTGTATCAACTATATTCTTTTCCATATCTTGTAACTGTTGTCTTCTTTGTAAGGTAGTCGAACCAATGGTAATAATTACTAATAGAATAGTTGCCATTACAGCAATACCTCCTACTATCATTTTAAGATTAAGTTTTCCCTTTTTTCTTAACGTCATGATGATTTCAACTATCATATAACTTACTACAACAAGGATGAATCCGAATAACCCCACTCTTGTTCCTAACAATACACTTAAGAAAAATCCTTCTAATAAAATGATAGGAACTACTATCTTCCTATATTTTTTATCTTTAACATAGTTCATGATAATAAATAATGATAATAGTAATATAGAACCTAAACTATTTCCTGATTCAAACCATCCTTTATATCCCATTCCTTCTATATACGTGCTAGAGGATGTTTTGGTCACAATTGCTATATAGATTGAAATAATATATAAGATACTAGCTATCAATACACTTTTCGCTAAGTTCTCTGTATTATTACTGTCTCTAAAAATATATAAATACAAGCATAAATTTAAAATCATAAAAGAATAATTTATGATGTATTGTGCCTCATGCCATACTGTACTATAACTACTTCCTGTTAATTCTTGTCTGATTACATATAAATGTAATATACCATATAGAAAATAAATTCCTCCTGTAATTAAGGTTATTATCTTAAATCTCCTATCTCTTTTAAAAAATAAATATATCATCATGACAGCAGGTATTAGAGGTCGTAAAAAGGTAGACGGTGAAAAGTTGGTGTGAAAAGTATTTCTAAAGATAAAACTTACTATGTCTAATATGGGACATAACACAATAAATAAGCAAAGTATATTTTTTGTATTTACTGTTTCTTTTATTTTTATCATGAAAAATCTCCTAAAATTATTCTTTCTTTTTCTCTCTAAAATGAATACCTATTAATATTGGTAAACACGTAAACATACTATAAATATATCTAAATTCCCCAAATACTGGTGACGCAATAGTAGTCAACCATAAAATAGCCAATGGCACATATATAATTATTAAGTTATATTGCTTTCTATAAATAGAATACATTACCATCATCAATACTATCCAAAAAGTAAATCCTATACTATATAACATAGAATTTAATGGTAAATCTCTTCTATCTAGTAAGCTATCAAATTTCTCTAAATTTGGTAAATCTACAATTGGTCTATCTTCTAATTGTAAAGTTGCTTCTTTTTCTTGTGTTGTTTCAAATACTTCTCTTCCTACTACCCAATGGATTGCTTCTGGATACCAATAACCATAATTGTTACATAAAAAAGACTCTATGGTTGCTCTTGGATATTTTAGAGCTAATTTTACATACAATTTTACAAGTCCTATTTTATCCTCTGCAAATGCTTCATTACTAAAGTTATTTTTTACAGGATCGGATATTTTAGGAGTGTATACTTCTGCTAAATTATCAGTTGGCAAATATTTATAAATTCTCCATTTTTCTTCTTCTGTTAAGGTATCTCCATGTATTTTGGTAATTCTAGCAAATTGTTGTAATGGTATAGACAAGGCTTCTTTTGATGAACCTGGTTTTATGTGAAATAAAGAAAATACAGGGCCTTTCCAAATCATATAAGTGGCTAACACAATACAAGTAACAACAATCAATTTTTTATAATATTGTCTTGCTAATACAAATAGACATGGAATGGTTAGAATTACAACATAAAGTCCATTGTTTCTAAATAAAATGGCTAATATCATACTAATAATTAATAAAATACTATTTCTTTTAGATTTCATAAAGCTTTCTTGATGGATTGCTATTTCTGTCATCATAATGGTGAAAATTAGCATAACCGTAGCAAACGGAATATCTTTCCACATCGTGATACTATATAAACCATTAATTGGATAAAAAGCATAAAATAGTAAAGTTAATATTCTAAATTTACTATCTACTTTTCTTTTTGCCATATAATAAATAGCAAAAGAAAAAATAGCAGATACCACCATCATTTGTACAATACTATAAATGGCTACTCCCAAATTATAATTTCCTAATAATTTTCCTATATTCATGGCTATACTGATAAAGAAGGTATGAAAAACAGGATGATGATTCGTTAAATCATAGATTCCTAGTCCTTGACACATTTGTTGCATAGAATCTTGTGTAATAACACCTGGATAGTAATTAAGAAAATATGGAACCCATGCTACCAAAATAAGTACCCATACCCAGAAAAAAGTTCTTTTGTTATTCGTAAACCATTTATGATTTCCCTTTAAAAATTCTTTTTCTTCTATTTTTACAAATATATTAGCTATCACAGCATATAATAAAATAATATAGCCACATTCTTTTAGGATAGATTTCATAAGCGTTATTTGACTCTCTACCATGCCACTTAAATTCAAATAGGTATCAATTGAACTTCCTACTACTTCAAAAGTAGCTAACAGTATGGCTAATAAAATAGAACAAACTTTTAATCTTCTATTTTCTATTTGGGCTATTTTATTTAGTAACCAATAAGTTAAAACAAAAAAGATAACCCAAAAAATAGAATTCCCTGTAAACGAATATCGAATGGCTGTGTTTTTATCCATATTCATATTCATTGCAAAAGTTACAAAAATAGATAATAGCACAATCACAATCGGTTTTATTTTAGTCCATAAATTTTTAACCTTCCTCATGTTCTATAATACACGCTCCCTCTTATTTTAAGTTTTCCTCAAAAAAATTTTTAAATTGTTCACATTTCTTTTCCCATGTCCATTCTTTTATTTGTTCTAAATTTTCTTTTGATAATTCTTCTATCTGTTCTTTATTCGCTAACAACATAATTAATTTATTCTTCAATTCTTGCTTCGTGCGTTCTTTTAAGATAAATTCTTTTTGTTTCTTTCCAAAAGCATCTCTTACAATTCCCACATCGGTAGAAATAATAGGAACACCAGAAGCCATAGATTCTAGCACCGGATTTGGTGTCCCTTCATTTTTAGAAGCACAAATATAAACATCAATCGAATTATAATAATCGGGCATTTTTTCATGTGGGATATACCCTTCTTTTCTATCGGCAAAGTTTAATTCGATTGGATAACCTTCTTGTATCAATTCTTCTAAAGCCGGTTTGATAATCTTTCTGACTCCTTTTAAATCAGAATCTCCTTCTGAATCTGTAAATTCACTATTTCCTACCCAGCCAATTTTAAGTTTTCGATTTTGTAAATTTTTTAATTGAAATCTCTCTAAATTTTTAGGTTTGAATTTTTCTGTATCAACACCATCACTAATAACTACCATCGGTTTTTTATCTACCTCTAACTCATTATAAATGTCTTTTAAAATCGTAGAGGATACAGTATAATTTTTAGCATATCTAGTAAAAGATTTGGTGGTTTCAAAATTTTCTTCATCTAAAAATTTATGATCATAGACAGATGTTGTAAAAATGGTTTTACGATAGTGGTTGTCCATGAATTCTTTAAAAGTTAATCCCATATTATGAATATAGCCTCTTGCAAATTCATAGTCTAAACAAGATAATAGACCTCTCCATAAACAATGTACTAAATCATATCTTTCTGCTAATAAAACTAATTTTACGGTATTATCATCAAAAACAGATACTGGAAAAATATCAATTTCAAAGTCTTTGCTTAAATAGGTCTGAATCTGTTTGGCTATATTACTAAATGCCCATCCATCTATATCATAGACAATGGCTATTTTCTTTTTACCTGTTTTCTTTTCTGGTATTTCATTGGTATATGGAAACTTTTCTTCCATATCAAATAATAGTTTCATTTCTTCTTCAAAAGTTACATTTGTCATTTTATAAGTTAATAGATCAATTTGTTTCTTCATTTACTTCTCCTTATTATCTTCCTAATTCTTCCTTTTAGTCTATACATAATGGTTCTTCTATATTTTTCTACCTCTTTTCTCATTTGAGCTTTTTCTCTGGTTACCATTCCAATGGTTCCTAATAAAATCTCGTTTTCCTTTTGTAAAATGTAATTTTTTAATTTTGCTCGTTCTAATTCCAGTTTTATATCTTCCATTTTTTTCTACTCTCCTATTTCTTTTTGTTTTGTATTATATCATACTTTTACCTCATGTCAACCTTTCTCTTTTCTTTCAATTTCTTTTTTTCATAAGGTTAGCTTCTACCTTTTGTATTCTGTCAACATTAAAACAAAATGCAAAAATATTTTTTATTTTTGGTTGAAACTACCTTTCCATTATGTTATTATAATATTATCTTAATTATAAAAGGGGAAAAAAATGAAATTAGAAAATAAAAAACAAATACTATGTGATTTATTAAAAAACTTGTTATTCATTCTATCCGTTACTACCATGACTTTTTTACTGATACATATTGAATCCTTTAAACAAACCATTATTAGTGTATTTTTATCTTTTATCGTAACTAGTTTTATTACTTTTAAATTTCAAATACGAAAAAAAATATTTCAAAATTTTACTATAAAATATGCTATTATAGCTATACTTCTAGCATTGTGTACTAGTTTTACTTTTGCTCAAATTTTCTACTCATATCACACAATAATCGAACCAATGCGAACCTTCTTTATGAATGCTCCTATTCCTAACAGTTTAGTTATGTTCTTTTTGGTCTTACTATCTCTATATGCTATCTATACTTTTTATTACTACTTTATCAGCAGTTTTTTACCAAAAAGTACCTTGTTTTTCCATTCTTTAGATAAGCAAGAAAAATATCATCTAATAGCTACTACTATTATTTTAGGATTAATGATTATCGTTATCTATTCTTATACCTCTATATTTTATTTACCAAAAATAAATGGAGAAGTACAAGCTTTTGACGTTATCTATTCTTCGGATACAGGAGGACATGCCGTATTAAATGATTATATTGATATTACAGCAGTAGAAAATGATATTAGACAACCTCTTTTCGGCGTATTTGCTATTCCATTTTCTATAATTGCTTATACAATTGGTAATCTATTTACTCACTTTGGAAATACGTATTTTATATTAATTGCTATCATACAAGTATTTTTAATGAATATTGTTAGTATTTTAATAGGTCGATTATTACAATTGGAAAAAGCAGAAAAGATTCTTTTCATGTTGTTCTATACAGTAACTTACCCTTTCATTCTTTTCGCTTTTAATTTAGAACAATATGTATTTGGTATGTTTTGGTTATTATGCTTTTTATATTCCTCTTGTACAAATAAAAAAGGAAATAAATTTTGCTTTGTTGCATGTACTGGCTCTTTATTAACAAATGGTATTCTTTTTCCTTTGTTAACAACAGGGAAAAAAATCAAACAATGGCTAATTGATTTTATGACTACTGGTTTTGCTTTTATAAGTGGTATGATTATTTTTGGTCAAACACCTATCTTTTTAAACTTCTTCTCAACTGGTGCAAAGCATGTATCTAACTATATAGCAATGGATGACCACTCATTTGCTGTTATTTGTCAATACAGTCGTTTTATAGAAAATTGCCTTTTAGCCCCTTTTCAGACGATAACAGAAGAAAGATCAGGGCATATTTCTTTTCAATTAGCTCCAGCCACTTCTTTGAGCATAATTGGTATTATACTTCTTGTTTTAGTTATCTTTGGTTTTATTTTAAATAGAAAAAATAAATTTGCTAAAATCTGCATCACTTGGACTATTTTTTCTATGGTCCTTCTAGTTTTTCTAGGATATGGAACCAGAGAAAATGCTTTAATTTTATACTCTTTCTATTTTAGTTGGGCTTTTGTTAGTTTGCTATTTTTATTATTTAAAAAGTTATTACACAAAAAGCCAAAAATATTCATTACTTTATTCACTATTATAATCATAGCATTATTGATTATAAATATAAATGGACTATTAGATTTAGTAAGATTTGGCTTACACAATTATGATCGTATTATATAATTAGGAGATTAGAAATGAAAAAATTAAAGAACTATTTAAAATTAATTAGAATAAAGCACTATTTGAAAAACTTTTTAGTATTTACTCCCTTATTATTTAGTGGTAACTTTTTTAGGGGAGACTATTTATTAAATACACTATTAGCTTTTATTGCTTTTAGCTTTACCGCCTCTGTTGTCTATATTATTAATGATATTCGAGATGTTGAAAAAGATAAATTACATCCCATTAAAAAGAATCGTCCCATTGCATCTGGTAAAGTATCAAAAATTGAAGGAATTGTCCTAGCCATTATTTTATTGATAATTGCGATTGGTATTAACTTATGGATACATGCCTCTCCTTTTGCGTTTATCGTATTATTTGCTTATCTATTTATGAATATTGCTTATAGTTTTGGACTTAAAAATATTCCTATCATTGATATTTTAATATTAAGTATTGGCTTTTTATTAAGAGTATTTTATGGTGCTACTATCTTAGAACTTAATGTTTCTAATTGGCTATATTTAACCATATTATCTATTTCTTTTTATTTAGGGCTAGGAAAAAGAAGAAATGAAATTGATAAAAGTAAGGATTCCAGAAAAGTATTAGCACAATATAATCGTAATTTTCTTGACAAAAATATGTATATGTGTTTAGGCTTAACAATCATGTTTTATTCCCTTTGGTGTGTGGATCCTATTAATAGTTCCCGTTTTAGTGGTATTAATTATTTATTGCTTACGGTACCTATTGTTATGATAATTTGTATGAAATATAGTTTAGATATTGAAGGCGATTCTTTTGGGGACCCTGTTGATGTTGTATTTTCAGATAAGACTATTCTTGTTTTAGTTGCTATTTATGCTCTTTTTATCTTTTTACTGTTATATGTATTCCCTATTTTTATTCATTAGATGAAAGGATTATAAAAGATGAATGTTTATGATTTTGATAATACCATCTATTTAGGAGATAGTACCTTAGATTTTTACTTTTTCTGTCTCAAAAAGCAACCTTCTATTCTCCTTGCGATACCTATTCAATTTTATGGATTGATTGGTTATCGATTGCATGCATTTTCTAAAACAGAAGGTAAAGAAAAATTTTATAGTTTTCTTCGTAAATTAAAAAATATAGACACTTTATTAGAAGATTTTTGGAAGAAAAAAGAAAAAAATATAAAAGATTTCTATTTAACACAAAAACAAAAAAATGATGTTATTATTTCAGCTTCTCCTTATTTTCTATTAGAACCTATTTGTAAAAAGTTAGAAATCCAGCATTTAATCGCTTCAAATGTAGATAAGGCTTCTGGAAAATATTTTGGATTAAATTGTTATGGGGAAGAAAAAGTCAAGCGTTTTCAACAAGAATTTTCTCTTTCTGCTATTGAAAATTTTTATTCAGATTCTTTATCGGATGCTCCTCTTGCTCGTTATGCTAAAAAAGCCTTTTTAGTTCATAATAATACCATTATAGATTGGAAAGAAGATACCTTATAATTTGGTATCTTCTTTCTCATTTAATTATTTTTTTCTATCTGCTTTTCTTCTAGTTCCTCTTCTTCTATCTCCTCTTTTTCTTCTGGTTCTTCTTTTACTTCATCTTTTGGTTTTTCTATCAATTCTCCTTCTGTTTCTTCTTCCATCGTATCTGGTAATGAGTCTACTATTGGTAATTCTTCTTGCATTTCTGTTTCTTGTTTTACTTCATTTTTTTCTTCTGGCATTTCCATCATAAATGTTCTAGTAGTTACTGTTTCAAAAAGCATTTTATTATTTCTTAATACTATTTTACTGTTTCCTTTGAACATTCCTACCATTTCATTTGGTTGCATATTTGCTTGTTGTGTCTTATTCGTTGAAATATTATTGCGATTGGTTAGTTTTACCTCTATATAATATTCTTTACTTGTATCTAAATTATCTATATATCTATCATAATAATAATTCAATCCACCTTCGTGTGCCACGTACATTCCCATACTATAAGTTCCATCGGTTGATTTTAATGTCATTTCTGGTAAACTATTTGGAATATTCGCTACCCCATCAATCCATTCTGCTATCAAAATATTTCCATGTATATATTCTCTTCCTATCTCATTATAATTCATATACATTGTCTTTAAGTCTGTATTAATATCTCCTTTATATTTACTACTTCCATCTTTCATCTTGATTTTGTTGTCTTCTGCTACTAATTTAATGTCATTGTATTTTCCTATTTGTTTGTTTGGCAATTTAGCAATTTGTTTGGTATTCGTTGAAATATTATTTCCGTTTGTTAGTTTTACCTCTATCACATATTCTTTGCTACTATCTAAATTATCCATGACTCTGTCATAGGTATAACTTAGTCCTCCATTGTGTACTACATGCATACCTGTCCAGAAGCTTCCATCGGTTGATTTGATAATCATTTCTGGCAATTTATTTGGTATGTTTGCGACACCATCTATCCATTCTGCTATTAAAATTTCTCCATAAATGTAGTTTCTTCCTATTTCATTTTGAGCTAAATCGATTGTCTTTAAATCAGTATTAATATCGCCTCTATATTCATTTCCTTTGAATGTTATTTTATTATTTCCTATTGTTAAAATTTTATCTTTAAATTCGCCTACTCTTTTTGAGGCATTCAAATTGGCTCTTTGTTGTTTATTGGTTCCTATATTTTTATTTCCTGTTAATTTTACTTCTATATAGTATTCTTTTTTCGTATCTAAATCATAGATGACTCTGTCATAATAATATCCTAATCCACCTTTGTGCACTACGTGCATTCCCATACTGTAACTTCCATCGGTTGCTTTTAATGTCATTTCTGGTAAGCCATTTGGAATATTCGCTATTCCATCAATCCATTCTGCTATCAAGATATCGCCATGTATATATTCTCTTCCTACTTCATTTACTCCAATATACATGGTTTGTAAATCTGTATTAATATCTCCTCTATAAATGCTTCCATCTATCATTTTTATTTTATTATTTTCTGCTATTAATTTTACTTGATCATATCTTCCAATTTCTTTATTTGGTAATTTGGCTATTTGTGCTTTACTATTTCCTTTATTATTAATTCCTGTTAGTTTTACTTCAATCTGATATTCTTTCGTTGGATCTAAATTATCCATTACTCGATCATACGTATAACTTAATCCTCCATTGTGTACTACATGCATGCCTGTCCAGAAGCTTCCATCGGTTGCTTTGATAATCATTTCTGGTAATCCTTCTGGAATATTAGCCACTCCATCAATCCATTCTGCTATTAAGATTTCTCCATAAATATAATGTCTTCCCACTTCATTTTGAGCTAGGTTAATTGTTTTTAAATCTGTATTAACACTTCCTACATATACTGGTTTTATTTTATTATCTTCTAGTAATAAGGTTCTTCCTTTAAAAGTTCCAATTTGTTTACTTGGTAATAATACAGTTTGTGTTTTTCTGTTTCCTATATTATCCTCTCCTGTCAAGGTTGCCTCTATATAATATTGTTTTGATAAATCAATTCCATCAATAAACACATCATAATAATAACTTAATCCCTGTAAATAACTAATATACATTGGTATATTTATTGTTCCATCAGTTGCTTTTAAAACTAATTTTGGTAATGAATTTGGTATATAAGCAACATTGTTTCTCCATTCTGCTACTAACATATTTCCACTAATATAATATCTTCCTTGTGCATTTTGATTCAATTTTATTTCTTTTAAGTCAGTATTAATATCTCCTATATACCCCCCAGTAGAGAAATAAATTTTATTGTTTTTGGTTTTTATGGTAGTTCCTTTATATTCTCCTACTGTCATATTTGGCATATTTACGTTCTGTGTCTTATTGGTTGATATATTTTTATCTGTTGTCAATTTAGCTTCTAAATAATATTCTTTATTTGTATCTAAGGTATCTAATATTCTATAATAAGAATAACTTAATCCTCCATTATGAGTTACATTGATTCCTTGCACAATACTTCCGTCCGTTGATTTAATTGTCATTTCTGGTATCGTTTTTGGTACACATGCTACCCCATTCACCCATTCTGCTATTAAAACTTCTCCTGTTATATAACTTCTTCCATCTGCTTCTTTTCCGATTTGCATCGTTTTTAAATCTGTATTGATGTTTCCGTAATACTCAAGATTTGGCTCTTGTGAAAGTGTTGCTGGCATATTTTCATAAATTGGTATCACAAATTCAAAATCTTTATTTAATAATAATCTCGCTCTATTATAGGCATCATACATCAAACTAGCTTCATTTTTAGCAGCTAATAAGTTTTGCATATATTGATGCCAATATAATCCACTATGACTATCATCTACATCAAATTTTTGTAAATATAAGGTATTTTGTCCTACATTAAGATATTTATCTTTAATAAAAGCTCCTCCACCTATAATCGATAATGGTCTAGATGTCCAACCTTCTCGTAATGCTCTGGCTAATCCATTCGTTTTTACCTCTGCTTGACTGTTTCCTGTTGCTCCTATACTAAATAAATTATATAACCCTTTATAAACCACGCCATCGGTCCCAAAATATTCTGCTCCTGAACTTAAGGTAGAAGTTCCTGAGCTTCCTTGTTCTTGGATCGTTCTAGTTACCAAGTGAAAGGCATTTATATTATTGTCACGTGCTGTATTGTAAAGAGCATCTATGTTATCCCTATCTTCTGTTAAAAAAGATTTTTGTGCCGCTATATGAATAGCCGATGTATCTAATGTCCCTGCAGAAGTATCTAATTTTTGAAATTGAAATATATTTTTGGCATCCAAATATAAGCGTGGATCCATTAAGTATTTTATCGCTTCTTCTGACGCACAATACCATCCTGTATCATATAATTTAGAACCACAATCTGGGCATCTCCACTCTTCTGAATAATTATTTGGTACTAGGTTTCTTCCATGAACTCTTTCATTTCTAATAACCGTTTCCCAATCTAATTTTGTATATAAAACTTTTATCTTTGGATAAATGGTTTGTAATTGTTTTATTTTATCCTTATAACCAGGATATTTTGCCTCATCAATTCCATTGATGTCTGAGCTAATAGTAGCAGCTTGTACTTTACCTGTATATAATAGAGTAGCCACTAATATAGCCAATAAAAATATTCCTATTTTCATAATCTTATGTACAAATTTCATCCTTTTTCACTCCTTCTTATTTCTGAATTAAGTATATCGTATTTTTCTTTTTTTTTCAACAATTTTCTTTCTATTTTACCTGTTAATTTTTGGAATGTTCTTCTTCCCTTGATTCATTTATTTAGCCATACAAAAGCATTCTAAAATTCCCAAACCGATACAAATTTTGAAAAAATCTAAGGTTCTGCCTAGTTAATAAGAACAAAAGAGGCATGCTTCCTATTTTTTTACTTTTTAGATTACTTTTCATGCCTCGTATTTGTTCGCCCGCCAATTTTACGTAAGTAAAATTGTGTGAATGCTTTATATTATAGGAAGTTTGGAGAAGTTTCCTATAATAGAAAAAGAGAACCCCTCTTACAAAACACAAAACTTTTTTGGTTTCATAATTAGGATTCTCTTTCTGTTTATGCCTTTTTCTAGCTTATTTACTCTCTTTCATTTTGTCTTTTTCTTCTTGTGTATCGTTTTTTTCTAACTCTTCTATTTCTTCGCTTTCTTTATCTTCTGCTTTTTCTTCTTTTTCTTCTTTCTCTTCTTTTTTCTCTTCTTCTATTCTTGTATTTTCTATCGAATCTGTTGTTGGTAACTCTTCTAATATTTCAGTTTCTTGCTTTATTTCTTCTTTTTCTTCTGGTTTTTCTATCATAAATGTTCTAGTAGTTACTGTTTCAAAAAGCATTTTATTATTTCTTAATACTATTTTACTATTTCCTTTAAACATTCCTACCATTTCATTTGGTTGCATATTCGCTTGTTGGATCTTATTGGTTGAAATATTATTATTGCTTGTTAATTTTACTTCAATGTAATATTCTTTGCTTGTATCTAAATCATATACTACTCTATCATAGTAGTAATTTAATCCACCTTCATGTACTACATGCATTCCCATACTATAACTTCCATCCGTTGCTTTTAATGTCATTTCTGGCAATCCATTTGGAATATTGGCTACTCCATCTACCCATTCTGCTATTAAAATATTCCCATGTATATATTCTCTTCCTATTTCATTGAAATCAATATGCATTGTCTTTAAGTCTGTATTAATGTCTCCTTTGTATTTGCTTCCATCTTTCATCTTAATCTTATTGTCTTCTGCTACTAATTTAATGGCATTGTATTTTCCTATTTGTTTATTTGGTAATTTAGCAATTTGTACCGTATTGGTTGAAATATTATTTCCATTTGTTAATTTTACTTCTATCACATATTCTTTGCTACTATCTAAATTATCCATTACTCTGTCATAAGTATAACTTAATCCTCCATTGTGTACTACATGCATTCCTGTCCAGAAACTTCCGTCTGTTGATTTGATAATCATTTCTGGTAATTTATTTGGTATGTTTGCCACACCATCTATCCATTCTGCTATTAAAATTTCTCCATAAATGTAGTTTCTTCCTATTTCATTTTGAGCTAAATCGATTGTCTTTAAATCAGTATTAATATCGCCTCTATATTCATTTCCTTTGAATGTTATTTTATTATTTCCTATTGTTAAAATTTTATCTTTAAATTCGCCTACTCTTTTTGAGGCATTCAAATTGGCTCTTTGTTGTTTATTGGTTCCTATATTTTTATTTCCTGTTAATTTTACTTCTATATAGTATTCTTTTTTGGTATCTAAATCATAGATGACTCTGTCATAATAATATCCTAATCCACCTTTGTGTACTACATGCATTCCCATACTGTAACTTCCGTCCGTTGCTTTTAATGTCATTTCTGGTAAGCCATTTGGAATATTGGCTATTCCATCAATCCATTCTGCTATCAAAATATCTCCATGTATATATTCTCTTCCTACTTCATTTACTCCAATATACATAGTTTGTAAATCAGTATTAATATCCCCTCTATAAATACTTCCGTCTATCATTTTTATTTTATTATTTTCTGCTATTAATTTTACTTGATCATATTTGCCAATTTCCTTATTTGGCAATTTTGCTATTTGTGCCTTGCTGTTTCCTTTATTATTGATACCTGTTAGTTTTACTTCAATTTCATATTCTTTCGTTGGATCTAAATTATCCATTACTCGATCATACGTATAACTTAATCCTCCATTGTGTACTACATGCATTCCTGTCCAGAAGCTTCCGTCGGTTGCTTTAATAATCATCTCTGGTAATCCTTCTGGAATATTAGCCACTCCATCAATCCATTCTGCTATTAAAATTTCTCCATAGATATAATTTCTTCCCACTTCATTTTGGGCTAGGTTAATTGTCTTTAAATCAGTATTAATAGCTCCTATATATACTGGTTTTATTTTATTATCTTCTAGTAATAGTTTTCTTCCTTTAAAAGTTCCAATTTCTTTATTTGGTAATAATACGGTTTGTGTCTTATTCATTCCTATGTTGTCCTCACCTATTAAAGTTGCTTCTAAATAATATTGTTTTGCTAAATCTAACGTATCTATTGCTATATTGTATTCATAATTAATTCCACTATCATATGTAATATTAACTGGTATATCTATACTATTATCGGTTGCTTTTAATCTTACAACTGGCATTTTCTTTGGTATATTGGCTACCCCATTCACCCATTCTGCTATGTATAGATTTCCTGAAATAGTATTTCCTTTTAGTTCTATTTGTTTTAAATCAGTATTAATATCTCCTACATATTCTCCTGTTGAAAAATATACTTTATTGTTTTTCGTCTTTATCGTCGTTCCCTTATATTCTCCTACTGTCATATTTGGCATATTTATTGTCTGTATTTTATTGTTTGATACATTATTAGCAGAGGTTAGCTTAGCTTCTAAATAATATTCTCTATTAATATCTAATGTATCTAATATTCTATAATAAGAATAACTCAATCCTCCATTAGGAATCACATTCAATCCTTGTACGATCGCCCCATCCGTTGATTTGATTGTTATTTCTGGTATACCATTTGGAATATTGGCTACTCCATTCACCCATTCTGCTATTAGTACCTCTCCTGTTATATAGCTTCTTCCATCTGTTTCTTTTCCTGTTTGCATCGTTTTTAAATCGGTATTGATATCTCCTACATAGTCTCTTCGAAATAAATCTTTATTGGCAATAATCGCTTTTGCATCCGCTTCTGCCATTTTATTTAACATGGCATCATTTAAATAATGCTCTCTATCATAAGCGTTATTAATAAAAGCATGTTCTACCAACACAGCTGGAATATCCATGTGCATTGGCCAACTTATAATACCATAATAATCAGCAACCGTTCCATCTGGATAGATATCGTTTGGTGTTCCAACTCTTACTTTTGGTTTAAAAGCAAAAGAACTGACTCCCACATTTCTTAAATTTTGTAATATATCTTCTCCTAATTTATTAGAGTATTCAAAATATCTTCTTTGTTTGGTATTATGTGTTACATAAACTTCTGCTCCTGATAACCTACTAGAGGAATCATTTGAATTAATATGAAAACTCACCAATAAATCAGCATTATTTTCTTTGGCTCTTTGTGCTCTTGGATATCTCTCTAACGTTTCCCAATCTTGCTTTGTCAAAATCCCCTTAATTCCTGGTGTCGCATCTAATATTTCTTTTACTCTTACAGCTATTTTCCAATTTAAATTTTTTTCTACTAATCCTCCAGCTTGTGCTCCTGGCTCACTTCCTCCATGACCTGGATCTAGTGCTACTATAATATCATTTTCTGCATAACTGCAAGTAGTAACAAGTAAGCATAGCCCCATAAAAATTAATGCTGTCATTATTTTTATTCTTTTTTCTTTCATTTCTTTTTACCTTCCTTTCTTCCTTCATTTTACTATAACGATTTTAAAATAACAATACCAATTAATAACATATTTTACTTTTTATGGTTCCTGGTATCCATAATCCTATATATAATAATTTATTAAAAAATCCCTTTACATTTTTAAAAGAATGTTTCGTTTTAGTAAGGTATGTAAATAAAATAAAATGTTTCACCACATACAATCTTTTAGCAAAAGGAACTCCTTTCATATCCTGTTCAAAAATTTCTTTAAAGTATTCATAATAACCATAAGGGTTTTCTTGTAACTGCTTTTTTATATTTTTCGTATAGCCATCTTCTTGATATTCGCAAATCATGATTGGTTCATTACTACATACTATGCTATTTTGTAAATCCATCTTATGATGCATTCTTGCTTCTGTTACAAATTTTTCTTGTCTTTCTAATTCATATTTGTATTTTTTTCTTACATCAGCATAAAAAACTAGGCATTTTTCACCATCCTCTGCTTCTTTAAAATACAAATCAAACATGGTTGTTATTCGATTCTTAAACTCATTTCCCATGTTTTGCCCTTTGGTATTGTATTTTAAAAAACAAATGGCATAAATATTTTTTTCTTGGTTGTTTTCATATTCTTTTTTGATTTTCTTAAATGCCTCTGGCATAAAATAATCATCTGAATCACATTCTATGATCAAGTCTCCTTCTGCCTTATCTATTACCTCATTAAGTGCTTTCATTTTTCCCTGGTTTTCTTGAAAATAATAGTCAATTTTTATTTTCTCCTCTTGTTGCCATTTTTTTACTAATGCTAAGGTTTGATCGGTAGAACCGTCATCTATTATAAGCCATTGAATTTGTATATCTTTTTCTTTGTTTATTATGATACTTTCATATAAATTTGGCAATAATTTAGCTCTGTTATAAGTTGCTGTTACAATGGAAAGGTTTAACATTTTTTGAATTTCTCCCCCTTCTATAAAAATTCTATTTTTCAATGATTTCTACTATTTTTTCTATTAGCTTTTGATTATCATATGGTACTGTTTTATTTTCTTCTTTTTTACTCTCTGTTACTTGGTTTTTCAAAATTTGTTCTAATCCCTTATAAATGCCTTCCTCTGTGTTTGGAAATATTTGTGCTTTTTCATAATCTTCTACTGTTTCTCTTGCTGCTGTATCCGTTATTAAAATGGATTGATTTAATATTTTGGCTTCTTCTAGTACCATTGGATATCCTTCAAAATAGGTTAACAAACAAAAATAGTCCCCTTGTTTCATATAGGGATACGGATTCTCTTTTTTTCCTAATAACTTAAATGTATTTTCCACTTTTTTCTCTCTTATTAACTTTTCTAAACTTGCTCTTTTGGGACCTTCTCCAATGACATAAAAATTATGCTGAAATCCATTTTGTATTAATTCACTATGTATTCCTATTAGTCTATCTATCGCCTTTTGTTCGACTAATCTTGCAACTGTTACAAAATTGGTCACATCTTTTGGAAATACAAAATCCATCTTTTGGTTTGACTTTTCTATAACTGTATCTTTTTCTATATAGTTATAAATAACTTCTAGTTGATAATTGGTTTTATATTTTTGCTCAAATTTTGCTAAATTATCTTTACTTACAAATACCAATTGTTTAAACTTCTGATAAGCTTTCTTATCTAATCTATTCTTGATTTTTGCCTTCCAACTTTCTCCAAATACTTTCGTAATGTCATTGTGAATCCAAGCTATTTTCTTATCTTTTTTTCCATAAGCTCCTATTATTCTAGTCATTGGTCCTTCTAAAAAGGCAATTTCTTTTTCAAATTTTTCGTTTATATATCTTTTATAAATCTTTTTTTGCGTAAGCAATACTTTTATGGCCATGCTCCATTTTTTTCCTTGCGATAATTCATCAAATCTTTTCTCACAAAAGTGCACAATCTTAATTTTATCAGATAATTCTTTTTCTAACTCGCCTTTTGCATAGAGAGTAAATATGGTAATCTCATACCTATCACACAATCGATTGGCAATATCAACTAAAGTTCTTTCTGCTCCTCCTAATGTTAAACTTGTAATTCCAAATAAAATTCTTTTCATTCTTCTTAGTCTCCTTTATATGATACTAAATATTTTACAATAAATTGGATAGGTAAAAGCATTAACGGTTCTCATATAAAAATCTTTTCCACCTTTTCCTTGTTTCAATATTAAATTTTTCTTCCAGTTTGGAAATTTGGTATTTAAGTTTGTCCAATTCTCTTGTAATACCTTCTTTTTTATTTTTTTATTTTGTATTTTTACCATTCGAAGTAAGGAACTACAAAGTAAATATCTGGTATAGATATATTCTAGTTGTAATTGATATTCTTCCCAAATTCCTTTTTGTTGATAATACGTAATCACATGATTTAGTACATCAAAAATTTCTTTGGTTCGTTCATTTTGTACATTAGCAATAGATCCTTCTCTTTGTACATAATGAATACATGGTTTTTTTAAAAAAGAAATTTTAGTAAGATAAGGAATGAGTTCATAGGTAAACTCTACATCTTCATAATAATACCCTTTCGGAAATTGAACTTGCGATGTTTCCAAAATTTCTCTCTTAATTAATTTATTCCATGCTACCACTCTTACTTTTTGTATCATCTCTTTTTTATTATGATAGATTTCCCCTCTATCTTCTTTTCTTTTATCTGGATATTCCCAATAGAAATCACATTCTACCATATCGCTTTCTTGTTTTTTGGCTAATTGATACAGTTCTTCATAAGTCGTTAATTCCACATAATCATCGGAATCTAAGAAGGCAACATATTCTCCTGTGGCATACGGTATCCCATAGTTTCTAGCATCAGATAAGCCTCCGTTTTCTTTTTCCAAATACCTTATTTTATTTGGGTATCTATTTTGATATTCTTTGGCAATTTCTTCAGAACTATCTTTGGAGCCATCGTTTACTAAAATAATTTCAATCTCTTTTAAAGACTGATTTATTAAACTTTCTAAGCATTTTTTTAAGTGATTTTCCACATTATAAATGGGAACAATAATACTTACTTTTGGCATATTCTCTCCTTTAATTACTACTTTTCAGTCAATACTGTCAACCTAAAATATTATCCTAAAAAGGAAGACAGTGAATTGAAAGTAATTGAGATAGAAATTCTTAATTCATTTTATGGAAAGAGTTCACGTCTTGTACGTGGAAGGGTGCCATAAAATGGATTTAGAATTTCTACGAAAATTAGCTTGAACGAACTGTCTTCCTTTTTAGGATAATATTTTAGGTTGACAGTATTAGTTGAATCGTAACATTAATTTATTTCATTTTTAAATATAATTTGACATTAAATCTTAAAAGGAATCTTTTAATTCGTTGCTTCCCATTATATGGCTGTATATTTCGATATAATTTTCTTTCTTTTATCTCTTTGATATATTCTTCAAAATCATTTCCTTTTAAGTTTTTTGCTTTTATAATAACCGTATTGGTATAATATCTTTTGATTCGTTCTTTGGATTGTTTACTAATATCCATCTTATCAATCTTTTTTACTGCATTATCATAATGTAATAAAACATCTTTTACCTTTTTCTTATCTTTTTGATAATCTGAATTTCTCACAATACTATTATTTGTTTGTGAATAATAGTATCCATATTCATTGGTAGAAATCACACTTTGGGCTTGTATTAGTATTAATGGTGTTAACCCAAAATCTTCATGATAAGTTCCTACTGTGTAGCTAAAATGATAATTCATAAAAAATTCTCTTCGATATAAGTAAATGCATGCTACCTCTAAAAAAGTATCTTTGGTACACAATTTTTCAAAGGCTTCTTCTCCTGTGCATTTTTCAAATATAGGACCATCTAATTTTTCAATTTTATTTTCCTTCTCATCTATTGTTTGCATTTTAAATTTTATTAAATCTATGTTTTGTTCTCCATATTTTTCTAAATTTTTATATAAGTTTTTGTCAATATAATCATCTGAGTCAATAAAGGATAGATATTCTCCTGTTGCATGTTGAACACCATAATTTCTAGCGTCTGATAATCCACCATTTTCTTTCTTCCAGTATTGTATATTAATTTTGTTTTGATTTTTTTCTATCCATTGCTTAATAACGGCTTCTGAATGATCGGTTGAGCCGTCATTAATAATTATGATTTCTATATCTTTCATTGTCTGATTTTTAATAGAATTTAGACATCTTTCTATATATTTTTCTGTATTATATACTGGTACAATGACACTTATTTTAGGCATGTATTTCTCCTTTTTCTTCTTTTAAACTGATTCCTAATAATAATGGTAAACAAGTAAACAAACTATATACATATCTTGGCTCTCCAAATACTGGTGATGCTAAAATAGTAATCCACATACATAATACTGGCATATAAATTAAAAGTAAATTATATTTTTTAGTATAAACGCAATATGTCATTCCAAATACCATTATCCAGAATAAAAATCCTATACTCAAAAACATACTAATAATTGGGATTTTTCTTGTATTTACAAATTCATTTATACGATCTAAAAAACTAAAATTAACCAATGATTGTTGTTCAATTCCATAATCCTTCCCATTATTATGGAAGTCTTCTTCATTAACACCTGTATATATTCCCCATCCCAAAGTATTTGGATAATAATAACCAAAGGAATTACAAATCCAAGAGGCTATGGTTTGCAATGGATATTTTACTGCTAATTGTAAATATGTTTTTAGCAAGGTTTTCTTATCTTGTTTAAAAGCATCATCAGGTGCTTGGTTTTTAATAGGATCGGCAAATACAGGATTGTATAATTCTTCTATATGTTCCATTGGCAAATAGTGAGCAATAGCTTCTTTTTCTTCTATTGTTAATTCATTTCCTTTATATTTTGTTATTCTTGCAAACTGTTGTAAAACAATCGAAAACGCTTCCTTAGAAGAGCCTTTCTCTATCTTACACAAGTTATAAATAGGACCTACAACAATAAGACAACTTACAATTCCTGTCAAAAAAACAAATCCTATTTTTATTTTATATTTTTTAATCATTAGCATAATAATTGGAAGGGTTAGTATCATAACATACAATCCATTGTTTCTAAAAATGGCTACTAAAAAACAAGCTAATATGGTTAATAGTATTCTTATTTTATGTTTCATAAAGTTTTCTATATTAGTTGCTATCTCTGTCATACAGATTGTCAGTGCCAACATCGCTAAAGCAAAAGGAATGTCCTTATACATAGTAATCGTTAAAAAAGATATGGTTGGACATAGTGCATAAAATAAAACACTACCAGCTCTTATTGGCAAATCTACTTTCTTTTTTGCCATATAGTAAATACTATAAGAAAATAGAAAACAAGTTGCTAATGTTTGGAGCAAAGTGTAAATAAAAGCTCCAAAGTTATAGCTTCCTGTTACCAAATGTCCAAATTTAATACATAATGTAATAATTGCTGTATGAATTGGTGGATGGTGTGTAGTAAACTTCCAATCCCCCATTCCTTGCATAATTTGTACCGTAGAATCAATTAACACATTACCTGGATAATAATATAATAGATACGGTAAATATGCCATCAAAAAGATAATGGATACAACAAAAATTGACTTTTTATTCGCCGTAAAAAATGGATGTTCTTTTTTTGATTTTAGTTTTAACATCACATTTGGCAAGCTTCTCATCATAATAATGGTAATCGATGTTATTACTATAAAACAAACTTCTGCTTTGCACAAAAGCATTAGTATTTCTTTTTTCGCAATTCCTATATTTTCAACCAAATACCTTTCTGCTGTATAGCCTGTTATAGCAAAAATTGATGTTATTAATCCAAAAAACATAGAGCAAATAAACAATCTCTTACTTCCACTTTCAAATGCTCTCCCTAATAAAATATCAATTACCACCACTAGAATAATCCATTTGAAGTGATTTCCGTCTAGTTCAAAAGATCCTTGTACTACTTCTACACTCATACACAAGGTTGTGATGATTGCTAGGATAAATCTTACGATTCTTTTGTACTTTTTTAATTTCTCCATTTTCAATCACCTATTATTTTTTAATTCTTTCAATTTATCTGTATATTCGTTGAGTTTGATTTCAAAATCTTGCTTACTTCTTTTCACCATCGTTTGTAAAATCAAACCTCCAAAAAAAGATTGAATACTACAAATATAGAAAAATACGCTAGCTACAAAAGATGGCATTTTGGGTACTAGACCTGTTTTAGCATAATCCATTAAGACAGGTATTAAAAATCCTGTTCCAATGACAGCTAATAAAATCGTAATCCAAGTAAAAAATGATAATGGTCTATAATTTTTATATAAAGTTCCAATTGTTTTTAATACCTTAAATCCATCAGAATACGTATTTAATTTAGATTCACTACCATCTGGTCTGTCTCTATATTCAATAATTACATTTTCTATTCCCATATTTTTATCTAATGTATGAATTGTCATCTCTGTTTCAATTTCAAATCCTTTGGATAGGACTGGGAAAGTTTTTACGAATTCATAACTAAAGGCACGATATCCTGTCATAACATCTCTAATATCACTTTTATATATCATATTAATAAGTCTTCTAACTAATACATTTCCTATATTATGAAAAGGTCTTTTGTTTTCCGTAAAATACGTAGAAGATAATCGATCTCCAATTACCATATCAGCATTCCTTTCTAATACGGCTGCACACATTTCTTTCGCATATTCTGCTGGATAAGTATCATCTCCATCTGTCATGATATAACACTCAGCATCAATATCACGAAACATACTCCTGATAACATTCCCTTTTCCTTGTTTTCTTTCATAACGTACAATGGCTCCTGCTTGTCTAGCTATTTCATCGGTTCCATCTTTTGAATTATTGTCATACACATAGATAGTTGCTTCTGGCAATTCTCTTTTAAAATCTTCAATTACTTTTTGAACGGTTTTACTTTCGTTATAACATGGTATTAATACGGCTATTTTGTCCATTTTGATTTCCTCCTATATTTTCACAAATTCTTTTACTAATTTTTCACATTTTCTATCAAATTCTTGTTTCCAAACTTTATATAATTGCATAACTTCTTTTTTATGTTCTAGTACTTCTAATATTTTATCTTTTACATATTCAGCATCATCTTCTTTTTCTAAAATAACATATTCTCCTAATTTGGTTCCCACAAAATAATCGTTGTTATTGCCCAATAAACAAGGTACTCCCATTTCAAAACTCTCTAAGGGAAACATTGGTGCATTTTCCGTAAAAGTTGGATAAATATTAATATCATTTTGTTGAATTCTTTTCATTAATTCATCATTAGGAATATAATCATTGATACTAGTTGTTTCTAATCCTAAAATTTCGGTAAATTGTTTGGCTCCTGCATTAATGGGAACCACATCTGCTATACTATTTGGTACTAATTTCATAGCACTTAATGCTGTATAAATATTTTTTAGTTCTCTGGAATCTGCATTATAGATTCCAATTTTTGTTTTGTCATTTGAATGGTTTTCCATTTTATCTGCATTTTTTTTGTGTACATTATTTTGTAAGTAAAACGATTGAAACCCTACCTTTTTATAAAATTCATACATCGTACTTCTTACAAAAGCAAAACAATTAATTTTTCCCTGCTTATACAATTGCATTACTTGTTTATTCAAATTCCAAGTAAAGTCAGAAAAATATTCGTAACAATTTCCATGCCAAATTACTTTGGTTTGTATTTCTGGATTTTTCTTTTTAATTTCTTCAATTATAGATGTCCAACCATCACAAATTTGGCTAAAAATAACAGATTTAATAGAATTCTCTTCTATTGTTTGTGCGATTGTTTGTATTGGTTTTTTAGCATAAACATGCTCTAATGGTACAATATTTTCAAATAACCCCATAGTAGAAGCTGCTACACCTAACCAAGTTGGATTATAAAATACAATGTAGTCTTTCTCTTTATATTGTTTTATTTTTTCAATTGCTTCTTCTACTCTTTTGTTATATTGCTTGTTTTGTTGTTTTACTTCCTTACTATGCGTTATTTTATATTTTATGGTACTTAACAAATGATATAGCTTGCGTAACACTTTATACAGGGAGCTATCTTTTTTGATAAAACTTTTGAAAAAACTTTTAATTTTTTGCAATATCCTCTTTCCTTTCTTATTTTTATAGCAATTATTGATTCATAAAATCTTCTATTGATTTTTGTGCTTGTATATTATATTCTTGTTTCCAATTCTGATATAGTTTTTGTATTTCCTCCTTATGAGCTAGCATGGTTTTTACCATTTCAGAATTGATAATAGGATTATCTTCTGTTGTAGTTACCACATATCTTTTTAATTCTTCTTTTTCTTCAAAAAAGTCCATATTATTTCCTATTAAGCAAGGAATTCCTAATTCCATACTAATAAAAAATACTGGATGCACATATTCTGTAAAAGAGGTAGCTACAATGGCATCATTTTTACTTAGTTTTTGTATGAGTTCTTTTTCTTCTATTTTGTCTACTTTATCTGGAGAACTTGTAATTTCCATTGTATTTAAAAAATCTCCCATTCTCTCATCTAAGTCATTATAATTAAGGTGACAATTATCAATAAATTTAGCCATACATAATTGATTAAAAATGTTCTTGTCCCAAGTATAGTTTAATGGATAAATTCCTAGCTCTATTTTTTCCTTTGGTGAATGCGTCTTGATTTTCTTATCCTCTTCCAACGTATAATTTTCTTTCAAATAAGAACACGTATAACCTAAACTTTTATAGGTTTGATATTGACCTTTTCTTAAAAAAGCGATATTTTGTATGATTCCCTCTTTTGCTAATTCCAATAATTTGAAAAAATTTTCTCGTTCATATTCATAATACAAAAGACTATCTTGTGTATGACAGATTACTTTGATTTTTAAGTTAGGATTTTGTTGTTTGATATCTTTTATTAACTTGTCCCAACCTATTTCTAGTCCAGAAAAAATAATTTGTTCGATTCCTTCTTTTACATACTGATCTATTATTTTCATGTTATTGTGATAATCAAACTCTGTCCACCCTAAGCTAATTGCTCGTGAATTCTTAAACATATTCGTAATTATTATATTGTCTTCTGGCTTTTTGTCCCCAAATAATAAAATATATTTTTCTTTTTTGGTATCCATTTATTTTCAAATTATCCCTTTCTTAAAATTTTTCTTATCGTAGATTTTACCTTTAATAAAGCTTTCATGTATCCCATATTATGATACACAATAAAGGCTTCTTTCCATGTTTCCTCTCTTAATTTATTTCTGCACTTTAAAATATTTAATTTTTCTATGATAGATAATTTTTTTTCTTTTTCTACATATTCTGCACTCCCAAAAGTATCGTTAAATACCATACTATAATAGGCTTCAATCAATTCTTTGCTTGGATTAGTTTTTATGCTTCTGATTAAATCATATACATATTGTTTGGTTTCTTCTGCTTGATAAGGATGATATTTCATATATTTATTGATGATTTTTGCTCCTTCTATCATTCCTTGTTGTAATGGTTTAATATATTGTTTTACAATATCCATCTCTTCCGTTTTTGCTTTTCTAATAGCTTCTCCTTGTTGATATTCAATAACACTAGCCGTTCCTGGATTATAAATCCATTCTAGTAAAGTAATCATATCCGATACTTCATTATCTCGTATCATTTTATCATCAATAAAACTTATTTTATGCACATTTTCTGGTTGTAAATTGTAAAAATCATATAAAGTCAAATAATATCCATCTATTTTTTTATTCGTAAATATATGAGCTAAATTATCTTGTATGGTTCCTCTCCACCCAATATCTACTACAAACATTGGCTCTTCGTTATTGGTAATTCCTTTTTTCTTTTCAAAATATGTTAATAATTCTTGTCGTTTTCTTTTTAAGTCTTGGTTTATTTTTTCTACAAATTCTTGATCCACACATAATTTTTGAACTCTAATATCAAACCATGGCTCAATAATATCTTCTTTTGCATCAATTTCATATTTTTTTAAAAAAACTTCATATGGTTTTCTATCAATAGCTAATGTTTTAAATAAAGCTTGTATGCTTTGTTTTCTATATTGTGACCACAATCGTAATAATTCTAAGATGGAAAATTCTTTCATAGAAGCTGAAAAGGTTGCCATTCTACTAACTTCTAAAGTATCACATTCTGGTATTGGCACACCAAAAGGATTGCTTTCTTGGATTAATTCATGTATTTTAATGAATGTTTCTCCTTCTCGTGTAAAATAGTATACCTTTGGTATGTTATTTTTAATAGCATATTCTACAATACTATACCCAAAAAAATACAATAATGGTGCTAAATCTACTCCCGTATTAAATAGCTTGTCCTGTTTTTTGATGGATAACAAATCAAATTCAAATTTTCTCCCTTTTTCTGGAATAAAATTAAATTCTGTTTTAGTTGTTTTAATGGTTTCAATTCCTAAGCTTTTTGCCATTTCAATGTCTGAAAATTGGTTATCTCCTACATGGATGTGTTCTTCTGGTTTAATTCCTATTTCTTCTTCTGCTTTTTTAAATAAATTTCCTGTTCTCTTATTTAATAAATAATCAGCTGAACTATATATTTTTTCAAATTTTACTGGTAATTCTAAAGAATCTAATAATTCTTTTAATGCTTCTGCTCCCATATAAAAATCTGATATACAATATTTCTTTAAGTCTTTATATTTTTCAAAGATTGGTAAAATTTCTGGATTGATGAAAATTACTCTTTTTTCTTGTTCTATTTCTTCTCTTAATAATTCTTCTGAAATATCTTTTATTTCTTCTTTAAAAATTTCCTTTTGCAATTTTTGGAATACTTCTAAAATTCTACATTCTTCATCGTTTCCTTCTTCTTTATTTCTTTTACATTGTTCTGCTTCTATATCATTTCTTAATTTTAATATTTCATATATATTTTTATAATTTTCTTTTAATTTTTCTTCATATTTTAAAATAATATATTTTGCAATATGCAATTTTGTTTCTTCTGGATGACATCTTCTTTTTATGATAGTATCCCATATGTCAAAACTTATAATCATTTTTCTACGTCCTCTCTTTTACTTCTCCCTTTTATTCTTCCTCATTCTATCATTTATTTATGCTAGAATCAAGTTATATTATAAAAATAAATTAATGTTCATGTATCTTGATGTAATCCAAGTTTCATTTTGAAAGTGCAAATTCGAATTAAGCAGTAGTTGACTTAATGTTGTATTAATGATATAACATGAATGAATCATAAAAAAGAAAGGAAGTAGGAAAATGGAAGAAAAAAAAGTTACAAAAATAAGCTTATCAACATTCTTTTTAATTTTGGCAATTATTTTAATTATTATAATGGGTATATTTATCTTTAAACTTTATGCGGAAAGAACGGAACTCACTGAAAAATCAATAAAACAGGAAGAAAAAATGTCAGACCTTCAAAATAATGTTGATAATTTAACATCTAAATTAAATAATATATCTTCTTCAATTAGTACCGAAAATACAACCAACAATATAAGTAATAACACGACATCAACCGAAGAAGAACACGCAAATATTCCACCTGATTTATCAATTTATCTAGGCATGTGGGTAGATCCAACATCTAATGATTCGTTATATGTATATAGTATAGATAATAATGAAATTATGTTTGATTTTATTGTTAATGGAAAATCGATCGATTTTCATACAAGAGCAACACTTAATGGAAATACAGCTTCTTTTGTTATAAAAGATGGTAATAATTCTTTAAACGGTAAAATAACATTAGAAAATAATCAAATAATTCTTAATATTATTGATTCAACATTTGATAATATATCTAAAGGCACTATTACATTTTCAGATTATTGGGGACTTCAAAACTGATATTGAAACTATAAAATGACTTCAAAACAATGATAGCATATCAATTGAATTAGAGAGAATGTATAACATTCTCTCTGTTTTTTTAATTACTAATTGATATATTGTGATACATCATAATAATTATTATCCTTATCAATTGCTATCGCTGAACTATCCGCCCAACCTGAATTTGATAATTCTACTTTTTGTAATCTTATCATGTCCTTTAATTCTTTGATAGCTCCTTGTGTGCTTACTTTATCAAGCATATTTTGTAACTTTGAGTATTCTACGGTTCCATCTTCCATTAAAAATACAAATATAATTCCCATAAATTGGTGTTCATCAGAAATTATACAAGCATCTACTACTTTTTTAGTAAAACCATTTATTTTCTGTTTTGTTCGGTTTATCTTTGTTTTACTAATATCTAATCCATATCCTTCAAATACGCTTTTTGCATTTAAACCAGTAGTTATCGTAGGTACTCCATTTTCAATATTGATGAGAAAGCTTTTACTATCATCTGATATATTCAAAGTATAATTTACGGAAGTATCCGTCTTTTTAGCATTTGAGGTAAATAGAGATGGTATCACAAATTTAGCTGTTTCCCTAGTCTTATTTTCTACTATCTCATTTGCTTTCACTGTATTATTAGTTATTGTGTTTTCTGGTTCTGAATTTTTTGCTATTATTTCTTCATTCTCTATTTTTTGGTTTGTAATTGTACTCTCTAATTCAGCTATTTTTGTATGATTCTTGTATAATAAAAATCCTCCTATTAATAATAAGATTAAAATAATGATTATACTTATAACAACGCCTAAGCTTACTTTTATAGAATTTTTTTCTTCTTTCATACTTACTCTCATCTCCTTTTTATTGGTAAAAATCATATCATAGTATACTATCTCATTCAAGTATTTTGTTAAAAATTATGTCATTTCGTTTTCAATTTTAAAAAACGGATTGACAAATTTTCATAATTATCTTGTTCGGAAACTCATACTACTAGAAAAAATTTCTGTACCATGTATTTTTATATAATAGGAAAATATTACTTTTCTATTATATAAAAGGAACCCACAACTTGTCCTTGTGAGTTCCCTTCTTTTTATTTATATTGATTATCAATTTCTTTCAAAATAACATCATGTGCTCCACCCTCTGTAATGCTAATATCAGACACTAACGTCAATCTTGCTTTTTCGTGAAATTCTGGAATGGTAATACATCCACAGTTGCACATAGTTGATTTAATTTTAGCAACGGTAATGGCTAAATTATCTTTTAAGCTACCAGCATAAGGAATATAAGAATCTACTCCTTCTTCAAAAGAAAGTTTTTTAGCACCACCCATATCGTATCTTTGCCAGTTTCTAGCTCTATTCGAACCTTCTCCCCAATATTCTTTTACAAAAGCATTTCCTTTTTTGATTACTCTTGTTGGGCTTTCATCAAATCTTGCAAAATATCTTCCCATCATAACAAAATCGGCTCCTAAGGCTAATGCAATTGTAATATGGTAATCATGTACAATTCCACCATCAATACATAATGGGATATAAATTCCTGTTTCTTCAAAATATTCATCACGAGCTGCTGCTACATCAATTAGGGCAGAGGCATTTCCACGTCCAATTCCTTTTGTTTCACGAGTGATACAAATAGAACCTCCTCCTACTCCTATTTTTATGAAGTCTGCTCCCGCTTTTGCTAAATACATAAATCCTTCCCTATCGACTACGTTTCCTGCTCCTATTTTGACACTATCTCCATATTTTGCTCTTACAAAGTCTATCGTATTTTTTTGCCAGATAGAATACCCATCAGAAGAATCCATACAAATCAAGTCTACTCCCGCTTCTACTAGGGCTGGTATTCTTTCTTCATAATCTCTTGTATTGATACCAGCTCCTACAATGTATCTTTTATTTTCATCTAGTAAAGAATTTGGGTTATTTTTTCTTTCTTCATAATCTCTTCTAAATACTAAATATTTCAATCTTTCTTCATCATCTAAGATTGGTAAACAAGCAATTTTATTTTCCCAAATTAGGTCATTGGCTTCTGATAAACTAATTCCTTCATGAGCCCATACTACTTTTTCTTTTGGTGTCATAAATTTGTCAATTGGTTCTTCAAAATTATCTCTTGATACTCTATAATCTTTGTCTGTTACTAATCCAATGAATTTTCCTCTAGCCGTTCCATCGTCTGTAATGATTACTGTTGAATGTCCTGTTTCTTCTACTAAATCAATCACTTGTTTTAAGGATGTCCCTGATTTTACATTAGAATCACTCACTACAAATCCTGCTTTATGTTTTTTTACATGTCTAACCATTCTCGCTTGTGATTCAATGGATTGTGAACCATAAATGAAGGCAACTCCCCCTTCTCTTGCTAATGCAATTCCCATTTCTTCTCCTGATACCGCTTGCATAATAGCTGATACCATTGGTACATTGGCATAGTATTTTGCCTCTTCTCCTTTTTTGTATTTTACTAATGGTGTTCTTAATGATACATTGGTTGGTATACATCTTTCATCTGTTAAATTTGGTAATAATAAATATTCATTGAATGTTCTTGAAATATCTCCTACAATTTTTGCCATTTTTTACTCCTTCCTTCCTCATTTTTAGTTTTAAAAAATAAGATGTATGATACATCTCTCTCCTTTTTCTTATTTATCTATTATACTATATGATTTTCATTTTGTAAATAGGTAAACGCAAAAAGAATGCCATTTTCGACATTCTTTCCCCTATCCTTTTATTTTTAATTATTTATGTAGAAATTTCTGAAACATTTTATTGTTCTACTGGATAAACACTTACTTGTTTTTTATCTCTACCTTTTCTTTCAAATTTTACAGTTCCATCGACTAATGCATATAGTGTGTCATCACTACCTTTTCCTACATTTGTTCCTGGATGCATTTTGGTTCCTCTTTGTCTTACTAGGATATTTCCTGCTAAAACAAATTGACCATCAGCTCTTTTTACACCAAGACGTTTAGATTCACTCTCTCTACCGTTATGGCTGCTACCTTGACCTTTCTTATGAGCCATGCTTTCTCACTCCTTTCGGTTTCTTTGACATTTATATCATTCGATTTTATTTCTAATTAAGCTTCCGCTTTTTCAGCAACTTCTTCCTTTTTTGCTGTTGTTTCTGCTTTTTTAGCTGCTGTTTTTATAGCTGTAATTTCCACTTTTGTGTATGGTTGTCTATGTCCTTGTTTTCTTCTATAATTCTTTTTAGGTTTCATTTTGAAAACAATGATTTTTTTAGCTTTACCATGTGAAACTACGGTTCCTTCTACTTTTACTCCTTTTACATAAGGATTTCCAATTTGTACTTTTCCTTCATCCGATACAAAGACTACGTTATCAAATGTGATTTTTTTACCTTCCTCTGCATCTAATTTTTCAAAAAATACAACATCTCCTTCTGCTACTTTGTATTGTTTTCCACAGCTTTCAATGATTGCGTACATTTAAAATGCACCTCCCTTATTTGTATACTCGCTAATCCTTATTCTTCAGGCAATTAACACTTGGTTAATATTTAGGAGCCTTGACTAAGCGGATTACAGTTATCAATTTTAACATATTTCTACTTATTTGTCAATTGTTTTTCCAAATTTTCTAATGCCCTTTTTCGGTGACTGATAGTATTTTTTTCTTCTTTGCTTATTTCCGCATAGGTTTTTCCATTTTCTAGTTCAAAAATAGGATCAAATCCAAAACCAGTTTTTCCTCTTGGTTCTTCCGCTATTCTTCCTTCTACTTCTCCTTTACCTATGATGAATTCTCCTTTTTCATAATAAGCTATGACACACTTTACGGTTGCTTTTCTTTCTTCCCCTCTTACATTTTTCATTTTTTCTAAAATAGCATCATTTTTTTGTCTATCTGTTGCTTTTTCTCCTAAGAATCTTGCTGTATTTACTCCTGGCCAACCATCAAAGGCTTCTATACATAAGCCACTATCATCTGCTATACATGGCATATTCGTTTTTTGTGCTATCTCTTTTGCCTTTTTTCTAGCATTCCCTTCAAATGTTTCTTGGTCTTCTTCTACTTCTATTTCACAATTTATGTCTTTTAAACTTAGTAACTCATAATTTTTTAATATTTGTTTGATTTCTTCTAGTTTTCCTTGATTACTGGTTGCAATGACTATTTTTTTCATTTTCTTTTATCCATCCTTATTATATACATTATAATCAACAACATATTTCTTGAACAAATAATAGTTTGATTTTTACTCTTTGGCTCGTTAGCCTAGTTATCTAGCTATTGATGTACTTATTATTTATTTTAAATTATTTATATTAAATCTTTCTGAATAAATTTTTAATATATCTTGGGCAAATGTTTCAAATGCTAGTGTGTTGTATTCTATTGAAAAATCATTTGAAATCAACCTATCCTTTTTTAATTCTTCATTATTCTTATATAATTTTGGAACATCTTTATTAAAATCTACAATCAATAAAGTACATCTTTCATAACAATAATCCTCTCCATTAACGGATCTATTATTGATAGCATTAAAAAAACTAATATATTTCTCTATATTGGTTGCATTTCTTTTAAACCCAACCTTATTTGCTTTTACCAATTCATCATCATATTCATGTATAGGTATTAAGTAAACTTCTCCTAAGACTATATTGTTATATCTCATATGAAGATTTTGTGCTTCTGCAAAAGTTCTTTCAAATAATGTATCCGAGTTTTTAGCCAAACTACTCATTTGACTTCTAACATTAATAACCAACGTGTTTTCTGAAAAATCATATCCATATGGATCTTTCTTATTTTGAAATTGCAAAGGCCCCCAGTCAATTATAATAGGATGTTTTTCTATTCTTTCCGGTAATACACATATATCTTGATTTTTTTGTTTCAAAAAACCTGATAATTTAATTTCTGGTTTTGTTTTTTCAAATGCTGGATAAATATATTTTTCATTAACTCCTTGATCAATAAGTTCATATTTTACTGCTTGATGTATTAAATTTATAAGTGCAGATGACCTTATTGTCGATTTCTTACCTTCTACACCCTTCGTAATTATTGAATTTTCAATCATATTTTTAAATTTGAGTAATTGTTTATCTATATATCTCATACTTATCTTTCTCCCAATATTATATATAAATATTATATTTTTTTATTAACATATCATCAATATCTGCTATATTGTTTCCCTTTAATATGGTTATCTCGTTTTCATCAAATTCAGGTATAGAAAATTTTTCAATATACTTTTTCTGATAGCAATAATAGCCTCCCTCAATCGGATAACTCGTATTACTTACATAATATTGCATGATTTTTGAATTTAATATTTTTTCCAAAATATCAAGTGATATAGTATTATTTTCAAAAACCGCATAGCCATTGCAAAATAACGCATCTTCATTATCAATATATTTAAATTTAGGTTTACTTGCAAAAGTTGGAAAAACCATCTTTTTTCCATATTTATTTAGGCCCTGCGTACGACCATATGCATACCATCCATAAGGATTTCCTTTTCCTTTATCTCTTTTGTTCAAAGTTTCTTTCATTTCACAAAGATATTTATATGTTTCCTCATACTTTTCTTTCAAAACATCTTCTGCAATAAGTTTATATACACCATTCATTTTTTCATAAGGAAATATAATATATTGTAAAGCATCATCAGAATTATCACACTTTTTTAACTCTGGTATTTTATATATTGGTTTTACTAATTCGTTGTCTATATCAAACCTTTTATCATTAACATTTTTAAAATATCCTTTTTCATCTTTATCTACTATGTAGACTTTATCTTTTAATGTTGCTATTCCTGTTCTTATAAAATCTTTTAATGGTGTTTTTTGATTTTCAATACTATATATATTTTTTAATGTTTTTCTATCAACTAATTTCCACCCCATAGAATCTAATTCTGAATAATTCTTTTCATTAAATTTAATTTGTGTTAACTTCTTTTCAATATCTTCATCATCACATTTCTTTAATATTGTATATGTAAAAGATTCATTTTGTATTTTATCTAGTTTTAATATACAATTGTAAGTTCTAACAGGTCTAAATAGCATATTATTAGAAAAATCAATGATTTTGTTTATCCATTTATTATTCTGTAATAATTTTCTTAAATTTACTGCAGATTTTATAGTTAAAAAATTATTGGGAATAATAAATTCTAGTGAACCTGATTCATCTATATAATTCATACCATTTTCTATAAAAGCATAAAATATATTAAACATTCCACCTTTTGTTGTTTCAAAAGTTTCTTTTAAAAACTTATTGGTATCTTTTTTCATATCATGAGCATTTACATATGGTGGATTTCCAATAATATAATCAAATTTTTCAATCTTAAATAACTCATTCCAATTTTCTTTCAAACTATCTGCACATTTTAGATTACATTTTAATTTTTTATAATATTCGTTATTTATTATGCAATATAATTCCATAACAAAATTACATCTTCTTATATTATCTTCTACAATGTCAATTCCATATATATTGTTTTCAATTATCTTTCTAACTTCAACATTAAACTTATTATGTAAGTATTCTATGGCTGAAATTAAAAAGATTCCACAACCACATCCAGGATCAATTATTTTAATTTTTTTATTCCAAGATTTTATATTATTCAATGAATCTTCTACAATATAATCAGATATATATTTAGGAGTAAAAACAATTCCATTTTCATTTTTAGCATCTTTATCCAATAAATATTCATAAAATTCAATTAGTAATTCAATATCAAGTGGAAAATCGTTATCTAAAAATACATTAATAATTTCGCTATTTTTACAAGATTCAATAGTTAATTGATTTTTTTTTAACTTTATATATTCTATTAATGATTCTTCAATATCCTCATTACTCTTATTTTTCAATTTATCGCATATATTTTTAAAATATATGATTCTATCAGCTCTATTCACAAAGACTCTCCTTAAACTTTGAATTTTATATTTTCCATTTACAAAAGTATTTAAGCATTTTAAGAATATATTAAATTATATAAACTTATATTCTTTCTTTGGAAACATTAAATATATTTATATCATAAATCCATTTTTATTACAACAAATTTTCTTGATATCATATCCTTTTAAAAACAAAAAAGAATAGCTTAATTGCTACTCTTTGGTGCAGATGAGCAAATTTTATTTGCCATCTTTTCTACTTATATCAAGTGTTTTCAAATTTCCTATTTCTGTCCCGACATTGTCGGGAATATATTTTTCTATCAAATTATTTATTATTATCTTATTCCTTTATCGTATTATTTTCAAATATCTTTTCATATTTTTCATTCATCTTTTGCATATACTCTGTGTATTTATACATTTGATTTTTCTGATGGTAATCAAATATATCTCCATAAATATTTATTGTAGTTTGAATATTAGCATGTCCTAAAACCTTTTGTAATGTTGCTAAATCCATACCTGACTCTATACATCTAGTTGCAAATGTATGTCTTAACATGTGAACATTTACATCACTTGTTTTTTGATTTACATAGTGAACTCCTTTTGTTTTAGAATTTTTCCTGTGTTTAGTCATAATAACTTTTATTCCAGCATTTTTACAGATTCGTTTAAATGCACTATTAACTTGGCTATTTTCATATATCTTTCCATCTTTTCGAAGAAATAGCATATTCTTTTTATTTGGTGTCATTTCATTAATTGCTCTTACTGCAATTTCTTTTGAATTTTTATCTAAATGCAAATTTCTCTTTCCGTTTTTCGTTTTAGTTACATTTCCAACAATTCTTTTTCCACTTTTATTTTTAGTAATTGTTTTATTAACACTAATTGTTCCATAATCTTCATCAAAATTGAAATCATTAGTAGTTAATGCTAATACCTCTCCAATTCTCATACCAGTATATAATGCTAGTAATAGCATATTGTTATATTGTGTATAATGAGATTTCATATATTGAATTAATATATATTCTTCTTTTATTGTAAATGCTACAACATCTTTATCTTCTTTATGGCTCTTAGGCTTTTCTATTGGATCAATGCTAAAATCTAAAGCAATTTCTTTATCAATAAGGTGTTTTTTATAAGCTAAATCAAAGGCATTTTTTATTATGCTATATTCCTTTGATATAGTGGAATTAGATTTATGTCGTTCTGCTTGTAAAAATCTTTCAATCTCATTTCTCGTCACATTTTGAATAGGCTTAAACATAAAGTTATATGCACTACAAGCTTTTATTGTTTGCATATTCCTATTGTAACCAGAGCCATGAGTTGCTGAAAGTTTATATTTGTTTTCTTCAATTTCTTTAGCTAGTTCAATAATTGAAACTTCATTTGGAGTGTAAATTGTTTCTTTTATGCCTTCTTCTTTATTCTTTATATATTGCTTTTTTAACTTTTCTAAAACAACTTCTTCAGTTTTTCCAGAAAATGATTGTCTAATAGCTTTTCCTGTATTTGCATTTATTCCAAGTTTTAATAATCTTCCTTCATATTCATCATAGAAATTAAATTTGTCACACAAAGAATTATCACTGCAATTCTTGCATTTATTACATCTTTCCATAGTTTCTTTATTTCTACGATTTAAACATAAATTCTTATGATTGCAATTTTCACATATAGGACAAATGCTTTTCTTTGGATTCTTTATAAACTTTTTTCTTTTTCTAATTGTAATAACATAGTCGATACCTTCGACAAAGTCTTTCTTCTTGCTCATTTTTACTCCCTTCATAAAAATTTTAAAGGGAATGTCTTGCAAGTAAATACTTACTTGTGCTATAATTAATTTGCCAATAAACATAGGGAGACATTCCCATGTGATTTGTAGGGATTTAGAAGTGCGATTTCTAAATCTCTTTTGCTTTCTAACAAATAATATGTCTAGAACTCATATAATTGGCTAAAGCATTTGCTTCAATTCCAAAACCTCTGCCATATTTCTGTGCTGGAAAATCAGCTCTATGAAATAGCTCTAAACATTTTACTCTACCAATATGAAACATTTTGCAGATATCTGCAGTAGTATAAATAACTGGCATAGGTTTTTCTTTAGATTTAACTTCTAACATTAGCATTCCTCCTCTCATTGTTGTTAAATTTCTCTATTTCTATTGCATAATTCTTTGTTTTGTAGTATTATTAAAATAGGTAGTGAGAAATTTTACTTTTTATTTGCATTGTTATTATACTAAAGGTATTATAAGATGTCAATACAATTTATTAAATTTCTAAAATTTCTCACAAGATATTTATGAAAGGAAAAAATACTAATGAATAATAAAGCTGATTTATCTAACGAAAAAGGCTTTTACATATGGTTTGATAAAAATAATAAAAAAGAGTATTATACTACCACTTTAACATTATATAACTCAAAAATTGGTACTAGTAAAAACTCTAAATATTCTTACATATACTATACTGATAGCTTCTTACCTAAAGTTTCTCCTAAAAGAAATCGAGCTGAATATATAAAAAACGCTTTAAAACCAAAACCACTAGATTTATATAATCCTTATGAAGAACGATATGGTACGCTTTTAATAAATTTCCTAAATGCTAGATTAGATGATTGGAGACATGCATATAAAGATTTTATATATGCTTATGGACTAGGAATTATAGAAAAATATTCTAGTAAAAAAATGAGATTATCATATACAGATATAAATTCATTTATAGCAAATGCAAAGGGAATTTTTGAAAGTGCTCAAGTAAAGTTATATGCACTTCAATTAGAGTTAAAAGAATGTGTAGATTACATATATAATTTAAATGGAAATGAAGAAGATAAAGAATATGAACCATATACAAAATTTCAAGCATATTCGTTAAAACATAATTTAATAAATAAACATACACAAAATACAGAAGTATTATTAAATTCCTTGAGTATTTTTAAGAATGATTTTGTTTCTGCTAAACTAAGCGACATTACACAAGGTATAAATGGAATAAACATGCAAAATGGTATTAAATATTCAAGTAGATATTTGGATAATATTTGTTTTATAGTTTTAAGTGAATTAGTAAATAATAATATAACAATTAAAACTTGTAAACATTGTGGCAGATACTTTATTCCTGTAAACAGACAAGCTGAAGTTTATTGTGATTTAACACCTCGTTCTGGAAATGGAAAAAAATGTAGAGAACTAGGAGCTCGTACTACATATGCTAAGAATGTTAAAGAAGTTGAAGGTCTTTTAATTTACAGAAGAACATATCAAAAAAGATTAATGGAATTAAGTAGGAATCCAAAGACTTCTGAAAAAGATAAGAAAAAATTTAACACATGGAAAAAAGCTGCACAAGAAAAGATTAGAGAATTTAAAAAAGAAGAAATTACAGAAGAACAACTAAAAACTTGGATGGAAGAAAATAAAGATTCATAAAATACATATATTTAACTTTAGAAAAGAGGTGCATTTATGTCTTGTACATATTATTTAAAAGATAGAAAAATCACTAAAGAACATATTGAAAAGCTAGAAGAACTAGAAAAAGATTTTAATACTAAATTAGAAAATTTATATAATGATTTAAACAAAGAAATAGTTTCTATTTTACCAATACAAAACAACGATGTTTTAGAAGAATGTAGACAATATGAGCCCGAATATAGAAATGAAACTAGATTTTATTTAGATTCAATAAATAAATTGGATTTTGGAGTATATTCTTCTGGCACATTCCGTTTTCGAAAATTTAGCAACTTAAACGATTTTATAAACTTCTATAATGAAAATAGCAATAAATACATTATCGTTGATGAATACAATCGTGAATTTACATTAGATGAATTTTTAGAAGATGTAAATTTGAAATAGATATTTTTAAAAAGCAAATAACCTTTAGACTTAGTCTAAAGGTTATTTGTAAATCAACTTGACCGTCTTTCAGGTCTAAATGTCTTCTTAAATTGAGTGTATTTCAACTCGTAACAGAATTGCTTCTGTTAATATTATTATACTCAAATTCTTTAAAAAAATCAATAAAATATGTAAAAAAATTTGTATTCTCTTTAAATTTTTTTGTATTTTCTTTAAAAAAATTTGTATTTCCTTTAATTTTTCTTAACATCAAAAGTAAAAAATATTTATATTTATGTAGAAATTTTGCTTATTTTGTGCTATTATATATTTTGAATTTTACATTGAGGAGGCACAAACTTTGAACATAAGTGATGAATTAAATAAATTAAATAATAATCAACGACAAGAATTAGAAAAATGGTTTGTTGAACAAATATATAAACTAAATAAAGTTAATAAAAATGAACAACTTAATTATGTACCATATGTAACAAGAAAACAAGTCGTATGGGTAGATTTTGGAGTTAATATTGGTCAAGAATTAAATCACTCACATCCTGCTATTGTATTATATTCAAGACCAAATGTTGGTACTGTATTGGTTGCTCCATTAACAAGTAAGCCAAACGAATCTGACGTTATTATTGATATTGGAGAAATAGAAAATTTTGAAGGATTTTCATATTGCAAAATAGATCAATTAAGAGCAGTTAGCAAACTTAGAATACAAACTAAAAAGCATGATGGTAAATATTATAATAACCTAAACTTAAAAACTGGTGTATATTCTAATCCTGAAGTAAGTACTGAACAAATAAGCTTAATAGATCAAGCTATTCAAGAATTAAAATATAAATCTAAATAAAAATACTTATTGTATCAACTAAAGTGCTTCATATTTTCAGCTCACAAGCCTTGCAAAATTATGTAAATTATGGTATTATATAGATACAGTCTTTTTGTTAATCCTCTTTTTCATCATATGGGTATGCAGGAAGATTAGTAAAAAATTTTAGGAGGAATCGACGATGATTAGAAATTACAATGGAAATGTAAATCGTTCAGCAATGAGGGATTTACGGAAGTTATGCGATGTAAATGCTGAGAATGAAAGAATTTTGTTTGAAGCATTCGACCAGAAAGGTGAGGTATCTGTTTACGAGAATCTTGATCCTTTTACAGGTTGTCCTGATGAAATGTCAGATGTTGTAACCATGAAAAGCGCAGCTGAAATCAAAGAATACCTTAAGAAAGATTTTATTAGAAGAGTAGAAGGGTATTTAAATCACAGAAAGCCCGCTGAGGACTATCTGCTGAGTGCTCTGATTGAGTTTGTCAAGGAAAACGGCAGATTTCCTGAAAAAGATGGTATGAGGCAATTAGAAAAAAATGCAGAAGAAAAGAGAATTGCTGAATTACCTTCTGAGGCTATAACTGCTCCTAAAGAAATAACAGAGCAAGACATGGCAAGGGAAATTCTGGAGTTAGCAGAGGAAATCATGGAGTCTCGAAGGGAAAATAACCCCGATGACATTGTGGTTCGAGTTGAGCCTTATCCTGAATCTTATGGGATTGATACTGAAGAGTTTCAAGGGAATATCTTACATGAGAGATATTACGGCTCAAAGGATTTTCATGATTACAGATGTGCAATAAGAATAAAAGGCTACCACGATGTTGAAACTATCACAATCGGCTATTGTTACAGTAGCAGTAATGAAGTATATGTTAATGCTGAAGACTTTTGTGATAAAGAGCTTGATGTTCCTGTAACAAGTTATCTCATAACTATTCATAAAAGTATGGTTGAGATGGCAAAAGCAGAAGGCATCGAGTTTACCAGTGAAATCGATTACGACAAATTTCAGGCATCATAATGTTTTCACAAATAACAGTAATTTCGGCAAAAAGCAGTGTTCTTCACTGCTTTTTGTGTTGTCTAACATGTTTTTAAACTATCTTATCTAACTCTATCTTTCTTCTTTTTTTCTTGTTCTTTTTCGGCTTGTTTTCGTTCTTCTTCTAGCTTTTGATGAAGTTGAAATTGCTTAATTCTTTCTAACCTTAATTCTATATTATTGCACTGTTTTACTTCTTCAGCAAGTGGTGTTATTTTTTTAGAAATTTCTACAATTTGATTTTCAATAGTTTCTTTATCTTCATCTGTTTTGGCTCTTTTATGCTTTTTCCATAAACTTTCCCTTTCACTTTTTAGTGGATTAATTTTTTCATAAACTGACTTTTGATAATCCAGCAGTTCTTGTTCTGTATTGATATTATTTTTACACACAAATCTAACTTGTTTAGAAAATTCATCCATTTTCTTAATTGCACTTATTAATTCTGGTGTCATTTTAGTTATATTAGGTTTTGAAACGATTTCTATATTGATACCGAGTAATTTCTCATAGTGAAAAATTAAATATGAAATAGAGCCTTTAAATTGCAAATGCTTTTGTTTTTCATTGTTATATCTTTCATAACTTCTGTTAGCTAATAAATATGGAGCTGGAGAATATGGATATTCGGGCTGTGTTTCTAATATTCTTTTATAAATATTTTCTTTTGAGTAATTATTTCCAAATTGCCTCTCAAGTCTAGTATTTCGTTTATATGGCTCTCTTCTTATAGACAATGTTTCATTTTTATCTGTAACAATATAATCTAAATCTTGTAGTATTTTAATAAATTCGTTATAATCTTTAGCATTTGCTATTGCATATTCAATAGAATCTTTCATTAGTTCTTTATACAAACTACTTGTAGCATATTTATTATATTTTTCTTCTTGCTTTAAAACATTCAATCCATATTCTTCACAAAGTTTATCTGAAGTTTTTCTCATTATTGCATAGTCTTTCTTTGTATTACAAAACCTCTTACCATCTAAAAATGAAACAGAGTTTAAAACAAAATGGTTGTGTAGGTTATCTGTGTTTAGATGAGTAGAAACTACTACTTGAAATTTATCTCCCCATAGTTCTTCAGCAAGTTTAATTCCAATTTCATGTGCTTGTTCTGGTGTTACTTCTCCTTTTACAAAAGATTGTACTCCATGAAAACATTGTATTCCTGTTGTCTTGAAAAATTGCTTTTTAATATTTCTCATTTCTTGTAGAGCAGTATCAGGCATACAATTTATGCCTGATACATATAATTTTTCTTCTGTCTTTTCTCCATTAATTGCATAATTTATTGTAAAATCTAATCTATCTTTTACTTTCCATATTTTTGTTATTGCCATCTTATACATCTACCTTCTTTTTAGATACAACATAAACTTCTTGTAAACTTAAAACTAAATCTTCTATTTTATGTGCTAGTGATACATATTTATCATTATTAACATACCCATAACGATTACATGCTCTTGCAATTTGATTTAAGTTTGTTGCCATACCTCTTAACTGGGAAAGTACTTCATAAAATTTTTCATCTGGTTTTTCTTTTAGCTGATAATCTAAAATTATTTTTCTAAAAAATTCTGATTTGTTTAATCCAGATTTTTTAACTTTCTCATTCAGAATTTGGTTTTCATCTTCATTTAAAAACACATTGATTTTTATATTTCTATTTCTCATTTTTACAATCATTCCTTTCTCGCCTTCGCTTCACTCAGTCTGCGAAAGGCACAAATCTGTATTAAAAATTCTTTTATTGCAATAGTTACCATAATTTGCTATAATATTCTTAGATGTATAGATAGACTGAAGAGCACGTCGGGAGGAGTGGCGAATAATTACCACTATTTTGTAATTATATCCCGTATTTTTATATGTGACGCGTACCTTTTAAGCACAAATGAGTGCAACATATCCTACTAAAATGTAGGTGGAGTGCGTAACCTTATCTTTGTATTTAACAAAGTCCGTTAATCTAGCTGGGTACACATAGTAAATGTCTATACATCTTTTTTATTTTTTACAGGAGGTAACTATTGTGTTAAACATTTGTTACAATACTTGTTGTGGTATTGACGTTCACAAAAAAATGTTAGTTGCTACAATTGCTACTACAAATGAACGTAAAGTTACCACTTATCAAACCAAACAATTTTCAACTTTTACTAATGATATTAAAAAACTTAAGCAATGGCTTATCGATAACAATTGTAAAGATATTTGTATGGAATCCACTGGAAAGTATTGGATTCCTATTTTTAACATTTTAGAAGATACTTGCAATGTTACAATCACTCACCCTAAATATGTTAAAGCAATTCAACGGTAAGAAAACTGATACTAAAGATTCTGTATGGATTGCCGATATATTTAAGCATGGACTTGTTGAAGGTAGCTTTATGCCACCTCTTGACATTAGACAATTACGTGACTTAATGCGTTATCGCTTGAAACTCGTCTACTGCAAATCTTCTGAAAAGAATAGATTTCAAAATTCTTTGACTGTATCTAATATCATGATTTCTAATATCGTTACAGATACTTTTGGCAAAACCTCTAAATCTATTTTAGAATTAATTCTTTCTAAAGAAGATAATGTTTCTCTTGAAGAAATTACTCCTCTTCTTAGAAAAAATTTAAAGTCAACTCCTGAAGAAATTTTAGAAGCTGTTCAAGGTAATCTTACGCATGAACAAAATTCTAAAATGAAAATTTGCCTTGACCATTATGATACTCTTATTGAATGTATTGACAATATCGAGAAAGCTGTTTTACCTTTAATTTTACCTTATCAAAATCAAATTAATTTGATTCTAACTGTACCAGGTATTAGAGATATTTCTGCAATCACTATATTTTCAGAAATTGGTCCAAATATGTCAGTTTTCAAAGATGCTGAACATTTATGCTCTTGGGCTGGTCTTACCCCACAGTGCAATGAAAGTGCTGGCAAGAAAAAGTCTGTACATATTAGCAGAGCTGGTGTTTATATTAAGCCTCTTCTAGTTCAATGTGCTAACAATGCCGTTCGTGATAAAAGCTGTCCTTATTTCAAATTGCGTTATGACGCTATTAAAAAGCGTAGAGGTCATAAACGTGCAATTATCGCTATTGCTAGAATGCTACTTACTTGCATCTATCAAATGCTTTCTAAAAACGTACCTTTTAATTTTGAAATTTATGAGCAATTAACACAGAAGAATTTTAAATCTAAAGCTCAAAAGCTAAATATCAATAATGCTATTAAGTTTTTAGAAGCTCAAGGCTACAAAGTTAGCTAGTTTTTTATATTAAATTGTTTGGTGTAAATTAAATACTCTTTCTTTTAAAAAGTGCTATTTTTAGGACTTTTATTTCTTATGGACTTTTTACTATATTATTTTTCAACCTTTCATCTCGCTTTCTGTTTTTTCTTATTAGGGTTTGGGACTTGTCCCATTCTTGTTGGTATTTGTGGCGTGAGTACAAATACGTTGCTTGCATATTCAAGAAATCTACAGAGTACTCACTTCAAAATACCAAGCTTTTTAAAGAAAAAGTATACTTCTTTACCACCTAAAAAGAAAATTTCTCTTTCTTCTATTGATTGCATATCGTAATAAATTTGTACCAATTTTGAAAGTGCAAAGCATTCTTCATTTGATAAATTTCTGTCTTTAATATCTCCTTCTAATACCCAAGTTAAATTTTCATTTTGTTCTAATATTTTGTTATATTCGTTTTTTAACTCTGCATATTTTTCATTATTATCTTTTAAATATTTTCTACTATTTTCTAAATAGTCTTCAAACATATCTTCATATTCTTTATAAAAACTTTCTATTTTTTCCATAACTTTAACCTCCATTTTAAACATAGATTAATTCATTAAATATAATTTCTTCTACACGATTTTTTATATTATTCATTCTGCAAACCCATTCCATTTGATTAGTTGCTTTTAATTCTTCAGTTACATTTTCTTGTTCTATAAATTGTTTCATTAACAAATTAAATCTTTCATTTGCTGTTTTATCTATCTCTAATAAATGACTTCTTAATTTGTTTTCAACCCATAAAATTGTATAATCTACTTTTTTATGCTCTAGCAAATACTTTAATCTTAACTTTCCATATTTACCAAGTTCATTAGCTTTTACACTAGCTGAATCAACTAAATTTGGAAAGTAATAATCACCTTTTCTTATATACTCAATTCCAGTTTTTTCATCTATAAATCTTTCTTTTAATTCATTATTATTCATATCTAATTTCTCCTTTTTTAATTTTCATACAAATTATTTGCATATAAGAAGTCTAAATCATCATAATGCCTTTGTTCATAGTTCTGAAAACTATATTTGCCTTTTCCTTTATAGTTATAATTATTATTGTTATAGTTAGGTCGTAAATTTTCCGTGTCGTGAATCGTAGATTTTACGATTCGGGACTCGTAATTTTTACGAATCAGTTTTATTAAATCTTCATCATGTTCTATTTTTCCAACATAGATTAAATTAGGCTTATTAGCTCCTTGCTTTTTCTCATTTATTAATTTACATTCTTTTAATTGATTAAATGCTTTTGTAACAGTTTTATCAGATAAATTTAGTTTTTCTTGAACTTCTTTTCTTGTAAATATTAAGAAAACTTTTTCATCTTCATCAACCCAATTATTTCTAGCTGATAATGTTAGTCTATTTAGTAAAAATCCATAAAGAATTTTACTGTCTGAATTTAACTTATCTTTATATTTTGGATTGAAGAATAATTCCATTGGTATTTGATAATATAAATGTTCAAAGCATTCATTAGCTTTATAGGGTATAAATTCCATTTTTCATCCTTTCTGATAAATGGAATAGGAATAATAATAAATAAAGGGAGTATTTGATAGAACTATCAAAGATTAAAAATTTTCCCGACATGTAATCCCGACATTTTATATACATTTTAGGGTATTTTTTAGAACTTTTTAAAACTGTTCCAAAGTACCTATAAAGAGTAGGATTTTGCCGAAATTACGCAAAAAAATACAAGTTAGAAATCTGATTTCTAACTTGATATTTTGGTGCAGATGGCCGGAATCGAACCGGCACGAGGTTTAACCCTCGCAGGATTTTAAGTCCTGTGCGTCTACCAGTTCCGCCACATCTGCATAAAAATTGAACTGGTTATTATGAAATACAAGTGATATTATAATATGTTGATTTTTTTTTGTCAATACATTTTTTCAAATTTTTAAAATAATTTAAAATCCAGTGGAAATACATACTACTATATTATTTCCAACTGAATTTTCTTAATTAATCATTGGTTCCTGTACCATCAAATGGTATAAACTTGTTAACTACACTCTCTGGTTGAATTTCCTCAGCACGGAACATCATAAATGATGTATTTATTTTGTTTTCCACCAATTGTTCTACTTCTTCTTGTGTAGCATGTTCTGCTAAAACTAATTCACTCACTAAAATTTGTTTGGCATTGTTTAGCATTTTCTTTTCTCCAGTTGATAATCCTTTTTCTTTTTGTTTAAAGCTTAAATTTCTTACCACATCAGCTACTTCATAAATGTCTCCGCTTTTCATTTTATCCATATTATCTCTATATCTTTTGTTCCAATTTTTATCCATTTCTGTTTCATCTTTTTCTAGTATTCCAATTACTTTATCGGCTGAACTTTTATCTATTATATTTCTTACGCCTACTGTTTCTGCCTTTGCTGTTGGTATCATTACTTTTACTTCACCTGGCATTTTCAATATGTAATAAGATTGTTTCTCTCCTAAAATATCTTTTTCTTCTATTGAATCGATTACCCCTGCTCCATGCATTGGGTATACTATTTTGTCTCCTACATTAAACATGTAAGTCAACTCCTTTCAGCGCTTCTGGCAAAAAAAGATAATAAAGTTATCGTAAAATTATAGCATTAAATAACTTTATTGGATTTTTTAACCATTTTTATTATACAACAAAAAATGATAAAAGTCAAAGCCTTTATCATTCTTTTTCTCCTTGTATTTTGTCTCTATCCCGCTATTCTCTAAGTATAAATTTTTTTAATTTTTTTTATTTGTTAGTAGAACCAAATCCCCCTACTCTTTCTCCTTGTGCCTCATCATTATCTACAATTAGGTACTTTTGGAAGATGGCTTGTCCGATTGCCTCTCCTTTTTTTATGGTTACCTCTTCTTCTTTCATATTATAAAAAGCAAACATAAAATGTCCATCATTATCTGGATTTCCATAATAATCTTTATCAATGACACCTACACTATTTGCCATGATTAATCCTTTTTTCTTTGGATTCGAACTTCTGTTATATAACATCATAACTTCATCTTCTTGCATATACGCTTTTAATCCTGTTTTTACTAAAGTAGGATGCATTCCCTTTTTAAAGCTTGGTATTACTACATCTTCTGCTGCTTCTATGTCATATCCAGCTGAATATTTTGTTTTTCTTACTGGTAAATTGATTTGACTTTGTTCAAATCCTTTTGCTATTTCAAATCCTCTTAATTTTTCCATTTTTTCCTCCCTATTTATGAAAAATGCCTCTTCTTTTTACTTGTTTGCATTTTTCACTTTCCTATTTTCCTTATTTTTTCATAAATCCAATGGATTGTCAATATTTATTTTCTTTAAGTTTCGATTTTTTTCGTAAGGTTAGCTCCCACGTCTGGGCGTAAAATATGGTTATTTTGAATAAATGATGAATGTGACCGAAATAAGATTAGGAATTCTTAATCATTTTACGGTAAGAGTTCAAGTTTGTCTTGGATTTAAGTTTCGGTTTCTTGCAAGGGGTGCTTATCATATATAATTTTCGAAACACTGTGTAAGCGACCAAACGAGCTATGCGAGTGCGATTGGAGCAACCAACCAATTTTTCTTTATTTTTGGTGGTTGCGACACACAAAGTGTGAAAAAATTATATATGATAAGCACCCCTTGCAAGAAACCGAAACTTAACTATTTTCTTATAAATTAGAAATATTTTCTAAAAATTTTTCTTTTATCTCTAATGGCAATAACAAGATATTTTTGACATCTTCTTTCTTTACAATCTCAGGAATATATTTGCCACTATCAATATAATGAGGATCATTTGAAAACTCTGGGCCCTCTCCTGTTCCAAATTCTCCACTTACATATTCACACAAATAAAAAATCTCTTTTTGATGGAATTTATCGGAATAAATTTCATATAGTTTTTTAACTACTTTGACATCAATTCCAAATTCTTCTTTTATCTCCCTAATCGTTCCTTCTTCTGGTGTTTCTCCTTCTTCTAATCCACCACCTGGAAAAGTATAATATTCTTGATAATCTTTCCTTTTTACTACCCCTTTTCGATGCATAAAAGCAAATCCATCTCCCATAGGAATAATTCCTGCTACTCTAATTCTATCCATCTTAAACACTCTCCTATCTCCATATTTCTCCATTGATATAACTAGTTAAAGCCATTATAAAAGCATTTCTCGTTAAATCTATTCTAGTTATTTGATTATGGGTCAAAATACTAATACCACCTTTTCCTTTGTTCAACTCTTCCCCATCAAAAATTCTATCCATTACTTTTCCGAAGCTCTGATTGTTTTATTTCTTCAATATATTTTTTTGGTATGGGAAATCCTTGACTAATTCCCACACTTTGAAAACCAATCGAATTTTCTATGATTGCTAAATTAATATCAATGTATTCTCCAAGAAAATCTGTTATCCCAGCTTCACTGGCAATCAAAAAATCTGCTACTATACCATGCTCTTGTGCATATTGTTTTAAATTCTTAACTCTATTTTTAGCTCCTAAAATAATTTCTTGATTAAATGGTTGTGTTCCAACCTCTGAATCTACTTCTATTCCTTCTATTTCAAATTCTTTAAAATATTTATCAAAAGCTTGTCTTGCTCCTTCTATTTTTCCAGGATTTTTGGTTCCTATTAAAATTTTCATTCAAAATCATCTCCTTTTCTTTCTACTGAATAACAGATGAAAGTATCTTAACTATCACCTACCATTGGTTTCATCGTTTTTTATATTGGTAGTATATCTTAAATTTATATGAATTTCAAGCCTAACAAACTTCAAGTTTCGATTTATTAGATTAGTTATTGTTACTTTTTTTGATTTTTTGTTTTATTTTTTTCAATTAGTGGTATAATCTTAATAATGTATAAAAATGGAGATGATTCAATTTGTCAAATAACACGATAAAAGAAGAAGTAAATGTTAGTAAACTATATGGTTTAGAAGCCACCTTATCGAAAGAAGAATTTGTCCAAAAATATCAAGTACAAGAAAATGGACTTTCTACAACAGAAGCGGAAGAAAGGCTACGCAATTTAGGATTAAACGAATTAAAACAAGCCAAGCCCAAAAAATGGTATCATTATTTTTTAGAAAGTTTATTTACACCCTTTAATTGTATTTTACTTGGTATTGTTGCTATTTTAATTTATACTGATATCTATTTAGCACCAACACCTAGTTATGCTAACATTATCGTTATTGCCATTTTAGTTTTAGCCAGTACCTTATTAGACTTTTTCGAAGAATTTCGTTCTAACAAAGCGGCTGAAGAATTAAAACAAATGGTAGCTACCACGACTACCGTTATTCGTAATGGAGAAAAAATAGAAATTCCAATTAGCCATGTAACTTTAGGAGATGTTGTGCTTCTTTCAGCTGGTAGTATGATTCCTGCTGATTTAAGAATCATTGAGGCAAAAGATTTATATGTAGGACAATCTTCTTTAACTGGTGAATCCGATAGTGTCAAGAAAACAGTGGAAAGTGCTTTATCCTTAGATGCCTTAGATAGTATCGCTGATTTAGACACCATTTGTTTCATGGGAACCAATGTTATTTCTGGAAGTGCCAAAGGGATTGTTATTAAAACAGCTGACTCTACTTATTTTGGAAAAGTAGCTCACACTTTAACCGCTGGAAAACCAAAAACGGCCTTTCAAAAGGGAATTGAAAGTATTAGTCGTTTGCTAATTCGTTTCATGTTAATTATGATACCGATTGTCTTTTTACTAAATGCTTGGAAACATGATATTATAACTGCTTTTACTTTTGCCGTAGCCATTGCGATTGGAATTACCCCCCTTCTATTACCTGTTATTTTATCTTCTAGTTTGTCAAAAGGTGCTGTTCGAATGTCCAAGAAAAAAACAATTGTAAAAAAACTAGATTCCATTCAAAACTTTGGTGCCATGAATATTTTATGTACTGACAAAACAGGAACCTTGACAGAAGATAAAATCGTATTAGAAAAATACTTAGATATTAATGGTGAAGAAGATCTTAGAGTTTTAAAACACGCTTTCTTGAACGCTTATTTTCAAACAGGTTTAAAAGGAAATATTGACGAAGCTGTCATCAAAAGAGGCTTAGAAAACAATATGGGTGAATTTTCTGAAAAATATAAAAAAATAGATGAGATTCCTTTTGATTTTTCTCGTAGGAGATTATCAATTGTCGTAAGTGATGGTAACAAAAAGCAACTAATTACTAAAGGGGCTGTTGAAGAAATCTTAAGTATTTGTACGATGGTAGATTATAAAGGAGAAGTCAAACCAATTACAAAAGAAATAAAAGAAAACATTCGACAAATCAGCAAAAATTTGAATGAAGATGGATTACGTGTGGTTGCCGTCTGTCAAAAAAATGATATTGCTTCTATTGAACATTTTGCGGTTTCTGATGAAAAAAATATGATTTTATTAGGATTTATTGGATTTTTGGATCCTCCTAAAGAAAGCGCAAAAGAGTCCATTGAGAAATTAAATCATGCTGGCATTCGTGTTATCGTTTTAACAGGTGATAATGCTGAAGTTACCAGATGTATTTGTAACAAAGTTGGTATTCATTCTAAAAATATTGTACTAGGCAGTAAAATTGATAAACTAAGTGATATGGCAGTTTTACGATTATTGAAAAAGACCAATATTTTTGCTAAACTCTCTCCTATCCAGAAAGCTAGACTGGTAAGACTTTTAAGAGAAAGTGGCAATGTCGTTGGTTATATGGGCGATGGTATTAATGATAGTCCTTCTCTTACTAATTCAGATGTTGGAATTTCCGTTGATACGGCTGTTGATATTGCCAAAGAAGCGGCTGATATTATTTTATTAGAAAAAGATTTAAATGTCTTATTAGATGGGGTAACAGAAGGTCGTCGTACTTTTGTTAATCTAATGAAATATGTAAAACTAGCTACCAGCTTTAACTTTGGTGAAGTAGTTTCGGTCATTATTGCTAGCGCTTTACTACCTTTTTTACCAGAAACACCGATTCAGCTATTAGTTGAAAGTTTGCTTTATGATTTTGGACAATTAACTTTGCCTTTTGACCACGTAGATAAAGAAACTTTGCAACATCCCAAAACTTTTTCTATTAAAAGTTTAAAAGAATTTATGTTTTTCATGGGACCACTTAGTTCCGCTTTTGATATGTTAGTATTTGCTTCTCTATGGTTCATCTTCCAGGTAAGAGAAGTAGCACTCTTCCAAACCATTTGGTTTAGTTATAGTATCACATCTAATTTAGTAGGAATGCATATTATTAGAACGGCTAAATTACCTTTTGTACAAAGTAATGCTCATAAAGCAGTCTATATTTCTTCCATTTCCTTAATTATTATTGGCATTTTAGTTCCTTTTACTGGCTTAGGAAATTTGATTGGATTAGTCCCTATTGCTGCTAAGTATATTTTCTTGATTTTTGCTATTACGCTTCTTTATTGCTTTGTCGCTATTTTTGCTAAGAAAATTTATATTAAAAAATATGGAGAATGGATTTAAAAATAGAACTCCTGAAAAGGGGTTCTATTTTTGTAAGTTGATGATGAGTCCATTTTTTTCCTGATCAGACAACTCTGATCGTTGTATGTATTCATCATACCGTACAACAATCTCTGAATTGTTCTTTATTACATTCATATCATCAAGAAGTTCCATGCACATAGAATCTTCTTCTATTTTTTTGAAAGTTTCTAAAGCTTCCTTCGACGTTACGGCAAGACTTCTCAACTTAAAAACTTTGATTCTTGCTCGTTCTACTAACAGCTTTTTATTCATTAACAGCTCCCCTTTCCTTAGAGTTTGTTCTGCACTATATCTTATCTAGCACATAAAAAAACTTATATATTCAAGTTTACCATTTCTTTTTCATTATGTCAAATATTAATTTTTTACCATTTACTCTTTCATATCAATAACTGTACTTTTTCTTGCCCTAAAATCTCTTCAAAAACTTCTCTAATTGGATCTGTCAAATAAATTTGTCCACATGGTTTCATCTCTTCACCAATTTTAATTTGCACATTAATATTATTTCGATCGCCACTAAAATATCGTAAAGCACCTCTCAATTTTTCTTTTTGTTCATCACTTGCTTGGGTAATATCCAATGTAAAAATCTTTTGCTTCTGTTCTCCAAAATCCTTTATCTCATTCGCAATAATGGTGGTAGTATCATCTTCTCTTATACTCAAACGACCATCTACGATAACAATATTTTCTTCCACTAGACTTTTACCAGCATTCAAATAGGCATTCTCAAACACTAAAATTTCTGCTGTTCCATATAAATCTTCTACTGTAACAAAAGCCATAATTTTATTATTTTTTGTATACTTCTTTTTAATAGAAGTAATAATCCCTGCATATTTTATTTTTTGACCATCTACAAATTTCGGTTTTTCATTTCTAGTTCCTTCTTCCGTAAGCATTTGTGAACTCATTTGCTCATCTAACTCTCTTAATTGCATCGTATTAATCGTTGTTTGTGCTTCGATTTCACTCCTTAATTTTTCCAAAGGATGACCTGAAATATAGATGCCTAACATTTCTTTTTCAATAGACAACAACTCTTTATTTGACATTTCTTCATGCTCATCAAACTTATATTTTATTTCGTTCAATTCTTCTTTTTCTTGCTCAGAACCTAAATCAAACATAGAAACTTGTCCATCTAATCCCTTTTTCTTTCCACTTTGAATTACATCAATAATACCTTCAAAAGAAGCCAATAAGGTACTTCTCGTTTGTTCAAACTCATCAAATGCACCAGCCTTAATTAAGCTTTCAATACATTTCTTGTTTACTGCTTCATCTGCTATTCTTTCGCAAAAATCCGTAAAGCTTTTATAAGGTCCATTTTCTTTTCTTTCTCTTACAATATTATTAACGGGAACGGTTCCAACATTTTTAATACTTCCCAATCCAAAGCGAATTTTGGCTTTCGTTGACGATAGTGATGGCGATGGCGAGTTCGTGCCTGTCCCAACCCCGCCATACTCTGTGGTAAATTTGGCATCACTTTTGTTGATTTCTGGTTTTAATATTTCAATCCCTAGTATTTTACATTCATCAATATATTGTGGTATTTTATCTAAGTTTCCTAAAAAACTATTTAAGGTTGCTGCCATAAACTCTGCTGGATAATAGGCTTTTAGATAAGCCGTTCGATAAGCAATTACGGCATAGCAAGCTGCATGAGATTTATTGAAAGCATATTTTGCAAATTCTGCCATTTCATCAAATATTTTATTGGCTGATGGTTCATCAATGCCATTTCGTACACAGCCTGGAACTACAATATTCCCTTCTTCGTCTAGTTGACCATGAATAAAAATCTCTCTTTCTTTTGCCATAACATCTAGTTTCTTTTTTCCCATAGCACGTCTTACCAAATCCGCTCTTCCGTAAAGAATATCCTGCTAAATCACGTACAATTTGCATCACTTGTTCTTGATATACCATACATCCATAGGTTACATTCAAAATTGGTTCTAATCGTGGATGGGTATATTCATTATGACCTGGATTTAATTTTCCTTTTACATATCTTGGTATCTGATCCATTGGACCTGGTCGGTATAAAGATACCCCCGCAATTAAATCTTCTAAGCAGTCAGGTTTTAATTCCTTCATAAAGTTCGTCATTCCTTGTGATTCAAACTGAAAAATCCCACAAGATTTTCCTTCTTGCCACAATTTATAGACTTTCGGGTCTGCCATTTCTTTGTCAAATTCTACATTGATACCTGTATTTTCTTTGACTAAGTCTAGGGTATCTTGAATTACGGTTAAAGTTCTTAGCCCTAAAAAGTCCATCTTCAATAATCCTAATTCTTCTAATGTAGTCATAATGTATTGGGTAGAAATTTGATCATCACGTACATATAAAGGAACATAGGTATCCACTGGTTCTTTGGTAATAACTACTCCGACAAGCATGGGTAGATGCCTGTCTTGGCATTCCTTCTAATGCCATCGCTACATCTAATACCTTTTTTACGGTTTCTTCTGTTTCATATCTATCTTTTAATTCTTTGTTTTGCTCTAATGCCTTTTCAATGGTAATATGCAATTCATTTGGTATCATTTTTGCTAAACTATCGGCTTCTGAATAAGGTACATCTAATACCCTTGCTACATCACGAATTACCATTTTAGCTGCCATCGTTCCAAAAGTAATAATCTGTGATACATGGTCATGTCCATATTTTTCTGAAACATAATCAATGACATCTTGTCTATGCTCATAACAGAAATCCACGTCAAAGTCAGGCATACTAATTCTTTCTGGATTTAAAAATCTTTCAAAAAGTAGTCCATACTTCATAGGGTCAATGTCTGTAATCTCAATGGCATACGCAATAATCGAACCCGCTCCTGAACCACGTCCAGGTCCTACTGGTATATTATGTGTTTTGGCATAATGGATAAAGTCCCATACAATTAAGAAATAGTCCACATATCCCATTTTTTGAATCACACCTAATTCATATTCCATTCTATCTAATATCTCTTGGGATGGATTTTCTCCATATCTCTTTTTAATCCCATCATCACACAATTTTTTAAAATAATCATAATGTGTTGCAAATTCTTCTGGTACATCATAATTCGGTAAAATGGTATTCCCAAATTCAAATTCTACATTACATTTTTCTGCAATTTTTACGGTATTTTCTATGGCATCTGGAAACGCTTTGAAATATTCTATCATTTCTTCTGGCGATTTAACATACAATTCATCTGTTTCAAAACGCATTCTATCCATATCACTCATTCTTTTTCCCGTTTGAATACAAAGTAAAACTTCATGATTGTAAGCATCTTCTTTTTTTAAATAATGAGCATCATTGGTCGCTACTAATGGAATGTCTAATTTTCTTGCTAGTGCTATTAATTTTTGATTGGCTAATACTTGTTCTTTGATTCCATTGTTTTGAATTTCTATATAATAATCTTCTCCAAATATGTTTTTATGCCAAAGTGCAATTTCTTCTGCTTTTTCGTTTTCTCCATTTAATAAGGCTTGATTAACAGAACCTGCTAAACAGGCACTTAAACAAATGAGTCCTTCATGGTATTTCTCTAACACTTCTAAATCAATACGTGGCTTATAGTAATAACCATCTACAAATCCAATCGATACTAACTTACTTAAATTTTGATACCCTTGTTGATTTTTAGCTAGTAAAATCAAATGGTTATAATGATTATCTATATTGGGTTCTTTATCAAATCGACTTCGTGGTGCTACATAAACTTCACATCCAATAATTGGTTTGATTCCTTCTTTTTTACAAGCCTTGTAAAAGTCAATTGTCCCATACATCGCCCCATGATCGGTGATGGCTATGGCATCCATTCCTAATTCTTTGGCTCTTACTGGTAAGTCTTTGATTCGATTGGCTCCATCTAACAGACTGAATTCACTATGTATGTGTAAATGCACAAATTTTGACATCTTTCCTCTCCTTTTGTCTGATTATATCATCTTTTACATGAAAAGTATATATTTTTTTAAGCTTATTATGATAAAATATCCTTGCTAGAAAGCTATTAAATATGGATTGCAACCTGCCTATACAAAAAGTGAAACCTTAAAAAAAAATAGTAATTTGACAATAAAATTTCTTTTCGTTATAATATTTCTCTGAAAGGATGCGATTTACTATGGATTTTACGTTTGAAAGAAGAATTAATTATTATGAAACCGATCGAATGGGTGTAGTTCATCATTCTAATTACATTCGTTTCCTAGAAGAAGCTAGATGTCAAATGTTAGATGACAATGCTATGCCTTACTCTGCTTTTGAAGAACAAGGTGTCATGATACCTGTTTTAGGTGTTAATTGCGATTATAAATTACATGTTACCTTTGATGATATCATTGAAATTAAACCTTTTGTAAAAGATTTTAACGGTGTCCGTTTAACAATGGGCTATAACATATTGAATAAAAAAACTGGTGATTTAGTATTGACAGGCGAAACAAAACATTGTTTTACTGATATGAATTTGAAACCGATTCGCTTACAAAAACAAATTCCAGATTTTTATAATAAATTCATGACTTTAAAATAAAAGTTGCCTCTGTGCCACTGGGTGTGCCACTGGGGACAGACCTTTTTGGCAAATTCTTCTTATTCATAATAAAATAGTAAAAAATAAAAAAATTTTTTGTTCAAGCTAATTATCATAGAAGTTCTAAATTCATCATATGACACCCTTCCATGCACGACGCATGAACATTTTCCATATTATGAATTAAGAAGTTCTAATTCAATTACTTTCAAGCAAAACTTTTTTATTTTTTATATTTTATTAATTTAAAAATTTGCGAAAGGGTTGGTTCTTAGTCGGATTACTTGCCAATTAAACTTGGAATCAGTGGCAACCTCTCGTCAATTTCTTTTAAAAATATCTTTTTAGTAATCCTTCAAAACCTTTTCCATGTCTTGCTTCATCCTTACACATTTCATGAACGGTATCATGGATAGCATCATAACCTAAGTCTTTGGCTCTGGTTGCTAATTCTTTCTTGCCCATACATGCTCCGCATTCTGCTTCTGCTCTTAATGTTACATTTTTCTTGGTATCTGGATAAACCACTTCTCCTAATAATTCTGCAAATTTAGCAGCATGTTCTGCTTCTTCCCAAGCATATCTTTTAAAAGCTTCTGCAATTTCTGGATAACCTTCTCTATCTGCTTGACGACTCATAGCAAGATACATTCCCACTTCTGTACATTCTCCCATGAAATTGTCTTTTAATCCTTTTACTACTTCTTCATCTAGTCCTTGTGCCACTCCTATTTTGTGTTCATCTACATATTGACCTGCTCCTTGTGTTTGTTGTTTTTCTTCAAATTTTTCTTTTCCTGCTCCACATTGTGGACATCTCTCAGGTGCTTCTTCTCCAAAGTGAATATAACCACATACTTTACATACATATGCTTTCATATATCTTCCTCCTTTAATTATTTACATTTGATTATATAAATTTTTTCAATTTTGTCAATCCCTTTCACAAAAAAATCACAAAAATCAGAAAAATCACTTTTATTTTTTGTATTTTTATGATACAATACAAAAGATTTTAAAAAGATTTGTCAAAAGATGAAGTGGAGGAAAGAATTATGGAGTTAAATAGATGTAGTAGATGTGGGAATTTTTATGTTGCGGAAGGAAATGTATGTCCTAAATGTAGTGCAAAAGATGGATTTGAGTTCTCAACTTTCAAATCTTACCTACAAGAAAACGGTTTTGAAAATTCTTTAAATACAGTTTCTAATGATACCGGCATATCTGTAAAAAATTTAAATCGTTTTGTAGCATACCCAGAATTCCAAGATTACCAAAAAGAATTAAATAATATAGAAAAATTAAAAAATGCAATTGGAGAACTTAATAACGATTAATATTTTAAATTTCACTTTAATCTAATGTTGATATATTACTATTTCTAAGTCAAAGACCTAGAGGAAAATTCAAGCTATGTTTTTGACAAATAAATATTGATATATCAACATTTTGTAATTACTATTTTAGTTAAGAAAGGTTTTGATTCGTATGGAAAATGTTTTCAATATTTTAGAAGAAAGAGGCTATATTGAACAAATGACGCATCCCCAAGAAATCAAAGAACTTTTTGGAAAGGAGTCCGTTCCTTTCTATATTGGAATTGATCCAACAGCAGATAGCTTACATGTTGGCCATTTTGTTTCTTTGATGGTGGCAAGTCACATGCAAAAATGTGGTCATAAACCAATCATCCTAGTTGGGGGTGGTACCGCAACAATTGGTGATCCTTCTGGAAAAACGGATATGCGAAAAATGCTTTCTCGTGAAGAATTGGATCACAACGTAGAATGTATCAAAAAACAGATTGAAAAATTTGTCAACTTCGAAGGTGAAAATAGTGCAATTATTGTAAACAATGCCGATTGGTTATTAGATTTAAAATTTGTTGATTTTGTTCGTGAAATTGGTAGCCTATTTTCTGTTAATCGAATGCTTGCTGCTGAATGTTATAAACAAAGGATGGAAACTGGCCTAACTTTTTTTGAAATGAGTTACATGTTAATGCAATCTTACGATTTCTTGTATTTATATAATCAATATGGCTGTAAACTTCAAATGGGTGGAAACGATCAATGGTCTAACATCATTGGAGGAGTTGAATTAATTAGAAAAATTGGAAAAGATGATTCTTTTGGTCTAACGTTTAAACTGTTAACCACTAAAGAAGGTAAAAAAATGGGGAAAACAGAAAAAGGTGCACTTTGGTTAGACCCTAAAAAAACTTCTCCTTATGACTTTTATCAATATTGGAGAAATGTAGAAGATGGTAGTGTTGAAAATGTATTTAAAATGCTTACCTTTTTACCTCTTGAAAAAATAAAAGAATTATCTTCTTATCAAGATGAAAGAATCAATGAAGCAAAAAAAATTTTAGCTTTTGAAATCACAAAACTTGTTCATGGTGAAGAAGAAGCAAAAAAAGCAGAAGAGGCTTCTAATGCCTTATTTAATGGTCAAGGTAGTTTAGAGAATATGCCTACTGTAAAATTAGAAAATGCTAATTCATCTATTTTAAATGCTATTATTTTAACTGGTATCGCTCCATCGAAAGGGCAAGCTAGAACCTTAATTACACAAGGTGGTATTTCTTTAAATGATGAAAAAATAACCGATGTTAATTATATTCTTTCTGATAAAGATTTTTCAGATGGCTTTGCTATTTTGAAAAAAGGTAAAAAAGTATTTTATAAATTAGAAAAATAGAACAACAGTGACATGATTAAAATTTTTGACCTTTTAGATTAGTTTTCATGCCACGCCTGTTGTTCGCTCGCGAAAATTGCAAAGCAATTTTCTGTGAAATATTTTCTATTATAGGAAGTTCAGAGAACTTTCCTATAATAGAAAAGAAGCATGGATAGAATAGCTCTTTCCATGCTTCTTTTTTGTCGTTTATTAGTTACCATTTCTGTACCTCATTTTTATAGAACATTATGCTTTCCTGTACTGCCTCATCAAACGATTTCCCCTTATCGTTAACTATTTTTTTTGCTTTCTTGAGAATTGCTACCTTTGTTGCTTCCTCCTGGCTTTTTAATTTACTGGCAATTTTTTGAAAATTAGGGGAATCTACCATCTCTTCCCAAAGCTTTCTCGTTTTTGGAACAGAGAAAATGTCTTCTACCCGTTTCTCTGTATATGGTACCTTAGGATTACTTAACATTAACGCCTTTTTGTGTTTCATACATGAATTCTCCTTGTTTTCTACCCTTATATTTATATTGCTAACGCTATTTCAATTATACCATTTTATGTTGATTAATGCAAATTCTCTTCTAATCCAGAATGGCGAGTTTGTGCCTGTCCCAATCCCGCCATCCCAAAGTCGCCACCACTACCTACTTCTTTCTACAATTTCTACAATATCAGCAATATACTCTCCTATTACAGGAATATTTAATGTCACAATTTTTTGTAATAAAATAACAAGAATAGCAGTAATAATAGTAACTCCTATACCAATACCAACACCCCTAGCAATTCCAGCTAATAAGTTTCGTTTTATAATTTCCTTTTTATTTCCTAATAAATAGCTCCATTCTACATAGTTTCCTTCTTGTAGCATATTACTTAATTTTTCTATTGATTTTTCTAATATATTTACTTTTTTGTTTTTTAACCACATAAAAAATCCACCTTTTGTATTATGGTGGATTTTTTAATTTAAATTTATTCTTTTTTATCATTTTTCTTTCAATTTATTTTCTAGTTTCCTTAATAAATTGAAATATGAATTTTTTATATCTTGATATACTTCCCTTGATTTTACTTCATCATACAGATGAGATAAACTATTGCGTGCTAACATCATTTTTATCCATGCTTCTCCATCTTCTAACATACCATATTCAAAAGCTGATTTTATGATTTCTCTTGGACTCCCTGTTTTTTCGATGACTCCTACATATTCTAAGTAATCTTTCATAGTTTTCCAAGCTAATTCAAAGGTAAATTCAAACCTATGTAAAACGCCATCAATAATAATATCATTTTCTTTCTCTTCTAACGCTTCTTTTAATCTTTCTACTGCATTAGAAAATTCTTTTCTTCTTTCCCCAAATCTTCCCATTAAAAATCAACTCCATCTCTTTGTATTGAATCTAATAATTCTTGCTTAATGGTTTTATCTACAAAAACTAAATCTATTTTATAAATAATATCTAATCTGTCAAATTCATCTCTTATCTTATATTCGTCTTCTTTTGATACGTTTTTAAATATGGCTATATCAATATCAGATGTAGCTTTATACCTGTTTCTTGCTCTCGATCCAAATAACTTAAAACGATATTTACTATTTTTACTTACAATCTCTTTTATCTGCTTAATTATATCCTCTTTTAATCCAAATTTCATTTTTAATCTCATTCCTTCTTAAAGGCACTAATTCATTTCATTAGTCGTATTTGTATTAGAAGCTGAAGTATTATTGTTGCTATCTTTCTCCTCTTGTTTTGTATTGACTTGATTGGTTGTTTTGTTCCATTCCTCTTTTTTCTTGTCTTCCTCTTTTTTTACCGTTTCTAACGATGTAATTAACTCTTGTAGTCTTCTTACATCTTTACCCATCATCTCCCAATCATTGTTGTTATTAGAATCTGTTAAGTTTTTATTCGCTTTGATGATAGCTTCCATTAATCCTTCTAAATCATCTGTATTTTCTACTTCAATAGCAACTGCGTATTTAGAAAGTAAGTTTTCTAAGGCTTTTGTTAATGTATCTCCTATTGCTACTTTATTTCCTGAAGCAACAACTACCTTTTTAAGAATTGGCACTTCTGATTCATTTAACATCGTTTGATAAATTGGCTCTATATATAATAAAGTGTTATTGATGGGAACAATCATCATTTCTTTTGTTAATCTGGTTCCTGTTGTGTTCAACATTTCTAGTTCACTTGCTATAACCTCATCTTCTTCTATTTGTTTATCTAATTGCATTGGGCCTACGATATTACTATCTGCCGATAATTTGTATAGTTTTAATTGGTTACTTCCTTTTTCTGTACTTCCTACTAAGTAAGAAATTACATTTTGCTTTTCATCTGGTGTATAAATTTGTACTAACCCAAATTGTTCTCCTTCTGTCGTCTTTAACATGGTATAATAGGGAGCCATATAAGTTCCTGTTGATTTCGTTGATTTTACACTATTATATTTAGCAATATCCCATAAGTCATCTGCACGATATAGTACATCTGGTTTTACATTATGATATATTTTTAAAATTTCCGCTTGCACATTATATAGAAATTCAGGATAAACAAAATGGCTTGCTATATCTGCTGGTATTTCTTCATCTAAATCTACAAATAAATTTTCATAGATATTTCTATAAGCCATAGCAATAGGATCATTTCTATCTGTTATGTAATAAGATATGGTTCCATCATAGGCATCTACCATTACTTTTACTGAATTTCTAATGTAGTTAATATTTTCTTTGATGCCATCGTGTTCAATTGATGTATATTGTGCATAAGGATATTGACTTGATACAGTATACGCATCAATTACCCATACAATTTTTCCTTCGTTTGTTACAACGGTATATGGATTTTCATCATAAATTAAATAAGGTAATGCTTTTTTGGCTCTTGTTATTATATTTCTATTAATTAAAATTTTGCTATCTGTTGTTATCTCACTTGAAAATGCTAAATTCAAATCTCCTTTTGCTATTCCCAAGATAAGTCTATCTAAAAATCCTAGTTTTAGTCCTGCCTTTCCTTCATAATTGGAAGTATAATCGGTTCCATTTTCATCAGTATAATCATATTCTTGTTTATTTTTCGCATTGGTTGCAACAATTTCATTGGTTTCTAATCCAAAATAAATACGTGGTTGTTCTATGTTTACTTTTTCATCTTTTCCTGATACTTCTTTTTGGATATATTGCACATTTCCAGTTTGCGTACTTTCGGTTGCAGATGCGATAATTTCTCCCATTCCATGTGTATATTCATAGGTTTTGTTATTGTAGGTTCTACCAGAATTCGTAATTTCTCTTGGTGCTACATATACAACTTGGTCTTTATTATTGATTTTATATTTGGCTAAATTAGCATTTCTATAAGAAAAATATCCTGTTCCTGTTTGATTATCTTCTAACGTTTTTAATACAGCATCTTGACTAATAATTGGTATATTATTAATTACATTGCTATTTTTTTCTACTTCTTCACTGGTTATGGTTCCTGAATTTTGAATGTTTTTTTCTTCTATATTGATATTGTATGCATTTTTGGTATTTTTAATATTTTCCGCTATGTATTCTTTTTCTTTATCTAGTTCATTAGAACTAACAAATATTAAATCAAATACCATCATAATGACAAATAGTACAACTAAATAACCTGGTATTACTGCTAAATTTTTTAATACTTTATTGGTATTTCCTTCTTTAAAATATTTTAAAGCTCTGTAAGCAAATAGAATTATGATAAAAGCAAATATTACATATCCCCATAATTTTACTGTCGTTTCTGTCATACCTGCTCCGACAATGTCAATATCGTCGTTTACGGTTAGCAATTTTCCATATACCATATTTTGTGTATTTAATAGCGTCATAATGGCAATTCCAATGATAACTAACAAAATATTTCTTGTCAATTTTTTCATGAATAAGCTTTGCTTTAACATTTTTCCATCAATGCCATCAAAGAACCTATTAAATACAATAACATAATATAAGGCCATATAAATAGATAATCCTACAAATAATACCGTAAAGTATAAGGCAAATGCTTCTACTACTGGCTTTTGGAATATGTAATAAGCAATATCTAAATTGAAAATGGTATCTTGTATACCAAATGATGTGCTGTTTATCATTAACATGATTTTTTGCATTAAGGTTGCCGATACAACAACACTTACAATGGCTGATATTACTAATGCTAACGACTTATTTAATAGTTTTGGCATTGGTTTATTTTCTTTTTCAAAAAATGGCTTTAATCCTTTTTTTATTCCTCTATTGGTTAAATAGATAATGAAATATAAGGCTACAAAATTAATCGCCATAATCGAATATTTATAAAACATATTGGTGTAAAAAATATGAATGTATTGTTCCCCTAATTCTTGATATTCTAAAAAACTCCCTCTTAGTTGAACATAACTAATACCAGCAAATATCATTAAAAATAAAATTACTAATATCATTCTTGTTTTATTTTTTTCTTTTTTGTTTCTATTTCTAGTTTCTTTGGTGTTGGCTGTGTCCATTATAGTTTCTTGTTTTGTTTCTACTTTTGGCTTTTCTTCCACAAGTTTTCCTCCTTTTTTCTATTCATTCTATTTTTATTCTATTAATGTATCAACATCTAAAAAAATTATATAATAGCTTTTACAAAATCACTGGAATTAAAAATTTCCATATCATCTATTTGTTCTCCTACTCCTATAAATTTTACAGGAATTTTATTTTCTTCTACAATTCCAATGACAACCCCACCTTTTGCCGTTCCATCTAATTTGGTTAATACTAGACCCGTTATGTCTGCTTCTTCTTTAAAAGCTTTTACTTGTGAAATGGCATTTTGTCCTGTTGTCCCATCAATGACTAATAATACTTCTTTGTCCGCTTCTGGCATCTCTTTGTTGATTACTTTTTGAATTTTATTCAGTTCGTCCATCAAATATTTCTTATTATGCAATCTTCCTGCTGTGTCTACAATTAATATATCGGCTCCTTTTTCTTTGGTTATTTTGATGGCATCGTAAACAACAGAGGCGGGATCCACTCCTTCTTCTCTTTTTACGATGTCTGCTCCTGCTCGTTTGGACCATATTTCTAGTTGCTCTACGGCTGCTGCACGAAACGTGTCTGCTGCTGCTACTACTACTTTTTTTCCATCTTTGGCTAGTCGATTGGCCATTTTTCCTATGGATGTAGTTTTTCCTACTCCATTTACCCCTACTACTAAAATGACGGCTGGCTTTGTTTCAAGATGTAAGCTGATGTCTGTTACCTCTAATATTCTTTGCATCTCTTCTCGTAGTGCTTGCTTTACTTCCTCTTCTTCTTGTATTTTTTCCTTTTTTAGTCTTACTCTTAAATTTTCTATGATTTTTACAGATGTATCCATGCCTATGTCCGACATGATTAGTATTTCCTCTAATTCGTCTAAAAAGTCTTCATCTATTTTTTTGAAACTTTTAAATACTTGGTTTATTTTTTCGTCAAATGAACTTTTGGTTTTGTTCATTCCCTGTTTTAGTTTATTAAAAAATCCCATTGTTCTTCTCCTTATGGTTTGTTTTGTTATCATGTATTGTATCATAGGTTGGCTCTTTTTTCCATAGTTTGGCTACATTTTCTTTAAATTCTAGTTGATTTCATGTTACAATTCACAACTAGATTTACTTTTATATAAAAAATTTATTATATTTTGTTAGTATTTTTTTAGCCATAAATTGTAACAATTTAATTTAGATTTCGATTTTTAGCAATCAAAAAAGCAAGTGGAACTTTTCCTTCGACTTGCTTTTTTGTTTCAGATTTCTAAATTCTTATATTTTTGTATCTTGTTTTATCGTTTCTTTTTCTATCTTGATCCATCATCAAAGTCTGCTGTTACTTCTCTATCATAAGTCGTTATCATAGGCTCGCCAATTTCTCCTCTAATGAAAACATTTCTATTATGTCCAATTTCCTCTCTTAGCATTTGCGTTAATTTTGGATTCGTACAGTAAATTCTTTTTAATTCATTCCTAAAAGCTACTTCATCAAAATGTGGTGCTCTTAAAATAACTTTTAAACTTTCGTGTTGTTCTAAGTCTAAAGTAGAAGGACACCATTTTAATTGAATGGTATCTCCAAATACCTTTTCAAACTGTCTTGTTGCTCTACTACCATGTGTACATGTTGTTACAATGATTCCCGTGTTAATTTGCGTTCCCGTCTCTATCTCTTCGGAGGCAAAAATGTTTTTACAAAATTCTGCATTCTCTTGTGTCGTTGTTGACATTGCTTCTGTCAAAATGTCCTCTGGATTGATTCCTACCTTTTTAAAGAATTCTTCTGTTAATTTTAATTGATGTTCTTGGTAATTTTCATCAAATTCTTCTTTTACAAATGTTTCCGCTCCCCAATCAGCTTCCGCCAAATCATCCCATTCTAACCCTTCTACTAAATCATTGCTCTTATATTCTTGTAGTGATTCTGGATGCATAAACCCCTTTTTATCTCTTTGCTTACTTATACCTCCTGTAAATATTATTTTTTTGACAAGTCCCAATTTATATAATTCACAGGCTTTTATGGCTCTTTCTCTCGTCGTTGGCAACCCAACATTACCTAAAACAATAGCTATATCAGCTACATTTTCATCCGTATTTCGGGTTCTTGCTAAATCTGTTATGTTGTTTCCTATTACAAAATCAAAAAGTTCTTCTGGTGTTAACTCTCTACCATCTGGAGTAGTAATACTCTTTATATCTTTTGCATTATCGATCCATGTCAAATGTCTTATGGTATCCCCATTACGAACTTCTTTTATTTTTTTGTCTTTGTCCTCTCTTAGTCTTTTTTCATCCCTATAATAGGGGTCCTCATGATCAATTATTAATTGTGATAGTTTATATGTTTTTGACATATATATTATCCTCCTTGTATAATATATTTAGGGTTTAAAGTTACCCAAAACTTTATATTATGTCACTTTCGTGATATTTTTTTATTAACACTGTGGATTTTATTTCTCCTTTGTAAGGATTATTAATGTAACTAGATTATACCATAAGCAATTTTATTTTACAATATCTAAAGTAATATTTTTATTTCCTTCTTCCTACTATTCAAAATTCTTTTTTGCAAGTGTTACTTGCTCATTTGTATTAACTGAAGAATTGCTTTTCATAATCTGTAAAAATTTTTCACTATTGGTAGCAATGTGCATTTTCGTGTCATTATAAATTACACCACCAGCTTGTTGTACTATAAATTGTCCTGGAATATAATCCTATAAAGTATCAAATACAAAATTTGTTGCACTAAGCTTACCACTTGCCACATATGCAAAATTAACTGCTGTACAGTGAAAATCACGATAATTACTACTAATTTGTTTCATCTTAAATTCCCCTAATATATTGCCTGGACCTTCAATCGTATATAAACCCTTTTTATATCTAATTTATTAACAGATATAGGTTTATCATTTAAAAATGCACCTTTTTCATCTGCATAATAAAGTTCATTTAACTTTGGTAAATATATAACAGCAGCACAAATCTTTTTGTTTTTTATACAAGCAACTTGAATTCCCCATAATGGAATATTATGGGCAAAATTAATAGTCCCATCAATAGGATCAATAGTAAAACAATTATCTGTTAAACCTTCTCTACTATTATATTCTTCACTAATAATAGAAAAATTAGGATAGTTCTCCTTAATTTTATACATCATATATTTTTCTATTTCATAATCAAAGTTAGTTACTAAATCACCATTTTCATCTTTTACTTTTATCTCAAATTCATCATTTATTAAAAGACTAGCTCCTTTTACTAATTCAATTAAAAATTTTAATTCATCACTCATTAAAACTTCTCCTTTTCATCATTTTTTACTTTGTTAGCACCATTATAGTATAAAATCAAATGTCTTATATGTCTTTTGAAAATAATTTAGTAAAGTAATATATGTTAAATAAAACTAACATCTTTTTATTCTATTTCTATTGTTCTTTCTTTGTTTACAACCCTTAACATATTTTTATATTTTACTATATTGCTAGATAAATCTATTATTATATTTTCTTCTACCTTAGATATTTGATTATCTATCAACAAGTTTTCTCTTTCTTTGGCTGTTAAATAATACCATTTTCTAGCTATTTCATTTATAACACTTCTTCTTTTTCATCAATATAAAAAGCTTTCTTGAAGTCATTATATTCATCAGCCATATTATCATATAAAATAGTCATACTAATATTGATATTTCAATAATTGTATAACCATTTTTCTATTCACAAAAATTTCTATCTATAAATGTATTTAAATCAATTTCTCCGTCTCTATCAAGTATATTTACTTCTTTATATTTGCATAAGTCAAAATCATAGATTTCTTTTACTTTATTTGTTACATGTTGGAAAAACTTAGCAACATCCTTGTCAGTAGTATTAGATTCTGTCCTAAATTGCATATTCCCATCTGGACTAAATGTTGCACCATTTACATTAATATTTATAGAAGGGTTTTCTAATAGCAATCCCTTCATTGCTTTTCCAACATGATTTCTTATATGGCGATTGGCAAAAAAACTTCCTGCATTACCTTCTGCATAGTTGATTTTTAATGCTTCTTTTCTGTGTTCTATCTGAATATTATAGAGTCTGTTAACTTTTTCTTTTCCTATATAATCTGCTTTTAATACAATTTCTTTTACAAAATACCTTGTCTTTATTTTATTTGCTTGTTTTAAAAAACTATCCCTAATAGCAAAAAAATTATCATCTGGAATTAGCTCTATAAAATTTCCAACTTCAAAATCATAGACAACTATTTTTTTTACAAAATCTGAAAAATGTTTTGAGTAGTCTTTATCAATTACACTTGGATAACTTGAATTTCCAACAACTCCTCCTCCAACAACTCCTGGTATTCCTGTTAATGGCGAAAAATCATAACCCATCTCTTTTGTATAGTTAACAAGTGCACTTACTGTAAGATTAGATGTTACAATAAATTCTTCTGTTTCTTGTTTGAATTTTATTTTTGAATTTTTTATATCTATATCAATAAATAAACCATCATATCCATTAGATGTTATATATAAATTTGTATGTAAACCATAAATTCTAAAAGGCATATCATTTTTATATATTTTATGTAATACTTTTAAATCTTTATCTAAGTTTTCATCAAAAGCTAATTGATAATATTCTTTTGCTTTTCCTGCTTTTTTCTTATAAAGATGTTTATTCTGTAAGTCATAATCATATTCAACTTTACGAGAAAAACTATCTAATAATTCTTTCATTTAATCCTCCCTAAATAATAAATTTGCAAGTATTATACCATAAATATAATATTTTTGTTATAACTTTTATCAAAATTTCTACAAAATAGAAAAAATCAACCTTTTACAGTTGATTTAGAAATCGTTTCGTCTCGTGCAACGATTTTACTTAATGGAGCCAATAGGCAGAATCGAACTGCCGACCTACAGGTTACGAATGTGATAGAACACTTGTTTTAAAATATTGCAAATTGTTTCAAAGTGTTGTAATATCTACGTTTCGTGACTTTTTGTTGTTTTGAAATATCTTGCATTATTTTAGCTTTTTTTAACTTTCGTCACTTTTTCGTCACCAATCCGTCACCAGTTTTTTTATTTAAAATTAAGCACTATATAGATATTTTCAAGAATACTTTTTTAAAATTTGACATATAATGAAAATGTATGCTATAATAATTATAGCTTAAGCAAGTCGAATCGAAAGCAATCGAGTTGCCCGAGATATGTTGACCGCATATCTCTTTTTTTTATGTAAAAAAATAAAGAGTGGCTGACCTTTACCACTCTCGGTATTTCTACCTGTCTTCATCTTTTCCCCAATTCTTACCTAATAACAAGATTATTAGAAAAAAGATTAAATCGAAAGCTGTCATCTTGAGTTTGCCCTCCTTTCTTCAAGATTTCCTTGAATAAGGATAGGCTTATTATATATTAATTCATTTTACTTGTAAAGAAATATTATAAATAATCTACTTTTTAGATTATTTACTTTTTTCTATTAAATCTGCTATTGAACAATCCAAAACATCTGTTAATATTTCTATTTCTTCAAAACTTATATTTTTAGCTGTATTTTTATATAATTGATTAATTCTTGGATAATTTAGATTCGTTAATAATTGTAATCTATATCTACTTACTTTCTTTTTTTCTAGGATTTCTTTTAATTTTAATTGTACCATTTTTATATACCCCTAAAATATTATAAGGTTTAAACTCAAAATAAAATAGACTATAAAAACATATTATAGATAATATATTATATAAAATATTGTATATTTTATAAATATGTGTTATTATAAAAAAAAACTGATATTTAAAAATTTCAGTTTTCATCAATATTATCAATATCAAATAATTTGTCATTATAAAATTCGGATAATGTCATATTAAATCCAAAGGCTATAAAAAACATTGTATGAATACTTGGGTGTATTGTTCTTCCATTTAATACACTACGAATTACAGACTCATCAAGTCCACACTTCAAAGCTAATTGATGTGGATTCTCAATATTTTTTATTTTCATTAAATTATTAATTCTATTTATTATTGCCTTTGATAATGTCATAACTTGCTACCCTTTCTATCTTTTTCATATATAGGATAGCAAATTTTTATAACTTTTATTCGGACATTTGTCCTAATGTTGATAATAAAGATAAATTTATTCTAATGAAAGGAGTGAAAAAATGTTTTCTAATGATATATTGCAATTTATTCTTTTTCTTAATAATTTACCAACAGAAACTTTTCAAAAAATAGTAGTATCTATGCAGATTTTTCTTATCATAATAGAAATAATATATTTCTTTTATATTAGGCACATAACTAAAGATTGTTAGAAAACAAATAATTATGGAAGCATTTTTTGAACAACTAATTTTAGATAAATATGACTTTTCTATACAAGTTCATAGTTTTTTAGATTCTATAAGAAATAAAAATATTAATGAAAAACAAAAACTATTACTTTCAACATTCATTAATGAATTGCCAAAAGCCACCGAAATTCAAAAGAGAAGGTTTTTTATGTACTATAATCTAATTCCTAATAACAACCAATTATTAGGTTATACCGATATTGGAAGAATTGAACATTGTAGTGGTAGTGCAATAAAAACTTCTGTAGGTGCTATTATTTTACACTTAATTAAACTTGAAGATAGCCAAAAATTACTTTTTCTTAACATTATAAACCAATTTAATATATAAATATGCCTATTCCTTGTTTTTAATGATAAAATATTTCTAGCCAATAACTTACATTACTTTAATATAAAACTTTTTAATTATTGTGATTTTAGATGTTTTTAGGCAATAAAAATCATATTTTAGATTAATATTGAAACAAAACAGAATAATATCCTTTTATTTGCAAAAAATATGAAATATATATTGACAAATATCATAAAATAGTATATACTTGGTATATACGAAGGGAGTGATAAAAATGACAACAACGATTCAAAAGTGGGGAAATAGTCAAGGAATCCGTATTCCTAAAATATTACTAGATACTGTTGAATGGGGCGAAAATGAACAAATTATCATATTAGTTGATAATGGAAAACTTGTTATAGAAAAGGCTAATAATAGAAAAAACATTAAAGAACTTTTTGAAGATTTTGAAGGAAAATATGAACCAATAGAAATGGATTGGGGAGAACCAGTAGGTGAGGAAATATGGTAGAACAAGGAACAATAATAAAAGTAAATTTTAATCCACAAGCGGGACATGAACAAGCTGGATATAGACCAGCAGTAGTTGTAAGCAATAATATTTTTAATCAAAAAACAAATTTAACAATAGTTTGTCCGATTACCAATACAAATAACCGATTTCCTTTGCATATCCCTTTAGATGAAAGAACTCGGAACAACAGGTGTCATTTTATGCGAACATATTAAAGCTTTAGATTTAAATACTAGAAAATATCAAGTTGTAGAAAAATTACCAGAAGATATTATTAAAAATGTTATAGACATAGTTTATTCAGAAATTGAAAGAATATAAGGAGCGTGATAAAAAATGTTTAAAGGAATATTATCAGTTTTCTAACTACTTTACTTAAGTAGTAGAAAGGTTGATAAAGTTGAGCAGAAGCTATAAAAAATATCCTTTTTCAAAATGCGAAGGATGTTGTAAAATGGGTAAAAGATGGGCAAATAAAAAGGTTCGACAATATAAAGACCAATTACCAAACGGCAATAGTTATAAAAAATTGTTTCAAACTTGGAATATATGTGATTTCTATAGTTCTATAACTTGGTTTGAATGGCAAGAAATTTGTAAACATGGTAATTGGTGGCAGAAACCATCAAAACCTATTTTTTATGAATGGTATAAAGCATATAAAAGAAAATAGCACAAAGAACTAAATATTTGAACTAGTGAATACTAGTTCTTTTTCATTCCAAAATTTCTCATAAATTATTCACTAAATAGAACTTGGCAAATCCATAGTTTTTCAAACTATGTCTTTACCTCCACTCACAAAACTATGGAATGTCTAATTTTAAAACCCTTGATATACAAGTGTTAGAGTGCCATTTTGTTAGCACGCAAAAGTATGGAATTTTGTTTCTTTATTTTTAGTGTAAAATTCCATACTTTTTGGTACAGATATTTTTATCAATATATAATCCATTTTAACCTAATTTTGTAATTTTTTTATTTATTTTTCTAATCTTTTTTATAGTGTCGGAGTATTAATCGTTTATTTTTGCCTTTTTTATAGTGTCAAAAAATTATTAGATTTTACTTATTTTTTTATCGTGTCAGAAAATCGTTTCTCCTTTTTTATAGTGGAAAACAATCATTTTTTTATTATTTCATATTTCCTATTAATGTTGGTCTTGATAGTATAGAAGTAATGCCTTTTTTATTTTCAAATGGAATAATCCAATTAGCACCACTTATTTTTTTATCTGTATAATATTTTTTTGTTGGTTCTCCTATTTTCTTGACAATTCTTTCATGAACTGCTTTTCTACTGGTATATAACGAAACTTCTTTTTTGTAATAATCTATATTTACTATCGTTTCTTGTTCTTCATAATCTGTATTATAAAATTCATTCATGTTTTTTCACTCCTTATTTATTAACATCTTTTTCCGCTTCTTCTCTAATTTTAACTAATATTTGTTCAACTTTTGATATTTCTTTCTTATTGCTTTCTGTATTTTCCCTTTTACTTTTCCATTGCTTTGGTTTTCTATTATTTAGCCAATATATTTGAGCTGTTACATTTCCATCTAATGCGTTTTTTAGTAAAGCATTTTCAACTTCAAAGTCTATTATTTCTTTTCCCTTTTTTAAGGACTCCGAAAACTCCGAATACTTATTTTTATATTCATAAAAGGTAGATGTTGAAATATCTAAATTATTTGCTATTTGTTCATCTGTTAGTCCTTCTCTTGCCCAACCTTCTATTAATGTCAATTTTTCTTTAATATCATTCCATTTTGATTTTGCCATCTTGTTTGCCTTCCTTTTATTTTTATATTTATTCCTAAATTACTACCTCTTTACTTTTAGTTTTTTTAATACTTTAGAGGATTTAGGTAGTAATTTTTAAAATTTTTCTTAAAACTATATATATATTAAAAAATAACACATTATCTATTTTATATTTTTCATTATATATATAATTACTATAAAATCATAAAACTACTACCTAATTATAAAACTTATTGATTTCCAGCCATTTTTAAGGTAGTAGTTTGGGTAGTACTTTCATTTTCTAGGTAGTAATTTTTGTTAAAAATAAATGTTTCATAACCTTTATAAGCTCCCTCTCTTACAATCCCTTTTGTATTCAGAATTTCTTGATAAAAAGTATTTCTCCCTTTGGATTTGTATCCATTTTCTTGACAATAATTTTTATAATGTTCATATACATCTTTTTTGTATTTAGTTGATGTGCCTGTTTCTAAATAACGTAACATATTATCCTTATCATTCAAATATGATAATATATTGTTATTTTCGATTTTATACTCATTAATTGCTTTTTGGCTTTCTACATCGTTTGAAAATGTATCTTGCATATTTAAATAAGCTTCTAATGAAATTTTGGTTAAATATTCTAATGCATGCTTTGTTATTAATTCGTTAAAATTAAAATTTTTCATTTCCTTACTTGTAAATTTAGCTTCAAAAGGAATTATTTGCAATCGCCTATAAAATCCTTCTGTCTTGTCAGCAACTTTTGGTAATTCATTAGCATTAAAGATAAATTTTGCATATGGTATGATTGTTTGTTTTTTCTTGAACTTTTCTTCTATCTCCAAATTATCACCTGTAATCCATTGTTTAAAAACGCTTACATCTTTTAAATATTCTTTTGTCATTTCTGATCCAATATTCAAAGTCTTTCCTTTTATTCCAGCTGTTGCAAATTTATTAGTAGTTAAATTTTCCAAAGTTACATATCCAATATTTTCTTTCCCTATTAATTCATCAATTATATTTGTTAATGTTGTCTTGCCATTTCCTGCTGTTTTTCCATATAATATGAATGCTTTTTGTAGCTTAACACTTGTAGTCATGGAATAGCCTATCATTTGTAAAATGGTTTGTTTCCTTTTATCATTACAACAACTAATTTTATTTAAAAAATTATCAATAGCTTGTACTTTTGGTGCTTGCATATTAATATTTGTATTAATTTGATTGATTGAAAAATACTTTGGTGTATGCTTTAATAATTCTCTTTTATTCAAATCATATAATCCATTCTTAAAGTTAATAATTCCACTTTCTCTATCTAATTTTGATTTAGGTGTCATTAATAATAAGTAATTATATACTTCTTTTCTAAAATAGGTATTAGCTTCTGGAACTAATTCAATAATTTTACGATGGATACTTTCTTCATCGTTTTTATATACTCCATTTTCATATAGGCAGATATAATTTTCATATAATACCATATTATTTTCTTGTAGCAATGTATTTGCAATTTCATTGTGTGATTTTTTCGATGTAGTACTATTTGTTTTATTGTATTCCTTAAAATATTTCTTTTCATATTGATTTAATACTTTCTTAAAATTATCTTTGATTCCTAATTGTTTGGCTCTATTTTGTAATTTTATAGATTGTTTTTCTCTTTCTCCTAATTTAGTAATTGCAAATAACCAATTAAAAACTTCTTCATCAAAAATATTTTCTTCATTCAAATCTTCTAATTCAAAAGGTGGATTTTCTTCAAGTAACTTTTCTTCTAATTGTTCGTTCAATTTCTCTGCACCACCCTTCTTCTGTTTTCTTAAACCATAACCAATCTTCTTCATTTCCAAAAATTAATAAATCTATATAATATTCAATTATTTCTTGTTTTTGCAATTTTTCTGTTTCTTTTAAATTATGCAAGTAATCACATAGTATTTGTATGGTTTGATTATGCCATTTTCGAAATCTTTCTTTCGCTCTTTGTATTTGTTGATTTCTATTCATTTCACTTTTAGGCATAGAAATATTCATACTAATTCCTAAACATAGTACTTGATTGATATACTTTGCACTTTCTAAAGGTGATATATTTAACAACTCTTGAACTAATGTTATAGAATTTCCTTTTTTCCCACAACCAAAACAACAAAATATGTTTTTACTAGGAGATATTGAAAAAGAAGCGGTTTTTTCTTGATGATTAGCAAAAGGACAAATTGCTTTATAATGCCTATTTAGATTTATTCCTAGTGCATTACATACTTTTAGAATGTCTGCATTTTCTCTTACCTCTTTAAATATATCCATTTTTTACCTCCCATTGAAAAAGACAAAAAATACTTGTATTTATTGATGGTATAAGGTAAAATATAAGTAAATAGCTTGTCCAAGTTATTTTTAGAAGTAAGATTTTATTATTGTTTGAAAGGCTTATAAAATCTTTCTTCTTTTTATTTTTATTCATTACCAACACCTCCCTTAAAGACTTCTTATTTGGGTTGAATATTCTTCCTGTTGCATATTTTGTATTTCCTGATTATGTACCCAATTATCAACCGCTTCTTTATTAAAGTTTAACTTACTACCTATTCTAAAGTGTGGTATTTCTTTATTTCTGACTAATGACCTTATACTTGAAACGGAACAATTTAAGTAATTAGCAACCTCTTTTACTGTAAAAATTTCCATTTTTAACACCTCTTTCGTTATTTCTTAATTAATTTATCAATAATATTAAATATTTTCTTTTTTTCTGCACTAGATAATTCTTTTCTTAATTTTCTTGAAAAATTCCCATCAGTAATCCCATATTCATTTGCTACTTGCCAATACTTAATATTATTGATTTTTAAGCTTTTTCTAATATCTTCATTTGCCATTTTCTCACCTCCAAAAAACATTTCAAAAATAGTCATGTTGTTGTTGACTTTTTACATGTCTTATTGTATAATAAAAACAACAACATGTCAAGACATTTTAAAATTTAATATAGACATGTCCGTTCAAAAACTTAAAATATATTGTCAATAAAAGGAGGAAATACATTGAAACATAAAGAAGAACCATCATTTAGAATTTTATATTTTAATGAACACGAATACTATATAAAGAACTATAGGCAGTATGACACTTTTAAATTAAAGGGTATAAATATTGAACATATAGAAAATAAAGTAGGTACATTTTGTTTTAAAATATTGTCAAATATTGACACTATCATTAGCTATGCAGATAATTTACAAGAAAAAATTTATAATGCAAACAATGATTCAAATACTATATTACAATTGGTACATGACTTTTGTAATAATCTTAATACTTTTGACACTCTTTTTTCTGAACTTACTTTAAGTGAATTACTTAATAAATTAGGAAACAAAACTTTAAAAATAAAAGAAGCTGAAACACAACTAAATATAGCTGAAAAGAAATCAAAAGAATTTCCTAATGATTCTAGTTATTTATCATTTTATAATACCTTAAAAGAAAATTTGAAGAAATTAAAAAATGACACATTTTATGAATATGTCTTGTCATTACTTGATGCATATATATACACAATAAATAATGCAAGACTTTTTATCGACTATTATTTTAACCTTATATCTAATGATGAAATTAAGAAAAACTTGAAACAAAAATCTCCTAATGTACGAGCATACTCAATACAAGCAATTTGTGATTTTGCCTTAAAATTACCAGAAAGCGAAAAACTTCTATGTGTGTTAGATGGACAAGATTTAATTCCTACTACTTCTTATTTGTTTCATCATGCGAATAAGGCAAATGTGCCAAAAGGAGAAAAGCAAAAAAAGTTTTTAGAATATGAAGATTTATTATATCAAGGAAAAATGAATAATGATACTATTTATTTTTCAGATATATATAATATAAATACGATTGCTGATTTACTAAATGTTTCTATTAATTATTTTATACAAAACAATATAACAGTAAGCAAATGTAAAAACTGTGGAAAATATTTTATTCCTGTTAATAAAAATAATGAAACCCTATGTGACAACATTTATAAAAATCGGAAAAACTTGTAAAGAATTATCTTATGAAATCAAATTACAAAATGATGAAATAACAAAAACATATAGAAATGCTTACAAAACACAAAATGCTAAAAAACAAAGGAATAAGCATATTCCAGATATAGAAAATAGATTTAAAAATTGGGTATCAAATGCACAAAAACAAAAGCAATTATGTACGGATAAAGTTATATCATTAGAAAATTTTAAACAATGGCTAAAAGATAATGAAAACTGGTATTTGAAGAAAGAAGGTGTAAAAAATGGCAATACAAGAAATAATAAAAAATAAAAAGTACAAAATAGACATACCAATAGGCTATAATGGAAACAAAAGAATAAGACACATAGAAACCTTTTACGGTGGTAAAAAAGAAGCGGTATTGCGTGAAAGCGAATTAAAAATACAATTAAAGAATAATACCTATGTCAAAAAGAATGCTATGACTATGCAAGAACTAATTGACGAATGGCTAAAATCTAAAAAAGGCAATATTGGAATTAAAACTTATCAAGAATATGAAAGATATTGTAAAAATATAGGTAAATGTATAGGACATATAAAAATTAAAGACTTAAATGTTAAGATTTTAGAAGATTTTTACAATGAACTTAAAACTTGCAAAGGAAAAGGAAAAAATAAAGATGGATATTCTGAAAAAACAGTTAAACACCATTATACTCTAGTATCAGAAATATTAAATACAGCTGTAAAATGGGGATATTTATATACTAATATCAATCAAAATATTACTCCTATAAAAGTACATAAAAAGGAAATTCAATGCTATTCTCCAGAAGATGTTGAAAAACTAATTGAAGTATTGCAAAACGAACCTATTAAATATCAAGCAATTATTATGCTAGCTTTAGATAGTGGTTGTAGACGTGGCGAATTAACTGGTCTTACATGGAATGACATTGATTTTAAAAAATCAACTATTGATATTAACAAAGTAACTCAATATGTAACTGGTTATGGAATCTTTGAAAAAACAACTAAATCAGATACAAGTAATAGAATGGTATATATAACACCTACAACACTTCAAATATTGAAAAAATACAAATCCGAACAAGATAAACAAAAATTGCTATTGGGTAACAAATGGCAAAATTCAAATAGAGTTTTCACAACAGATTACGGCGGAGATATGCACCCAGATACACCATCAAAAATTTTAGAAAAACTTATCAAGAAATATGACCTAAAAAGAATTACATTTCATGGATTAAGACATACCAGTATTTCACTACAAATAACGAGTGGTATTCAATCTCAAATAATAAGTAAACGTGCTGGACATTCTAGTGTTTCAGTAACTCATAATATATATTCACATTTCTTTGATAATGGTTTCAAAGAAGTTGCTGATAAAATGGATAATTTTTTACATGTAAAATCAGTATGAGAAGCGGTTAAAATCTCCGCTTCTTTTTAGTTCTAAAAAAGTCCGTCGCTTTTTGACTTGCATTTCTAGATCCATCTTTCTCCAATTAATATATATTCATCTCAACTATCTAATTTTATTTTACTCGAAACATTGATTTTCTCCATATTATTTCTTCCTTTCACAATAAAATATCTATTTTGATGATAACATTTACAATATTTTCTTTTCAATAAATTATATAAAAAATAGAATTAGCTCCCTCGAATAAAAAATATCAAGAGAGCTATTTAGAAATAGAATAAAAAGTTAATTTGTTACATTGTTCAACATCTTTTGCAGTTCTGATTTCCTTTTTTCGTATGCTTCCTGTGAAGTTTCTTCTCTTCTGTATGAATCTTCCAAGTTTTCTAACTCGTTAATCATTACAATAGCTACTCCAGCATTTACAAAACTTTGTGTCCATTCACCTTTCATCTTATTTCCTCCTTAAGCCTTTTATATTTTACATATTACCATAGAAATGTATAAAAAGCAATAATATCATGCTGGGTTTCAAAATGAAGTTCAACACTTTTCCAAAAAATAATCTATGTTTTCTAGCTTTATTTCTGATATTTTTTGAAATCTGTCACTTTTTCGTCACTTTTTGACTTACTAACAAAAAATAGCAAGTCTTGAATTGCTTGCTATCGTTGGAGCCAATAGGCAGAATCGAACTGCCGACCTACAGGTTACGAATCTGTTGCTCTACCAACTGAGCTATATTGGCATAACCAAGAAATATCTTACAACATTTTTAGACTTTTGTCAATCAGCAAAATATCCTTTTTATAACAATCCCTACCATTAATAGCCCCTAGCAAGTACACTTTATGCAAGCACTCTTTATTATTTTTCATAAATTCCATTTCTTCCCTTGTAAATAACTTTTTATTTTCCTGAATTCTTTCTTTTATAAAATCTTCTAAAGATATACTTTTCATATCTAAAAACCCCTCTTTCGTATAAAAATCATTTGACTTTCACACTTAAAAAGGATATACTAGCATTATACATACTTTTTAAGTGTGTAAACATAGTAAGAGATAGCAAGGTTTAGCGGTCTAGCTATCTCTTCGTTTTGTATTATACTATATCTAAAAAATAAAAACAAAACCCATTTTCGACAAAAAAAATCCGTAGTGCTTTCATGCTACGAATTTTCTACATTTCAATAGATTCTATTTCTTAACTCATGCCAATTGCTACCACTAATATATTTTAAACTTTCTGAATTAAGCAAATCATTTTCTTTGGCATAGTAATTCCATTCTCTGATGGTTGGAAATTCCACAAAATCTTTCGTAATCTTTCTTAAATACTTGATAGATTCTACATATTTTATATAAATTGGATTGTCTTTTCGGTACTGTCTTTCATTTTGATAATAAAAATTTACTAATTCATTGTATCTTTGACTTAATTTTCTTGTTTGCTCAGAATCTAATCCATTTACTTCTATGGATTCTTCCAATTTCTTTCTTAATTTTTCAAAATCATTTATCATTGGTATCGCCTCTTATAAAATTTACTATATTATATCAAAAAATACTAGGTACTACAAATGTCATTTTTTGTCGCTTTTAATAGTATTAATTCAATAAATAATATCTTTTGAATTTTACAAATTTACCTTCTTTATTTTTCTTTTTTTCCCATTTTGTTATAAATAGATACCCCTCTTCTTTTAATTCCTTCACTCTTGTTGCAAACTGAGTAATTCCTAAATTCGTATAGGCTTCCCAGCTTGTTATACTTTCAAATTCTCTCATATATTTTATGATACTTTGCCTTTGTGTTATTTTCATAACTTACCACTCTCCCATTTTTTATTTTCTCTATCGTACTTATTGTTCGTTTTGTTGTTTTTAGTTTAACGTACATATTGTTCTTTGTCAATACTTTCTTTTAAATTTTTTTAATTTTTAGAACTATTTGTCTGTTCCTTATTAAAGTAGTATTTCTGTTCAGCCATACAATTATTTTTTATGTGAAAGTTTAGTATATTATTTTTGAAATACCGCGTAAGCGACCAGCTAACGCATACTGCCACTGTAACAAGCAAACTTTAACAGTGGACAGCAAAACGAGCTGTTAAGCGAGTGCGATTTGGAGCAATCTACGTTAGAAAAAATTGAAGAATCAATTTTTTCTTTTAAGGATTGCGACGCACAAGGTATAAAAAAATAATATACAAAACTTTCACTTAGAAACAACTGATAAGGCTGAACAGTAACAAAGTAGTAATCTATTTTGACATTTTTATAAATTTTTCCTTTACGAATAGAACAATTTGTTGTATAATACGTGTATAATATTAAAGGAGATCTATTATGAATCGAATCAAAGAATTGCGAAACGAGAAAAGCTTATTACAATCAGATGTAGCTGAATTTATTGGAAAATCGGAAAGAATTGTTGGTTTCTATGAAAAAGGTGAACGAGATCCTAACACAGATACACTAATAAAGCTATCCGAATTATTTGACGTGTCTATCGACTACATCTTAGGCAAATCAGATATTAGAAATTCAAAAAAAGTCAATCTGGATGAAATTGATATCGCCTTTGCTAGTGGCATAAAAGGTCTCAACAAAGAAAATCAAGAAACCTTAAAAAATATTATGGAAGGATTACTTGCCAAACAAAAATTAGATGATGATAAAAAGGATTAAGCATGGAAAACTCTGATTTATATGATAAAATGGAAAAAGAAAATATTCATTATATCAATCATCAACTACTTTTTACCAGAGGAGCCATTGCTCATTGCGATGATGTAACCGCTATTGTTGTAGATGACAAACAAGTAAAAAGTCAAGTTAGTGAAAATACTGTCTTATTACAAGAATTAGGACATTATATGGCAGGTGCCTACTATCGCACGAACAGTCCGTATGAATTAATTGAAAAAATGGAACATAAAGCAGATAAAAAAACATGGGAAGAATTTTTTCCTTATGAAGAAATTAAAGAACTAATGAAAAAAGGCTTAACCACAGCAACTCAGCTAGCTGAGTATTATAATGTGGAAGCCCCTTATATGGCTAGATGCCTCAATTATTATTATAATCAATATCATGGCTTTGATTAATCTTCTATTCTGGCTAAAATAATAATTCTATATTCATCATCATCCGTACAACAAGATAGCGTTATTTCTGGTTTATTATTCGTATCTCTTTTGATATAACTTACATCTTCAGCAGTTGTTACAAATTTACTATAAATCGTATATTCTACTCTTTTCCCCTCTAAGGATGTAATATATATTTTATCCCCCTGTTTCAAGTTTTTATTATCCGAAAAAATTGTCCCATTTCTATAATTATGACCTACAATTAAATTATTTCCATTTTGATTTAATTCTCCTGTTGCATATAATAGACAAGGCACCTTCTCCATTCCCTTTACTGTTACTTGATTTAAAATGAAAGTATTTACTCCTGTTTGTGGTATTTCTATTTTTCCAATGGTTGCAAAACCTTCATATTCTGTTGGAATCAACTCTTTCTTTTCTTCTGTTTCTGCTACTTCTTCTATTACTGCTTCAACCATTGTGTCTACTATATCCTTTATTTTGATTTCTACTTCATCCTCTGGTATCTTATCTTCAAAATCTACTTTTGCCTCTATTGAAATGTTTTCTTGCCCTTCAGTAACTTCTATTTCTTCTTGTTTTGAAATAGTTTCCTTCTCTTCTTGTTTTATTATTACCGTTAATGGCTCTTGATAAATCATTTTTGTTCTTGTTGAAGCTACTGGATTAACTCCTACTATCATTTCTTTTGTAATTTTATTGTGTTTAGTGAAGAAATTGACTAAAACTATGCTTACACTTATTGATAATAATATAATTATGCTAATACACATAGCTATTGTTGCTTTCCTATTGTTTACTATCATAATCAATTTTTCACTCCTTTTATTTTAATATGCATCTATTTTATCATTTTATTTTACATAATGCAAGCATTTCCCTATAAAAAACAGCATAGCATTCAAACTATACTGTTCCTTTATTATCTACTAATACATTCCGTCCATACCTGCTGGCATTCCTGCGTCATGTCCTCCACAGTTACATCCTTTTGGTTCTGGAGCATCTGTTACAATACTTTCTGTTGTGAGTACCATAGAAGCGATAGAAGCTGCATTTTGTAAAGCACTTCTTGTTACTTTTGTTGGATCTACAATTCCTGCTTTTTTCATATCTACATATTGTTCTTTCGCGGCATCAAATCCAACGCCTATTTCAGATTTTTTTACCGTATCTGCAATAACTGCTGGTTCCAATCCGCTATTTCTTGCAATTTGCTTCACTGGTTCTTCTAAAGAATTTAAAACGATTTTTGCTCCTAATGCTTCTCCACCTTCTAAAGAATTGATTAATTTTTCAACTTTTGGAATTACATTCATTAGAGCCGTTCCACCACCTGCAACAATTCCTTCTTCTACGGCTGCTTTTGTGGCAGATAAAGCATCTTCAATTCTTAGTTTTTTGTCTTTCATTTCTACTTCTGTGGCAGCACCTACTCCAATAACTGCTACACCACCAGCTATTTTAGCTAATCTTTCTTGCAATTGTTCTTTATCATAATCACTCTTGGTTTCTGTTATTTGTGCTTTTATTTGCCCTACTCTGTCAGCAATTTGTTGTTTGTCTCCATTTCCATCTACAATAATGGTATTTTCTTTTTGCACTTTTACTTGTTTTGCTTTTCCTAATTGGCTTATGGTAGTATCTTTTAATTCTAATCCTAAATCAGATGTGATAACTTCTGCTCCCGTTAGAATTGCAATATCTTCTAGCATAGCTTTTCTCTTATCGCCAAATCCCGGTGCTTTTACGGCTACTACATTTAACACACCTCTCAATTTGTTTAAGATTAAAGTTGATAAAGCTTCTCCTTCCATATCATCACATATGATTAATAATTTACCAGATTCTTGCATAATAGCTTCTAACAATGGTAATACTTCTTGAATATTACTAATTTTTTTGTCAGTTAATAATATATATGGATTATCTAATACCGCTTCCATTTTTTCTGTGTCAGTTGCCATATAAGGAGATAAATAACCTTTATCAAATTGCATTCCTTCTACGACATTTAATTCTGTATTTGAAGTTTTTGATTCTTCAATGGTAATAACGCCATCTTTTGATACTTTTTCCATAGCATCGGCAATTAATTTTCCGATTTCTTCATTGTTAGCAGAAATGCTAGCTACTCTTGCAATGTCTTCTTTTCCATTGATGTCTGAACTTACTTCTTTTAATCCTTCTACTGCTGTTTCTACTGCTTTGTCAATTCCTCTTTTGATTGCCATTGGATCAGCACCAGCCGCTACATTTTTTACTCCCTCTTTAATCATACTTTGTGCTAACACCGTTGCTGTTGTAGTTCCATCACCTGCTACATCATTCGTTTTGGTAGAAACTTCTTTTACTAAACGAGCTCCCATATTTTCATATTTATCTTCTAACTCAATTTCCTTTGCAATGGTAACACCATCATTGGTAATTAATGGGGCTCCAAAACTTTTATCTAATACTACATTTCTTCCTTTTGGTCCTAAGGTTACTTTTACGGTATCTGCTAATTTATTGACACCTTCTAATAAAGATTTTCTTGCTTCTTCTCCAAATTTAATTACTTTTGCCATTTTATTTCCTTCCTTTCTAACAGGGATTGAGGGACGTTCCTTATAATCCCTGTTTTAGGGATTAAGGGACACTCCTTCCTTTCCTTTTTCTACTTTTTTATCTAATTATTCAACAATCGCCAAGATATCATCTTGTTTTACTATGATATATTCTGTCCCTTCATATTTTACTTCTGTTCCAGAATATTTACTTACGATGACATTGTCACCTTTTTTTACATTAACTGGTTCCATTTTACCATCTACTTTTTCACCTGGTCCTACTTCTATTACTTCTGCTATTTGTGGCTTTTCTTGTGCATTACCAGCTAATATAATTCCACTTTTTGTTGTTTCTTCGCCTTCTTTCATTTTAATTAATACTCTGTTTCCTAATGGTTTAATCATTTTTTTACCTCCTTACGTTTTCTTTTAGCACTCTTGCTAACCGACTGCTAATACTTTATACCCTTTTTGCTTGCTTGTCAATACCTTTTTTTCTTTTTTCACACAAAATTCACATATATTAGTTTTACTCTATAATATATTCTGCTCGATATACTGGTATGACTTTTTCTTGATTTTTCCTATCAAAAAGAATATAATAGAAATATGAGAAAATTAATTGTAAATGAAAAATATGATGGAAAAAAATTAAATAAGTTTTTACTAGAAAATATCCCCCATCTTTCTCTTAATCTTTTTTATAAAACCTTGAGAAAGAAAGATATAAAAATAAATGGTAAAAGGATTTCCGAAAATGTTACTATTTATGATAAAGATGAAATTTTAGTATATATTGCAGACAATCTTTTGGCTTCTTCTTTTCAATTGGATATTTTTTTTGAAGACGAAAATATTTTAATTTTAAATAAACCTTCTCATTTAGAGGTGACAGGTGAGCATAGCTTAACTAGCTACATTCATCAAAATTATGAAAATTACGCTTTTAAGCCCATGCCTTGCCATAGAATTGATAGAAATACAACTGGTTTAGTTCTTTTTGCCAAAAATGAAAAAGCCTTATCTATTCTTCTTGAAAAATTTAAACATCATGAAATTGAAAAACATTATCGTGCTTTGGTTTATGGCATACCCAAAAATACTTACCAAAAATCAGAAGCTTTTTTGTTTAAAGATAATAAAAAAGCTTGTGTTTATATTTCGGATATTCCCAAAAAAGGATATCAAAAAATTGTTACCAGTTATCATATTTTAGAGACCTACGATAATAGTACTTCTCTTTTAGATGTTGAAATTGAAACTGGTAAAACTCATCAAATTAGGGCTCATCTTGCTCATTTGGGCTATCCTATTATTGGTGATGGAAAGTATGGTATTAATGAGATTAATAAAAAGTTTGGTAAACGATACCAAATGCTTTGTAGCTATGTTTTAAAGTTTAATTTTAAATCGGATAGTGATATTCTAAATTATTTGAATGGTAAATGTTTTGTTTTGGAGCGGACGTCGTAGTTATCTACAACTTTTTCTCTCTTAACGATTGATACAAATATCAATCAATTTATTAAAGTATATCATAATTTTTATAAATTGCAATACAAATTCCAAAAAAACTAACCACCACCAGTTTTTCAATTGGTGGTGGTAGTTATCAGATAGAAAGATTACGAGGAGAGACTAGTTAGTCCCAGTATTTTGTAACATCTTTCCACTCAGGATAGTTAGACGTAAGGTACTCTTCAGCTTTTGCAAAGAGCTTATCATATTCCTCCGAATAAGCTTCTTTGCACTGACCAGCATTAAAGATAACGGAACCATCTGCGTCTGTAACAACAACATTTATGGGACTGTCATAATTATCAGGATCAGTGTGCTGATAGGTTGCGTGATATCTGCAAGACAGACTCATATGACCATATCGATCATAGAATGCTCCTTTATAGCAGTAATTACCACGCACGCGCCCTTTATCGTCAACCAAGTTTTCCCATAAAATGCTTGAGCCAGGAGTCTCTTGGGTTGACCACCCTTCAGGCAAAGTTGCTTCAAACAGAACACTATCACCGATATCAGTGAAAGTAAATCCAAGTGCCTCGAAAGCTACCTGACTCGGCCTCATATCTCGAGGCAGTCTGCTTGAATTTCTTACTCTGCTCTGTTCAGCATTTTGAACCGTTTCGAGTCCTTCGGATGCATTACCAGAACCCATAGCAATAGCCAATGCTAACATACCTTCTAACTGTGAATCGTAACTCATAATTTGTCCTCCTTAAATTGATTAAACGTTAGATTTCCTGTTTCAGCATATATCTTTTCGATAATACTGCTTATATTATACAACATTTTACATAAAATTGCAAATTTTATTGGTCGAACAATATTATGAAAGCGAATAATTATCAAACTTCATTCACTTTAATTACTTTTACACATAAATCAATTCATTATAAATAATTTCTTCTGCTTGAGCCTTAATAGAGTTCATAGTACCTACCCAGTATAACATATCTGTATTTTTCATATCTTCGGTCAAGTCGCTTTTTGATTTTAACTCACTAATAATCTGTTGTACTCTATTATCTGCCGTTTCTTGTAGTTCTTTCAAATGTGTATTTAATGTTCCATTCATTAGCATTATAGTATAATTAGCTTTCTTGTATTCTTTCAAATATTTTAATCTCATTCTTCCATATTTATTTAAAACAATTTTTTCTTGTTTAGGTGCAACAATATTTGGTATATAATAATCTCCCTTTAAATGATATTCAATACCTGTTCTTTTATCAATTTTTATTTTTGGTAATTCTTTATACATAACTTTTTTCCTCCTTTTAAAATCTTGTATCATTATTTTTCTTTTTATTTTTGTTTTGCTTGTTTTCATCTGGTATTGTTACTTTTCTAGCAATATTATTTGCAATTTCATTATCATTGTTGTCGAATATTCCATTCTTATATAAGTCATCACTTACAATTTTATAGTTATTATCTTTATCATAGCAAATTCTTTTATGAAAATGGCTCATAATACTATGCCAAAATCCTTTAAATTTCTTTAATTCTTGTTTTAGTCTTTCTTTTTCAGCTTGTAATCTGCCTATAATCGTGTCTTTAGCAGATAGTTCCTTTTTTAGACTGCCAATTTCATTATCTTTTAGTTCTATTTCATATTTAAGTGAACGATTTTCTTTTTCTATTTCAAAAGCAGAATGTTCAAAATCTTTAATTGCCATATTTAAGTCATTTACACTTCT
>CANPNZ010000007.1 GCA_947575605.1 uncultured Clostridium sp.
CAATCTGGTGGTAAAGGACAATATGGTGATGTTTGGTTTGAAATGGAACCATTAGAACCAGGTAAGGGAATTGAATTTGAAAGTAAAATTGTTGGTGGAGCTGTTCCAAAAGAATACATCAAACCAATTGAACAAGGTATGAGAGAAGCAGCAGAAAGTGGAATTTTAGCTGGTTACCCAGTAATTGACTTTAAAGCTACTTTAGTGGATGGTTCTTACCACGAAGTTGACTCTTCAGAAATGGCGTTTAAAATTGCAGCTTCTATGGCTTTCAAAGAAGGTTGTAAACAAGCGAAAGCAGTTATTTTAGAGCCTATTATGAAGGTAGAAATAACGGTTCCAGAAGAATACATGGGAGACGTTATTGGTGATATTAACGCAAGACGTGGAAGAATGGAAGGTATGGATAGTGAAGATGGAATGCAAGAAATCCACTCTTTTGTACCACTTTCTGAAATGTTTGGTTATGCCACAGATTTACGTTCAAAAACACAAGGTAGAGGTACTTATACAATGGAACCTTCTCATTATGAAGAAGTTCCAAAGTCAGTTTTTGATAATATTGTTGCTTCAAGAGTTAAAAAAGATTAAAATTCACTCTAAATTCAGAATCTTGCACATTTTCGTTATTGATTGCAAACTTCGACGTACCAATGTACGCCTTCAGCTTGATAACAAGGATTACAAATGAATATAAAATTCATTTGCATACTGAAACTGTAACAACTAAAGTTTAACAGTTTCAGAAAAAATGCACAAGATACTAAATTTATACTGAATTTAGTTTTGAGAAAATAAAAAGAAATCAAAAGGGACTTGATTTTTTAGTAGAAATGTTATAAAATGCTTATGCATTAAAAAGTTATTAAATTTGAGTTAGCCGTTAGAACGGAAGTGATTTACGGATAACTTATACAACTAACTGTGAAGGAAGTTGTATACATTATAAAAATAGATATTAAGGAGGAATTTTCAAATGGCAAAAGCAAAATTTGAAAGAAACAAACCACATGTTAACATTGGTACAATCGGTCACGTAGACCACGGAAAAACAACAACAACAGCAGCTATTACAAAATATTTATCATTATTAGGAAAAGCACAATATGAAGCTTATGATCAAATCGATGGAGCTCCAGAAGAAAAAGCAAGAGGAATCACAATTAACACAGCACACGTTGAATATGAAACAGAAAACAGACACTATGCACACGTTGACTGTCCAGGACATGCTGACTATGTTAAAAACATGATCACAGGTGCAGCTCAAATGGATGGTGCGGTATTAGTTGTATCAGCAGCTGATGGACCTATGCCACAAACAAGAGAGCACATCTTACTTGCTAGACAAGTTGGAGTTAAATTCATCGTTGTATACTTAAACAAATGTGATATGGTTGACGATCCAGAATTATTAGAATTAGTTGAAATGGAAGTTAGAGATCTATTATCAGAATATGACTTCCCAGGAGATGACATTCCAATCATAAAAGGATCATCATTAAAAGTATTAGAAAGTACATCAACAAATCCAGATGATGAAGTATATCAACCAATGAAAGAATTAATGGCAGCAGTTGATAGCTACATCCCAACACCAGAAAGACCAGTTGATCAACCATTCTTAATGCCAGTTGAAGACGTATTCACAATTACAGGACGTGGAACTGTTGCAACAGGTAGAGTAGAAAGAGGAATCGTAAAAGTTTCTGACGAAGTTGAAATCGTTGGATTATCACAAGAAAGAAAGAAAACTGTTATCACAGGTGTTGAAATGTTCAGAAAATTATTAGATCAAGCAGAAGCTGGAGATAATATCGGAGCATTATTACGTGGTATTGACAGAAAAGAAATCGAAAGAGGGCAAGTTCTTGCAAAACCAGGAACCATCAACCCACATACAAAATTCACTTCTGAAGTTTATGTATTAACAAAAGAAGAAGGTGGAAGACATACACCATTCTTCAATGGATATAGACCACAATTCTACTTCAGAACAACAGACGTTACAGGTGTTATTGAATTAGCAGCTGGAACAGAAATGGTTATGCCAGGAGATAACGTATCAATGACAATCGAATTAATCACTCCTATCGCTATCGAAAAAGGATTAAGATTCGCTATTCGTGAAGGTGGTAGAACAGTTGGTTCAGGTGTTGTTGCTGATATCTTAGCTTAATAGAGATAATTAGTTAAAAAATGTCGCTACATTTAGTAGTGGCATTTTTTTTTGGTTTTTGGCTAATGTGTGCCTGTCCCAACTTTGCCATTGGCTAATGTGTGCCTGCCCCAACCTCGCCTTTTTGGGTTTTTGGCTAGTCTGTGCCTGTCCCAAACCCGCCATCCCAAACTTGCCAGGAATATCTTTTTTATGAAATCACTTGCTTTTTTTATGAAACAATAATAAAATATAGATATTAAAAATATAATAGAATAGACGAGACTTAGGAGGAAGTTAAATGAAGATACTATTAGATGCTATGGGCGGTGATAATGCTCCTGATGCTAACATCAAAGGTGCCGTTAATGCCATCCATAAAATAAAAGCAGAAGTAATTTTAGTAGGAAAAGAAGAAGTAATCCGTAGTAAAGTAAAAGAATTTTATGGAAAAGAAATCGAAGAAATATCAGATAGACTTAAAGTAAAAAATGCAACAGAAACCATAGAAATGGAAGATACACCAACTTTAGCCATTAAACACAAGAAAGATTCTTCTATGGTGGTTGGTTTCAAAATGCTAAAAGAAAACGAAGGAGATGTATTCATTTCTGCGGGAAATTCAGGGGCATTATTAACAGGAGCAACGTTATTGGTAGGAAGAATAAAGGGAATTGATCGACCAGCCTTAGCAGGAATTTTACCAGCTTACAAAAGCCAATTGCTACTAATTGATGCAGGTTCTAATACGAATTGTAAGCCAATCAATTTATTACAATTTGCTCAAATGTCTAGTATTTATTTAAGAAACACGTATGGAATTGAAAATCCAGCCATTGGATTATTAAATATAGGAACAGAAGAAACAAAAGGGAATGAATTAGTACGAGAAAGCTATCATTTATTAAAAGAAAAGGCAGAAGAATTGAATATTAACTTTGTAGGAAATGTAGAAGGAAGAGATGCCTTTTCCGGAAAAATAGATGCTATTGTAGCAGATGGTTTTACAGGAAATGTGTTTTTGAAAACCACAGAAGGATTAGGGAAATTTGTAAAGAAAAGTTTGACCGAAAGTTTTACCAAAAATTTATTGGCTAAAATTTTTGCCATACCAGCATTACCAGCGATTAAAAGATTTTCCAAAACAATGGATTATAAATCCTATGGCGGAGCCTTATTTTTAGGTGTAAAAAAACCAGTAGTAAAAGCACATGGAAGTAGTGATAGTTTATTATTTGAGTATACTCTTATACAAGCAGAGAAATTTGTTCAGAATAAAGCAGTAGATAAAATGATAGAAGAGTTTGAAAAATAGGACATTCTCGACTTGTTAGTATAAAATAAAAATATTTTAAGAATATACTTGACAAATAGAAAAACATATAATATAAATGAAATATGAATAAGTCATTTATAAACTTGAGAGGAGGTGAACTCTGAGTAATGAGTTCAGAAGAAGTTTTAGAAAAAGTAAAAGGAATAATTGTTGAACAATTAGGTGTAGCAGATACAGCTGTAACAATGGAAGCATCATTTATTGATGATTTAGGAGCAGATTCATTAGACATTGTAGAATTAGTTATGGCATTAGAAGAAGAATTTGATATAGAAATTCCTGATAGCGATGCTGAAAAAGTTGTAACAGTAGGAGATGTAGTTGACTACATAAAAGAAAATGTAAAATAAAAAAGTAAGGAACGAATAATAGTAACCTATTATTCGTTCCATTGTTATTATTAGAGGATAAAAGAAAATCCGTTATTGTTCAGCCATGTAGTTATTTTTGTAAGTGCAGGTTGTAATATATAATTTTTTTACACTTTGTGCGAAAGCAACCTACAAAATCAAATTTTTATCTGTCGGCTGCTCCAATCGCACTCGTTTCACTCGTTTGGTCGCTTACTTAAGTAGTTGCAAAAATTATATATTACAACTTGCACTTACAAAAATCGAAACTTGAAACAAAATTAAAATACAGAGTTTTCTAATTGTTCAGGATACCATTTGAAGAAATTTAACATATAATCAAACATTGTATTTTTTCGAATTGTGGTATTGGAAAATAAGTTGAATTCTGCTATATCAGTTTCTTGGGAAAAGACCTTTAAGGTACCAAGTAAATCTCCTTCACGAATAGGAGCTTGTAAGTAAGAATCCATATAAACATTAGCTTCTAGGGAAGGAATTAAGTCCTTTTTTACTGGAATAATAGGATTTTCCTCTAAGCAAGTATCTATTTTTATTTCCAAATTATTAGAAAAGCCTTTTTCAATAGAAAAGAAATCGGGATGATTGTTTTTCCACTCTGTTAGGTAATTGTTTACAAAATCTTTTATATTGAAATACTCAAAAGTTTTAAAAGTATATTCAATCAATTTAATACTGTCTTGTGTTCTGAATTTTTTAGTGTCAGCTCCTAAAACCACACAAATAATATCCATATTGCCTCTTTTACAAGCCGTTACTAAACAACGATTAGCTCCATTCGTAAAACCAGTTTTTATACCATAAACGCCATCTAAGTTACCTAATAGCTCATTGGTATTAGAAAGATTTTTAGGATAACCATTAATGGTAACGGTATAATGTTTCGTTCCAACAATATTTAAAAAAGTTGGATTTTTTAAGGCATAGTCTGAAAGTAATGCCAATTCATGGGCAGTGGTGTAATGTCCATCTGAATCTAAGCCATGAGGAGATTCAAAATGACTATGGGAAAGTCCTAATTGTTGTGCTTTGTTGTTCATTAAGTCAGAAAATTCTGCTACACTTCCACCAACACTTTCAGCCAAGCAAACAGCAGCATCGTTTCCAGAACATAGCATTAAACCATATAATAAATCACGAATGGTAATTTTATCGCCAGTTTTTAAGCCAAGACGAGAGCCTCCTGTTCCAGCAGCTTTTTTGGATACTTCTACGGTTTGATCTAGAGAATGATTTTCGATTACTATAATGGCTGTCATAATTTTAGTGGTAGAGGCCATTTTTACTTGATTTTTTTCATTTTTGCCATACAAAATCATTTTAGAATTTCTGTCTAAGACTACACACGAACGTGAGTTGACAGTAGGAATTTGATCTTTGCTACTGGATGCTTGTGTAGATGCTTCTATTTCAGAACTTACATCAACAATTTCTTCATCTGTTTCATCACAAAAGGATGGTGTACTTAATTGAATCATAAATAAAAAGATAAGAATTGTTTTGTATAAAAATTTTTTCATAATTCACCTCTTATTTAATCATATAAAAAAATGTATTTTTTATGATAGAAATTAAGGATAATTTGGATAGAATACTTTGTATTGATTTTAAATTAAAAATGAATCAATTGAATTTGTTAAGACAAAAAATAAAGAAATGATTACGGAGATAAGAAAAAATAGAATTAATTAACGTAAAGTGTTGATTTTATGACAAAAATGTAATATAATTGTAATGTAGGGCTTTATTTAAATTCTTAATGGCAAAAGGATATTTCCGTAAGGAGAAAAAATCCATTCAAAATGTGCTATATAATGGTAAGAAAAAAGCCTATTGACTTAAAGAAAAATTAGAGTAAAATAAAAGATAGAAGTAGAAATTTTAAAATTAAAGGAGAGAAAAAAATGAACTTGAAAAAATTGCTAATTAGTTTGATTACGATTATGGTGTTTGCAGTGTTTGTGTTAACACAAGGTACAGTATATGCTTATGAACAATTAACAGAAAAAAAATGGATGGGTGTTGTTAAAGTTATGGACAAGAATTTTCGAAATCCTGATATAGGTGATACAATGGCGTATGCCATTGGTGGTGATCCTACTGATGAGGATAATGAAAAGGCAGCCTATATATTAAATATTTTAAGCTATGCTTCTGAAAATGCAGAATTTATTGAAAAAGATAAAATTAAAAATTTTTATTGTGTTAAGGCAGGAGTAGGATTTACTGATATAAAAGATAAAAAATTTGAACGAAGACCATACAATATAAAATATGATATGAAAAAAGACAGAAAGATAATTAGCGAAAGTACAAATGATATGTTAAAATTATTAGAAAAAACGACTATTACGGATAATAAAAATAATACATTTAAGCAATACAATGCCATTTTAGCTGTCTTAGATATGTTGTATTTACCAGGACAGTCTACTGAATTAGAAAAGAAACAATTAATTGAAAAAATTATTAAATTATCTGCTAATGAACCAGATAAGTATGCTGGTTTAGGTCTTGGCGATCCAGAAGCGATGATGAGTGCATTTAATGGTTGTTCGCTAGATAATGTATATGATGATGATTTAACTCAATTTGAATTAACAAAGTATGCTTTAACAGATAATGATATTCAAGCAGTGCAACAAGCTGTTATATGGTATTTTACAAATTATTATGAAATAGAAACACAATCACCTTATAAAGAAACCACTACTCACAATATGAATTATGATAAAACAGCAAAAGATGAAGCTACATGGCTTTTTTATTCAGAAAAAGGAGAAAATGGTACTTATAAAGATTTAACAAACAACAATCCAAATAGTGACGAAACTGACTTTAGTGTAGGAACTATTAGAAATCAACAAGCAAAAGTATTATACAATTATATGATAAATGAAGCAAAAGAAAAAGCAAGTGCTTATGATAATATAAGTTCAACTACTGGTTCTCCTATTAGTATAACGCCAGAAAAAACACTTGAATTAGCTGGTGAATCTGGGAATAATTATATAATAGGTCCAATTCATATGACAGAATTAAATACTAATTCTTATACACTTGATTTTGTCGTAAAAAATGATGGAAATGAAATTTCTGGCTATCAATTATTAAACAAAGATAAAACACCAGTAGCAAATGGAACAACGGTGAAAGATTTAGTAGGACAAGATTTCTATATTTCTGTTCCAAAAAACCAAGCCAATAATTTGTCAATTGACATTAAAGTTAATTATAATGAAAGAACAATGACACTATGGGCATCTACAACAAACAATTTAGAGCAACCATTAGTAGAAGTTGATAAAACTGATAAATCAGAAACTAAGACCTTAGAATTCAAAGCAGAGCCAGAAGAAGAATTTGACTTAGCATTAAGAAAATTCATTACAGCTGTTAATAATCAAAATGTACCAGAAAGAATTACACTAAGAGATGAAGATGTAAAAGATTTAAACAGAAAAGATGAAAATGGAAAAATAATAGCAACAACAGCTAATTACCAAGAAAGCAAAGAACCAGTTGCAGTAAAAAAAGGTGATATTGTTACCTATACTTTCAGAATATACAATGAAGGAACAAAAGATGGATATGTACAAGAAATCACAGAAGACATACCAGAAGGGTTAGAATTTTTATACTCAGAAAAAACAGGTGATGAGTTAAAAGCAGACACAACTTTAACAGAAGCAGAAAAAGAAGCAATAGACTTTAACCAAAATTATTTATGGGGAAAATTCAAATATGATGAGAGCGGAGAAAAAATCATTCAAATTTCTTCAGATTACTTATCAAAAGAAAATGAAACAACAGTAGGTGGTAATTTAATTCCAGCATTTGGAGAAAATGATGGAAGCAAAAAAGCAGCAGATCTTAAATATAAAGAATTGGCAGTAAAATTCAAAGTTGTTTCTGATGATACAACAGGAAATGTTATAAGAAATGAAGCAGCTATAACAGATGATGCTGATAAGGATGGAAAACCGGTAGATGATAGAGACTCTACACCAGAAGAGTGGAAACAACATCCAGATCATGAAGATGATGAAGACCATGACTATATTATTTTACAAGCATTTGACTTAGCATTAAGAAAATTCATCATAGCGATAAGTGATGATACCAACATTGATAAAAAGGAAGAGCTAAGAAATGCAGATGGATTATATACAAGAGCACCACAAGTAGATACATCAAAATTAAACACAACTGGCGAAGATGGAAAATTAATTACAACAGCTATCTATAACCATACCAAAGAACCAATTTTAGTAAAACCAAATGATATTGTCGTATATATGTTAAGAGTATATAACGAAGGAGATATCAATGGTTATGCGGCAGAAATTAAAGATCATTTACCACCATACTTAGAATTTGTAGATGGGGAATATAACAAACAATATGGTTGGACAATCTCAGAAGATGGAAGAACAGCTACTACGAAATATTTAGAAAATTCTTTAATTGAAAAACCAACAACAGAAGAAGGAAAAATAGTATTATCTTACAAAGAAGTTCCAATCATGTGTAAGGTAAAAGAAGAAGCAAAATCAAATGAAAAAATCACAAATATAGCTGACATTACAGAATATTTAGATGAAGATAAAAAACCAGCAACCGATAGAGACTCACAACCAGACAATGTAACACTTCCAGAAGATAAAGACTTACCAGGATATAAGGACAATGAAACAGGAAGTTACATAGCAGGACAACAAGATGATGACGACTTTGAAAAAGTGATTGTAAAAATATTTGACTTAGCCCTAAGAAAATGGGTAACACAAGCAATTGTTATAGAAAATGGTGAGCAAACCATAACACAAACAGGACATGACGCATGGGATGACCCAGAAGCAGTTGTAAAAGTTGAATTACATAGAAAGAAACTAAACCAAGTAGAGGTTAAATTCAGATATTCAATCCGTGTATACAATCAAGGAGAAATTGCAGGATATGCCAAAGAAGTAACAGACTACATTCCAGAAGGATTAAAATTTGTAGCAGAAGATAATCCAGGATGGACAGATGAAGGGAACAATGTAATTTCTACAAGACTATTAGAAAATACATTATTACAACCAGGAGAATATGCAGATGTAGAAGTTCTACTTACTTGGATAAAAAGCGAAAACAACATGGGAGTTATGATTAATACAGCCGAAATATCAGAAGATTACAACGAATATGGCGTACCAGATATTGACTCAACACCAGACAATCAAAAACCAGGAGAAGATGATATTGATGATGCACCAGTTATGTTATCTATCTCAACAGGGCAAGCAAGAATTTATTTCACATTAGGATTTGTTGTATTAATAACAATAGCAGGAGGAATTGTCTTAATTAAAAGATTTGTAATATAGAATAAAGTTGCCAAAGGGGACGGACCTTTTTGGCAACTTTTCTTTTTAAGAAATATTTTATAAAATAAAAGCAAAAAGTTTAAATTTGTTAAATTTTATGTTATACTATAAAAGAATTGAGGTGATTGATATGCCAAATAATATTCAAAAAATATTGAATGATTTTTTAGAAGAAGTAAAAATAATATTAGGCAATAGATTAAAAAAAATAGTATTATATGGTTCATATGCAAGAGGAGATTATAATAAAAGTTCTGATATAGATATAATGATTTTGACAGATTTATCTGACAAAGAAATAAGCGAATATAGTATGAAAATATGGGAGAAGAGTGCTGATATAGAAATAGACAAAGGAATTGTAATTTCTCCTTTAGTAAGAAATATTGACAATTTTGAAGCTTGGTCAGATATAAAACCATTTTATATTAATATTATAAATGAAGGAGTTGTATTAGTTGGAGAAGAAGACTAGTAGAGAATTTGCATTATATAGATTAGAAAGAGCAAAGGAAGAATATGAAACAGCTAATTTGTTATATAGAGAAAATAAGCTATTAGCAGCTAATAATAGAGCATATTATTCAATATTTTATGCAATAAGAGCAATACTTGCAATGGAAAAGATTGATTTTAAAAGACATAAAGATGTATTAGCATATTTTAATAAAAACTATGTAAAAACAGAAATTTTTCCAAGACAAATGGGAAGAAGGATAATAATGGCTTCTAAAATAAGAGAAGATAGCGATTATGATGAAAAATATGAACCAAGTTCTGAAGCTACTTCTTTACAAATACAAACTGCTAAAGAATTAATAGAATTAGTAGAAAAATATTTAACCATTGCAAAATAAAATAAAGTATAGTAAAATAGGAATAGTTAATAAAAAAGAGGTAAAAATCAGATGAAACAGGATATAATACAATTATCAGAGCAAGTTGAAAAAGAAATAGAACCTGTCATAGAAAAAGTTAATAAGACTTGTGAAACAAATAGCAAAAAAGTTTTAGAGGCATTTCAAAAATGCAAATTACAAGAAGCACATCTAAACTCCTCGACTGGTTATGGAATTGATGAACCAGGGAGGAATAAAATAGAAGAAATATATAGTCATATATTTAAAGCAGAAGATAGCTTAGTAAGAAGTCAATTAATTTCAGGAACACATGCTTTAGCAATTACTTTATTAGCCTTATTGCGACCAGGTGATACCATGCTGAGTATAACAGGAGAGCCATATGATACACTTCAAACAGTAATTGGAATTGGAAAAGAGAAAAGCAAAAGTTCATTAAAGGAATTTAACATTGCTTATGAACAAATTGATTTACTAGAAAATGACTTTGACATTCCAACCATTCAAGAAAGACTAAAAAAACAGGATATAAAGCTAATTGAGATTCAAAGGTCGAGAGGATATTCAACCAGAAAGAGCTTAACCATTGAAAAAATAGAAAAAGTGATTCAAGCCATTCGAGAAATTAACAAAGAAGTTATTATTATGGTAGATAATTGCTATGGAGAATTTGTGCAAGAAAAAGAGCCAATTGAAGTAGGAGCAGACATTGCGGTTGGTTCGTTGATGAAAAATTTAGGAGCAGGAATTGCCAATTCAGGTGCTTATATTGTAGGAAAGAAAAATTTAATTGAACTATGTGCAGAAAGATTAACATCACCAGGAATTGGAAAAGAGATAGGACCATCCTTAAATCAAAATACATTATTTATAAAAGGACTATTTTTTGCACCTAGTGTAGTAGCAAGTAGTTTAAAAACGGCAATTTTTGCAAGTTGCCTATTAGAAAAATTAGGATATGTAGTAGAGCCTAAATATGATGAATTAAGAGCGGATATTGTACAAACTATTCATTTAGGAACAGAAAAAGACTTAGTAAAATTTTGTCAAGGAATCCAAATGGGGTCACCAATTGATTCAGATGTCATTCCTTATCCAGGAGATATGGGAGGATATGACGATAAAGTCATTATGGCAGCAGGTACTTTTACGCAAGGATCTACGATAGAACTTAGTTGTGATGGACCAATTAGAGAACCATATATAGCCTATATGCAAGGAGGACTTACATATGAATATGGGAAATTGGGTATATTAAAAGCAATTGAACATATGAAAAAGTAAAGGAAGGGAGAAAAAAATGTTAGTAGTAAGTATTTTATCAATTTTAATTGTATTGGTAATTGCCGTATTGATTTTAGGAGGAAGTGCACAAAGAAAGCAAAATAAAAATTTCCAAAGAGAAAAGAGAGAAGCGGTAAAAAATGCTAAAAAGCAAATGAAAGGCAAAAAGAAGGAAGTTAAAAAGTCAAAAAATCAATATGTAGATGTTTTAAATAATCAGGAAGAGGAAGAAGAATTAGAAGTTTATAATTTCAATGAAAAAGAAGAAATAGAAGACATTTTTAATGGCAAAAACGAAGAAGAGGAAGAAGAGCTAGAAATAGAAGAAGAGGAAAAAGAAACAAAATCTGAATCAGATTCAGACATTCAATTCTTATTTGAGGAAGAGGAAGAAGCAGAGCCAGATCCATATGAAATGGAACTAGACGAAATAGAAGATGAAGCAAGTGAGGAAGACTTTGGGCAAATTGATTTTGGAGAAGATAATTTTGAAGAAGAAGCAGAAAACCAAGAGGAAGAAGAGTCACAAGAGGAAGATTTAAGTATTGATATTTTGGCAGAAGAAACACAAAATCAAGAAGATGTACTAGAAAAATACATTCAAGAAGCACAAGAAAATGACATAGGCTATTTAAATGGAGACGATCCAGATGACGAAGAAGAAAAAGATCCATTAGCTATATTAGCTGAATTAGAAAAACAAGAGAAGGAATCAAAAAAGAAAAAGGCAGCTAGCAAAAAAAAGGCAACTGCTAAAAAAGAACCAGAAATAGAGTTACAAATGGAGATAGAAGAAAAACCAGCTAAAAAAAGAACCACAAGAAAAAAGACGACAGAAGAAAAGCCAGAAAAAAAGGCAGCTACTAAAAAGACAACAACCAAAAAATCAACAAGTACAACAAAAAAAGCAACAGGAGCAAAATCTACAACTAAGAAAGCAACGGGAACAAAGTCAACAGGAACTAAGAAAACAACAACCAAAAAATCAACCACAAAAAAGAAAGAAGATAAATAATGAGAGTAATTGTAATTGGTGGAGGTCCTAGTCGGAATGATGGCAGCAATTACTGCCAAACAAGAAGGATATGAAGTGATTTTATTAGAGAAAATGAAATCTATTCGGTAGAAAATTATTAATAACGGGAAAAGGAAGATGTAATATTACATCTTCTTTAGATATGGAGGAATTTATTAAAAATACGCCAGGTAATGGCAGATTTTTATATAGTTGCTATCAAAATTATACCAATCAAGATATCATTCAATTTCTAAAAGAACAAGGACTAGAAGTAAAAGAAGAAAGAGGAAATAGAATATTTCCTGTAACAGACCGTTCCATTGATGTTTTGAAATGTTTTACTCAAAAATTAAAAGAACTAGAGGTAGATATTAGATATGATACAGAAGTAAAGCAAATATTGTTAGAACAAGAAGGAGAAATCAGTAAGGTAGTAGGGGTAAAGACGAATCATGGACAATTAACTGCTGACAAAATTATTTTAGCAGTAGGAGGGAAAAGCTATCCATTAACTGGTTCTACTGGTGATGGCTACCGATTAGCCGAAGAATTAGGTCATACCATTACAGAAATTAGACCATCTTTAGTTCCCTTAGAAAGTTATGACAAAGAAATAAGGAAGCAATTACAAGGATTAAGTTTGAGGAATGTAGCCATAAAATTAATCGATGAAGAAATTAAAAAAGAAATTTATCAAGATTTCGGAGAGATGCTATTTACTCATTTTGGGGTCTCAGGTCCCATTATTTTAAGTTCTTCTGCTCATTTGGCTAGATATAAGCAGATAAAAGAAAAATTGAGAAAGCAAGCTATTTTACTTACGATTGATTTAAAACCTGCTTTATCAGAAGAAAAATTAGAAGAAAGAGTCATAAGAGATTTTGAAGCAATTAAGAATAAACAATTTAAAAATGGTTTGGATAAATTGTTACCACAAAAAATGATACCTGTTATCATAGAAAAAAGTGGGATTGCTCCCAATAAAGCAATTAATACCATTACCAGAGAAGAAAGAAAAAGGTTAGTAAAATTGTTGAAGAATTTTAAGTTAAAAATAAAAGATTTTCGACCAATAGAAGAGGCTATTATTACTAGTGGAGGAGTTAATACAAAGGAAATCGATCCGAAAACGATGCAGTCAAAGAAGGTAAAAGGATTATATTTTGCTGGAGAAATAATAGATGTAGATAGCTATACAGGAGGATTTAATTTGCAAATCGCTTATTCAACTGGCTATACAGCTGGATTATTACAAGAGTAAGGTAAGTATTATTTTTCAGTTTTATTGTAATAGGATAAGAAAAGGTTGTTATCTAACTATTTTTCGAAAAAACATAGCTGGGGTCTACCTATGGGTCTTTTCTTCAAAATAGTTAGATAGCAACCTTTTAATATAATAATAATATTAAATTGAGGGGAGATAAAAGATGAATTTTACAACCGTAAAAGAACCAATACAAGTAGAGATAGTAGAAAAAAAGTCGAAGTTTATCGCTAATTTGTTTCCAGTGGAAAGTGTAGAAGAAGCGGAAGAAATCATCAAGGCAACCAAGAAAAAATATTATGATGCAAGGCATAATTGTATGGCCTATCGAATTATGAAAGAGGATAAAATTTGTGAAAAATCAAGTGATGATGGCGAACCTTCAGGAACAGCGGGAGCTCCCATGTTAAATATTCTTGAGAAGAATAATTTGTCAAATATATTGGTTATTGTTACAAGGTATTTTGGGGGAATTCTATTAGGTACAGGAGGTTTAGTACGAGCTTATTCAGATGGTTTGCTAAAGGCAGTAGAACGAAGTGATTTAATAGAAATATGTCAAGGATTTGAAATGCTAGTAACAACAGATTATAGTGAGTTAGATCGTTTTAAATATTATTGTAAAAACAATGATATTTTGATTACAAATGTAGAATATTGTGAGTTTATTCGTTGTAAAATAGAGTTAGAACATGATAAAAAAGAAAAATTACTGAAAGATTTTGAAACAAAAAATATCATTTTAAAAGATATCATAGAATTAACTAAAAAATATATCACGAAAAGTATATGAAAAAAGTATTTTTGTAAAAATATGGAAATTATTTCCAGAAAACTATTGCTTTTCCACGAATAAATGCTTATAATAGGGACTGTAAAAAATACAATTTAGGAGGGAAAAATGAAAGAAAATCTTAGTATTTTAATCGCTGATGATAATCAAGAATTTAGCCACACATTATCTTCTTATATTAATAATCAAGAAGATATGGAGGTAATAGCAGTTGCGAAGGATGGAAACGAAGCAGTAGAAATGATATCAAACACAACACCAGATGTTGTACTATTAGATGTAATTATGCCACATTTAGATGGTTTAGGAGTATTAGAAAAAGTAAATATGATTAATATAGATAAAAAACCGATTTGCATTATGCTATCAGCAGTAGGACAAGACAAAATAACGCAAAAAGCTATTAATAATGGAGCAGATTATTACATAGTAAAACCTTTTGATATTGAGGTATTAATTCAAAGAATTAGAGAAGTGAAATTCTTTAAACCAAACCACACATCCAATAATTTCCTTGTTAGAGAACCAAAACAAAAGTATATTGAGCTACCAGAAAATGAGGAAAAGAAAGAGGAAAATTTAGAAGCATTAGTAACCAATATCATTCATGAAGTGGGAGTACCAGCTCATATTAAAGGATATCAATACCTAAGAGAAGCTATTATGATGGTGGTAAATGATATTGATGTTATTAATCAGATTACAAAAAGTTTATATCCAAAGATTGCTTTTAAGTATAATACAACACCAAGCAGGGTAGAACGTGCCATTCGTCATGCCATAGAAGTGGCTTGGGGAAGAGGGCAACAAGAAGCAGTGGAAAGTATTTTTGGTTATACCATTTCAGCATCGAAAGGAAAACCAACCAATTCAGAATTTATAGCCATGATTGCGGATAAGTTGAGACTTGAATTAAAGAGTGCATAGGTTTTGAAAAAGTGTTGGAAGAGTAAGGACATATAAATGTTTCTAGTTGTAATAAAAGGTGAAAAATCCTCGTTATGTTTATTGAAAAATAAATATAGGGAGGATTTTTATTATGGAAAAAATATGTAAATGATATAATACGAGTGTGAAAAAATAGAATATTTGATTTGTTTTAAGTTTCGGCTTTTTGCAATAGGAGCTTATCATATATAATTTTTTCACACTTTGTGTGTCGCAACCTATCAAATTAAAAATTCATCGGTAGGTTGCTCCAATCGCACTCGCATAGATCGTTTGGTCGCTTACGCAGTGTTTCAAAAATTATATATGATAAGCTCCTATTGAAAAAAGCCGAAACTTAAATGATTTGTTGGTTGATTTTTATTATAAAATTTTGTATAGTAGATGGTATAGAAAATGAGAATAAGCGGATGTGTGTGTTGCCACCTTTTACATAGCCACAACTTAGGTTATGAAACTGATTTATGGAGGTGGTGCTTATGGTAGAATCAGTAATGCTAGTAACAATTAAATTATATATGAAAAAATAATAAGGAGTAAATATGTTTAATGTTTTTTTAATAATATAGATTATACAGAAGATGTAAAAAAGGAATTTTTAAGGAATGGGGAACAAACATTACCGAATGAAAAGATTTGTAATATAGCAAATAATATACAAGGAGATAATGGTTCAACAATAGTAATAAATAGAATTTTGTATTGGATGGAAAATAATTTAAAATATGAAAATAACAACAATATAAAATTTACAAGAACAGCTACACAAATTATGAATAGTGGTATATATACAGGATGTAGTGATTTTGCTTTACTATTTGAAACAATAGCTAGAGAAAAAGGAATTCCCACAATTCATTTACAAACTGTCAGAAAAAAATTTGTACAGGACTTACAAAGCAATATTCAAACGCCTATAAAAGGACATCATTTTTGAGAATGTTGCATTAATGATAAATGGATTCTGATAGACCCATTAGGAAATATGATATTAGATAAATATGATAATGCAGATTTTAATTTAGGACAATATTTTGTTTTTTCGAAGAGCACGGATATATTTGAAACAGGAATAAAAAATTTAAAAGATAATAATAATTTAATGAAGGAATTATTTTTAGAATTTGATACTAGAAGTTTTCATCGTGCGAATGCAGATATAGAAATTATTAGAGAGTAAATTTGAATAGTAAGACAAGTATAAAAATATTTTGAAGTTTTAACCTTTAGTTGATTTTTATTTAAAAGTATAATACTAATTATAGGAAATGAGAATAAGCAGTATGGGTGCTACCACTTTACATACACAGCTTTTGCTGTGAGAATGGGGGTGGTGCTATGGAAATATTATTAATTCAATTAATATGGTTACTATTCTTTGGATTAGTAACGGTCGCAATCATAGCAGTTGCCTTAATCATAACTTTGGTTATTATTTTGATCAAATAAAAAAGCACCACGTACGCTTTCCGCAGAGCTATGTGGTGTTTTATCTAAAAAAATTAGGTAGCACACATTTCTGTGACTCTCATTTTCTATTTTTATTATACATGGATTTTTTTAATTTGTCAAATGTGATTTTTTCAAGTTTCGACTTTTTGTTTTTTAATTGACGATAAGGAAAGAAATGAGATTTAAAGCAAATTGCTTCTTCCAAAAAATGACAAATTGTGATATAATACATGAAAAGTATAACTACAATGGAAATATAATATGAGTTATCTTAATACCGACAGTTTTTGATTTTATAGGTGTAACAAAATATAAAAATTATCAAAACGCTCAGTCAAGCTAATTTTCACATAACTTCTAAATTAATTTTATGGCCCCCTTTCACACATAAAGTGCGAACATTTTCCATAAAATTAATCAAGAAGTTCTAGTTAAAATTACTTTCCATTCGCTTTTTTTCTAATTTTTATATTTTGTTACACCTTTCAAAAAAGTGTGGGGTATTAAGATGAGTTATATAAAAAGAAGGAGAACGTAAATAAGATATGAAGCAAGAAAAAGATCAAGAGATAGTGTCAGAATCGGTCTTAGCATATTATGGAATCTATCCAAATGAAAGAAGAACATTACCAGCAAAAATAAAAGAGGAATGTAAAAAAATAGTAGAACATATAAGAAATGAAGTAGAAGCAGAGCAAATATATCTATATGGTCCAATTCTCTATAAAAATAAGGGTAGAAGAAAAGCAAGATATGACATATTTTTTGTAGTAGATACGCATTATCTAAATTTAGAGTACTTATATGAAATTTGTAGAAAATTACAAAATTCGTATCCGCGAAAAGACATAGATATAAGTTTTAAGGCAACTACACTGGCAGCTTTTGAGAAAAGAAATCAATTGGCAACAGAAGAAGAATACGACATCAAAAAATATGGAAGGAAAATATTTGATAGTGGAAAAGAGTTGAAAATTTTACCTAAATATGTTCCGTTAAAATATCAATTATTAATGGAGCATTATAGATATGCAAAAATACATTTAAATTATATAGATGAAATAGTGCCAATTCTAATAAAAATGTACATCCAAAAAAAGGGATATTTACAACTAAACTATGGATATGATGCTATTGCCGAATATAAGCCATTTATAGCAGAAATCACACAAGATGTATGTTATTAATGTTATTGATAAACTGTTAGATAGTAAAACTACGAAAGAAGACATAAAAGAGACAGTGTATCAATTTGAAAACTATGTCCAAAAGATGAAAGCCGTAAAATTAAATAAAGTTAAAATAGAAAAGCAAGTAGGAAGGCCAAGTAAAAAGGTAAAAAAAGAAACGTTAAAAATAGAAGGATTAAAATTAATAAAATACAAAGCATTCATCAAAGAGAAAAAGCAAGAAGGATCTTTGGATTGGAGCCAAATAAAGAAAACAGACTTATATGAGTTGTATATTGAAGAAAAAGTGCCCATTCATTTTATTGCCCTTTTATATGAAATAGAAGATAAACAAGTAAGAGAACAACTAAAAAAATGGAATATCTGCTATACGCAAACCATAATAAGTAATCCCGAATTCATGAAAAACATATTAGATAAAGAGGAATTAAATGAACGATATGATTTTTTAGAAGAGTTTTTGAGAAGAAAAATGGGAATTCCTAAATTTAGAGATCTAGTGCTACCCATACTAGAATTACTAAAAACACAAAAAGTACATCCTATTTCAGAAATTTGGGAATTAACAGAAAATAACGACTATATACCATTACAACAGGAGTTGCGTTTTTGTATCGCAGAAAAACAGCCTATGTTATATTATAGAGCCAATTGGTGTTTAAATATTTTACTAAGAGCTGGATTAGTAGAGGAAATAAATCACAGGTATTACCAGATTACGAATAGAGGGATGGAATTTTATATTTTTTGTCAAGAAGAAAAAATTGATACCATCACAATTAAAATGTTGCAAAATAGATATCTAGATTATAAGGTAGAAACAGAAATTAAAAAACCAAGTAAGAAAATAAAATATCAATCTTATTTATTACCAGAAAATACAAATAAGATAGAAAAAATAGATGTAAAAAATGTAATGTGCAAAATAGTAGAAATAGAGGAAGAGTCTTTAAAGAAAAAGTTAGAAAATAAGAAAAAAAAGCAAGCACAAAAAGGAAAAAGAATAATAGTAACAAAAGTAAATCACTTAGAAATGAATAAAAACAAGAAATTATTAGGCGATAAATGCGAAGAGATTATTTATGAGAGAGAAAAACATTTGTTAGAAGAATTGGGAAGAAAAGATTTAGCCGATAAAGTAATTTGGGTGGCAAGAGACGTTGGAGATGGTCTGGGTTATGACATCAAGTCATTTAAAAATATAAAGGGAAAGTATGAAGAAATTTATATTGAAGTAAAGGGAACAAGCGGAAGTTGTGAATCAGACTTTGAAATCACAGAAAATGAAATTGAATTTTCAAGAGATAATCCAGATAGGTATTACTTATATCGATTAGGAAAGATTTATTCAGAATCTCCTGAATTAAGGATAAAAAAAGGAAATGTGGCAGAAAATTATCAATTAAAACCAGTCAAATATATAGCCCAGATAAAGGAGTAGATTATGGTATTAGTAGGTAGAAATACATGGTATCAAAATGAATTTGAAGCAGACGAGGTATATAAAATATGGGAAAGATGTTGCCAAGAGCACTTTCCAAATCTTTTGAAGAAAATCGAAGTAAAAAATATATATTTTGAATATCACGAAGGTGGAGAATTTTATGGATTGGATTATATTAAAAAAGAAGAATTAGCAGAACATTTATGGGTGATGCAAAATATACCAGATGATTTTTTACACCAACTAAATAATAATCGAGTAGGGACTTTAGAAACCTTAGATATGCTAGTAAAAGCAGGAAATGACACGAAAATGTTAGCTACCATTTGGATGTGTGCCTTTTGTTTATGTGTCAAAGAGGATTTACCAAGTGCATGGTGTGGAAAAATATATGGTGCTATGGATAGGATAAAAAAGGTGCTTTTAAAAAGAAATGATAAAATGGCAATTTATTGGAGTCGAGGTACTAAGAGGCATCTTCCAGAAATCTTATATTCAAATTATATTTATGAAAATTTGAAAATAGATACCTTAGAAGATTTAATAGAAATGATGGCTTTCAATTGTGCTTATATTTTAAAAGAATATGACATTGTAAATTATTATTCTGTGGAAAATAGAAAAATTAAATAAAAGGATTAGAAATGATGGAAAAATCAATGATAGAAAATAAGACAAAAGAAATTCAGGAAATGTTAAATAAAAAATTAAATCCACTTGATTACATTTCAGACGAAGAAAAGGAAGAAAAAGAAGAAATTTATTTGTATCTCATTAAGCAAATAGATAATCAATACTTTAATTGTCAGATTATGAAACCACGATTGGAACAATGGTTAAGCGATATAGATAAAACCAATCCCTATACGATTTGCCAATCTATTTTTTCATCGATAGAATATGTAATTCAATTTGATGAAAATTTTGATGGCGGAAGTTTTTGCAGGGAAACAGAAATGTTAAGATATCTTGAATATCTAGGAATTTGGGACGATTGGATCGACTATCAAAATTTAGATATTTATCAAGAAATCATAAAAAAGAAATATAAGGAAAAGATAAAACGAAGAGATAATGCGGTTATACCAGACAGCTATCTGATACCTTTAAAAGATATGTTAGAAGAGGCAGGAATTGTTGAACAAATGCAAAAAGTCTATGAACAAATGAAAGAATGTCTAAGTAAAATCAATAAAAATGAGGAAGCCGAAATTTTTACCTTTGCTCGTATAGAAAAACCATAAATATTTGTATAATTTAAGTTTCGGTTTTTGGCAAGGGGGGCTTATCCTATATAATTTTTTCACACTTAGTGCGAAAGCAACCTGCAAATTTTAAATTTATTTGTCGGTTGCTCCAATCGCACTCGCATAGCTCGTTTGGTCGCTTACGCAGCGTTTCAAAAATTATATAGGATAAGCCCCCTTGCCAAAAACCGAAACTTAAATTGTATAACCTTCCGAAAAGTGGAAAAACTTTATACGAGGGAGGTACATAGATATGGAAACCAGTAACATGAAAAATATGGTAGTGCTAAAGAACTTGCCATCTAATTTAGTAGAAGAAGCTATTATTGTTTTGAAATCTAGTAAGAAAGTAAAAAAATTAGAGAAAATAGAGAAAAAGAATAAGGTAGAAAAAAATGATACCAATAAGAGAGGAAAAGATTATGTTTTAAAAGAAGCAGAAATGTTAGTATCAAGCTATATTTCCAAGTTAGAAAACAATCACGAAGAAAAACAATCTAAGATGATAAAAAATAATCGAAATTATATTAGATTAAAAAATTATGCTTATTTAGCCAGTATTATTATTGTTATACAGACTATGTTGCTTATTATAAAATAAGGAATAAAACCTCTTCCTATATCATAAGTTGTATTAAAAGTTTAGTAGAAGCTTTTATCAAATAACTAGGATAAACAAAGGAAGAGGTGTTTTTTGAATGGAAAGAGTCATGACAGTAGAGGAAAAAATAAGACGAGCAGAAGAGATTTATCAAAGAAGAAGACAAGGTGAGACAAGGCCTGTTGCCAAAGTAACGGTAAATGATAAAAAAGATATTAAGTTATTAAAAAAAATGATTTTACAAATCATAATTTGTGTCGTTATTTATTTAGTTGTTTATGTAATACAAAATAATCAATATGTATTTTCGGAGGATTTTGTGAATAAGGCAAATGAGATTCTTTCTTATGATACTAATTTTATAGAACTATATGAAATCATAAAAAATCAAGTAATGGGGTTAGTAGGACAAGAGAATCAAGAAAAGAAGGAAGAACAAACAGAAGAACAAAAACAAGAAGAAACAACAGAAGGAGAAGTGAATCAAGAGATAAACAACGAAGCAATAGGAGGAGCAGAAGAAACGCAAGAAGAACCAAAAATAGAAAACTTGTCGCAAGAAGAACAAGATATACAAAATATTAAGAATACCAGTAGTTTTATAAAGCCGGTAGAAGGCGTAATTAGTTCAAAATATGGACAAAGAGAGACAGCAACAGGAAGTGTACCTAAAAATCATACAGGAACAGACATAGCAGCCAATTTGGGAACAAAGATAGTGGCAGCAACTGATGGAGAGGTAGTGTTAGCATCTGAAGAAGGGGATTACGGAAAACATCTCAAAATTCAAATTGGCGAAGTTAGTATTATTTATGCACATTGTAATAACCTATATGTAAAACAAGGGGATAAGATCACACAAGGACAAGAGATCGCAGAGGTTGGTTCCACTGGAAATTCCACAGGTCCACATTTACATTTTGAGATTAGAATCACAGAAAGAACAGTAGATCCACAAAGTATTTTAGAATTGTAAGGAGGCCAAGTATGCGATTTAGAATTGATTTAAAAATATTTCTTTTTATCCTTATATTTTATCTTACCAAACAGATAGAAATTTATGCGATGATTATGTTTTTTGCCATTCTTCATGAATTTGGGCATTTGGCAGCTGGATTGTTACTAGGAATGAAACCAGAAAAGTTGGAAATTATGCCATATGGAGTAGCTATTTCTTTTCAGCTAACCCCTAAAGATTATAACAAGAAGATAAAATGTGGAAATCTTTTAGAATTAAAAAAAATAATAGTAGCCCTAGCAGGACCTCTTACCAATATTGTTATTATGATGTTGGTTTTACAGATGAATTTAAATGTTTTTGATAGTTTATTAATTTTATATTCTAATTTGTTGCTGGTTTTGTTCAATTTGTTACCAATTTATCCACTCGATGGCGGTAGAATGATAAAAGGAATTTTACATATATTTTTGGGAAAAGTAAAGGCAGAAAAATATACCAATCGTTTATCTTTTGTTGTATTAATGATGGTGACTTTTGCAGCTAGTATTGCGATTTATTTGGCTGAGAATATTGCTATTTTTTTAATTATAATAGTACTTTGGGGCATTTTTATGAAAGAAGATAGAGTTTTTGAAAGAAGAAATAAAATTTATGAGTTATTAGAAAAAAGTTAGATGGAAAAATTTAAGTTTCGTTTTTTGGTAAGACTAGTTCCCACTTTTAGGCGTAAAATAGGGTTATTTTTCATAAATTCTTCGGCTTCCTTCATAATGAAAGGAATTCTAATATCATTTTACGGGTCCTTTCCAAGACAAGCTTGAACTCTTACCGTAAAATGATTAAGAATTCCTAATCTTATTCCGGTCGCATTCATCATTTATTCAAAATAACCCTATTTTACGCCTAAAAATGGGAACTAGTCTTATCCAAAAACTCAAACTTAAATGGAAAAAGTATTGAAATAAAATGAAATAAATAGTAAACTATACTTAAGATAAAAACGAATATTTAGATTAGAAATGTTTTTTAGAATCTAAATAAGGATAGGAGAAGGGCAAATGATAAAAGAGCAAATGAAAAAAGAAAGAGGCATTACATTAATTGCATTAGTAATAGCGATAACAATATTGATTATTATGATTGATGTTATTGTTTATAATTTTAAAGATCGTTTAGAAGTAGAAAACTTAAAAGAGATGCAAACAGATATAGAGAATTTGAGTGATAAGATTTCTGCTTATTATGCACAATATGGTAAAATTCCTGCTAGGATAGAGTATCCTGAGGATATAGTAACTCAACATATGACAGATGTTATTAGTGCTGAAGTAGATACAGGAAGGTATTTGATGATTGATTTATCAGCCATTGAAAATTTAACATTGAATCGAGGCAGGGATTTTGAGAAAATAGAAGAAAAAAATGGCGAAAATATTAGTTTCGAAGACTATCAAGATTTATATATTATTAACGAGACAAGCCATAATATATTTTATGTGGCTGGTGTTACTATGAATGGACATACATATTATACCAATTATACATTGGACAAAAAGGATAAGGAAGCTGTTGATTTAAAATATAAAGATGGGGTTAAAATTCCAGAGGGATTTCGTTCTATTGAAAGTGATGAAGAAGGAATTTTTATACAAAACAAGCAATCTGAGAGTGAAATTTATGAATGGATACCAGTTCATGATAAGATAACAGAAATTCCAAGTGATGTTAATGTGAACATAACAGAAAGTGAAGATTTTATAAGAAGTGTGAATGCGTATCATGGATATTATAAACAATCACCATCATCAGCGAATAATAGAGTAATGTATTTATCAATCGATGATAATTGGTCCCCAGCATATAAGGAAGAAGGAATTTATAAAGATAAAAATGAGGATACTGCTTATATTCCAAAAGGATTTCAAGTATCACAAACACCAGGAGAAAATACCATAGAAGAAGGTCTAGTGGTAAAAGATAATAATGATAATGAATGGGTATGGATTGAAGTACCAAAATCAATTTATACAACGGTTCAATCAAGTGAGGATTATGAGAACATAGAAAAGGATATACAGGCTTATACAAGTGTTTATAGACATAATAATTATACAGATACTTGGTATTCAGAAGAACAACATGGATTTACTGATGCCAATGCTTATCATACTTTCAAAAATGACATGCTAAAGAGTGTTTATGAAAATGGTGGATTTTATATTGGAAGATATGAAGCAGGAACTCAAGATTTGCGAACTTCTGCTTCTGCGAATATAGTAACACCAATGATACAAAGAGGAGCCTATCCCTATAATTATATAACCTGCCAGAAAGCACAAGAAAAGTCCAGAGAATTAATTGAAGAAGAGGGAAGAACCAGTAGCTTAATGTTTGGAATGCAGTGGGATTTAGTAATGAAATTTATCGAGCAAAAAGGTCTTAAAACACAAGCAGAGCTAAAAGTAAATTCAGCTAACTGGGGAAATTACCAAAATATTAACTTTAATCTAATCAGAGGAAAATATTCGACTAATATGGGAACAAGTTTTTCAGATGAGATTAACACAGAATTCACAAAAGAAAATGGAAGGACTATATTATTAACAACAGGGGCAACTGATAGAAATAGTGCATTAAATATTTATGACTTAGCAGGAAATCTATGGGAATGGACATTAGAAGGGATAGAAAACACGGAAAGCCCATGTGCTACTCGTGGAGGTTATTGTTCTAATTATGGAGAGTATTGTCCAGCTGCTACTTATACTAATTTTAGCCAAACTACTTTGATAAATAGTGTTGGTTTTCGTCCATGTTTATGGTAAATGATTTTAAGTAAATTAGAAAGAAGATTGTTATATAAATTATTATATAGCAATTTCTTTTTATGTTCAAGTTTCGACTTCTTGTAAGTGCAGGTTATAATATATAATTTTTTTACGCTTTGTGTGTCGCAACCACCAAAAATAAAGAAAAGTTGGTTGGTTGCTCCAATCGCACTCGTTTCACTCGTTTGGTCGCTTACGCAGCGTTGCAAAAATTATATATTATAACCTGTACTTACAAAAAGTCGAAACTTGAATTTTTTTATGGTATTGAATATTTTGACACCTTGTAATAATTTTGTAATAATTTAGCAATATTTTTGTTATAATTGATTGACTTTTTCCTTGTTTCGTTATATCATATATATGTTTGAAAAGTAGTATTTAATTTGTATAGATAAGAAGGGAATGATAAAAAACATGGGAGAAGTAATCGTAATCACATCGGGAAAAGGTGGCGTAGGAAAAACCACAACAACAGCAAATTTAGGATCTAGTTTAGCAGTAGAAGGAAAAAAAGTAGTATTAATCGATACCGATATTGGACTACGTAACTTAGATGTTGTAATGGGATTAGAAAATAGAATTGTATATGATATAGTTGACGTTGTAGAAGAAAAATGTAAATTAAGACAAGCCTTAATCAAAGATAAAAGATTTAAAGAACTATACTTATTACCAGCAGCACAAACCAGAGATAAAAGTGCTGTCAATGAAGAGCAAATGAGAAATTTAGTAGAAAAATTAAAAGAAGAATTTGATTACATATTAATAGACTGTCCAGCAGGAATCGAACAAGGATTTAAAAATGCCATTGCGGGAGCCAGTCGAGCAATTGTCGTAACAACGGCAGAAATATCAGCCATTCGTGATGCTGACAGAATCATAGGACTTTTAGAATCTTCTGAAATCAAAAATCCAGAATTAGTCATTAATCGAATTAGACCCAATATGGTAAAAAAAGGCGAAATGATGGACGTAGATGATATAGTCGACTTATTATCGATTGAATTAATTGGTGTTGTACCAGACGATGAGTATATTATTACACAAACCAATAAAGGAGAGCCAGTCATTCAAAACAAAAAAGCGCCATCTGGCAAAGCGTATATTGAAATAGCCAAAAGAGTCTTAGGAGAAAAAATAGAAGTAACCATGCCAGGAAAAGAAAAAGGTTTTTTTGCAAAATTGAAACAACTATTTAAAAAACAATAAGCAATTTGGGGGTAAAAAGCGATAATGTTTGAAAACATAATGAAATTTTTTAAAAAATTAAGTAAAAAAGATGAAAAAGAAGTAACCAATTCGAGAGAAGCTGCAAAAGAAAGATTACATCTCGTGTTAATGCAAGATAGAGCCAATGTTTCGGCAGACTTTTTAGAATTAATGAAACAAGAAATCATAGAAGTCATTAAAAAATACATCGATATAGACGAAGGAGCTATTGATGTAAGACTTACCAATAAAGAAAATGAAGATGGTACCAATGGGGCTCCAGCTTTGTATGCTAATATTCCCATCGTAAACATTAAAAATGAAGCAAGAAAAATAGAAGCAAAAGAGGTAGAAGTAGACGAAAAGAAAGAAGCGGAAGAGAAAGTTGAGCTAGAAAAAGAAGAAACTGTAAAAGAAAAGGAAGAGCAGAAAGAAAAAGAAATAGAAGAGAAAGACAAGGAAGAAAAAGAAGAAAAGAAGAAAGCGAAAAAAGAGGAAAAAGCTGACATTATCATAGATGATGGTCAAAATGACAAAGAAGCGGAAAAAGAAGAACAAACAGAAGATGCCAAAGAGGAATTTAAATCAGAAAATTAGAGTAAAAGAGTGATTTAATGAGGAAACGAGAATTAAAAAACATAGAGTGGAGTATTGGAATTATTGCCATAATCCTTTGTATCATAGGATTAGTTGCACTATTTTCTGCCACACAAGAAACAGAATATGACGAATTTAATAAACAATGTATATGGCTTGTAGTTAGTCTTGTAATAGGAATTACCATACTATTCATTGATTATAAATCCATTGTGAGAATTTCACCCATACTTTATGGAGCATTTATAATTCTATTAATAGCGGTGTTATTTACATCGCCTGTCAATGGAGCAACCAGTTGGTTTGATATAGGATTTTTCTCTTTTCAACCAGGAGAATTTGCCAAAATATTTGTTATCTTATTTCTAGCCCATACCATTACAAAAATACAAGCAAGAGATAAAAAGAATATTAATAAGCCAATTCAACTATTTATTATTTTAGCTATCTTAGCACTTCCTGTTTTGTTAATTGTAAAGCAACCAGATTATGGAACAGCAGCAGCCTTTTTAATAGCAATCGTATTCATGTTAATAACAGCAGGCATTGACAAAAAGTATATACTAGGTGCTACTATTTTAATTATAGTAGCAGTTCCTTTAATGTATAACTTTATATTACCAGAGCATGCTAAGAAAAGAATTGATATTTTCTTAAACCCAGAATCAGATCCACGTGGTTCAGGATATAATATTATTCAATCCAAACTTGCTATTGGAGCAGGTGGATTAACGGGAATGGGATTATTAAAAGGAAACCAAACGCAATTAGGTTTCTTATATCCTAAAACGACAGATTTTATATTTGCCGTAATTGGAGAAGAAATGGGATTTATGGTAGCAGGTACCATTATCATATTGTATGTGCTGCTCATAACGAAATGTTTGTATGTTGCTAAAACGGCAAAGGATGAAACAGGAGCTCTCATTGCTTCTGGCATAACGGGTATATTTGTATTCCATATGATAGAAAATATAGGAATGGTAATGGGATTATTACCGATAACAGGTGTACCACTTCCTTTTATCAGTTATGGAGGAAGTTCTTTAATTACTAATTTTATTTGTATCGCCATCATATTAAATATCAGTAGTAAAAGACAAAAAACTATATTTGTAAAATGAGGGATTGAGGGACGTTCCTTAAAATCCCACTTTTAGGGATTAGGGGACATTCCTTTAGTGCCATTTGAGAGAAACCTTTTTGACAACTACTATATTTACTGTTGTTTAGATTGTATGGTATATGAAAATAAAAAAAATTGACAAAAAGGTCCGTCCCCATTGGAACCCATTGGCAAGTTTTATAAGAGGAACAGAATGTATTTAAAAAAATTAAAAATAGGAAACATAGAATTAGAAAATAACTTAATATTAGCTCCTATGGCTGGTGTGACAAACCAGCCTTTTCGAATGATATGTAAAGAATTTGGACCAGGAATGGTATGTACAGAAATGGCCAGTTCAAAAGCAATTTTTCATGATGATAGAAAAACAAATCGTTTATTAAATACAGAAGGAGAGAAAAGACCAATTAGTTTTCAGATCTTTGGTAGCGAGGAAGAAACTATGGGATATGCTGCTAGCTATGTAAGCAAAATGGCAGACATTGTAGACATTAACATGGGGTGTCCAGCTCCCAAAGTGGTGAAGAACGGGGATGGAAGTAAGCTTTTGTTAGATTTAGAACAAGCAGAAAAAGTCATGAAAGCAGTTGTTAAAAACGCTAAAGTACCAGTTACTTTAAAGTATCGAAAAGGATGGGATAATGACAATATTGTAGCAGTAGAAGTGGCAAAAATAGCACAAAAGGTTGGTATTTCTGCGATTGCTATTCATGGTAGAACTCGATCAGAATTTTATGCTGGAACAGCAGATTTAGAAATTATTAAACAAGTCAAGCAAGCGGTAACAATTCCTGTTATAGGAAACGGTGATATAGTAGATGAAGAAACAGCATTAAGAATGTTTGAAGAAACAGGAGTAGATGGCATTATGATAGGAAGAGGGAGTTTCGGAAATCCTTGGATTTTTCAAAAAATAGCACATTTCCTAAAAACAGGAGAAAAGTTACCAGATTTATCGAAGGAAGAAAAACTACAAATAATAAAGCGACATATTAATTTGGCCGTAAAAGAAAAGGGAGAAATAGCTGTTAAGGAATTAAGGAAACATATTGCTTGGTATACAAAAAACTTAAAGAATTCTAGTGAGTTTAGAAGTAGTATCAATCAAATTGAAACGGAGAAAGAATTGATAGAAAAAATAGAAGAATATTTTAAAACCTTATAAAATAGAATGATAGTAGATTTAATATCTACTATTTTTTCTATAATAGGAAAGTGATACTTTCCTATTATAGAAAAATATATTGTACAGAAATTTTCTAACGAAAATTTCGCACGTAAACAAATTAACGGAAAGCCAAAGAGAAAAGTTAAAATTATGCTGATTTTAAGGCTTTTCGATTTGTTCTTTTATAGAAGATAGTTATGCGAATGTACAAATTCTAAATAGATTTATTATTTAGCATTTGTAACTAGCTTTTTTGGAGGTAATGTTTTGAAGAAAAAGAATTTATTTATTTTATTGGCGATTGTAATTATGATAGGAATTATTATTTTTTTTACATTTTTTCATACAAAAACGGCTAAAAATTTAAAAATTGGAAATAATAGTAGTAGTCAAGAAATTGTAGATTATATTTTAAATATTAGTTCTTATGAAACAACAATCGAAGTAGAAGTGGAAAGTAACAAAAATAAAAATCAATATGTCTTAAAACAACAATATAAAAATCCAGATATGTCATCACAAGAAGTGCTAGAACCAAGTAATATTGCTGGTATAAAAATGATTAAAAATGGAAATCAACTAAAAATAGAAAATACGAATCTAAATATAAGTTCCATTTTTGAAAATTATGAATATCTATCAGAGAATAGTTTGGATTTAAGTTGTTTTATAGAAAATTATAAGTCAGATGAAAAAGCAAGTTGGAAAGAAGAAAGCAATCAAATTGTTATGATAACAAAAAATAATAAGGAAGAAAAGACGTTATGGATAGATAAAATAACAGGGAAACCAATAAAATTAGAGCTAAAAGGAACTAACAAAAAAGCACAAATTTACATATTATATAAAGAGGTAAATATAAATAGTTTAAAATAAAACCGTTTGTTTACTTTCACTAATATTTGAAATAGCATGAAATATACTTGACAATACACTAATATTAGGAGTGAAGGATATGCAAATCAAAAGAGGAGATATGTTTTATGCAGATTTAAGTCCAGTAGTTGGCTCAGAACAAGGAGGTATTAGGCCAGTTCTTATTATACAAAATAATTTAGGAAACAAATACAGCCCTACTGTAATTGCCGCAGCAATCACTTCTCAAACTGGAAAAAATAAATTACCAACACATATTGAAATAGATTCTGATTCTTGCGGATTAAAAAGTAATTCAGTTGTATTAGCAGAACAAATAAGAACCATTGATAAAAGTAGATTAAAAGAACGAATTGGTCATATTGATGATGAAAAAATAATCGATCAAGTAAATAATGCTTTAGGCGTAAGCTTTGGACTAGATGAATAAAAGATTGCCAAAAGGTTGCTATTGTGGATAGACCTTTTTGGCAATTTCTTTGTTATGAATAATAAATAGTAAAAAATAAAAAAGTTTCACATTTATTGTATATAATGAAAAAACAAGTATTTATTGATGGGAATAAGAGAACATCTGTAATATATAGTAATCATTATTTAATTTCAAAAGGAAGAGGAATCATAGCAATTCCAGCAGAATCAACACAAGAGTTTAAAGATTTGTTAATTTCTTATTGTGAAGGTAAAGATGAAAAAGAGATAAAGAAGTTTATAAAAGAGAAATGTTATATGAGTATATAGGAAAAATGTCCAAAAAGAACCGTCCCCAATGGACATCATGACCAAAAAGAACTGTCCCCAATGGACACATCTATGATTAAACTTTTAGTTTTTTAATGATTTTAATCTCTTTGTATAGATTATCAATAATCGTTTTTCTTGTTTCATAGGCTTGTTTATATTCTTCATAAAATGATAAGTAATTTTCTAATGTTTCATTATTTTTTAAGAGCATTTGTATTCCTTCATAATAATAATTCTTGTCTTTTTCTTTTTTTGCTTTTTCCATTTTTTCTTTATATTTTTCTATTTGTTCGAATCTTTTTAATTCACTTGCTAAATCATCTACATAGCTTTGGATGGAAGAGATCTCATATCCAATATCATCAATTACTACTTTAAATAATGTTTTTACAATGATAGGGTTATTTCTTCCAAGATGCGTGTTTTGAGCCATTTCATGTAATGCGTCTGATTTTTTGAAATTTTCGGTTGGTTTTGTATTTTCAATTAAAATCTTTAAGGTATCAGAAATTCCAACATGTGATTTATATTGTCTTTTACTAACAATGGCATCATATTCATCGGCTACACGAATAATTTGCCCTTCATAAGGAATATCTTTTTTGGTTAGACCTTGTGGATATCCTGTACCGTCTAAAGCTTCGTGATGATATAAAGCTCCTGCCGCATAAGGTCGCAATTTTAAATCCTTCATACATGCTTTATAGCCTAAGGTAGTGTGTGTTTTCATAAGTTCATATTCTTCTTCTGTTAATTTATCAGGCTTTTGTAGAACGGCTGGAGGAATAAAAAGCTTTCCAATATCGTGCAAATAAGCACAAATGGTACAATATTCTGTGAAGTCTTTATTACAATGAAGGTATTCGCAAAGTCTGCAAGTTAGATTGGCAACGTTTTCACAGTGTTTTCTAGTGAATACATCTAGTCGATCTAACATGCTTAATTGGTATCTCATATTTTCATTTAAGTTATAAGATTTTAAATTTGTTTTATCATAAAAATTGAATTCATAACTCATTTTGTTGTGTTCTCCTTTGTTTTTCTTTTCGTTTATCATAGCATGAAAGCATAAAAACTGCAAGTTTTTTCAAATCTTCAAGTTTCCATTTTAAAATTTAAGGGTAAAAAATTTCAAAAGAAAAATTTAAGTTTCGGTTCTTTTCGTAAGATTAGCTCCCACGTCTGGGCGTAAAATATGGTTATTTTGAATAAATGATGAATGTGACCGAAATAAGATTAGGAATTCTTAATCATTTTACGGTAAGAGTTCAAGCTTGTCTTGGAAAGGACCCGTAAAATGATATTAGAATTCCTTGAATTATGAAGGAAATCGAGGAATTTATGAAAAATAACCATATTTTACGCCCAGACGTGGGAGCTAATCTTACGAAAAAACCGAAACTGAAAAAAAGAAAAATCATTGAAAAATAGGCTGAATTGTGATAATATAGAACCAGTAAAAAATAAACGGAGGAAATCAATATGTATAGAACAAAAACATGTGGAGAATTAACCAAAAACAATATAGGAGAAACCGTTGAGCTAAGTGGTTGGATACAAAAAATCAGAAACTTAGGTGGTATGATATTTATTGACTTAAGAGACGAATTTGGAATCACGCAAATTGTTATTGATAATGAAGCCATGCAAGAACAAGCAAAACAATTGAATACGGAAAGTTGTATTCACATATCGCGGAAAAATTGTGGAAAGAGCAAGTAAAAATACCAATATGCCAACAGGAGAAATAGAAGTAGTAGCTAGTGAAATTGAAGTATTAGGAAAATGTAAAAATGTACTTCCTTTTGAAATTAACACGGATCAAGAAGTAAGGGAAGATTTAAGACTGGAATATCGTTTTTTAGATTTAAGAAATGAAACATTGCACAATAACATATTACTTCGTTCTAAAATTTTAAAGGCATTAAGAGATAAGATGGATGAATTAGGATTTACAGAAATTCAAACTCCTATTTTGGCAAACTCTTCACCAGAAGGAGCAAGAGATTACTTAGTACCAAGTAGAATTAATGCAGGAGAATTTTATGCACTTCCTCAAGCACCACAACAATTCAAACAATTACTAATGGTATCAGGATTTAATCAATATTATCAAATCGCACCATGTTTTCGAGATGAAGACCCAAGAGCAGATAGAGCACCAGGAGAATTTTATCAATTAGATTTTGAAATGAGTTTTGCAACCCAAGAAGACGTATTTGAAGTAATGGAAGAAGTAGTACCTTATACCTTCAAAAAATTTACAGATTGGAAAGTAGATGAAGGACCATTTGTAAGAATCCCATACAAAGAAGCAATGGAAAAGTATGGAATTGACAAACCAGATTTACGAAATCCATTAATCATTCAAGATGTAACCAAAGTCTTTGAGAATTCTGACTTTAATGCTTTTAAAGGAAAGACGATTAAAGCAATTGTAGTACAAAATGGAGCAACACAAGGAAGAAAATTCTTTGACAAAATGGGAGAGTTTGCAACAACAGATGAGGTAGGAGCCAAAGGTTTAGCATGGACAAAATGGGAAGAAACAGGAGAAATAACGGGAGGAATTGCTAAATTTATAACAGAAGACATCAAACAGAAATTAGAAAAGGAATACAAAGTAGAAAAAAATGATGCTATTTTCTTCATTGCAGATGAATTCGAAAAAGCACAAAAAATAGCAGGATTAATTAGAATTGAATTAGGAAAAAGATTAGATTTAATCGAAAAGGGAGTCTATAAATTTTGCTTTATTGTGGATTTTCCAATGTATGAGCTATCAGAAGAGGGAACGATTGACTTTAGTCATAATCCATTTTCTATGCCACAAGGAGGATTGGAAGCATTAGAAAATAAAGATCCTTTAGAAATACTGGCTTATCAATATGATTTAGTATGTAATGGATATGAAATGGCATCTGGAGCGGTAAGAAATCATAATCCAGAAATTATGGTGAAAGCTTTTGAAATAGCTGGCTATTCCGAAGAAGATGTAAAAAATAGATTTGGAGCCTTGTACAATGCTTTCCAATATGGAACACCACCACATGCTGGAGCCGCACCAGGTGTTGATAGAATGGTTATGCTAATCGCAAATTCACAAAATATAAGGGAGATTATAGCTTTCCCTAAAAATAAAAAAGCAAGAGATTTGTTGATGAGAGCACCATCAGTTGTATCAAAACAACAATTAGATGATGTACATATTCAATTAAAAGAGAGGGATTAAGGGACGTTCCTTAAAATCCTTAATTTAAGGAGGAAAAAATGGAATATAGATTTACACCAAGTGACAGAGTATGTTCACAAGAAATGATAATAGAATTAGAGGGAGATATTGTAAAAAAAGTAACCATAGTAGGAGGCTGTGCAGGAAACACAGTAGGAGTTTCTAATTTAATTCAAGGAATGAAAATAGATAAGGCAATTCAAAGATTAAAAGGAATTCCATGTGGTTATAGAGGAACATCTTGTCCCGATCAACTGGCTACTGCGTTAGAAGAAGCAAAAAGTAAATTAATGGGTGAAAAGTAATATGAAGAAAAAAGTTTTACTAGGTATGAGTGGAGGAGTGGATAGTTCCGTATCAGCGATTTTGCTACAAAAGCAAGGATATGAAGTAATAGGATGTACCATGAAACTATGGGAGCCAGGAAGAGAAGAAAAAAATGCTTGCTGTGGAAATCAGGCAATTTATGATGCTAAAAGAGTTTGTGACCAATTGGGAATTCCTCATTATACCATAAATTGCAAAGAGGAGTTTAAAAATAAAGTAGTAGATCATTTTATACAAGAATATAAAGAAGCAAGGACACCAAATCCATGTGTAGAATGTAATAAATATTTGAAATTTGGTACATTCTATGAAAAGGCACAAGAGTTGGAATGTGATTATATAGCAACAGGACATTATGCTAGTATTGAATTTTCAGAACAATATCAACAATATGTTTTAAAGAAATCAAAAGAAGAAAAAAAAGATCAGACTTATTTTTTATATACTATTCCAAAAGAAGAGTTAGAACATATTATTTTTCCGTTGCAAAATTATACAGATAAAGAAGAAACTAGAAAAATTGCGGAAGAAAATGGATTAGTTGTAGCGCAAAAAAGGGATAGCCAAGAAATTTGTTTTATTCCAAATAATAATTACCAAAGTTTTTTAACGGAATATGGTAAGAATATCAATAAAAAAGGGAATATTATATTAAAAAATGGAGAAGTTCTAGGACAACATCAAGGTTTCATACATTATACAATAGGACAAAGAAAAGGAATTGGCATATCTTATCAAGAACCTCTCTATGTAGTACAATTAAATAAAGAAAAAAATGAGGTAATGGTTGGAACAGAAAAAGAACTATATCGTAAAGAGTTACAGGCAGAAGATATCAATTGGTTAGTTTTTGATAAACTAGAGAAACCTATTGTCTGTAAAGCCAAAATTAGATATCGAGCCAAAGAAGCGGATTGTATGGTATATCCAGAAGAAAATAGTGTTAAGGTCGTATTTGATACAGAACAAAGGGCAATAACACCAGGACAGTCTGTCGTTTTTTATGATGAAGATGGGATTGTTCTAGGGGGAGGAAAGATTTTTCTATAATTTGTTGGTCCTCCCAATGGTTATTTTATAAAAAGTCGAAACTTAAATATAAAAAAACTTGTATAATTTATTCAAATGTGATATAAATAAACTATAAAAATAAGCTATTGATAGAAAGGCGGGTTTTTGTGGAAGAAGAAATTGAAAAAGAAGTAAAAACAATTCTAATTGTAGATGATGAAGCACCTATTAGAGATATATTAGTATATAATTTAGAAAAGGAAGGATATCAAACAATAGAAGCAGCAGATGGAGTAACAGCTGTTAATATGGCATTAGAACAAAAGCCAGATTTAATTTTGTTAGATATCATGCTTCCAAAATTAGATGGATTATCTGTATGTAAAAGAATTAAAAATTCTTTAAATGTTCCTATTCTTATGTTAACAGCAAAAGACGGAGAAATTGACAAGATTTTAGGATTAGAATTAGGGGCAGATGATTATATTACGAAACCTTTTAGTGTAAGAGAATTGGTAGCAAGAGTAAAGGCAAATCTAAGAAAAGTAGAGGCGATTTCTACCAATAAAGTGATAGAAAATGCCAATGAAGAAAAGAAAAAAGAAAGCAAAATAGTAGTAGGAGATTTAGAATTAGATTTAGATAAATTTGAAGTAAAAGTTAGAGGAGAGATTATTGACTTAACACTAAGAGAATTTGAAGTATTAAAATTTTTAGCATCTCAACCAGAGCAGGTAGTAACAAGAGAGACTTTATTAGAAAAAGTTTGGGGATACGAATATTTTGGAGATATTAGAACCGTAGATGTTACAGTTAGAAGAATTAGAGAAAAAATAGAAAAAGATACTTCCATTCCCAAAATACTAATTACAAAAAGAGGAGTAGGCTATTATATTGCTTCGAAATAACAAAAAAGAATGAATTTTAGACAAAGGTTCATTCTTTTGTTTTATAATAGGAAAGTGATATTTTCCTATTATAGAAAAATACATGGTACAGAAATTTTCTAACGAAAATTTTGCACGCGAACAAATTAATGGAAAGCCAAAGAGAAAATAAAATTATGCTAATTTTAAGGCTTTCCGATTTGTTCTGGTTAAAATAAACTAAGTAGTTGCTCTTGGATGATTTGTCGAAAAATGCGATGGAAAGTGAGGAAAAATAGGAGAAAAGTATTGACAAATTAATAGAATAGAAATTATACTCTTAATAAATTATATAATTTATTAAACTATATAAGGAGGGAATATAAATAGTGCACTAAAAGTAATTTATGAATCAAAAATTTATATCAAAAAGTAATAGAGTATTAAGAAAAATTTTAAATTCAAAAGAAAATTTATATATCATAAAAGATTTTATAGAAACTTTTTTAGAAATAGAAATTCGAGAAATAAAATTAAATCCCTATCTAGAAATCAAATCTAAAAATTTACCTTCAGAAGAAAATTTTGGTATTGCAGATGTAAGGATTAAATTAGAAAATGAAGAAGAATTGAATATAGGAATTCAATTTATAGATGGTTATTTTGCACAAAACAAAATGTTATTATATTATGCGCAAATACATGCCAATCAACTAGAATATCAAGATGATAGGAAAATAGCAAAAACGATAACTTTTAATTTACTAGATTTTAATTATTTAAAATCCGAACAATATTTTAATAAAATTTCAATAGCATCTAAAGCACAAAATACAATTGAACTATATGTATTAGAATTACCAAAGTACAAAAGAGAAGAGGAAAAGGAATTAGACCCAAAAGAAGCATGGATGACATATTTATGTGGAAAAGAAGAAAACGAGATAGAGAAAGTCTTAAAAAGGTTTGATAAGATTAGAAAATTGGATAAGTTATTGGATCAATACTGGAAAGACGAAGTAATGGAATAAATCGCTAAAAAAATGATGCTTTTCTGACTTTACTCAAAAAAACATCATTTCTATAAAAATAATTATTGTGTTTGTGTTAAAGTTTGTTTTAACGTTACTTTTATAATTGTACCTTCTTGTACTTGTTCATCTTTTGCATAATCTTGGGATGTTACTACACCAGATCCCTCTAAGCTAATATTTAGGTTTTTAGATTTTATGGCTTGAATTGCTTCAGAAGCATTCATATTTCTTAAATCTGGGACACTAACAGAGGTAGAAATACTACTTCCTTGTCCATAAAGTACAATAATGGAACCTTTAAGAAGAGAATTACCTGGTTTAGGTGTTTGATCTTCTACCAAAATGGTATTAGGATCGCCTTCTACATAAACTTTTGTATTAAAACCAGTATTTTTTAATATTTTTTCTGCTTCAGCGACTGTCTTATTTCGAATATCAGGAACAACAATTAAATTATTTGCATTTGTATTATTAGAAGCATCTTCGTCAGAGGGAACTCCTAAATAAGGTAAAATTTCAGATAGCATTTGAGAAACAACTGGACCTACTACTTGTCCACCTTGATGTCCATTAGAACCTTTTGGGTCGTATAAGGTAACCAGTAATACAATTTGTGTATCTTCAATAGGAGAAATAGCAACATAAGAAGCTACATATCCTTCTTCTTCACGACCAACAGGAGGTTCTGAAGTACCTGTTTTACCACCAATGGAATAACCAGAAACAGCACCATGTCTACCAGAACCATCTGTTACAACTGATTCCATCATAGACTTAACTTGTTCTGAAGTTTGTTTCGAAATAACTTGTCTAACTTGAGAAATAGGTACTTCACTTACTGTTTTTGTATCTGTATTGGTTATTTCTTTTACAATACGAGGTTTCATTAAAATACCATCATTAGCAACACAAGAAATGGCTGTAACCATTTGAAGAGGGGTCACGTTGATCCTTTGACCGAAGGACATAGTGGCAAGTTCAACAGAGCGAACCTTATCTTGTTCGAAAAATATGCTATTTTGTTCTCCATATAATCCAGAATTAGTAGTATTAAATAAGCCAAAAGCATCATAATATTTATATAAAGTTGGTGTGCCAATTCTTTGCCCTAGTTGCATAAAGGCAGGATTACAAGAGTTACATAGAGATCTTCTTAAAGTTTGTAAACCATGAGGGTTAGAAGCCCAACAATCAATTTTACGGTCTGCTACTTCTTCATAACCTTTACAATAAAAATCTCCTGCTTTATCAGTCGTTGTAATATTTTCTTCTAAGGCGACGGATGCGGTGATTACTTTAAAAGTAGAGCCAGGTTCGTAAGTTTCACCAACCGATTTATTGGTCCACATTTTAAATAAAGCTTCACTTTTTTCTTCGCTTGAAAGAGCATCATAGGTTTCTGCTAATTTGGCATTTGGCGTATAAGGTGAATTTAGGTCATAATCTGGATAAGAAGCCATAGCAAGAATATCACCCGTTTTTGGATTCATGGCAATAACATTGCCACCTCTTTTACAATTGTTTTCATCAACAGCTTGTTTTAAATATTTTTCTACAATGGATTGTATATTTAAATCAATGGTAAGTGTTAAATCGCTTCCATTTTCAGCAGAAATATAGGTTTCTTCTGCATTTGGAATTTCTTGTTGATTACTACCTTTAGAACTTACGATTTTTCCAGGAGTTCCTGTTAAAACAGATTCCCATTTTGCTTCAATACCACTTAGACCTTGATTATCGCTACCACAAAATCCAATCACACCAGAAGCAACATTACTATAAGGATAGTATCTTTTGGTATCTTCATCAATGTTAATACCAACTGAAATTTTATTTTCTTCCATCCATTGTTTTAATTGTTCTACTTTTTCTTGTTCTACTTTTTTTATGATGGTTTCTACTTGTGAATCGCTGTTTACTTTTTCTAAGGTTTCCTCATAATTTAGTTCAAAAATTTCAGACAAACCTTTTGCAACTTTTTCTTTATAATCTTTGGTATCGGTTTCATTGGATTTAACAATCTTAGTAGGATTGATGGTAATGGTATCTACTTGAGCACCAATGGCAAGAGCTTTTCCAGTTGCGTCATAGATATTGCCACGTTTTGGACTGATAATTTGATTAATGGTTTGTTGCTGATAGGCTTTTTCTTTTAAGAAGTTTCCTTGTACAAATTGAATGAATCCAATTCGACTTACTAAAAGAAGAAAAATTAGAATGGTTACTACCATTAATACTTTTAATTTATTACTGTGAACTAAATTTTTAGAGTCAAATCCAGTTTTTATTTTTACTACTTTGTTATTAGCTGTTTTTTTAGTTTTCTTTTTTGTTTTTTTCATATAATTCTCATTCCTTTAAACTCAAATTCTTTTGTTTTTAACATTGTATCTTAAAAAGAATGAAAAATCAATAAAAGTTGAATTTAAGTTTCGTCTTTTTGCAATAGGTGCTTATCCTATATAATTTTTTCACACTTAGCGCGAAAGCAACCCACAAAATAAAGATTTTATCTGTCGGTTGCTCCAATCGCACTCGCATAGCTCGTTTGATCGCTTACTTAAGTAGTTTCAAAAATTATATAGGATAAGCACCTATTGCAAAAAGACGAAACTTAGAAAGTTGAAAAAAGAAGAGAAATGTAATACAATGATTTTAAAGAAAAAGGAAAAATGATGAAGGAGAATTTTATAACATGAGTACAATTTTAGAAGAAACTAAATTTATTATGAATAAATATCATATTAAAGCCAATAAGTCATTAGGACAGAATTTTTTAATTAGTGAAGAGGTTGTTCAAGCAATTATAGAGAATAGCGAAATTCAAAAACATGACTTAGTAATTGAAATTGGACCAGGACTGGGAACGTTAACCAAAAAGCTATTAGAAAAAGCAGGAAAAGTAGTTTGTATTGAATTAGACAAAAAAATGATAGAGATTTTAACAGATAGATTTCTATTATATGAAAATTTTGAGCTTTTAAATGAGGACATATTAAAAGTAGATTTAAAAAATTTGATAGAAAAACAAAAAGAAGAGGGGGAAATAACTCAAGTAAAAATAGTAGCTAATTTACCCTATTATATAACTACTCCGATTATTATGAAATTATTAGAAGAGGAATTACCATTAGAGAGTATAACCGTTATGATTCAAAAAGAGGTAGCAGATAGATTAATTGCTATACCAGGAGAAAGGGAAACAGGAGCAATTACTTATAGTGTTTATTATTATGCATCATCACAAGGAATTTTAGAAGTTCCCAATCATTCCTTTCTTCCAGAGCCAGAAGTTACATCAAAAGTAATTAAATTGAATGTTAGGAAAAAACCTCTTATCCAGGTAGTAAGCAAAGAAGTTATGTTTCGCATTATTAAATGTGCTTTTATGCAAAGAAGAAAGACCTTATTAAATGCTTTAGTTAATACAAAAGTATTTATTAGTAAAGAAGAGGGAATACCTATATTAGAAAAGTTAGGAATGGATATTAATATAAGACCTGAGAAATTAAGATTAGAAGATTATGCCAATATTGCAAACCTAATTTCTAAAGCATGATATTTTACTAAATTTAATAAAAAAAGTATTTTCATTTATTTATTTGTATGTTATAATAAAAAAGAAGTATAAAATAGGGAGAATATTATGAATCAGATTTTGGTTACTAAAAAATTATATATTACGCCAGAATTAAAGAAAAAAAAGAAGTTCTATAAATTTGAGTTCTTTTTATCTATTTTTTTAGTGTGCGTTTTAGTATCTTTCTATATTTATGCTGAGTATGATAGAAATAAAAGTGAACAAGTATCACAAGAGATTTTAGCTAATCTTGATATACCAGAAGATACAACTGTTGCTAAAAATAATGTTTTAGTTGTTGTCTTAAATGAACAGCAGCAACAACCTGAAACAGCTACACCACAGATAGCACAAGCAACGCAAAAAACAGCAACAGGTTATCAATATGCAACAGTAGCAACGATTAATATTCCAAAAATAAGCGTTACGTATCCAGTCATTGATGGCCCAACAGATAGTGCTGAAGAGACAGAAGAATTATTAAAAATATCGCCAACAAGATTTTGGGGACCTGAACCAAATGAAGTGGGAAATTTCTGTATCGTAGGTCATAATTATAGAAACAGTAGATTTTTTAGTAAAGTACCAAACTTAATAGAAGGAGACACCATAGACATAACCGATTTATCTGGTAGAACCATTACTTATAAAGTATATACCAAATATCAAGTAGATCCAACAGACGTTAGTTGTACCTCACAATTGACGAATGGAAGAAAAGAGATAACCTTAATTACTTGTACAGATGATAGTAAATATAGAGTTGTTGTGAAAGCAAGAGAAGTAAAATAGTACGAAATTCGTTTGATTTTCGTATTATTTTTTTGCACCAAAAATAAATGAACACATATAATATAGTAAGTCAAAAAAGGGAGGACATAGTAATGGCAAAAATATTAGTGTTCAATAATGATACCGATAGAATGGAAACCTATTATAGAGGAGAAGGCGAACCAATGCCATATAATACAAATGGGACATTAAAAGTAAGAGAATTTAGAGGTTCTAGTAAGAGCAATATTTTGTGGACAACAAAAAGATGTATGCAAAGCTGGAACAGTCAAAGATATATATTTGGCTCTCCTATACCAGTAGGATTTGCTTTCAAAAGACCCTATGAAGGAGGACATGGAAATCAAAGCCAACATTATGCAGGAGTAGCATTTGATGTAGGTCAAACTTTATCTTCCAGCCAAAGAACAAGATTATGGAATTCTGCCAATAGTTCTGGTGTATGGAGCTATGTAGAACCAATTCGATTGACACCAACATGGGTACATTTTGATAAATGAAAGTATTAATGTTACAAGCATAGATTAAAAAAATAATCTATGCTTTATTAATATAGTTTTGGATATAATTTTAATTTAAAATCTTCTTTACTTTGGGGGGTTATTTTCAAATATTCTACTTTTTCTAAGACACTTTTTAATAAGCGATTTTTTTGTTCTATATTGTTAGTTTCGTAGTAACTATCTATCACGTTTTCGATTTTTGGAATTAGAATTTCTTTAGTGTTTTGATTATCTATTATTTTTTTTTCTTCATATTTTAGTTTTTCTATGTTATTACTAATTACATCAATTTGTTGTTTTATTAAATTTGAACGCTCTGAAAATACTTCTTTAGTATAAACATCTTGTTCTAGTAAATCATATGTTTTATTTAGTTGTTTTTCTAATTTTTTTAATTCAGTTTCGCAATTTAGCAAACTGTCATTATTAATTTTAAGTAACATCTCTATGTCGCTATTGTCATTATTAGTTAATTTTATCTTATAATCTTCAAGCAATAACTTTAATGAGTGTAAAAGTTTTTCTTCTACAAAGTCTATATTGCTTCCAATATTTTCTTTACATTTTCTACAACAAATTCTCACATCATTTCTTTTACTGAAAGTTATCCTAGATAAAGACTTACCACAAAGCCCACATTTCAATATAGAAGCCATTGGATTCTTTAAAGCGTAATCTACTTTAGTACGATTAATTAGATTGCTATTTCGAATATTTTGAACTTTATTCCATATATTTATATTTATTATTGGTTCATGAAGTCCATCAACATATATTACATTTTTATTTTCATTTTTTACTCTTACTATATTTCCGTTTATAACTTTTTTTGTTGTAGCTCTATCAGTATATTTTATTTTACCTATATAAACTGGATTAGTAAGAATATGACATATAGTAGATTTCGTAAATTTATTACTTCTACGAGGTTTAAAACCTAATTGATTTACTTTATTGCATATAAATTCTAATCCATTACCATTGCAATACAAATTATAAATCAATTTAATCATCTTCGCTTCATATTCATTTATTTTTAAAGAATATCCTTTTTGTTTGGATAATTTATATTTATCATATCCATATGGAGCAGAAGTTCCCACGTGTTTTCCTTCTTTTACACTTGCTAATATACCATCATGAAGTCTCTGATTTATCTTTTTGTATTCTCTCCTAGACATAAACAATCCAAACTCAAAGTATTCTTCATCATAATCATTGTTTGGATCATAAGTTTTTAAAGGAGTAATAATTTTTGTATTAGAATATTGAAAAGCATTAGATACAATTCCTTGATCTAATGTGTTACCTCTTGCTAAACGTTCGACCTCAACTACTAACACACCTGACCACATGCCGTTTTCCACATCTGTTAGTAATTGTTGCATAACAGGTCTGGCAGAGATTGTTTCTCCTGACACTACTTCTTTATAAAATTTACTTATTTTAATTCCTATTGAATCAGAATAATCTCTTAACCTTTTTTCATGTCTTGCTAGTGTTTCACCTTCGCCATGAGACTCAGCTTCCATGTCTTTACGTGATTTTCTTAAATATGCACAATAATATTTCATATTATTATTTATTATATTTTGCATAAAAAAATACCTCCATTTTCAATAAAATTCTTAATAAACTATTGAAAATGAAAGTATTTTCTTATATAATAATACTATAACACTTTCAATAGTGTTGGGTATGAGAATTATGTATCAGGTCGTGGTAAATTTGAGACATAATTCTCTTTTATTAATATTCTAAATAATCGCCATTATCATCTAATTGTCGTATCCCATCTTCCAAGACTTTTCCACAATCATTACAAATATCATATTGATACCAATTGTCAAAATCCGTGTGGATACCAGAAGATTTTTTACATTTACAATAATCCTTAAAATTCATATCAATTTCCTTTCCTTTTAAAATTCTCTTTTTAATTGTTTAACTATTCCAACAATTGTAACTGGAATTGTTTTCATTTCATCATATGTAAATATAAGCGGTTCATATTTAGTAGTGTTAAGTGGTTGCAATAAGATGCTATTATCACTTTTCTTTCCTTTTTTGATTGTTGCTTCATCTCCATTAACAATTGCTACCACTAAATCTCCATTTTCAAAGTCATCTTGTTTTTTTATAATTACAATGTCATCTTCTATTAAGACTGGAAACATACTATCGCCGTTTTACTTTTAATGCAAAATATTCTGAACCATCTTTTATTAAGTCTTTATCTACTTCAATATTTCCTTCCCAGTTTTCTTGTGCCATATAGTCATATCCAGCTTTTACTGTGCCGAAGAAGTGGTATAGAAACAACAGGATTGCCTAATTCATCAATAATAGTTTCTTGCATTGGAACATCATAGCCCATTAGCCAAACAGGATTTACATTATAATATGAGGATAGCATTTCAATCACGGGTAGTTTTATTTTTTCAGTTTCTCCATTTTCCCATCGTAAAACAGTACTTTTGTGAACATCTACTTTTTTTCCTGCTTCTTCCAATGTTATATGTCTTAATTCACGAGCTTGTTTTAATCTAGCTCCTACTTTTTCAAAAATAATTTTATTCATAGTCAATCTCCTAACTACTCTTATTATAACATATTTTACAACTTTTGCAACATTTTTTGTAAAAAATATAAAAGAAGTTGCAAAATGCTATTGACAAATAAAGAAAAGTATTATATATTTTAGTTGCAAAACACAACAAATGATTTATAGGAGGTGTAAAAATGGTTAATACTGCAAAAGTAAAAGGAAGAATAGTAGAAAAAGGAAAAACAATTCAGATGATAGCACCAAAAATTCCATGTTCACCATATACATTAGGACAAAAAATAGGTAATGAAACACCTATGAATTTGGATGAAGTTATTGTATTATGTGATGAATTAGAAATAAAACAAGAGGAATTTCCAGAATTTTTTTTGCAAAGAAAGTTGCAAAACACAACAAAAAATTAACCACGACCTGATACAGAAATAAGAAAGGAGGACAGGTACAATGAATAAGTTTATACAGAGGTGGATGCAAAATGGTAGTAAAAACTTTTAAATTAGGAGATACGACAATTGAGATAGACGATACATACTTTCCAAAAAGTGAAGAAGAAAAACAAATGGTTTATGAGGAATTTAACAAAATAGGATACGAAATTTTAAAAGCAAAAGAAAGAGATTAGATCGAAAAGGAGGAGAACAAATGAGAAACATTAAGAAAAAGTTAATGCAAATAACATTATACACAATATGTTGGCGGAATGTGGACAGGCTTAATAATTTTTGGACTTATGCAAAATACGATTTATTAGGAGGGAAGAGAATGGTAAGACCAAGAGGAACAGATAATGCGAAAGTAATACAAGTTATAAAAACTACATCAATATTGGGAAATGGAACAAAAGAAGCCCCACTAAGACAGATATATCAATACTGGGATTTCGAAGGAAATATGTTAGCAAAACATGACACTTTAGATGAAAATATTAGTAATGAAGAAGAAAGATTACCAACACATACATGCGAAAATTATCCACCAAGTTTTAAATCAATTTAATAACTTTTATGGGAGGAACTATAAGTAATTCTTTTAATGGATTAGAAGAAATTTCTTTATCATTTAGTTGTTTTGCACTTGGAGTATCAATAGCAAGATTATTTTTAAGATAAAACAGAAGAGGAGGTGAAAAAATATGATGTTTGGTTTTGCAATAGGATTAGCAATAGGAGCGTTATTATTAAATTTAGCAGTAGAAGATGAACACAAAATTAATACTAAGTTAAAAGAAACAATTAACAATTTGCAAGAAGATTTAGACAGAGCAAATTTTAAAATAGATTGTAAAAATGAAAAAATTAACGATTATCAAGAAGAACACGAAATATTATTAGAAAATGCCTGCGAAGCAAGAAAGAAAATAACAGATTTAGAAAACAACGTGGAATTATTAAAAAATAATTTAGCAGAAAATGTAAAAGAACTAATTTCAGATTTCGACGACCAAAATTAGTTCAATAAAAATAAATTATATAAATTCATATCTGCTTATATTTTAGCACAAAATTAGCAGATATGCAAGAGGGAGGAAAAATGAATTTACAAGAAAGATATGACGAACTAGATAACATAGTTAGTTCAATAGATATATTAGTAGATGAAATATCTGACAAAGACTACATAGATATGTTAAACGAAATAAAATTTGAAGCACAAAACGAATTAGAAGAAGTACAAGAAAAATTACAAGAAGAATATGACAAAGAGGAAAAGCAAATGAACTATGAATACGAAAGGAGCAAATTTTAGAAATGAGTATTAATCAAAAATTATTAAATATACAAACAGAATTAAAAGCACCAAAGGGACAAAAAAACAAGTTTGGAAATTATATGTATAGAAGCTGTGAAGATATATTAGAAGCAGTAAAGCCACTACTAAAAGAAAACAGGGTAACATTACAATTAACAGACGAAATAGTATTTTTAGGAAATAGATATTACATAAAAGCAACAGCAATTTTAAAAGATACAGAGGAAAAAACAATGATAGAAAATACAGCTTATGCAAGAGAAAGTGAAACTAAAAAAGGAATGGATGACAGCCAAATAACGGGAACAGCAAGTAGTTATGCAAGAAAATATGCTTTAAATGGATTGTTTTGTATTGATGATACAAAAGACGCAGATACAAACGAGTATAAAAATCAACAACAAGATGACGATATAAGAATAAATAAAACAATGGAAGCAGCATTAAGAGAAACAATAAAAAATAATAACGTATCAAATGAAAATGTATTAAAAATATTGAATGATTTTGGATATGAAAAATTAGCAGAAATAAGAATAAAAGACTTAAAAAGTATTCAAGAAAAATTAGTATCAAATTAGTAGGTGATTAAATGGTAGGAACACAAAAGCAAGCAATAAACTGGCTATTAGAACATGACAAGGACAAGCAATATGAAGTAAAGGAATATAAACAAAAAAGAACGTTAGATAGTAACTCATATTGCTGGGCACTTTTAGGAAAACTACAAGATGAATTACATATCAAAAAAGAAGATATTTATAGAGACTTAATAAGAAACATAGGTAGTTATGAAGTAGTACCAGTCAAAAATGAAGCAGTTGAAAAGTTTAGGCAAGCATGGGGTAAAAATGGAATTGGTTGGATAACAGAAACGATGAAAAGCAAATTAGAGCGGTTTTACCAATGTAGTTACATATTACGGCTCGAGTACTTATAGTACGGCTGAGATGTCAAAATTAATTGAATTAATAGTACAAGAATGTAAGCAGTTAGGAATTGAAACAAAATCACAAAAAGAAATAGATAGTTTATTAGAAAGCTGGGATAAGAAATGATTGCAAAAGATTTAAGAAATAGTTTCTATCCTTATCCGAAAACAAAAAGAATTAAGAATAAAAAGTTGATAGATGATAAAGAGCATAATTGCGAATATTGTGGCAAAAGAAATTGTTGGACAAATAAACATCATGTTAAGTCAAAAGGAGCTAGTGGCAATGACACGGAAGAAAATCTAATTGAATTGTGTGGAAATTGCCACGTTAAAGTACATACAGGGGAAATAAGCAAAAAGGAATTAATAGAAATTATAAAAAATAGGAGGAAATAAAAAATGAAATATAGTGTATTTGTAATTAATTCGATTAATGCAAATGATTATTGGAATGATGCAGCGGATGGAATTAAGTATAGTGATTTAACAAAAGAAGAAGCTAATATATTAATGGAATTATCTCTTAAACAAAATTTTTCAGTAATAATGCAAAAAGTATAAAGAAGAGTAAAAATTAAATAATCCTATCAATTTTACGAAAGGAGAAAGCAAATTGAATTATATAAAACAACTCAATGAATTTTATTCTACATTAGACTACAAACCATTATCTGCTAATTCTATTGCAATATATTTTGTTTTATTGCAAGTAGCTAATAAGACAGGTTGGATTGATAAGTTCAAAGTAGCTAATACAGTTCTTATGAGTAAATGCGATTTGAATATGCAAAAATTAATAAGAGCAAGAAATAGTTTGATAAATCAAGGTTATATAAAATATTTAAAAGGAAAAAATCAAAATGATGCTCCTATTTATAGCGTAATCAAATTATATTATGATGATACAGCAAAAAATAGGACAAATAATATAGCAAACGATATAGCGGACAATATAACAGACGATACCATTAATAAACAAAACAAAACGAAACAAAACAAAAAAGGTAGTAGTAGTATAAAAGATAATCTATATAATCCAGAAGTAGAAAAATTGCAAGAAGTAATAATTGAAACTATTGGAACCACTAATATTAATAACACTAAAGAATGTATAGATTATTTAGAAAAATTGCCAATAGATCTAATTGAATATGCTTTAAGAAAAACAGCGAGAATAGAAAGACCAAGTTGGCAATATACAATACCAATTTTAGAAAGCTATATTAGCAAAAATTTTAAAAGCATAGAAGAAGTAAAAGCAGATGATTTAAAGCATAAGAAAAAGAACAATTATACATTGAAAGAAGAAACCAACAAAACGGAACAAAAAATACAATATGAGGAAATAGAGTACGAAAATGAAGAAGAATACAAGAAAAAAATACTAGAGAAAGGTTAATAAGATGTATGATGAAGAAATTGAAAAAACAGTATTATATTACATAATATTTGAAAATGAACCATTAGAAGTGAGTGAAGAAGATTTTTTTATAACAAAACATAAGCAAATAATTAAAGCAATAGAAGAATTAAAAAGAAAAAAAGAAGAAGTTAATATTCTAAGCATTAAAAACACAATACAAGGAAATGATGTTGAAATTTTAAAGTATATAAGTATAATAGCGGAAAGTAAATATGGAACATCAATCAATTATGCTTACAACGAATTAAAAAGATTAAGTAAGAAAAGAAAACTAAAAGCATTAAGTAGAGAAATACAAATTAACATAGATGACGAATCAGAGCCAGAAATTTATATTGAAAAGATAATAAAAGAATTAAATTTGATAAATCAAGAAGGAGAAAAAGAAAAAAATTTTTTAGATATAGTTTGTGAAACCTCTGATTTAATTGAAAAAAAGAGGCTACAAGGAAGTAATTATGACTATAAATATTTTACAGGTATTTTTGATTTAGACAAAATAACAAATGGATTACATGAAGAAGAACTAACAATAATTGGAGCCAGGCCAGGAGTAGGAAAAACAACGTTTGCATTACAAATAGCACATAAGATAGCAGACAAAGGGATTGCAGTTGGAGTTATAAGCTTGGAAATGTCAGATACCCAGTTAGTACAAAAGTTAATTTCTAAGGTAGCACATGTAGATAGCAATAAATTAAGAACAGGTAATTTAGACATAAAAGAACAAGAAAAAATAGCAATAGCAGAAGGAGAAATATCAGATTTACCATTTTTTATTAATACAAAAGTAAGAAATATAGAAGAAATAGAAACCTATGCCAGAAAGTTAAAAAACAAGAACAATTTAGGATTATTGATAGTTGACTATATACAGTTGGTAAAAAGTAAGAATAAGTTTAACAGTAGGGAACAAGAAGTAGCGGAAATATCAAGAACATTAAAATTGTTAAGCTTAGAATTAAAAATACCAATCATCGGTCTATGTCAATTAAATAGAAACGCAGCAAGAACCGAGCCAACTCTTGCAGATTTAAGAGAAAGTGGAGCAATCGAACAAGATGCTGACAATGTAATCTTTATTTACAAAGAAAACGAAAACAGGGAAGAAGAATTAGTAGAAAATGTAATTATAGATTTACAAAAACAAAGAGCAGGAGGACTAACAAAGGTAGTAGTGAGATTTGATAAAAAGGTAAGTGAATTTAAAAACCTAGTTAGGAGATGAAATATGTTAGAGATAAATAAAAAGCAATTCTTAAGCTTTGATAATAAAACGAAAGCAAGAATAGTAAAACTAATAGCACTAGGAATAGTTATTTATAAGGAGGAATAAAAAACATGAAAATAACACAAAGGCAAAAAATAATAAATTACATACGAGAATTTGGAAGTATAACAAGTTACGAAGCATATATAGATTTACGGGGTAACACAATTAGCAACAAGAATCAAAGAATTAAAAGAGCTAGGGTATGAATTTAAAACAGAATGGGAAAGTGGAAAGAATAGATATAAGGAACAAGTAAGCTTTAAAAGATATTATTTAGCAGATATGGTAGCAGAAAATATGAATCATATACCACAGATATAAAAATAGGAGAGAATAATATGACAGCGGAAGAACTATTAAATTACATATTAAGTTTTTTGAAAAACACAAAAAGCGAAGAAGAAAAAGTAACAGAAGAATTAAGAATTAAAGAGTTAGAACAACAAGATTTATTACATGAATTAGAAATTAGTAAATTAAACGCTTGCGAGATGGCATATATAACAAAAAGACTAATACAAGTAAGAAAAGAGAGAAGAAAAATAAAAAATGACTTAGAAAAAATAAGACTTTTAAGAAGATTTACTGAAAGACAAAATGCAAAAAATCTGAATGGTGAAATAGCAACTTTGTTACATGAGTTGAAGAAAGTTAATAATATACAAAAATACGGAAAATATAAACCACGCATTTTAAAAGATTTGAAATGTGGGAAAGGAGAAAATAAATGAGTAAAGCCGAATGAAGAATTTAAAGTGTTAAATGCAATAGAAATAGTATTAAAAGAACTAAAAAGACTACAAGAAGAGAAAAAAACATATAAAATATAATTTTGCAAATACTACATAAAAGGAGTGTAGTATGCAAGAGAAAGAAATAATACAAAAATGGCTAAGTGGATTCAGTAAAGAGCAATTAGCTAAAATATATAAAAGACAATACAATCAAGAAATTAAGATAATAAGAAGCAGCGTAAGAAATAGACATAGTCGGAAAACTTATAACAAACAAAGAGGCTCTAAGTAAAGTAGAGCAAGTAATATATAAATATTTAAAGAGAAAGTAGGAAAAAATGGAAGGTATAAAAAGTTTAGAACAATTTGCAAGAGAAATGCAAAATAAAAGCAAAGAAGAAATTATAGAAATGTTATATAGAGAAAGCTTAAAAATAATAAAAATAGAAAAAAAGCTAGAAGAAGCAATAACAATAATAGAACGAGAAGATATTTAAAGAGGAAGTGAGAAGATGTTAAAAGTAGATGAAGTTAAAGTAAGAGCTTATAATGTGCGACATCTAAAAAGACAAATGAAAGGAAGAAAAGATTGTACTATATTTATACCATATTCTTGTTCAAAAGAAATTGAAAAAATGGATTATACAGATTATTTAGAATTAGAAGAAGATTTAAAAGCAAGAAATATAAAAATACAGGTAGAAAAACTATAAATATTTAAAAGAAAAGAGGTAGAAAAATGAAAAGAATTGATGGAATAACACTATTAGATATGATGAAAAATAAAGAAATCAAAAATGGAACTAAAATATACATGACTTTTAAAAATGAATGTTTGAATAATAATAGATACAAATTCTATACAATATATGGAAGATACATACAATTACATGTGTGGCGAGAAGAAAAAAAATAAAGAAGATGAAGAAATTAGATATTTAGATACAGAAGATTTATTAAACAAAGATTTTTATATTTTAGAAGAAAACAAAGAAATAGAAGAATTAAAAACAGAATACAAAACAACATTTATAGAAACAGAAATAATAGACAAAATAAACGAACTAGCAAGAGCAGTAAACAAACTAATTGAAGAAAGCGAGGAAAAGTAGAATGAAGCTATATAAAACAAAAATAGGTAGAATTATAAATTTTATTAAAAATGAAGGAAAATTTGAAAGAGCAGACTTAGTAGAAGTGTTATCAAATAGTAGCGAATATGAAAAATATGATAAATACATAGGTCAAAAAGCAATAGTTACAAGCATTAATTACAACAAAAAAGACTACGTTGTAGAATTGAAGTTTTTAGATGGAGAAAATTTTGGTTATAAACCTTGCGAATTAAGAAAATGTGACTATATAGAAGAAACTGAAAGCAAAGAGTTTAGACAACTATTAAAAATGATTTAGAAACGGAGTGATAACAAATGAAAATACCAAAAATAATAAGTAAAAATGGACATGAGTACATATTAGTAAAAGCATATAAAAACTTTATATTATATAAAAATATGCTAACAGGAGTAAATGAATGTTTTAGTGAATATGACTTAGGGTTAATAGAGAAACAGCCTAGAATAAGTTATGCTAATAAGCACAATATTAGATAAGGGAGGAACAAATGATTATTCAAAAATGTGATATTTGTGATAAAGAAGTAACTATATTTGACACAATAGTTTTATACAGCGAATCAATTGATTATTGCAGAGAATGTAGGGAAAAGGCAGAGAAGATAAAACAAGAATACAGAAGAGAAATAGAATGTCAAATTATAATATTAGAAAGCAGATTAAAAGCAAAAGAAACAAATATTCTAAAAGAATTAAAAGTAAGAAACAATAGAGGTATAGTTATAAAACAAAACTAAGGAGGAACAAATGAAAATATATGGAATATACAACATAAAAGAAAATGAGAGATGCGAAAGAGTTGGGACATTAGAGGAAATAAAAATATTTCTAAATTTAAGTCCAAGAGATTTAGGACTAGCATTAAGAAGAAATGCAACAATAAGAAACAAATATCAAATTTGTTATTTATACAAGGAATAGGAGGAATTTATGACAAAAGAGGAATTGATTCAGCTACTAAAAGAATACAAACAAAATAAAGCTAAATTAAATATTAAACTAAAAGAATTAAAAACAGCAAGAATAAAATTAAAAGCGTGTGATGATATAGAAACAAATACAACAAGTACATATGGACAAAATCAAGATATACATAGTAAAAATAAGATAAGCAATAAAGTATTAAGTAAAATAGAAGAAAATGAAATAAAGCGATTAGAATTACAAGAAGAAATAGAAGAATTAGAAAAAATAGTTAGAGAATTAAATGCTAAAGTAGAAGCTGTTGAAGATAGATTAATAGGTTTAAAATATAAAGAAAGAGAAATATTAATTGCTTATTATGTAGAAGGTAGAACAGCAGAAGATATTGGAAATAACTTATATTTTAATCTTTTTAATCAAACAAGAAGCAGTAGACAAATACAAGGAATAATAAAAAAAGCAGTCAACAAACTATTAAAGCTATAAAATTTCATAAAAATTTCGTAAAAATTTCGTATTAATATATATAAATATATAGTATAATAACAATAGTAGAATTGTCTCAACTGGAGAGAAACCAGTTCAAAGCCCTCGAGACAAACAGAAATATACAATCCGAAGCTAGTTATAGATTTATTTTATAGCTAGTTTTTAAATTTGCAAAATTGACATAAAAATGGTATAATGTTAGTAGAAATTGAATAAATTTAATAAAAAGTGTTGATTTTCAACAATAACTCTGGTATAATATCGACATAGAAATGAGTTAAAAATTCATTTTTAGGGATTAAATAAAGAGAGGGGCCTTTATTTTTAAGAAAAAAACAAATAAAACAAAATAAAAAGGCGAAAGCTCATTTCAAGCAAGCAAAAAACTTATCCAATAGGAAACAAAAATACTAGAGTGTGCAAGACTCTAGTATTTTTATGTATTAGATTATTTAAATAATGACAAGATTAAGTAAATAAGAACTAATACTACAAGCATTATATACTTATCCATCATATCACCACCTTCCGCAGGATAAGCAATACGGGAAACAAAAATATTATACTACGAGTTAGAAAAATAATCAACAAAAAATGACAATGAAATACAGAAATTTACAAGAAAGAGCTTATCAAAAAGATAGGCTCTTTTATTTAGTTATTAACACTATACTAGGTAAGTGCTAATATATAAATAACGCAAGTTTGATGATATGTAATCACCTCCTTTCGCTGAGGATAGAAATATGGAAACAGAGGACATTGGAACTTTCCTAGTGAGTTCTAATTTTAAATAGTATGCAGAGTATATAAAAACAAGGAGATTATAATGATAAACAATCCAAAGATACTAGAAAAGCTGTTAGAAAAAATAAGAAATACAACAAAAGAGCAATTAGAACAAGCAATAAAAAACTTAAATAAAGAACAACAAGAAAAAGATTAGCGAGGTGTTAATATGCTAGAGAAAATAATAGTATTTTTAAAACAATATATCTATAATATAGAAGAAACAATAGAAGAAGTGGGAAGATTCAAAATCATTACCGCAGGATTAATAGCAATTATAGAAAATCAAATTTTTACAAATGATGAATTAAGAAAAGAGTTGTCTATATATTTAAAAAGAATATTATCAGAGAAAGAATTTTATAGATTATTAGATTATGACAGAATAGAATATGAGCCACTTTTGTACAGTTAGCGAGGTGCTAATATGGAAATAGAAACAATATACCAAACATACATACGAACATTATGTTCAAATTGTAAAAACAAAGAATTGAACTTATGTGAAATAAGAAGAAACATAAGAAATAATGTACAATGTTGTTATTATGAAAAAGACAAAGAGCTAGAAGGCTATAAGAAAGAAGAAAAGATAACAGCCAAACAGCAAAAGCCGATTATGAGAATGTAAGAAAAAAGACTGAATAAATCAGTCTAATAAAATTTAAGGGTATCTTCAATAACATAAGATACTGGCAAGACATCTTCGTTGTCTGTTTCAATATCAAAATCAGTTTTATTATCGTCATCTTTAAAAACAGACACAGTGATAGTACCCAACTTTTTCAAAGTAAAACCCCCTTTTTCTTTAGTTACCGAAATAATATAGCATAATTCAAAGAAAAGTGATGTCGAAAATGGTAAAAATATATAAAACAAGTAATACCTTAATTACATAATATGAATAAAATAATTTAAAAAGAGGTGAAGAAATGTCAAATAATAGAGGTAGACCAGCTAAATATAAAACAAAAGAAGAACTACAAGAGAAGATAGATGAATATTTTAAGAAATGTGATTTAGAGAAAGAACCATATACAGTAACTGGACTATGTATAGTGCTAGATATAACAAGAGAAACATTAAAAGAATATTTAAAGCAAGAGGAATTTTCTGACACTATAAAAAAAGCAAAAATAAAAGTAGAAAATTATTTAGAGAAGAAGCTTATAACAGACGGAAACACAACAGGCATAATATTTAATCTAAAAAACAATTTTAATTGGTCAGATAAGCAACAAATAGAACATAGTGGAAATGTGAACAATCCATTCGAAGGTTTATCAACAGATGAATTGAGGAAAATATTAAATGAATAATCTAAAAAAAGAAATGATAAAGCAAGCACGTTTAGAATTAGCTAGACGTGATTTTTTTGATTATTGTAAGTTAATGGCTCCAGACTTTTACAAAGAAGATAGAGAATTTTTAAAAAATGTGTGTAATCAATTACAAAATTTTTATAAAAGCGATGAAAAGATATGTGTTATTAATATGCCACCAAGACATGGAAAGTCAAGAACAGCAGGAAAATTAGTTGAATGGATATTAGGTATTAATCCACGTGAAAAAATAATGACAGGTTCCTATAATGAAACATTATCGGGAACATTTGCAAAATCGGTAAGAGATACCATAGCTTCTGAAAAAACGGAAGGGGTAATTGTATATAATGATATATTTCCAAACACAAAAATAAAATATGGAGAAGCTAGTAGTAGTAAATGGGCATTAGAAGGAAGTGGGCAAGCAAATTACTTGGCAACATCACCAACAGGAACCGCCACAGGATTTGGTTGTACGCTTATGATAATAGACGACTTAATTAAAAATGTTCAAGAAGCATACAACGAAAATGTATTACAAAAGCAAATAGACTGGTTTAACAATACAATGTTATCAAGAACAGAAAATGGCTTTAAACTAATTATAATTATGACTAGATGGGCAAGTATGGATTTAGCAGGATACATATTAGAAAATTATGATAATGTAAGACATATTAATTATAAAGCAGTACAAGAAGATGGTTCAATGCTATGTAAAGAAGTATTAAGTAAAGAAGATTACGAACTAAAAACTAAAAACATGAATAAAGACATTATCTATGCTAACTATCAACAAGAGCCAATTGATATAAAAAATAGATTATACAGTAAGTTCAAAACCTATGAAAAACTACCACCAGCACATTATATTATGAATTATACAGACACAGCAGACGAAGGAAGTGACTTCTTATGTTCAATCGATTATCTAATGTACAACAAAGAATATTACATATTAGATATTGTCTATACACAAGAAGCAATGGAAATAACAGAGCCAGCAGTTGCAAAAATGCTAACAAAAGACCATGTGGGATATGCTAATATAGAGAGCAACAATGGAGGTAGAGGGTTCGCAAGAAATGTACAAAGAGAATTAAAAGAATTAAATAACATACATACAAAAATACACTGGTTCCATCAAAGTGAAAATAAGCAAGCAAGAATATTAAGCAACTCGACGGCAGTTATGAATAATATCTATTTTCCAGTTAATTGGGAAGACAAATTTCCAGAGTTTGCGAGACACATTAAGCATTATATAAGAGATGGAAAAAATGAACACGATGACGCAGAAGATTGTTTAACAGGTGTATATGAAAATCCAAAACCAAATACAATAAGTTTTGGCTATAATAGAATAATTTAGGAGGACGAAATGTCAGTAGTAGAAAAAATACAATATCCAGATGAATTTTTAAAAGAAGAAAACATAGCAAGTAATATAAATGTATTATGGGGAAAGGCAATACCAATCTTACAACACAGAAAACAGTTGTACGATAGATATACAAGAAAGAATGATACAAGCGACGTTATTGTAGCATTAGAGTTTTATATATCTACGATAGCGACTGGATATTTTGGAGGAAAAGAACCACAATACAAAGTAAAAAAGATAAATGAAACACAAAAAGGAATTATACAAAAAGTGTTTGAAAAAGTGTTTGGAGATAAAAATAACCCAGACGAATTTCAAACTATCATTGATTATATTACAAAATATAATGACAATGGTAGTTTTTTTTATGATTGTGTGAAAGACTACATTAATACAGGTGCTTGTTATGGTCTAGTTTATGAAAACAATGATAATGAGGTAGTATATGCCCACACATCTAGTTTAACAAGTGTAGCTATTTGGAACTATGAAACACCATCACAGAAGATTGGATTACTAAGATATTGGACAGAAAATTCAAACAATGGAGGGCTAACAGTACATTTAGAATTAATAACAAAAGATTATAAAAAACATTATATAGATGGAATAGAACAAAAAAATATAAGTGTAAACAATAAGACAGATTTTAAAGAAGTACAGAAAGATAGCAAAGAAGTATTATGGAATGATTTACCAGTCTTTGCAGTAGAAAATCCAGATGGATTGGCTTTATTTGAAAATGTAATAACACTAATTAAGAAACATGAACAAGTAATAAAAAATAATGCCAATATATTTCAATATAATGATGATGCAAAACTTAAAATAACAGGATTCACACCAGATAATGACCCAATAATACAAGCAGTAGACGAAGATGGAGAACTTAAGTTAGACGATAATGGAAATCCAATTATGATTAAAAATCCAGCCAGAGTACAAGAAGATGAGGCGATATTGAATGCTAAAGTGTTTTATACGCCAGATAACACAGGTGATATAGGGTGGGTTACAAAAGATGTAAATGATACAGCTTCTGAAAATCATAAGAAAACTTGTTTGGATTTAGCTTTGATGATAAGTGGAGTACCCAATGTAACAGACCAACGGATTTACTAATGCAGACAATTCAAGTGCATTAGAAAAGAAATTCTTCCCATTAGACCAAGTGCTTCAACAAGCAGATAAGCTATTCGAAAAAGAATTGTTAAGAATGTGGGAAATTATAACAGATAGAATCAATCTAAAAAAGAATACGGAGTATGATTTTAGAGATATAGAAGTAATCTTAACTAGAAATTTACCAACGAATAATCAAGAAATAACAGATAACTGGCTAAAACTAAGAGGATTATTAAGTGATAAAACAGTTATAGACCACTTACCATATGACTTAGATAGTGAAAGTGAATTAACAGAAATGGACGCACAAAATGAAGCTAACATAGAAAAAAATATGGAAAATATGCAAAAAATGGGACAAGATATAGATGGAAAAATATTGAATACAGAGCAAGATAACTCAAACAAACAACTAGAGAAAACAGACGAAGTAGCAAAAGAAAATATAAAACAATCTAGTACAATAACAAACAAAGAAGAAAAGTAGGTGTTGTAAATGGAATATTGGCAATACCATAATAATAAAATGAAAGAATTAAAACAGATATACAATAGAGTAAGTAAACAAACACAAAATAAATTACAAGAAATATTTGATATATTTAGTTTTGATTTTGATAATTTATACCAAATAGCCAATAGCAAAACTAAAAATAAAGTAAATACATACATAGAAGAATGGAAGGATAAAGGATTACTTACTGGATATTTTGGCGTGTTAGCAAACAATATATACAAAAGAACTAGAGTAAAGAATAGCGAAATATTAGAGTTGTTAATATATGGAGCTTATGTAGAAGAACAAAGAAAACTGAAAGAAACAGAATTGAATACATTTAAAGATGTAGCTAACTATTATTATCAACAAGGACAGAAAGAAGTAAATAAGACATTGCCAAAAAAGAAAAGAAAAATAGTATCTGTAATACCAGACACTATCTTTTTAGCTTTATTAGATATGCCAAATCATAGTGGATATAATTGGGAACAATATATTCAAACCATATTGCAATATAACGCACAACAAATGTACAAGCAATTAATTTTAAACATACAACAACAAAGAGAACTAGAAATTCAAAATAATGAGTTTCAAAGACTAATAAATCAACAAAACAATCAAAAACTTAATATAAGCGACAATAAAATATCAGGGTTCATTGATTTAACAATGATAGGTTTAAACAATCAAGCAAAAATAGAAGGAATAAAAGAAGTAGATAACAATGCAAAGATAAAATTTATTACAATAACTGATGGTAAAGAAACAGATATGTGTCACAGTTTAGATGGACAAGAATTTTATATAGATAAAGAAAACAAATTTGACAGATATTATGGAGAGACAAAAAACGAACTACGAATACAAAGGATTAAATGCAAAGGATTAGTGCAAGGATTAAATTTACCGCCAATATCTCATCATTTCCACTGGTGTAGAAGCACAATAACTTATAATCCTCAATATTTTGATAAAGTAGAATTTGAACAAGAAAAGTATAGCAATAAAAAAGAGATAATGAATTGGCAAGAAAAGAATGAAACATTTAAATGTCAAGAAATAAAACCCAAATTACACAAGGACAAAATAAGAAGTTATAGGATAAACAAATATCAAGATAGAATAATGAACTTATATAAAAACAATGGGAATGAAAATATGTGCTTATTAGATGCTGATACAGGAGAATTAATAGGCAATATTACAGAAGGACAAAAAAGGACAACAGTTGGACCAGACAGAATAACCACAATGAAATTATTAATACGAAAGAGAAAGTCAGTTATAGCAATACATAATCACCCTGAAAATTATTCTTTTTCACTAACTGACATAATATCATTTAACAAAATTAAACAATTTGACACAATGATATTAATGACAGATAACTATAAATATTATTTAAAAGCTGATATACAAAAACATTATAAAAAAGAAAAAATAATACAATCCTACAAAACTATTGAAAAAGAAATTAGAAAGAAATATAATGAGTTAAACGGAGTAGAGAGAAGAGACTTAACAAATCAAGAATTTTTCAAGAAAGTAGGATGGATTTATGAAAAAGAGAAAAATTAAAGGATATGCAAAAAGTAAGATAAAATACAAAAATCTAAGGTTTATTGATTTTGATTATTCAAAGATGTTTGATGATACAGAATTATTTGAAGATTAGCACTTACTAAAAAGTAAGTGCTTTTATTATGGGAAGAAGGTGTAAAAATGTGGATATTAGTATTACTACTAAGCGTAAAATTACAAATGCCAACTTGTTATTGGATTATATTTACTATAATTACAATACTAAGACCATTAATAGAACTATTCAAAAATAGGTTTATTAATGAATTTTTTAAAAAGTTTGGGAATGAATAGGTTATTAAATTTTTATAATTATAGATAAAGACGTAGACGTACGTCTTATTTTTATGCCCTAGATATGGCAATAAACTGTCTATTTTTGTTTGGTTAGATTTCCGTAAAAAATCAAAATAGTTTGGTTATAACACCGTAAAAGTTAAGGAGGAAATAGTTATGGAAGATAACAGAGAAAATATGGAGCCTACTGCCGAGAGTGTAGATAAAGTCGAAACGCCAAAGGAAGAAGTGAAAACTTTTACTAGAGACGAAGTAAACAAAATAGTAAATGCCGAAACCAATAAGGCACTTGAGAAATACAAAGAGCAAGTAGAAGCAGAAAAAACAGAAGCTGAAAAGCTTGCAAAAATGAAAAGTGATGAAAAGCTTCAATATCAATTAGAAAAAGAAAAAACTGAAAAAGACAATGCACTCACAGAATTAAATGCTTACAGATTAAAAGAAGAAGCAATTAAGATAGCGAGTGAAAAAGGATTGGAAGTATCTTTACTTAATTTAATTGATTTTAAGACTGTCACAGCTGAAAAGCTAAACGAAAACATTGATAATCTATCAACTGTTTTTAATAAAGCAGTAGAAAAAGCAGTTAATGAAAGATTAAAAGAAGATACACCAATTACAAAAACAACTAGCACAGTAGATAACAAAACAGTTGCTAGATCAAGTTATTAAAAAAGAGGAGGAATGTAAAATGGCAGAAAATATTACACAAGAAGCATTAAATATTATGATGCAAGATGGTACAACAAAAGAAAATTTAAAAGAAGTATTAAATGGGGTTTTAGAAAATGTATCTGCAAGAGCAGTATCAGAACAAATTAAGGCCAAAAATGGTTCAGGAAATCCAGAAGGTGGAGTAGTCGAATATAAAAGATTTGTAAATGCAGAATTAAAGGATAAAGGAACAGCGAGAAAAGCTGGTGAAGGAGACAAAGTAAAAGCGAAGCCTGTAAAAGTATATATAGATACAGACAAAGAAATTGTAGAAGAATTGCAAGGAAAAGATGTCAAATTATATGGAATTGATGGAATGGCAGAAAGAAGAAAAGTAAATCATCAATCCGCTATTGTCAGATACTTAGATAGAGAATTTTTTACACAAGTGTTAGAAGGAACAAAAGTTACACCAAAAGATACAGTACAAGACACAATTGATGAATTGTTGCAAAACGCAAGAACATTAAAGAATGATTTTATTGATGGTATCGAGTCTGATTTACTTGTAATTGTAGTAGATAGTAAGTATAGAAAAGATATGAAGAAAATATTAGATGATTTACCAAATGGAACAGATCCAAAAGAACAAGCTATTGGTATGTATGACTCTGTCAGAGTGTACGAGTCTACAAGAATGCCAGAGGGTGTAAGAGCAGTTGTTATGATGGATGGAGCTATTGCACAACCATACTATGTATCAGAATATGGAGCAGAAAAAGTACCATTTGATGATGCGGTTGCATTAGAAGATTTCTTGTATAAAGGAACAAAAGCATTAATGGAAGATACTATTTTCTATGTTCAAGATACAGTAACCGCTAGAGCAAAATCAACAACAGATAGTACGAAATAATTAAGGAGGCAATAGAATGGAAACCATAAAAGAAAATATTAACAAAATAATAAATGACTTAGGAGCTAATTATCAGAACGACGATGAAGTTCTAAAAGAAATATTAGAGGAAGTAAGTTCTATTGCCTTTGATATTTCAAATAATAAAAATGAACAAAAGTTATTTCCATACATAAAAAAAGCAGTAAAAGCAATTTATCTTTGTAGAGGGTCAGAAGGATTACAAATTAGAAACGAAGGAAGTATATCAAATTCATACGAAGATATTATAGATAAATTACGAAATGACATTATAAAAAATGGTCTAAGGAGGATTAAATAATGTTATTACGAGATTTAACAAGAGTATGGGTATCAGAATATGAAACAATAAACGAACATGGCGAAAAGTCAAAGAAATGGAAATTAAAAAAAGAAGGATTATCGGTTAGTGAGATAAATAAAATGTCTGTTGAACAATTAAATAAACTAGAAGTTAATAAATTGTTTGCTAAAAATAAAAATGATACTATATGGCTAAATATACAACAAGATATTAACGAATTAGACAGAAAACCAACAGGGGAAGTAGATTATAGTGTAGAAAATGCAAGAACTAATATAGATTATGATATACAAAAAGGAAATGGCATATCATTAACAGATGTTTCAAACTTAGAGTGTTTTGTACCAGATTATATTATAACCGATAAAATAAAAATAGGAAGTACAATACTATTTAAGTTGGAGAAAAACAATGGGAATTAGTTTTAAATGCGAAATAAAGGGATTAGATAAATTAGAAAAAAAATTAAATAGAATTATAAAAGAATTGCCTAAGAAAGTAGAAGAAAGCATAGGAGATATATTAAAAAATATACAAGGCTATGCAATAAAACTAGAAAAAGGACATAAAGAAGATGGGATTTTAGTTGAACTAATAGAAACATCTTCTATGAAAAGTAAAGGTCGTATTTATGCTGACCCTAGCAAGTTTATAACAGATAGTGGACAATCGTATTTATGGTTTGAATACTTTGGAACAGGAGCTTTTGCCGAGCAAGATCACATAGGAAAAACAAGGCATTTCCTAGAAAGTCGGTTATACCGAATGGTTCATACCAGTAAATAAGGTTGGAAGAAGTTTGAATTATCCAATTGTAACTATAAATAATACATTATTCTATGTAGCAACAGGTGCTAAACCGAACCACTTTTTACAAGACGCAGAATTTAAAACTAGACAAGAAAACAAAGAAACAACAAAGAAAAAATTAGAGGAATTTTTTAAGGAGGTTTGCCAATGAAAGATTTTACAACAAAAGATATGTCAGACTTAATATATGATATACTATCAAAAATAAAGGATAATGAAAAAGATAATACAGAAACAGTGTTGCAAACGCCAACAACAGAAAGCATTTTCCCATGTCGTTTGATTAATACTCCACTTGAAAGTATTATAAAAACTGAAAATGCAATTCCAATTCTTAAAACTTTTCAAGTACAAATAGAGCATTGGACATCAAAACAAAGAGAAGCTATGGAAATGGCAAACAAAACAGACTTAGAACTAAGAAATAAAAATATGATTAGGACTAATACTAGCCCTATTTTATTTGACGAAATAACAAAAAAATACAGGTTAATAACCACATATGAAGTTCGTTACAATGCGTTAATGAACTTTTTTAATTTTATAAGATAGAAAGGAATGAGTTAATATGGCAACAGAACCAAGAACAACTATGATGACGAAATTGTATCATGCAGAAACAAAAACAGGAGAACGTAAACAAATAGCTTTCGTTCAAAGCATACCAGAATTTCTAACAGCACCAGAACCGATTACATGGAGTGCATTAGATATAGACGACGAAAGACAAGCAGTAGGAAGAAAAAAAGCAGAAAACTTAGAAATAGAATTAATATTCACAGAGGCACAATACGACGATTTAAAAGCATTACAAACAGCTAATTCTAATGAGTATTGGTTTATTCAATTACCAGCAGAAACAGCAGAAACAGAAGGAAAACCGCTTACTTGGAACTTCCAAGCAACTGTTCATGTTGGACTAACGGAATTGGCGTTAGATGATATGATAAAAGCTAAAATAACATTATATAGAAACACAGAAATTGAAGAAAGCAAAGGCTTTCCCACAGCCTAGTTCTACGATGAGTGCTAGGAGTAGAACGAGAAAAATAACTAGCACAGAAACTGTTGAAGAAACAGAAAATATTGAGCAAGAGTAATCTTGCTCTCTTTTGCAAAGGAGAGTAAAAAATGATATTAGAAACAAAAAACAAAACCATTAAATTAGTATTAAAAACAAGGAAAATAGTCGACATTTCCAATGTTTTAAAAGATAAGAATTTTGAGGAAGCATTTACAAAAGCTTATGCTATTTGTGATTTAGACGCTTTGACAAAAATGATATATATTTTAGCGGAAGATGAAAACGGAAAAAATGTATTTACAAGTTCAGATGAAGTATATGATTTTTTAGATGATTATAGAAAAGAAAGCAAATCTACTTTTGTAGAAATATACAAAGGAATTGCTGAGGAATTGAACAACGAGGGTTTTTTCAAAACGAAAAAGACAAAGAAGGAATTAGAAGAAATGACCTCCAATCCTTTATCAACAATCAATATGAACGAATTAATGCAAAAATCAACCGAAAAAGCAATGAGCAAAATAGCGGAAGAACAATTCAAAGGATTCAAGGCATAGATGATATTATAGATAAAATAAAAGAGGCTAGTAATTTAATAGAATTACTGTATGCAACAGAGCCTCTTTGTTATTATTTTGAAATGAAACCGTATGAGTTTTGGAATAGTACATACAGAGAAATTAATGTTTTTATTCAAGTTCATTTAATAAAACTAAAAGATGACCTAAAACGTGAAATTAATCTTCAAGAAGCGGTTACCAATAAATTAATTAGAGCAGATAGTATGAGCAAAAGACCTAAGATTATACCAATTCGTGATAGCTATAAGGAATTATTCAAGGAAGAAGAACAACGAATCATGTCCCCTGAACAGATAAAAAGAAAAATGCGTGACGCTATGAGAGAAGAAAAAAATTAATATTTTTTATATTTTCGACAGTTTTCGAAAAATCAAGGTGGAAAAGTTATCTCAAAAGTACAAGTTGGTTTAAAGTAGAAAGCACTTTATAATACTAGATAAAAAATAAAAATATTTTAACATTTTACAGGTTTTGACAGTAAACGACAAAAGAAAATGTTATACTCTTTTTATATCAAATAAAAGGAGGAATTGTTATGAAGAAATTTTTATTAAAACCATATATTTTTATAGGAACATTTGTAACAGCAGGAATAACAATTACTACCGTATATACTATTATTAATTTCAGCAATTCAAAAAAGTTAGATGTATCAACTAGACAAGAAGAAGGAGGGCAAGAAGAAGTACAACAGGTAGATTATTCCAATGAAATTGTTGAATTTAAAAATACAGAAGAAAAAGCAGAAACTTTAAAAGAGAAAAACGAGTGGAAGGAAAACAATAGCAAAATAATAACTGGAAATGTTGCAGAAGTTCAAGAAAAAACACTAATGCAAAATAACACTCCTAATAGTGTTGAACTAGAAAACGACAACAATAATCAAAAAGAAAAAGTCGAGTTACTTAAAGAACATGTCATATATTTAGAACAAGAAAAAAATAATATAAAAGCTCAAATACAAAATTTGAAATATGCAACTCCAATGTTCAATATAGAAGGAGCAAATATAAGAATAGAAGAACTTGAACAAAAAATAAATTTAACAACAAAAGAAAACGAAAAAGAATTTTATAGAAATAGTATAGAAAAAATAAAACAGCAAATAGAAGAAAATAAAAGGTATTTAGAAAATTTAGAAAAATTAGAAAGTCAATTGACAGAAATTGAAAATAGGATAAAGGAAATAGAAGATAAGATAAAAGAAATAGATGAGTAACTTGAAAAATTAGAATTATTAGAAAAAATAAAATGATGGAGGAATTGTTATGGAAAATAATAAATATCACGAAATTCCAATAAGTCTATTTTGGTTTTGGTTTTGGCTAATAATTATGGGTATTTTTACTTTGTTAAGTATGGGAGCCTTATTTTTTACTTTAGTTGTTCCAATTATGATATATTTTCAGTTAAAAAATATATCATATAAATATAATAATAAAGAATTAAAAATAAAAAAAGGTTTACTATTTAAAAGTCAAAGAAATATAGCAATAAATAAAATAGAGGAAATAAATGTTAAAATAGGATTATTAAATCTAATTGTTCAAGCAAAACCAATATCATTAATGAATATTAAAAATTTAAACGAGGAAGCGGACAGATTTATTCAAGTATGGAATAATAACAGATAAAACACTTACATATAGATGTAGGTGTTTTTACATTTGAAAGGAGGAATGTGACTTATGATAGTGGAAGAAATAGAGATTATTGTAACAGCAAAAGTTGAAGAAGCAGTAAGAGAAGTTATGAAATTAGCTCCAGCCATCAAAGAAGCTATGAAACAAGCACAAGAAACATTATCAAAAGTAGACACAAAAACAATGCAAAATAAATTTCAGCAGGCTGTACAATTTATGAAAAAGAAAATGCAAGATTTAAAGAAAAGTACAGAAAACAGCAGAATTGCAATAAAAATAAATAACAAAGAAGCGCAACAACAAATAAGTCAATTAGAAAAAGAAATTAATAGCTTGCAAAAGAAAATAACAGGTCGAGAATTAAAGTTGAATATAACAAATAATACATTAGATAAAATAAGGTCAGATACGAATAAATCAGTGATAAAGGATATGCCAAACGCAGGAAATAAGGTTATAAAACAAGAAACATATAAAAGATTAGATAATGATACGAACTATACATCTTTAGTATCACAAAGTGATAAATTAAATAAAGAAATAATAAAATACAATACATTATTGAAAGAAGCAAAATCAAAAATGTCAGAATTAGGACAACAAACATCACAGACAAAAGCCATTCAAAGTAAATTGAGTGGCTTTTTTAGTACATTTAAAGAAAAATTGGCACAAGCTAAACTAAGTGTAGAAAATTTAAAAAATGTTTTTAAACAAATGCCAAAATTGACACAAAATATTACTAATAATATAAAGAATATGGGAAAAGGATTAAAGCAAGGATTAGGTCATATTTTAAAATATGCGGGAGCTTTATTTTCGTTAAGAGGTATTTATTCAACATTAAGTAGTTGTGCACAAAGTTGGTTATCTAGTCAAAATGCAGGAGCTAAACAATTAAGTGCCAATATAGATTATATGAAGTATGCTATGGGTTCGGCTTTTGCTCCAGTAATTCAATGGGTCACTAATTTAGTATATCAATTAATGAAAGCTATCCAATCTGTTGTTTATGCTTTATTTAAAGTTAATATATTTGCTAATGCAAGTGCTAAATCTTATGGAGCAATGGCTGGAAGTGCTAAAAAGGCAAAAAAAGAAACAAAACAATTGGCGGGAATACATGACGAAATAAATAATATACAAAATAATGACAATTCAGATAGTGGAAGCGGTAGCGGTGGAGAAGTTGCACCAAGTTTTGATTTATCTAATGTAAATCCAAGTAATTCTATTATAGATGCTATAAAAAATGGCAATTGGTATGAAGTAGGAGCAACAATAGGACAAAAGTTAAATGAAGCTATGAATAGTATTAACTGGGGACAAATTCAAAATACAGCAAAACAAATAGGAAGCAATATTGCTAACTTTTTAAATGGATTTATTGCAATAATTGATTGGAATCAAGTAGGTAATACATTTGCTCAAGGTTTAAATACAATTATATATTTTGGATATAGTTTTGTTACCACTTTTGATTGGAAACAATTTGGGACAGCAATTGGTAATAGCATAAATGGATTTTTTAATAATATAGACTGGGCAACTGCAGGACAAACTTTAGGAAATGGAATAATAGGAATTTTTAATTCTATAAGTTCTTTTTTAGAAACAGTAGATTGGGTAGCAATAGGAGAAAGCGTAAAAACTTTTATACAAAATATTGATTGGGCAGGAATATGGGAAGCAATAAAAGAAACAATAAAAAACGCTATAGGAGCAGTTGATGGAATATTAACAGGATTATTTGGAGAAGATGCAGCTTCAATAATAAAAGCTATAGCAATTGCTATAGGTATTGTTGTAATAGCATTAACAGCATGGAGCATTGCTCAAGGAATACTAAATGCAGTAATGATGATGTCACCTATTACATGGATAATAATAGCAATTACAGCCATAATAGCAGTTATTATTCTTTGCATTCAACATTGGGAAGAAATATGCCAAGTTGTTTCAGATGTTGTAAATGCAATAGGAGAGTTTCTGTCAAATTTATGGCAAGGAATATGTGATATTTTCTCAGGAATAGGTCAATGGTTTAGCGATAGATTTACAGAGGCATATAACTTTATTGTTGGAATATTTCAAGGAATAGGACAATGGTTTTCGGATAGATGGAATGATATTTGCAATATATTTAATGGAATAGGACAGTGGTTTAGCGATAAATTCACAGAAGCATATAATTCAGTTGTAAATATATTTAGTAAAGTAGGAGATTTCTTTTCTGGAGTATGGCAAGGAATATGTAATATATTTGGAAATGTTTCAGGTTGGTTTAAGGATAAATTTAGTCAAGCTTGGGAAGCAGTAAAAAATGTATTCAGTGCAGGGGGAAGAATATTTGATGGTATCAAAGATGGTATCTTAAATGGCTTAAAAACCGTAATAAATGCTATTATAGGAGGAATTAACAAAGTAATAGCAATTCCATTCAATGGTATCAATACAGCCCTACGAGCAATAAGAAGTGTTAATATTATGGGATTACAACCATTTTCTTGGATAAATACAATAAGTGTACCACAAATACCGAAGTTGGCAAAAGGTGGTGTATTGTACGATGATACAATCGTAATGGCTGGTGAATATAGTGGAGCGAGTACAAATCCAGAAATTATTGCACCGCAAAACATAATGGAAGAAACGTTTGATAGGGTACTGTCAAAATATCAAGGAAATAATAATGGGCAACCAATACATTTACAAATGTACTGGGGAAGTAAAAAAATAGTAGATGAAGTAATTGATGGAATAAATGAAAAAACGAGGCAAACAGGAAAATTACAAATAAGATATACATAATAATTTGTATTGATTTTATTTTCATAAAATATGGAAAAATATTATAAAGATGTCAACATTCGACAGCATTCTTAATTTTCATAGGTTAAAATAATTTCAAAGGAGGATTATTATGGAAGAAAAAGAATTAAAATGCACAAATGGTTTATTAAAAGTATATGAAGATAGAGTGACTATATCAAGAAAAACAGCAATGGGATTTGTTTCTCAAGGATTAAAAGGAGATAAGACTTTTTTTTATAGTGATTTATCTAGTGTAGAATATAAAAAACCAAGTATTATAGCAAATGGATATATAAAATTTATTGCTGCTGGAACGATAGAAACAAAACAAAATATAGGAATTTTAGGAACAACAACAAGAAAAGCGTTAGATGATGATAACACATTAATACTTAGAGCATTTAATAAAGAAATTCCAAAAAAATCAGAAGATTTATACAACTATATTTTATTAAGAATACAGGAATGCAAAAATAGAAATTTGACAATAAACAATATGTCTAATGCAGATGAAATAATGAAATTCAAGGAATTATTAGATAAAGGAATAATTACACAACAAGAGTTCAACAAGAAGAAACAAGAATTATTAAGATAAACACTTACAGAAAAGTAGGTGTTTTATTATTTTAAAAAACTAAAACAGATATAGAAGATTTAAGAGATATGAAAAGGCAACTGGAAACGGTTTAGAAGCTTTAGAGGAGGGGAAAACATGCTATGGAAATTAAATGGAAAAACAATGAAAACGCCATCAAGCTATAAAGATAATATAGAAGATTTAGACAATGATAGTTACACTAGCAAGGTAACAGGAGCATTAATTGATAACGTTGTAGCAACACGGAATGTTAAAACTAGAAATGAGTTGGGATTATTGCACAGAGGAAGAAGCAGAAGAACTGCTACAAGCAACGTATCAAAATCCTATGACAATAACAATAAAATGCCCAAGTGTAAGGGGCGGTATGATTACCGCTCCTTTTCGATGTTCTAAAAGAAGTTGCGAAATGTATCTAACAGGGAATGACGAAAACACTTCAAAATCAAGATGGAAAGTATCTTTTAATTTAATGCAAAAATCATTAGTAGCAAGCCAAAAAGGAGGATAACATGTATCAAACAAGCAATCAATATAAACAACTGGTATATGCAGATAGCACAAAACATCTTCTCAATATTTATATTGAAGGAGACAAAGTAAATCCAGATCATATATTTGATTTTAAAATTTCGCATGTATTATTTTCAGATGATGAATTTAGCTTAGGAAGTGTAACAGCAAAATCAATAGAAATGCGAATATATAAAAATTCCTTACCAGATACCTATAATAATTTTTATATAGAAACTGGAATAAATAATGAAATTGTACCAATAGGACATTTTATATTAGATAGCATAGAAAAAAATGACGATGACACAATAACAATAAAAGCTATTGATTACATGGTAAAGTTTGAATTTAATTACGATGGTAGCAACTTAAATTATCCAGCAACCATGTTACAAATATTGCAAGATATATGCCAAAAAGCAGGAGTGGAACTTCGGTTCTACTTCTTTTTTAAATGCTAATAAGCAAGTAGCCGTATATGACAATACAGTAAGTGCAAGAGAATATTTGAGTTATATAGCAGAACAAGCTGGCGGATTTGCTTGTATTGGTAGAGATGGAAAACTATATATAAGAAAAATTGGGCAAGACACAGCAGAAGTAAATATAGAGTTGTTTCAAGATTATAGTTGGGGTGAACCATTTAAAATTAGTCGTGTGGCTTATGAAGATGGCGTACAAGACTTTAAATTTGGAAATGAAACAAATAATACAGTTTGGATTAATTGTGACAATATGTACATTGTCGATAGTGAGCAAGTAGAAAACATATATAATCGATTAAATAATCTTGAATGTTATAGTTTTGAAGGAAGCACAATTATAGACCCAAGCTTAGACATTGGGGATATAGTTATAATAGACAATAAAAAAGTAATTTATCAAGGTGACATGGAATATGTAGGTAAGTTTAAATCTTCTATATCTAGTAAAATACAAGCAAAATCAAAAGAAGAAACTACTAGAACTGTAATTTCAGATAAAGCAAAAATAAGACGAGTACAAAGTGAAATAAATCAAATAGACGGTAGAATAACACAATTAGTTCAAGAAACAGGAGAATATGATGAGAAAATAAGTAAAGTAGAACAAGATATTGATAGTATCAATCAAAAAGTATCAAACGTAGCAGATTTTACAAGAGTGGTAGACGGAAAAAACGAAATACATCTAACTGAAACAATAGAAGGAAAAGGTTATATATTAGATTTTAATATTCAAGGAAATACAAATAACTTTGTTTATTTGCCGCCACATGACGGATTAACTCCGTCAAATAATCTAGTTCCTTTGGGTGGCTATTTTACAATAGTAGCAGATAAACAAAATAGAGCTAATATGTCAGAAGAAGCAGAAATCGTAAGAATAATTTTAGAGGAACCATTAAGAAACTTAGAAGATGTATGCGATGAATTTATAATTGAAAAAGGAAAAGCAAGAGTAGTAAGAAGAATAGGCCTAAACGATGATTTAAGCTTATATATTTTAGAAAATGAAGTAATAGACGAACTAGGAGAATTAGAATTAAAGACATTTAAAGATAATACATACATTTATGTACAAGAATATTATAATTTGGCTTATTCGGCTAAATATGTAATAGACAGCGAATATTCGGAAGTGTATGCTACTAAAGTAGAAATGAATACAAATATATCGCAGACCGCTGAAAAAATAAGTTTAGAAGTAAGCAAAAAAGTAGATGAATGCGAATTAGGAACAAAGATAGAACAAAATGCGGAAGCAGTAAAAGTAGCGTGGAACCAAATATCACAATTTATCCAATTAATGATATTAAATAATAATGCTAGTTTTGCTATATTAGATAAAGATAAAAAAGTATTGATGTCTTTAGATAAAGAAGGACAACATTTTTTTAAAGATGGTACAAATATCTTTGGAGAAATGGGAATACAAAATATAAACGATGAACGTTTTATAAGCTTTTCAGTCGAAGGCGATTACGAGCAACAAATAGAAAATGGTATGGCTTGGGGAATAAAAACCAAGAGTGACAGAAAATTCTATCCAATTTTAAGTATAAGAAATTTTGCAATGGGACCTCAAAATAGTGATGCCAGTTATGGAGAATTAGAATTAAGTTCTTGTAATCTAGTATTAAATGGTTTTGGTACAGGAATAAAAACAGGTGGTGTTCTAATACATGGAGATCCAGGAGAAGAAGAAGGTGTATTTTTTTGGGATATAAACAGCAGTAAAAATTTATTAAGCATTAGTCCAGATAATGTTAATAATTATGCTAATATAGCTATATTTGATAACATTAGTTTTTATAGAAATGGAGCTGGAAGTAATAGTTTTAGAGTGGGAAATAGAGAGAATAATTGCTTATTTACTGATGAAGGAAGTGTTCATTGTAACACAATTACTTGTTTAAGATTAACTGCTTTGGGAGAGGCAAGTATATCAGAAGGTCTTACTATGAGAGGTGATTTAAAGGTTACATCGGGTCATATTTATTGCAATAATGGAGTAGAACCATTTTCGTTAGCAGAAAAGAAGAAAAATATTGAAAAATATAATCATAAGGCTATAGAGGAAATAAAGAATACAGATATATATTATTATAATTATAAAGAAGATGAAGAAACATGTAAAAAAAGAGTAGGAGCAATTATAGGAAAGAATTATAATTGCTCAAAAGAAATAATTGGAACACAGGGAAAAGGAATTGACATATATTCAATGTTATCAATATCTTATAAAGCTATCCAAGAACAACAAGAACAAATAGAACAACTACAAGAAAAAGATAAGCAGAAAGATAAAACCATACAAGATTTACTAAAAAGAATAGAAAAATTAGAAGGAGGTCAATAATGGGAAAATACTTAGAAAGAATCACTTTTATAAACAACAAAGCTCCATATTTGAACGATATAAATTTAAACAAGTTACAAGATAATGTAGAAAATGCCATAACAGAATTACATAGTCAAGGAGTGGCAACAGGTGATACACTTCCATTAGGAGCAGTAATAGAATGGTATTCAGATGTTATTCCTGAAAACTGGCTATTGTGTAACGGGCAAAATATAAGTCGAACTGATTACCCAGAATTATTTAATGTATTAGGAACAAAATATGGAACTGGAAATGGAAGTACTACATTTGGAATACCAAATTTAAAAGGGAAAGTTCCAGTAGGAAAAAGTGCTGGTGATATAGATTTTAATACATTAGGAAAAATAGGTGGAGAAAAAGAACATATACTAACTGTCAATGAAATAGCACGACACATACATGCTGTTGCTGTCAATAATGGGCAAGGTAATAAAGAATGGGGGCTTAATTTTACTTATGAAGGAACAGCAGCTTTTAACTCAGGAGCTTCCGAACCAGTTGGAGGAAGTCAAGCACACAACAACTTGCAACCATACTTAGTTTGTAATTTTATCATAAAAGTAAAACAAAGTTCTGGATTAGTAGCAAATGTAGTAGATAACTTAAATAGTACAAGTCAAACAGACGCACTTTCTGCTAAGCAAGGTAAAGTAATAAAAGAAAGAATAGAAAAAAAGACATTATGGCAAAACACAAATAGTTTAGATAGTTTTAATTCACAAACTATAACATTATCAAGTAATACTTATGATTATGTTATAGTGTACTGTTATAGAAATCATGGATACCAAGCTTCTCCAAACAGAACAACATCTATAATAGTTGAAAAAGGAAAGACAGGAGAATTGATACATTGTGATTTTACAAGTGAATGTAGAAATTGGAATAGACAAATTACTATAAATGGTTCTACGGCTAATATTACAGACGCTACTATAAATGGAACAGTAAATAATACTGTTTTAGTGCCATATAAAATTATTGGTTGTAAATATTAAAAAGGAGGAACAATATGAGTCAAACAAATAATTTAAAACTATTTAAAAATGAAAATGTAACAGCAAACACAAATCCATTTGATATAGAAAAATCATTGAATGAAAATTGGGACAAAATAGATGAAGCAGTAGAGAACAACAAACAGAATATTGAACAAATAGGAAAAATAAGCAACTTAGAAATAGAAGAAATTTTAAAATTATAGGAGGAAAAGGAATTATGGAAGAAAAGAAATATTTAGATAATAATGGACTAGCTCATTTATGGCTATTATTGAAAGGAAAATTCATACAAAAGGAACACAAAACAGGAAGTCAGACAGAGTATAAAGTACTATCAGATAACAACTTAACAGATGAATTAGTAACAAAGATAAACAATGCAGGAGATAGTACATTTACAGGAGATTATGAAGATTTAACCAATAAACCAGATTTAACGGTATTTGCTAAAACAACAGATATGAACACTGCTATTAATAATGCAGTAGCCAATATAAATAAAAAAGAGATTGTAACAGCTATTTCAGAGATGAAAGATAGTAATACTATTTACTTGATAGCAAACAGTGGGATAGGAAATAATAGTTATGATGAATATATTGTAGTAAATGGTACAGCAGAAAAAATAGGAACAACAGAAGTGGACTTGTCAGGTTATATCCAAAAAAGTGATTTAGTATCAATTACTAATGCAGAAATCGACCAAATAATTGGAG
>CANPNZ010000008.1 GCA_947575605.1 uncultured Clostridium sp.
AAAAGGTCCGTCCCCAGTGGCACAATGTCCAAAAAGAACCGTCCCCAATGGACACCTTGCCAGCAATTAACTGATATTCCAGGAAGAAATCAATTCTTTTCGACAGTTGTTTTCAAATTCGTCATTTAAAGGCTCTAAGACAATATCTTCTTTATATTTTCGATCAAGACAATATTTAATGATATAGTCAGTAAGTTCAGGATTTTTGGCAAGCAAAGGACCATGTAGATAAGTGGCAATTACATTGCTTGTAAAAAAGCCTTCTTTCGTATCACCAAATTTGTTGCCATTTCCTAATAGTACATTTCCAAAAGGATTACTAATATTAAAGGTTTGTCCACCATGATTTTCAAATCCAATTACTTTTGTTTTTTTACCGTTTAATTCTGTTTCAACAATAATGTTACCAATACATCTTTTTTTTCTATCGTTAATAGCTTCGGTATAATAATCAAAAATTTCTAGACCAGGTATAATAGTGCCTTCCACATCTTTATAGTATTTGCCAAATAATTGGTAAGAACCACAAATTAATAAGAAAAAGACACCAGCGTCTATGGCTTCTTGGATAGAATCCTTGTATTGAACTAAATCTTCTGCTAGAATTCCTTGTTCTTGGTCGGCACCTCCGACCAGAAAAAATTAAATCGTAGCTTGTAAAGTCAGGAGGAGTATCCCCAATGGAGTAGGAGGTAACAGTTGTTTTGAATCCACGTTGCTGTAATCGATAAAGCAATACTTGAATATTTCCATAATCTCCATATAATTCTAAAATATCTGGATATAAATATAATATTTTTAATTCTTTCATTTTTAATCATCCTTGTCTAATTTCAAAATTTCGTTTCTGGTTGGTTGTAAGGCTGTATAATTAGCAATCACATATTTTTTACAATTCGTTTTATAGAAGTTTTCTACCGCCTCTGATAAGTTTGGATAAGTTTCAATTTTATCAATAGGATATCCTGCCGTTTTGATACGAATAGCCATATCATAAGCACGAATGCCTGATGTAATAATTCTGGAAACATGGTTTAAATCAGCAAAGTTAATGTCCCAAATCCAAGATACATCATGTCCATCTGCTAAATTGTCATTTAAAACGAATAGTAATTCTTTTTCTTCATCATCTTCCTTTAAAATTCTTAAACTAACATTGGCACCAGTTGGATTTTTTGCTAAATTAATGATGGTTGGGATGTTTTTTATTTTAATTTCTTCTAATCTACCATTATCTAATACAAAGGTAGCTAGTGCTTTTTGTATTATTTCTGTATCGATATGATATAAAGTTGCACAGGCTACAACGGCTACAAAATTATAGATATTATAGATGCTATTAAATTTAGTCTGATATGTAATGGTATTAATAGAGAAGGTTTTGTTTTTTAAATCGATATTAGTAGCTAATTGGTAGATTTCATTATCTCCATAGTTACAATTTGGGCATTGAAACTTACCAATATGAGAATATTGGTAATATTCGTATTTAATACGAGTGTGACAGAAAGGGCAAAATTTTCCTTCTCCTGCTTCTTTCATTTCATTGGTAGCATGTGTGTATCGCTCAACGCTAAAATAATAGATATTAGGATTTTCTGGATTGGATTGTCCTAGTCTTGCTACATTTGGGTCATCGTTGTTTAAAATTAGATTTCCAGTATAGGTCTTTAAAAATTCATGGATTTTTAGAATTAAGGCTTCTACTTCACCATTTCGATCTAATTGGTCACGGAAAAAGTCAAGAATGACTAGAGTGTCTAATTTTAAATCTTTAAAAACGATTGGTACATAACCTTCGTCAACTTCAAAGATAAGATAATCTGCTTTGATTTTTCCCGTTAAAGAACAATGTTTTAATAAAGTGGATAAAATACCAGTTTCCATGTTATTTCCTTCTATGTTGCTGATAACTTTTTTTCCAGCGGTTTTAAAAACATGTCCAATCGCATTATTGGTCATGGTTTTTCCATTGGTTGCGGTTACAGCTATAATAGGACAACTAATTTTAAAGTATTGGAATATGTCGGGGTTCCACTCATAGGCTATTTTTCCCAAAAAATTCCCACCTTTTTTTCCTAGTATTTTTAGCCCAAAGTGCAAAATTTTCATGGCTAATAGTATAAAAAAATTTTTCATCATTATTTCCTTTTCTTCTTGATTTTGCAACATTATATCATAAGAAGAAAAAAATGTGAAATGTTTGTAAACTTAAATTTACATTTTCTATTGTAATGTGAGTATGATTATAGTAGAATAGTAGCAGAGGTGGAAGATGAGAACTATAAACACAAATAAAATAGAAAAGGTGAAAATAACAAGTGATAATTATTATGTTGTACTTGACTTTGACAAAACCATAACCAATAAAGAAAGTTTAGACTCTTGGATGGCATTATTAGACTTTGAAATTTATGGGGAAGAATGCAAAAAAGAGATAGAGGAACTAAATGACAAATATTCTCCAATGGAATTAGATTATACATTGGAGGAAGAAGTCAAAAGGCGATATATGGTAGAATGGTATCAAAAAAGTATGGATTTATTATATAAGTATCAAATAAGTTATTCTAATTTAGTAAAAGCATTAAAAAAAGATACCTTAAATTTTAGAAAAGGGGCAAAAGCATTTCTACAAAATTTATACCAAGAAAAAGTACCAGTTATAATATTATCCGCAGGGATAGGGAATGTCATAGAAGAATTCTTGAAAAAGCAACAATGCTATTATGACAATATACATATTATTAGTAATTTTCTTACTTTTAAAGAAGATAAAATGCAAAAATTCACAGGTTCTATCATTCATTCTATGAATAAAAAAATAGGAAATACATTACCAGAAGAACTAAAAGAGATAATCCAACAAAAGCAATATGCTATTTTATGTGGTGATATCATTGAAGACATACAAATGATACCAAAAGAAAATTGGGATAAAACGATAACAATAGGATTTTTAAATAAAAAAATCAACGAGAATTTAGCATTTTATAATAGACATTATGATGTCGTATTAACAGAAGAGGAAGCTTGTTTTGAAGAGGTAGAGAAAATAATAAAAAGAGAAGGAGAGATGAAGTAAAATGAAAAAATTTGGAAATATATTATGGGGATTGGTATTGATTATAGTAGGAGTAATTTTTGGACTAAATGCGGTAGGATTAACCAATATCAATATTTTCTTTCATGGTTGGTGGACATTATTTATCATTGTTCCAAGCTTTATTGAATTATTTAGAAGCACCAATAAAATGTGGAGTTTTATTTGGTTGGTAATAGGAGTAGTGCTATTATTATGTGCACAAGGCATTTTGTCTTTTAGTTTAATAGGAAAACTAATTTTTCCATTTATTTTAGTGATGATAGGAATTAGCATTATTTTTAAAGATACTTTCCATAAAAAAGTAGCTGAAAAGATCAGAAACTTAAATGCCAACAAAGGAGAATTTGAAGAATATTGTGCTACTTTTGGGGGACAAAAAAGTGATTTATCAGGTCAAGAATTTAAAGGAGCTAACTTAGATGCTGTATTTGGAAGTGTAGAACTAGACCTTTCGAAGGCTATTATTAAAAAGGATCAAGTAATCAATGCCAATGCTATTTTTGGAGGAATTGAAATAAGAGTACCAACTGGAATTAATATCAAAGTAAAATCAACGCCAATTTTTGGTGGTGTAGATAATAAAACAAAAACAGAATACAATGAAAGTTTACCAACTTTATATATTAATGGCGTAGCTATGTTTGGAGGTGTTGAAATAAAATGACAACCTTTCAAAAAATAATTAAGTATGGAGCGATTGGATTTGCTATTTATTTATGTATTATGATAATTAGTATGATTTTGTTTGGAATAACAACTATTTTTGGTATTTCCACAGGTTTAGAATTTTTTAAAAATAAAGATACTTCTGCTGTGGTAACAAAATGGGAACAAGAATACAAAAATATTACAGATTTAGATATTGATTTGAACATAGGCAAGCTAACCATTAAAAAGGGTGATACGCTAAAAGTAGAAGCTTCCCATATTTCAGAACAATTTAGATGTGAAGCCAGAGAAAGCCAATTAAAAATACAAGACGAAAAAGTTTATACTATGTTTAATAATACAGAAGTAGTACCAGAAATTACCATCTATTTGCCAGAAGCGGTAGAGTGGAAAGAAGTTACGATTAAAACAGGAATGAACGAAACCAAAATTGAGTACTTAAAAGCAGATAAAGTGAATTTAGAAATGGGAGTAGGAAAATATCAAATCGATCATTTAATAGCAAAACAGGCTAAGATAGAAGCTGGGGCAGGAGAAGCCAATATTTTAAATAGTAAAATTGAAGAATTGAAATTAGATGGTGGTATTGGAAAATTAGTGCTAACAAGTAAAATTACAGGGAAAGCTGATATTGATTGTGGCGTCGGAAAGATGGAATTAAATTTATTAGGTTCACCAAATGACTACAAAGTAAAGGGAAGTACAGGGTTAGGTGATTTTGAAATAGATGGCAAGAAAATTAGAGATCATGAGACGATTGGAAATGGTGAGGTTACTGTAAAAGTAGAGGCAGGTGTAGGAGAAACCAGTATTGATTTTAAAAAAGAAGAAAATATATAAAAAAGGAAGAGGGATTTGATTGAAAAAGATTGCAATTTTTGGTTCTACGGGTTCCATTGGAGAAAGTACACTAAATGTAATTAGAGAAAATCTGGATTTATTTGAAGTAATAACTCTAGTGGCAGGAAAGAATATACAAAAATTAATAGAGCAAATTCAAGAATTTAAGCCAAAACATGTATATATAACGGCAGAAGAAAATGCTAAGGAACTAGAAAAATTATTTCCTGATTTACAGGTGTATTATGGAAAAGAGGGAATGGAAGAAATATCACAGCTAACAGACTTTGATATAGGAGTATCTGCTTTAGTGGGAATCGCAGGTTTACAACCAACCTATAATATGATAAAAAATGGGAAAATAGTAGCCTTAGCCAATAAAGAAGTGTTAGTGGCTGGTGGAAAATTAATTATGGAGACAGCTGCTAAAAATCATGCTACCTTATTAACAATAGATAGTGAACATAGTGCTATTATGCAGTGTTTGCAAGGAGAAAAGCAAAATAAGATTGATAAAATTTTATTGACAGCTTCTGGAGGACCATTTTTTGATAAGGAGATAACAGATGAGATAACCGTAGAGCAAGCCTTAAATCATCCAACTTGGAAGATGGGACCAAAGGTGACGATTGATTCTTCTACGATGATGAATAAAGGATTTGAAGTCATCGAAGCAAAATGGTTATTTGATGTAGAACCAAGTCAAATACAAGTCGTAGTACATAGAAAAAGTATTGTCCATTCTATGGTGCAATTTCAAGATGGAACGATTATGGCAAATTTAGGACCAAAATCTATGCAAATACCAATTGCCTATGCTTTAAATTATCCCAATCGTTTAACCAATTCGATTGAAAAAATTGATTTGTTTGAGATTGCAGAATTAAAGTTTGAAAAACCAGATTTAGAGAAGTTTTTGTGTCTAAAATTAGCTTTTGAAGCAATTGAAAAAGGACATAGTTATCAAGTCGTATTAAATGCTGCCAATGAAGTGCTAGTAGATGCTTTTTTGAATAAGAAAATAACCTATACGCAGATTCCAAAGGGAATACAAAAAATGCTAGATGAACATAACCAAATGGAATTAAATACAGTCGAAGAGATTTTAGCATTGGACAAAGAAGTGAAAGAAAAGACAAGAAAGATGATAGAGGATTAAGTTAGGGTTCTTCTATCAGGTCTTTCCAGTATTTTTTAGGCATACATTGCATTTGACATCTTGGATTTTTTCTTTCTGAAATAGCAATGGTTTTAAAAAATAGTTTCCACAATTCCTGATATTTTTGTTCTTCTACAGAAATAGCAGGAATTTTTAGATGGGTAGCATCTACTATTTTGTATTCTTTTCCATTATATAATAAGCAAATATTTCTAATTTTATCGTGTATGATAAAATTTTGAGTCGGTAAACGATGGATAAAATGATGGCCTAGAGGTTCAATAATATTGTTGTCTGGATGGATAGAAGCATAGTATAAATTATTTCCAACTTCTTGAAAACGTAGTAATCCTTTTAGTCTATGACATTCTCCAAAACTTCTTTTTTTCATATTCATTACTTTAAAGATATAAGGAATGGTAAGTCGATTATTAATTTTAGGACCAAATTGAAAGCCATCACAAAGATATTTTAGCAAATTTACTTCTTTGTTTTTCTCATCGCAAAGAAAGCTATAATAGGTATTGTATAAAGTGGTATAACCAATATTTTTTTCAATACCAGCAAATACTCTTTTGGCTTTCTCAGAGTCTGTTTGTATGAAAAGGGGATGGTCTAAAAAGTTGGGCGAATATTCCGCTTCTGAAATAATTTGTTCTGGTAAGGTTTTTGCTACATAGCAGTCAAATACAAGACTTAGGAAACCATCGAATGTACCATCATATAAATAGGTTTTGTTTATAAGCTTCCAGTTAGACATTTTATTTTATCCTCCTTCGTTGGTAATAAGTTATCAAAAATAGATAGTTGCTGAAATTGGGGTAATGGTAAAGTACTTCTCTCTTGGTAAATCAAGTTTCTTTCAATAAAGTTTTCGTTAAATTTGTAGACTTTGTCATAATATTTTCCCTTACAAGTGATAAAATATTGAGCTCTTTTTAGCGTAACTCCAAGCTTTTTTAAGGCTTCAAAGTCTAGCAAGAATTCACGTCTTGCACGAATTATTTTTTTGGCGGATATAACACCAATGCCTGGAATTCGTAATAAGGTGAAATAGTCAGCAGAATTAATTTCAATGGGAAATTTATCGATATGGTGCAAAGCCCAATCACATTTGGGATCTAGCATATGATTAAAGTTAGGATGTGTTTCGTCTAATAATTCATTGGCTTTAAAACCATAATAACGAAGTAGCCAATCAGCTTGATAGAGCCTATTTTCACGAAGTAATGGTGGTGCTTCTAAGGTAGGAAGATTTTTGTCTTGATTTACACTGATATAGGCAGAATAATAAACTCTTTTTAAACTTAGTTTTTGATACAGTCCTTCTGAAAGTTTTAAGATTTTTAAATCACTTTCAGGCGTTGCTCCAACAATTAATTGTGTGGTTTGTCCAGCAGGAACAAAACTAGGTTTGTATCTACTTTTTTCGAGTTGGTTGCGTTTAATACCATTTGAAACATAGGACATAGGATCCAAAATACCGCTTTTTTCTTTTTGTGGAGCAAGTAGTTTTAGACTATCATGGGAGGGAAGTTCAATATTGATACTAAGTCTATCTACTAAACTACCTAAGGTATCAATTAATTCCTTACTAGCTCCAGGAATGCTTTTACAGTGAATGTAACCATTAAAATGATATTCATTTCGCAAAATGGAAATAGTTTGAATAAGCAGTTCCATTGTATGATCAGGAGATTTTACGACGGCAGAGCTTAAGAAAAGTCCTTCTATATAATTTCTTTTGTAAAAATTAATGGTTAAATCGGCTACTTCTTGTGGCGTGAAAGTAGCACGTTTAACAGAGTTGGTACAACGATTGATGCAATATTTGCAATCATAGATACAACAATTGCTAAATAATATTTTTAGTAAAGAAATACATCTTCCATCTGCTCCCCAACTATGGCAAATCCCAGCTATACTACCGTTTCCAATTCCCTGATTTTTATTTTTTCGATTGCTTCCACTAGAACTACAAGAAGCGTCGTATTTAGCAGAGTCTGCTAATATTTTTAATTTGTCTAAGGTTTCCATTTTTTAATTCTCCATACCAAACATATATTTGTAATTATTATACCACAAAAAAATAAAAAGTCAAACATTTATTTGACTTAATTTTCGTTTTTTAAAAGATTAGTTTCCTCCTCTTGGCATAATATCATCTATTTTATTAGTATCTTGTTCATTCCACTTGAAAAGAAATTATAAAGTAAGAAAATGAGCCGCTTTCACGTTCAAAACCATTCTTATATTAAATTTGCATAAATGACGAATGCGACTGGAATAGTCATACAAATTCTAAAACAAAAGTCACAAAGGGTCCTGTTTTCGGGTATAGTTGTGACTTTTGTTAAAGAATTTGTTGACGTCATGAAAGGTAGCCGAGAAATTTATAAGAATTTAATATAAGAATGGTTTTGCCTTGAACATCCCTCATTTTCTTACTTAACAATTTCTAATTTCTCGCTCCAATCAAGCGATACTAATAAAATCGATGATATTATGCCAAGAGGAGGGGGACTAATTTTTTGAAAAAGCCAAAAATTGAATTTATTTGACTTTTTTATAACCCCACCAGCATTTTTTTCTAATAAATTCAGAAAAGTCAGAAGGATTGCTTTTCTTAAAAGTAGATTTATCTAGTAAAAAAGAATGTGTTTTATCAAGATATAAATAAAAAAAAGTTTTTGTTTCAAAAGCTTTATATAATTGATGATACTTCATTTCTGAAAATTCTTTTTCATCTTCAATCACAAAAAATTTATCGTAAAAGGTAAAAGTAAATTCTTTTTCCTTTTGAATTTTTTCACTCTTATACTCTTTTGTAACTTCAGAAATAGGGCGAAAAAATCGCCAAAGAATAAAAGCTGTTAATCCAAAGCACAATAAAATAGCAAGTGTGTAATTATGAGATTTTACCTGTAAAATAAGGAGTAGTAGAATAAGTGCTACTATGATAACGGTATAAGCGGTATAGGTAAAATGATATTTTTTATTGTGGAAAGCAAGAAATTGATCATATACACTTTTAGTATATCTAGTTCTATTTTTAAATAATATTTTCATCGAATCACCATATTTATTATAACATATATTTCTATTAAAAGAATAAAAAATTTGGGGAGATTTGAAAAAATAGGATACTTTTTAGTTAGAATCGAGTGTTATTGAAATGTTATAAAAAGATTACCATTATGATAAGAAAAACTTATGATAAAGAAGAACCAATCGCCTTGTTATTTAATATAATAAAGGAAGTAAGGGAGTGATTTGTTATGGCCTATTCAGATCGTGAATTATTAGCAAGAATTGTACAATGCGAAGCTGGTGGAGAAGGTGACAATGGAATGAAAGCAGTTGCCTCTGTAACCATGAATCGAGTGAATAGTTCAGAAGGAGAATATGCTAGAGTCTCACAAGGTGGAAATGTTCGAAATATTATTTTTCAGCAAGGACAATTTGATTGTGCAAGAGAAACCATACGAAATCAATATAATCCACAAAATATTTATAATATGACTCCCACAGAAGTTCATTATTATATTGCTGATTGGGCTTTGGCAGGCAATCGATTAAATGAAATAGGAGATTGTCTATGGTACTTAAATCCATTTAGACCTACTTGTAGTTCTACTTTTCCAAGTAATGGGTCTGGCATTTTTCATACCAGATTGGGTGATCATTGTTTTTATCGTCCAACTAGCAAGTATTCACAAACATAGAATTTAGAAAGGGTGATGGCTTTTATGGCAAATTCAGAGGAAAGAATAGACAAAAGAGAAACAAGACAGGTGGAAGTGAATCAAAATTCACCAGAGATTTTAACCAATCCTATTTATACACCTGCTTTTTTGAGAGAACAAATTGGAAAATTAATGAGAGTAGAATTTTTGATTGGTACGAATAATTTAGTGGATCGAATTGGTATTCTACAAGATGTAGGTGCAAGTTATATTTTGTTACGTTCTTTTGAAAATGATAGTTTGGTATATTGTGATATTTATTCGATTAAGTTTATAACGATTTCTACTACTGGCATTTATGGCTCTATGCCGAATAATAATCGATATTCTTATTATTAAAAAATGTTTTTAATGAATGCTGTTAATCTAAGATATAATGTTGAGTAATACTTAGATTAACAGTATTTAATGCTTCAAGGAAATATGAGATTTTATTTGCTATTTGATAGACAAGCCCACATTGCTGTCTAAAATTTAACAGATTTGTTGAAATGAGTATTATATTGTGATATAAAATAAATTAGAGTTATTATAATATTTAGGAGGAAGCTATGGCAAAAAAAGAAGTAAATACAGATTTATGGGTGAATGAATTATTAAAAGAGGCAACTATACAATTAACCCCACAAGGTTGTGAGATAAAAGAAATAGAGGAAGCATTAAAAACAGCATCCAAAAATGGAAAAGGAAATGTAGGATTTCCAGAATATTGTGGTGTAGTAAAAGATTTTGTAATTGTAATCGAAGATAAGGCAACCATTGATAAACAAGAGAAATTGAATGAAAAAGGAATATTGGAGTTGGATCCAAAGGCAGTAAAAGAATATGCTTTAAATGGAGCCTATTTTTATGCAAAACATATTTTAGAAAAAACAAACTATAAAAAAGCAATTGCTTTTGGTATTAGTGGAGATGAGAAGAGACATATCATACAACCCATTTATTTAGATGGCAGAGAATATTTTATGAGATTACCACAAGTAGAAAGTTTTATATCATTTAATGTAGAAAATATAGACGAATATTATACTAGAGAGATATTAAAAGATTTTACCGAAGATGAAAAAACAACGAAAGAAATATTAAAAGATGCAGAAGAGTTACACGAATATTTAAGAAATTATGGGAATTTAAGAGATCAAGAAAAGCCATTAGTAGTAAGTGGAATATTATTAGCATTAAGAGAAATGGAGTATGGTAATTTTTCAATTGATTTGTTAACAGGAGACAATACAAAAACCGATGGAAAGAAGATAATGGATGCCATTGATGATAACTTGAGAAGAGCTAGAGTATCACCAGAAACTAAAAAAGACAAACTGGTAAATCAATTCAAAATTATTGAAGATACGCCAAAATTAAATGAAACCGATCCAATTCTAGGAAAGACGCCATTAAAATATTATACAGAGTTTTTGTACAATAGATTATATAAGTCAATAAGATATAATCGTACATCAGAAGATTATTTAGGTAGATTTTATGGTGAATTTATGAGTTATTCTGGTGGTGATGGACAGACATTAGGAATTGTATTAACTCCTAAACACATATGTGATTTATTTTCAGATTTAGCAGATTTGGAAACAGATGACTTGGTATTCGATCCTTGCTGTGGAACTGGTGGTTTTCTAATAGCAGCTATGCACAAAATGTTAAAAAAGGCTAAAACGGAAAGCGAAAGAAAAAATATTCGTACCAATCAATTGCACGGAATAGAGCTACAACCTTATATGTTTACGATAGCAACAACGAATATGATATTAAGAGGAGATGGAAAAAGTAATCTAACATGTGATGATTTTTTAAAGAAAAATCCAAATGAATTACAATTAAAAGGAGCAACCGTAGGAATGATCAATCCGCCTTATTCACAAGGGAAAAAATCTCCTGAATTATGTGAGTTGAATTTTATTGAACAATTATTGGATTCTTTAGCAGAAGGTGCAAGATGTATTGTTATTGTGCCACAAAGTAGTATGACAGGCAAAAATAATTATGAAAAAAACATCAAAAAGAATATTTATAAAAATCATACTTTAGAAGGGGTCATAACATTAAATACCAATACCTTTTATGGTGTTGGAACCAATCCGTGTATAGCAGTTTTTACAGCACATGAACCACATCCAAGTGAAAAAGTATGTAAATTTATAAATTTTGAAGATGATGGGTATGTAGTACAAAAACATGTTGGTCTAGTAGAAACTGAATCAGCAAAAGACAAAAAACAACATTTGCTAGATGTATGGAAAGATAAGATAAAGGCAACCACAAAATTCTGTGTGGAAACAACGGTTGAACCAGATGATGAATGGTTACATTCTTTTTACTATTTTAACGATGAGATACCAAGTGAAGAGGAATTTGAAAAGACAATAGCAGATTATTTGACGTTTGAGTTTAATATGATTGTACATGGAAAAGGACAATTGTTTAGAAAGGACAATAACAATGAGTGAAATAGAAATGGTCGAATGGCAAAATTTTGAAATACAGAGTATATTTGATGTTATAAGAGGAAATGCAAAAGATGTTACAAAAAGAGAAATGACAGGAGAAGTTGCATTAGTAACAGCAACCGATAAAAATAATGCTTTTTATGATTTTGTTACACCAAAAAGTAATGAAACTATATATAAGAATACAATAACGATTCATAACAATGGAAATGGTGTGGGACTGGCTTTTTATCACGAGTATAAATTTATAGCTACATCAGATGTAACCATCTTGATTGATAAAACCAATAGAATTAATAAAGAAATGGCGGAGTTTATTATTTCCATGCTACAACAACAGAAAGAGAAATACTGCTATGGTTATAAATTATCCAATCAGAGACTAAAAAAGCAAAAAATTTTATTACCTATAAAAAAAGATGGAACGATTCATTATCAGTTTATGAATAAGTATATAAAAACAATAAGAGAAAACATACTACGAAAATATGAAGAAAATATACAAAGGGAAAAGGAATATTTGAAAAAATTAAGAATTAATAATTCCAAAGAGATTAAATGGAAAGAATTTATGATAGAAGATTTATTTGAAGTTAAAATTGGTAAATGCATTGATGGTAATAAAGTCGATAAATCAAAAGGAAATTATGCTTATATTACTAGAAAAAAAATAGATAATGGATTAGATGGATTTATTGATTATGATGATGAATTTCTAAATAAGCAATATCCAGTAATTACAATAGGAAATGAAACAGCAAAGCCGTATGTTCAAGTATTTCCTTTTTATACAGGAACAAAAGTTAATATATTAAAGCCAAAGCAATGTATGAATAAATATGTATTATTTTTTATATGTCAATCTTTAAAGATGAACAAAGAAAAGTATTCTTATTCATTTACAATAAATTCTACAAGATTAAAAAAACAAAACATATTATTACCAGTTAATAAAAATAACGAAATTGATTATGCCTATATGGAAAACTATATAAAAGAAATTACATTGAATAAATTAAATGATTATATAAAATACAGAAAGGAATAATCTAGTATGAAATACATAAAATATAGTAAAACTAAAATAGGAAACATAGCTATCTTAGAAGAAAACAAGCAAATCATTGCAATCGGAATTGATCAAAAGGTACAAAACAACGTAGTACAAAAAGATACGCCACTTTTAAAAGAAGCCCAAAAGCAATTAGAAGAATACTTGGCAGGAGAAAGAAAAACATTTGAATTACCATTAAATCCGAAAGGCACAAAATTTATGAAAGAAGTTTGGACAGCCTTACAAGAAATACCATATGGAGAAACCAAAACTTATGGAGAAATTGCTAAAAAAGTGGGAAATCCAAAAGCAGCAAGAGCAGTAGGAATGGCAAATCATCGAAACCCAATACCAATTATTATTCCTTGTCATAGAGTAATTGGAAGTAATGGTAAATTAGTAGGATATGCTTTAGGAATGGATAAAAAACAATATTTATTAGAGTGGGAGAAACAAAATGTATGATGTTATTATAGTGGGAGCAGGACCAGCGGGAATTTCAGCTAGTTTATATACACGGTAGAGCGAATTTGAAAACAGTCATTTTATACCAAACAGAAGGAGCCTTAGAAAAAACAAATAAAATTGAGAATTATTATGGTTTTGAAAAAGGAATTACAGGAAAAGAATTATATGAAGCAGGAATCAAACAAGCTAAAAACATAGGAATTGAAGTAAAAAAAGAAGAAGTTACCAGTATACAAATGATAGAAAAAGGATTTAGAATACAAACAGAAAAAAGTGAGTATACAGCCATAAGTATTATCTTAGCAACAGGAAACAAAAAGAATAAACCGAAGATAAAGAATATAGAGGAATTAGAAGGAAAAGGCGTTAGTTATTGTGCAGTGTGTGATGGATTTTTCTATAAAAATAAAGAGATAGCTGTGATTGGAAGCGGTAATTATGCTCTTTCAGAAGTCAATGAATTAATCAATTTAGCAAGTAATATAACGATTTTAACGAATGGGGAGAGGGTTCCAGAATTTCGTTCAGACAATAACCATGTCAAGATAAGTTCGAAAGAAATAGAAGCGATCAAAGGAAATAACAAAGTAGAAGAGATTGCATTTAAAGATGGAACAACCCTAAAAGCAGAAGGAATTTTTGTAGCACAAGGAGTAGCAGGAAGTGTAGAGTTTGCCAAAAAATTAGGTATTGCCACAGAAAAGGACAAAATCATAGTCAATGAGAATATGGAAACCAATCTACCTGGAATTTATGCCTGTGGTGATTGCACAGGTGGGCTATTGCAAATTTCAAAAGCAGTATATGAAGGAAGTAAAGCGGGAATGGAAGCAATAAAATACATAAGAAAAATGAAAAATGGGTAAAATAAAAAAAGAATTTTATAAGGAGGAGAAAAAATGAGTGTATTAAAAATAAGTAGTGAAAATTATGAAAAAGAGGTATTACAATCCGATAAACCAGTAATAATTGACTTTTATGCGGATTGGTGTGGACCATGTAGAGCAATGTCACCAATTATAGATGAAATTGCCGAAGAAAAGGCAGATACCATCAAAGTAGGAAAAGTGAATGTAGATGAAAATCAAGACTTAGCAATGGAATATGGTGTTATGAGCATACCTACCATCGTTATTTTGAAAAATGGAAAAGTAGAAAATACTTTTGTGGGAGTTAGAAACAAAAGTGAAATACTAAATGCTATTTCTTGATTTTCAATCCAAGAGATTAGAAATGTCGCTAGGCAGGTCGATTTCAAAAATTAGATTTTTCTTAAGAATAGGATGAACACATGAAATTTTGTAACTATGTAAGGCTTGTCTTGCAATATAGGAAGAAGCTTTACCATATAGAGTATCACCGTAATAGAGGATGACCAATAGATGCCATATGGACACGAATTTGGTGGGTTCTACCTGTTTCTAATTGACAAGTTACCAGACTAAAATTTTTAAATTCTTTTATTACTTTGTAGTGTGTAATAGAAGGGTGTCCATGCTTCTTATCTACACATCTTTCAATAATGCTACCATTTTTTCTGCCAATCGGTAAATCGATGGTAGCATTTTTTTGTTCCAAGAATCCTTCTACTAAGCAAACATATTCTTTTTGAAACGTGTGATTTGCCATTTGTTGAATGAAAGATTCTTGTATGTATTCGCATTTGGCAAAAATAACTAGACCAGAAGTTCCCAAATCTAAACGATTAACAGGACGAATCTTTTTGGGTAATTCAATGGTATCAAAATAATATCTTATGCCATTGGATAAAGAGTCTGTATGGTGTAATCGGGAAGGATGAATGGGAATGCCAGCTGGTTTGTTCACGACTAAAAACCATTCATCTTCATAAAGAATGGCTAAATTCATTGGCGTTGGAATGATATTAGAATTATCTTCTGAAATGTCAAAATCGATTTGTAGGAGATCTCCTTTATTAGCAGTATTTCTAGTATCACATATTTCTTGATTGATATAGATTTTTTGGTGTTTTATGAGTTTGGTTAAAAGTCTAGTAGATAGGTTTAATTCATTTGTTAATAGGCTATGAATACTTTTTTGGCTATCTTCTTTTTTTATTTTATATTCTAGTTTCATAAATTACTCCTTTGTTGAAATGTATTATATAATGTTTGAAGGGATAAATCAAATTTTTATTTAAGATATTAGTTGAAGCGCATCTGCTTTTATGTTATAATCAGCACAACCAAATATAGATTGAACGATTTTGATAGGAGTTGAAGTTATGTGCACCTTTAATTACAATGTTAGACAAAAAACTGACTAGTTATGAAATGAAGATTACTTGCAAATCATGCGAAAGCATTTATAAAAAGATGAAATAGGAAATATAAATTAGTAATTTATGGAGATAAATAAAGATGAAAAAGTTTACGGAAAAAACAATAATTATTTTTATTATAGTAAGTATAGCATTAGTAGGAGTAGGATTTATAGGTGGATTTTACACAAAAATATTAATGGATGAAGCTCAACTAATAAAGGAAAAGGAGAAACAAACGAGTCTAACAGTATTAATGTCGGATAGTGAAATAAATCAACTAAAAGAAAAGATTGAAAAAGATGAGGTAGACTATGGAGATAATTATCAAGAATTTAATACATATCCTTATGTACATAAAAAAGAGCCAGATAGAATTTATTTTAAATCCTCAAAAATAGGTGCTTTTTATGTATTTGAGAAAGAAGATGAAAATTATAAACATTTATTGGAAGTGGTAGAAGATAGAATGCATTATTCAGTAATAGATGATTATAATCTAAATTGTTTTACACCAGACTCAATTAATACAATGATGACTTCAGGAGAAAATTACATTATTTTTGATTATGATAATGGAACTTTATCAGAATTTGACGAAAATTACAACAAAGACATTATTTTTAAATTTTTAGAAAATACAAGATTATATAGATTAGTTACTTATTTGTCATACTACAGAGAACCTATTTTAAAAAGTGAATTACCAAAAAAAGAATTTGCTAATAATACCAGTATAAGTGGTTACAAATATATGACATATGTAGATGGAAACTAAAGCTTAACTATAAAATAAATCGTAATAACAACTTACATATATTCAGAACAAGTCAATATTTATATATGGAATGAGTCTTTGAATTATTAGGTGTACGACAACTTACAATTTTAAAAGGAGATAAATTTATGGCAAGAGTATTAAAAAACAAAGAATTGGAAAATACAAGACTAGCAACTAATTATGGTGGATGGATGTATTGTGATAAGTGTAATGAAAATATAGGATATTTATGCTATTCTACTTATGATAGACTAGAATTAAAATATCAATGCAATTGTGGTAGTAATGGTAGTGCAGTATTAGATTTTGAAGATAGTAAGATAGGCAAAAATTGTAATGATGAATTAGTAGTTATAAAGAATAGACTATGTTGTCCTAAAGATAATGAGCCTTTAATTACTATACTAGATAAAAAAGTTTCTAGTTATGAAATGAAAATTACTTGTAAATCTTGTGAAAAAATTTATAAAAAAGCAAAATAAAAATTACAAGTTAGTAAAATGATTGGAGGAATAAAAAATGGAAAATAAAATATGTCAAAGTTGTGGTATGCCTATAACATCTAAGGAACAGTTAGGTAGAAATAAAAATGGCAGTATTAATGTAGATTATTGTAAATACTGCTATGAAAATGGGGAGTTTATAGACAAAGTTACAATGGAAGAGTATATAAAAATGTGTTCAGAGTATGGATTACAAGCAGGAATGACTAATGAAGAAATGAAAGAACATTGTACGAAATTGTTTCCTACTTTAAAAAGATGGAAATGTACTTGTACTGACGAATGTGCTAGTGGGTATAATCCTAATTGTACTTGTGAAAATCTGCAATGTCATTGTAGAGAAAAATAGTCAAGTTTAAAAGGAGTTAGAATTATGAGAAATGCAGAAAAAACTATTAGAAATATAATAGATAAGCAAAGTATTTGTTATATCAGTTCTATTGATAAAGATGGATTCCCAAATACCAAAGCAATGCTAAGACCTAGAAAAAGAAACGGAATAAAGGAAATTTATTTTTCAACCAATTTTATGTTATGATAATAACTAGAACAAGGAGGAACTTATGAGAATAGGAATAGATATTGATGGCGTTATAACCAATATAGAACAATTTGTTATAAATTATATGAGCAAATATTGTGTAGAAAACAATATAGAATATAAAATCGATACGACCCATTATGATTATTGTAAAACATTTAATATTAGTAAAGAGATAGAATTAGATTTTTGGAAAAGTTATTTAGAAAAATACGCTATCTATGAAAAAGCAAGACCATTTGCGGCAGAAATGATAGAAAAATTAAAAAAAGATGGAAATGAAATATATATCATAACTGCCAGATGGTATACCGATAGAAATGATGATATAGGAAATAAAATGAGAGAAACCGTTAAAAATTGGTTATATGAAAATAAAATATCTTATGATAAATTAATTTTTTCAAAAGGACATAATGAAAGAAAAATGCAAGAAATTGAGGAAAACAAAATAGATTTAATGATTGAGGATAATCCCAACAATATTAATGAAATAGCCAATAACATTCCAGTCATTTGTTATGATGCAGGATATAATAAAGATTGTAATGGTAATCAAATCATTAGATGTTATAGTTGGTATGATATATATAGTAAAATAAACAACTTAAAAAAGAAAGGAAATGAAATTTAAAAATGCGAATTCGATATAAAAAATGGGCAAGACCAGAATTAGAAGCAAGTAAATTTTATAGAGAAGAACCAGAAAAAATCAAAGGTAAATGGAAAAAGCAATTTGAAAAAGAACAACAACCATTGCACTTAGAATTAGGATGTGGAAAAGGGCAATTTATGGCAAAATTAGCAGTAGAAAATCAAAATATTAATTATATTGCTATTGATTTAGTAGATGCCATGTTAGGATTAGCCAAAAGAAATATAGAACAAACGTATCAAGAAGCTAATCTTGAGCCAAAAAATATTTTGATAACTAGATTTGACATTGAAAGAATCCTTTTAATTTTAGACCAACAAGACGAAGTAGAAAGAATTTACATCAATTTTTGTAATCCTTGGCCAAGAGGGAAACATAGAAAGAAAAGATTAACACATTCGATTCAACTAGAAAAATATAAAAAATTTTTAAAACCAGAGGGAGAAATTTATTTTAAGACAGATGATGACGAATTATTTGAAGCAAGTTTGGGCTATCTACAAGAAAGTGGTTTTAAAATTTTAAATAAAACCTATGATTTACAACAAGATCCAATTTTCGAGAAGAATATTGAGACAGAACATGAGAAAATGTTTTCTGAACAAGGAATAAAAATAAAAGCATGTATGGCAAGATTAGAAAGAGGGAGATAAAGTGGACATACAAGAGGTCATTCAACATAAGGATGATAAAGCATATATATTAGAAGCGGTTAAGGAAAATGGGAAATTTTTAGATGTTGTATCAGAACGCTTAAAAGATGATAAAGAAGTTGTAAAGGTAGCTTTAGAACAAGATAGCGAAGCTTTAGAATTTGTAAGTGAACGTTTAAAAGATGATAAGGAAATAGTAGCAATGGGATTACGAGGTGCTGCTTGGACAATTTGTTATGCTTCCGAAAAATTAAGAGCAGATAAGGAATTGGTATTAGAAAGTTGTAAACATTATGGACAAGCTCTATATTATGTATCACAAGAGTTAAGAGATGATGAAGAAGTGGTTAAAGCAGCGGTTGAAAATAAGGGAGGCATTATTAAATATGCAAGTGATCGTTTAAGAGATAATAAGGAAATAGCAGAAATTGCCATAAAGCAAGACAAACAAGCCTATCATTTCTTGTCTTGGCGATTAAGGCAAGACGAAGAGATAAAGAAAATGATGGAGTCATAAAAAATCCAGTTTCGTTTTTTGTAAGTGCAAGTTGTAATATATAATTTTTTTACACTTATTAAAAAATACTTGTACTTTTTGATAATTCCATATATAATATAATTGCGAGAAATGATGAAGGAGAAATAAAAATGTCATTTATAGAAGAAGTGAAGCAAAGGGCAAAAAAAGAAATTAAAACCATTGTTCTTCCAGAAGCAGAAGACATTAGAATTTTGGAAGCAACCCAGCAAGTATTAAAAGAAAAATATGCAAATATCGTATTAGTAGGAAATCAAGAACAGATAGAAAAAAAGGCAAAAGAAAATAAAATAGATATTAAAGAGGCTAAAATCGTTGACCCAGAAACTTCAGAAAACTATGAAACCTATGTTAATTTGTTATATGAATTAAGAAAACATAAAGGAATGACGGAGGAAAAAGCAAGAGAATTGGTAAAAGATCCCGTTTATTATGGGATGCTTATGGTGAAAGATGATACAACAAAAGCAGATGGACTTGTTTCAGGCGCGATTCATTCAACATCTGATACCTTAAGACCAGCTTTACAAATATTAAAGACCGCAGAAGGAACCAAATTGGTTTCCGCTTTCTTTGTTATGGTAGTGCCAGATTGTGAGTATGGAGAAGAAGGAACTTTTATTTTTGCAGATAGTGGTTTGAATGAAAATCCAGATGCAGAAAGTTTATCTGAAATAGCTATTTCTTCTAGTGAAAGTTTTAAACAATTGGTAGAAAAAGAGCCAAGAGTTGCTATGCTTTCGTATTCAACTTATGGTAGTGCTAAGTCTGAATTAACACAAAAGGTGATTGATGCTACTAATTTGGTAAAGGAGAAAAATAATAAGCTTTTAGTGGATGGAGAGTTACAATTGGATGCTGCGATTGTACCAGAAGTGGCAGAATTGAAAGCTCCGAATAGTCCCTTAAAAGGAATGGCAAATGTTCTGATTTTTCCGAATTTGGATACGGGCAATATTGGTTATAAGTTGGTTCAAAGATTGGCAAAGGCAGAGGCTTATGGCCCTCTTTGTCAAGGGATTGCAAAACCGGTGAATGATTTGTCTAGGGGGTGTAGTAGTAAAGATGTGGCAGGGGTTGTGGCGATTACGGCCGTCCAAGCCCAAAAAATCAAATGAAAAGCTTCGTCTTACTGCGTTATTAAAATTCGAAAAATGCTCAACGTACATAATTAAAATAAAGGAGAAGAAGAGTGAAAATATTAGTTTTAAATTCAGGAAGTTCATCCTTAAAATATCAAGTAATTGATATGGAAACCGAAAAAATGTTAGCCAAAGGATATTTTGAAAGAATTGGTCAACCAAATTCCTTTTTAACTCATAAAGTAAAGGGAGAAGCTCATAAATTTGAGCATCCAGCCAAAAACCATGAAAAAGCAATTGCCTTTGTACTAAATAGATTAACCAATGAAAATTATGGAGTGATTAGCAGTTTAGAAGAATTAGGAGGAATTGGCCATAGGGTGGTACACGGTGGAGAAAAATTCAGTGATTCTGTTATCATAACAGATAAAGTCATAGAAGAAATTAAAAAATGTTCTGATTTAGCACCATTACATAATCCAGCTTGCATTTTAGGAATAGAAGCCTGTCAAAAAATAGTACCAAATATGAAGATGGTAGCTGTATTTGACACCGCATTTCATCAAACCATATCCAAAGAAAAGTACATTTACCCAATTCCCTATAAATACTATGAAAAATATGCCATTCGAAAATATGGATTTCATGGAACATCCCATCAATATGTTTCTCATCGAGTAGCTGAGATTATGGGAAAAGATATCAAAGATTTAAAAATTGTAAATTGTCACTTAGGGCAAGGATGTAGTGTTTGTGCTATTAAAGATGGGAAATCAGTAGAAACCAGTATGGGGTTAACGCCTTTAGGTGGAATTCCTATGGGAACGAGAAGTGGAGATTTAGATCCATCCATTCTTACGTATTTAATGCAAAAAGAAAATTTATCAGCAGATGATATGAACTTTATACTAAATAAAGAAGCAGGAGCCTATGGGATAGCTGGTGTATCGGTTGATTTTAGAGATATCGAAAAAGAAGCCATGTCAGGGGGAAAACAAGCACAATTAGCATTAGATGTATATCACTATTTAACGGCTTGTTATGTAGCAAGATGTGCAGTGGCTATGGGCGGAATTGATGTTCTAACTTTTACAGCTGGTGTTGGCGAAAAAGGTCCTATTTCCAGAAAGGCAATTTGTGAACAATTAGAATTTTTGGGTGTTAAAATGGATGATGAAAAAAATAAAATAAGAGGAGAGGAAGCAGAACTTTCTACTTCTGATTCAAAAGTGAAAATCTATACCATACCAACCAATGAAGAATTAATGATAGCAAGAGAAACCTTAAAATTAGTAAGATAAAAGTTGCCACTAGCAACCAATTAAGAAAGGAAGATTTTAAATGAAAATATTAGTATTAAATTGTGGAAGCTCATCTTTAAAATACCAACTAATTGATATGGAGACAGAGGAAGTATTGGCTTCAGGTAAATATGAAAGAATAGGAGAAAAAGAAGCATTTATTACCCATAAAGCACAGGGACAAAAGAAGCAAATTGATCATCCAGCATACAACCATACAGAAGCTATTGAATTTGCATTAGAGCAATTAACGAATCCAGAATATAAAGTAATCGATCGTTTAGACGAAATTGAGGCAATTGGACATCGTTTAGTACATGGAGGAGAGAAAATTGCAGAATCCGTTGTGATTGATGATACCGTAGTAAACGTATTAAAAGAATGTACCGATTTAGCACCATTACATAATCCAGCCTGTATCTTAGGAATCGAAGCATGCAAAAAGGTAATGCCAAACAAACCAATGGTAGGCGTATTTGACACTGCTTTCCATCAATCCATTCCAAAGCAAAGATATATTTATCCAATTCCTTATGAATATTACGAGAAATATGGCGTAAGAAAATATGGATTTCATGGAACCTCTCATATGTTTGTTTCTAAGAGATTAGCAGAAATAGAAAACAAACCAATCGAAGACATAAAAATGGTAACTTGCCATTTAGGACAAGGAGCTAGTATTTGTGCCATCGAAGGAGGAAAATCAGTTGACACCAGTATGGGATTAACACCACTTCGGAGGGATTCCAATGGTAACAAGATGTGGAGACTTAGATCCATCCATTCTTTTATATCTTATGAAAAAAGAAAAAATAACAGCAGACGAAATGGAAAATATTTTAAATAAACAATCAGGTGTGCAAGCAATTTCAGGATTAGTTCCAGACTTTAGAGAAATTGAAACAGCAGGGAATAACGGAGATGAGAGAGCAAAAATTGCATTAGATAGCTTTCAATATGCCATAGCAAGTTATATTGCAAAATATGCAGTAGCTATGAATGGAATCGACTACCTTATATTTACTGGTGGTATTGGAGAAAATCAAATTAATATTCGAAAAGGTATTTGTGAACAATTAGAATTTATGGGAGTAGAAATAGATAGCGAAGCTAATAATGTAAGAAGTGAGGAAAAAGTAATTTCCAAACCAAGTTCTAAAGTCAAAATTTATGTCATTCCAACGAATGAAGAATTAATGATTGCCAAAGAAACACAACGATTAGTGAAATAACCATAACATCTGTTTTAAGGAAAATAGAAGATAATTAAGTTGGTATAGAAAGAGAGGAATCTATTATGAAATTTGATTTTGATGAATTTAGTTTACAAGACGAAATTAATTTGATGAATTTAAACCATCAAATGGAAAATCAACAAATCAATCTTAACGCTAGTTTTGGTTTTAATGATGATACTATCTATCATAAAATAGAAAACAAAAATAGTAACTAAAAAATAAATGATTCAATTAACAAACGAAAAGGATGTAATTTATGAAAAAGGTTATAATAGATACATTAAAAGGATACAAATGGAAAATATTACTACAATTGTTATTGCTAGCAGTTAACATTTATTTATTAACATGTCCTGCTAAAATTATAGGAAATATTATCGATCAATTATATGATATGGAAGCTAATAAACAAGCTATTTTAGTAAGTACCTATTACTTATTAGGAATTTGTGTGCTTTATTTGTTGGTAAGACTAGGATGGAAATATTATGAAACCTATATCAGTAGAGGTTTTGAAAGAGACATTAAAATTAAATTATTTGAACGATTTATGAAATTAAAAGTAAAAGAAATTCAAAAAATAAAAAATGGAGAAATTATGTCTTATTTCGTAAAAGATACTAACGAAATAAGAAGTGCTGTGTATAGAATTTTATCACATGGATCTAGAATTGTCTTTACTTTTATGATTGCTACCTTTCAAATGGCACAAGGCGTGAATTTATATTTGACAATGGCTACGCTATGTCCTATTATCATTGCTTCTTTTTTAGTCGTAAAAATCAAGAAATATGTGGAAATTAATTTTAAAAAAGCGCAAGATAAATTTACAGAATTGTCAGAATATATACAAGAAAGTACAGATAGTATTCGAACGACCAAAGCTTATTCCTGTGAAGGAAGCCAGTTAAAGAACTTTATCTTAAAGAATAGACAAGTTAGACAAAGTGATAATGCCGTAGATGTATTTTCTAATTTATTGACAGCTAGTATTGATATTTGTTTTGGACTTTGTTATGCTATTGCTTTTATTTATGGTTCCCATTTAGTTTTAGAAGGAACCATCACGGTAGGAGAATTAGTAACTTTTAATGGTTATATTGCTTTATTTGTAAACCCAGTTAATTGGATTCCAACTTTAATATCCAGATTTAAAAGAGCACAGATTTCCTATCAGAGATTAGATAAAGTGTATGCCTTAGAGAAAGAAAAAATAACGGTAGAGAAAAGTAAATTAAAGGAAAAATTAGAAGGAAATATTGTTATTCAAGATTTGAATTTTAATTATCCAGGAATGTTAGAAAAAGCATTAGAGAATATAAATATAGAGATAAAAAAAGGAGAAACGCTAGGAATTATAGGAACCATTGGAAGTGGAAAGACAACACTGATGAATTTACTTACCAAACTGTATAATATTCCAAATGGAAAAATTAAGATAGATGGTAAAGATATTAATGATATTGATATTGAAACCTTAAGAGAAAACATTTGTTATATTACACAAGATAATTTTCTATTTTCTTCTACTTTAAAAGATAATATTAGTCTATTTAAAGAAGAATACGAAGAAGAAGAAATTAAGGAAAGTACGAAAAAAGCAGTTATTTATGATGAGATCAAACAAATGCCAGATGGCATCAAAACCACAATAGGGGAAAGAGGTTCTGATTTATCTGGTGGACAAAAACAAAGAGTGGTTATTTCAAGAGCCTTTCTAAAAAATAGTAGTATTATTATTTTTGATGATACTTTTTCAGCATTGGATAATAGAACTTCTCAAACTTTGTTAGAAAATATTAAAGAATTAACAGAAGATAGAACTTGTATTATTATTTCTAATAAAATATCAGATGTCAAACAAAGTGATAAGATTATTGTTTTAGATAATGGAAATATAGTAGAACAAGGAGTTCATGACGAATTAATACAAAAACAAGGAATTTACTATGAATTTTTTGAACAACAATCTACGAAAGCAGAAGCTAGCTTTTTTTAAGTACTAGGAAAGAAAGGGAAAACAGATGAAAAATAAAACTTGGCAAAGAATGTATAAGATGCTAAAGCCACAAGTAAAAGCCATAGCGATTATATCTTTTTTAGCAATTCTAATTAATATTGGGGAAGTCGTAAAGCCATACTTAATTAAAATAGTAATTGATGACTATTTAAGTGCTAACGTATATCAACAAGGAATTATGACAATTGGCATGATTGGTGCTATTTATATTGGAATTGTCATAGTTGGTAACATTTTAAATTTTATTGTTACAACAGCCACGAGTATGATGGGAGAAAATGTTATTTATTCCATTCGAAATAAGTTATACAAATATGCTCAATATGCCAATATTCCTTTTCATGATAAAACACCAGCAGGAACACTTTTTGTCAGAATAACAAGTGATGTAGAAGATATTACTACCTTATTTAAAGAAGTTATTACAACTTTTATTAAAGACATACTTATGATAATAGCTTTTGTTGTTATGATGCTATCTTTAGATTACAAATTAGCACTTTTATCATTTATCGTGATTCCTTTTGTTATTCTAACATCACTGATTATTACAAAAATTAGTAATAAATTGCAAGAATATTCCAAAAAAGTAAAAACAAAATTAAACATCTTTTTAGCAGAATCGATCTATGGTGTGAAATTAATTAAAATTTTTAATCGACAATATGAAAAACAAAAAGAATGTGATAAATTATGTACCGCTTTTTGGAAATCCAGAATTCCAACAGGAATAACGGAAGCTTTATTAGTTGCCATTATGATGATATTAGAAAATGTAGGAATAACGATTATTGTTTGGGCTACGCTAAATCATTTAGTAGGAACATCGATTGATGTAGGCTTAATTTATGTATTTGTTACCTATATTAAACAAATATTTAATCCTATTAATCGTCTCGTGGAAAATTTTGAAACCATACAAGAAGCTCTTGTTTCGATTGATAAGATATATGAAATATTAGAACATAAAGAATATTTGGAAGACTTTGAAAAAGGAACTGTATTAGAAGAAGTAGAAGGAAAAATAGAATTTAAGAATGTATGGTTTGCGTATGAAGGAGAAAATTGGATTCTAAAAAATGTTAGCTTTACCATTGAACCAGGACAAAGTATCGCTTTCGTAGGAAAAACAGGTTCAGGAAAAACAACCATTACGAATTTAATCAATCGTTTTTATGAAATACAAAAAGGCGAAATATTATTAGATGGTATTAATATAAAAGAAATTAACTTACGTTCTTTAAGAGAAAAAATTGGGATTATTTTACAAGATCCATTTGTATTTGCCAGAAGCATTAAAGATAATATTCAATTAAATAAGAATTTTTCAGATGAATATATTAGGAATACGATACAATTGGCTTCAGCTGAAGAATTTATTGATGGTTTACCAAATGGAATCGATGAGATTTCACAAGAAAGAGGAAATTCTTATTCTTCTGGACAAAAACAATTGTTAGCATTTGCTAGAATATTTGCTCATAATCCTTCTATCTTTATTTTGGATGAAGCAACAGCCAATATTGATACCAAAACGGAAGAGCTAATTCAAAAGTCAGTCGATAAGATTTCGAAAGAAAAGACTTCTATTTTCATTGCTCATAGATTGTCTACCATTGTAAATGTGGATAAAATTATTGTATTAAATCAGGGCGAAATTATGGAAGAAGGAAGTCATAATGAATTGGTAAATCGACCAGATGGCTATTATAGCAAGTTGTATCATGCTTATTATAGTGGGTTGGTAGAATAATGAATGAAGAAGTGTTAGAATTCATAGTTAAAATAAATTTTGTATATAAAAGTAAGTTTAGCTGTAAGTTGTAACGAAGCAGTAAAAAATTTAAAATTTTTACTGTTTTTTCTTGACAAATTATGGAACATATGATTAAATATTACCCAACAACACAAAACAAGTAAAATTTTACATATTAATTCGAAAAAAGTGTTGTATAATTAAAAAAGAAAGGTGGTGATAAGTATGGAAGATGCTATGGCAAATGTAATACTAACAGAACTTCGAGAGTTTAGAACAGAAAATAACAAAAGATGGGAAGAAAATGATAAGCGCTGGGAAGAAAATGACAGACGTTGGGAAGAAAACAATAGACGTTGGGAGCAAAACGATAAGGAATTACAAAAAATAAACGAAAGAATAGATGATACAAACAAAAGAATAGATAATGTAAACGACAGCATAAATAAAAAAATAGATGAAGTGGATGATAGACTAAATGAAAAAATAGATGAAGTGAATGACAGCATAAATGAAAAAATGGACAAAATGAATGACAGAATTGTTAATTTAGAAGAAGGACGAAAAAAAGATAGAAGAGATATCTTAGTTGTATTAGATACAATGGAAAAAAGCATTAGTAATCAATTTGCAGAAATGAAAGAATATTTTGATGCTAAATTTGACAAAGTTTATTCAATACAAAGATTTGCAGATATTGAAAATGAAGAATTTAAAAAATTATTTTGTGCCCATGAAAAAAGACTTAATTTTTATCATGCAAGATTAAACTATTTAGAAGAATGGAAGCAACAATTTGATATGGGAGAATATACAGCTGTATAAATAGTTAAAATAAAAAGAAGTAGTAAATGGAATAATAGAGATAGAAATAAAAAGAAGTAATAAATAAGATAATATAGATACAAACACAAAACTTACCTAACAAAAGTCGAAACTTGAATGATAAAAAAGTGTTGCAAAAATGAATAAATGTGATATAATATAGTACAATAGAAGAGATAAAAACAGTAACAAGGACGCGATAGATAATGGAATAACTTATAAGAGAGCCAAAGGAAGCTGAGAATTTGGTAAGTAAAAATTATTTATTATCACCTAGTTTGTTGTTAAACTGAAGAAACAAAGTAAGTTTAATCGTATACCTGCGTTAAAGGTAAATTAAGTGAGCGATTGTATAATTCATATATATTTGCTAAAATAGGTGGTACCGCGGAAGGTAGAAAACTTTTCGTCCTAATTATTTAGGATGAAAAGTTTTTTTGTAGTAAAGATATTCAATTTGATTTTTATGAAAATAGATATTTTTATATTGATTCTAAAAATCAAAAAAGATATATAAAAGAAGAAAAGGAGGAAAACAAATGAGAGAATTAAAAATTCATAGAGTGTATAGACACTTTAAAGGAGATTATTATTTAGTAGAGGACATAGCCTATCATAGTGAAACCAAAGAAAAAATGGTAGTTTATAGACATTTATATGGAGATGGTTCCTTATGTGTTCGTCCATTAGATATGTTTTTAGAAGAAGTAGACCATGAAAAATATCCAAATGTACAACAAAAATACAGATTTGAATTACAAGAAATTGAAAGCAAAAACAAATAAATGATAAAGAGGAGGAATGAAAAAATGTACAAAAAAGTAGAATTAAAAAATGGTTTTGTAGGAATGGAGAAAGAAGTAGCCAAAACATGGAAAGAAAAAGATATAATCAAAAAGAACTTTGCCATGAATGAAGGAAAGAAATACTTCACCTTTTATGATGGACCACCTACTGCCAATGGAAAACCACATGTAGGTCATATTGAAACAAGAGTAATGAAAGACATTATTCCAAGATACAAAGTTATGAAAGGTTATAAAGTAATTCGTAAAGCAGGTTGGGATACACATGGATTACCTGTTGAACTAGAAATTGAAAAGAAGCTAGGAATTTCAGGAAAAGAACAAATCGAAGAATATGGTGTAGAAAAATTTGTAAAACAATGTAAAGAGAGTGTATTTACTTATGTTTCTATGTGGGAAGAAATGACTAACAAAGTAGGATTTTGGGTAGATATGGAAAATCCTTATGTTACCTATCATAACAAATACATTGAATCTGTATGGTGGGCTTTAAAACAAATGTGGGAAAAAGGACTATTATATGAAGGACATAAAGTTATGCCATATTGTCCAAGATGTGGAACAGCCTTATCTTCTCATGAAGTAGCACAAGGTTATAAAGATGTAAAAGACTTAACTTGTGTGGCTAAATTTAAAGTAGTAGAAGAAGATAAATATATTTTAGCATGGACAACAACACCATGGACGCTACCATCTAATTTAGCACTTTGTGTAAATAAATCTTATGAATATGTAGAAGTAAAAGCCAATATAGGAACAGATGACGAACCACAGTATGAAACTTATATTTTGGCAAAAGACTTACTAGATAAAGTATTAAAAGAAACACCTTATGAAATAGTCAGAACCTTTAAAGGAGAAGAATTATTAGGAACAAAATATGAAAGATTAATGCCATTTGGGGAGGTTAATCGGAAAAGCATTTGAGGTCATTCATGGTGATTACGTTAACTTGGAAGATGGTACAGGAATTGTTCATATTGCACCTGCTTATGGGGAAGACGATAGTTTTGTTGCCAAACAAAATGGAATCACTTTTATCAATTTAGTCGATAAAGCGGGGAAATTTGAAAAAGAAGTAGAACCATGGACAGGGAGATTTGTAAGAGATTGCAACGAAGATATTTGTAAATGGTTAAAAGAACAAAATAAATTATTTAGCAAAGAAAAACATCTACACTCTTATCCACACTGTTGGAGATGTGACACACCACTTCTTTATTATCCAAAAGAAAGTTGGTTTGTTGCTATGAGTAAGCTAAGAGATGAATTAGTAGCCAACAACAACAAAGTAAATTGGTATCCAGATACCATTCGAACAGGAAGATTTGGAAAATTCTTAGAAAATGTAATTGATTGGGGAATTTCAAGAGACAGATATTGGGGAACTCCACTACCAGTATGGACATGCGAAGACGAAAATTGCCGTCATCAAGAGTGTATTGGTTCTATTGAAGAATTGAAGGAAAAAGGAATTGATGTACCAGAAGATATTGAATTACACAAACCATATATTGACAATGTAGATTTAAAATGTTCAAAATGTGGTAAGAAAATGTACCGTGCAAAAGAAGTAATTGATTGTTGGTTCGATTCTGGATCTATGCCTTTTGCTCAATGGCATTATCCTTTTGAAAACAAAGAAATGTTTGACAATAATTTCCCAGCTGGCTTTATTTCAGAGGCAGTAGATCAAACAAGAGGATGGTTCTATACCTTAACAGCAATTGGAACCGCATTATTTGGAAGAACACCATTTGAAAATTGTATTGTACTAGGTCATGTACTAGACGAAAAAGGACAAAAAATGTCCAAATCAAAAGGAAATGGCGTAGACCCAATGGAATTATTAGATACGGTTGGGGCAGATGCTACTCGTTGGCATTTCTACACAGTAAGTGCACCTTGGCTTCCAACTAGATTGGGATTGAACAATGTGCAAGAAACCCAAAGGGGATTTTTAAGTACATTATGGAATGTATATTCATTCTATGTGTTGTATGCAGAAATTGACCAATTCAATCCCTTAAATTATAAAGACTTTAATCCAACTAATATTATGGATAAATGGATTCTTTCAAAATTGAATACATTGGTAAAAGAAGTAGATGAAAAATTAGAACAGTATGATATTACCAATGCCGCTTTACGAATAGAAGCTTTTACGGATGAGCTTTCTAACTGGTATGTACGTAGAAATAGAGAAAGATTTTGGTTGACAGAGTTAAACGATGAAAAAATAGGAGCTTATTGTACCTTATATCGTGTATTAACTACTTTAGTAACAATAGCAGCACCATTTGTACCATTTATGGCAGATGAAATCTACCAAAATTTAGTAGTGGGATTGGATAAAAACGCACCAGAAAGTGTACATTTATGCTTGTGGCCAGAAGTAACTGAAACAGAAATTGACAAAAACTTAGAAACAGAAATGGATTTAGCTTATAAAATTGTAAAACTTGGACGCGGAGCAAGAAATGTAGCTAACATTAAAAACAGACAACCACTTTCCAAAATGCTAATTTCAATCGATACGTTACCAAAATATTATGCTGATATTGTAAAAGAGGAATTAAATGTAAAAGAAATTGACTTAGGAGCTGAAATGTCTGACTATGTTAATTTTGAAATTAAACCAAATTTACCAGTATTAGGAAAAGAATATGGAAAACTAATTCCAAAAATCAAACAAGAAATTGCCAATAAAAATCAAATGGATTTAGCAAATATAGTAAAAAATGGCGGAATCGAATATATTGAAATTGATGATACACAAATTGGTTTAAATGCAGAAAATTTATTAGTAACGATGCAAGGAAAAGATGGATTTGCTTTTAGTGGTGAAGGTGAAATTGGTGTTGTACTAGATACTCATATTTCAGAAGAATTAAAAGAAGAAGGGTATATAAGAGAAGTTTTATCCAAAGTTCAAAATATGAGAAAAGAAAAAGGATTTGAAGTATTGGATCATATTAATCTTTATGTGGCTGAAAATAGTATGCTAGAAGAGATAATTAAAAAGAATGAAGAATTGATTAAACATGATACCCTAGCTGTTAATGTGATTTATCATGAAAATAGAAATTCTTATACAGAAACGAATATTAATGGCGAAAGCTTAAAGATAGATGTTGAAGTTGTTTCATAAAAATAAAGAAGATTGTCAAAAGAAAAAATTTTTGGCAATCTTCTTTATTTTACACGTTTTTTGACTAAAATCACTTGACAGTTTACAATAATAAAGATAAAATAGAATAGGAAGGAAAAAATATATGATAAAAAACTAATATATATTTTATTCGAACATTGAAAATTAAATAAGAAAGAGGTGTATGATTATGAATATTGTAATCATAATCGCCGCTGTCTTAATCTCATTAGCAATTGGTACGCTAGTAGGAATAGCCTATCGTAAAAAAGTTGCAGAGTCTAAAATACAAGGAGCAGAAAACGAAGCCAAAAGACTAATTGATTTAGCGAAAATAGAAGCAGAGAATTTAAAAAAAGAAGAAATTTTCAAGGCTAAAGAAGAAATTATGAATAGTAGAAAAGAGTTAGATCAAGAGATTAAAGAAAGAAGAGGCGAAGTACAAAAACAAGAAACAAGATTAATGCAAAAAGAAGAAAACCTAGAAAAACGTGAAGGAAATTTTGAAAGAAAAGAACAAGACTTAGAAAAAGAAATGCAAAATATGGAAAAGCAAAAAGAAGAAATCGAAAGATTGCATGACGAAGAAATGGTACAACTTCAAAAAATTGCTTCTTTAACCAAAGAAGAAGCGAAGGCACAGTTGTTATCAGAAATGGACAAAGAATTAACAGCTGAAAAAGCGGCCTTAATCCGTGAAAAGGAACAAAAAGCAAAGGAAAATGCGATTAAAAATGCCAAAGAAATTTTAAGTTATGCCGTACAAAAATGTGCAGCAGACCATTCACAAGAAACCACTGTATCAATTGTAGCACTTCCTAATGATGATATGAAGGGAAGAATTATTGGTAGAGAAGGTAGAAATATAAAAGCATTAGAAACCTTAACAGGAATCGACTTAATCATTGATGATACACCAGAGGCAGTCGTTTTATCAGGATTTGACCCATTAAGAAGAGAAGTTGCCAAAATTGCTTTAGAAAAATTAATTGATGACGGAAGAATTCATCCAGCTAAAATTGAAGAAATGGTAGAAAAAGCGAAAGAAGAAGTTGAAACAACGATAAAAGAAGAAGGAGAAAGAGCCGTATTAGAAACAGGAGTGATTGGACTTCATCCAGATATTGTAAAACTAATTGGAAAATTAAAATATAGGACGAGTTATGGTCAAAACGTACTAAACCATTCTATTGAAGTATCTAATTTAGCAAGAATTATGGCAGAAGAATTAGGACTAGATCCAAAATTAGCAAGAAGAGCTGGACTTTTGCATGATATTGGAAAAGCATTAGATCATGACATGGAAGGAACTCATGTTGAAATTGGAGTAGAAATTCTTAAAAAATTCAAAGAAAATACACTTGTTATTAATGCGGTAGAAGCTCATCATGGAGATGTAGAGCCACAAACTTTAGAAGCTGTATTAATTCAAGCAGCAGATGCGATATCAGCATCAAGACCAGGAGCTAGAAGAGAAACGGTAGAGGCTTATATTAAAAGACTACAAAATTTGGAAGAAATAGCAGATTCCTTTCATGGTGTTGAAAAATCATTTGCTATTCAAGCAGGAAGAGAAATTAGAATTATTGTTAAACCAGATAGAATTTCAGATGATAAGATGACAATTCTAGCAAGGGATGTAGCTAAGAAAATTGAAAGTGAAATGGATTATCCAGGACAAATTAAAGTAAATATCATTAGAGAAACGAGAGTAGTTGACTATGCCAAATAACCAAAAAAGTTGCGATAATAATCGCAATTTTTTTGGTTTATTTTATGTTTACTTAATACTACAAAAACCGAAATTTAATAATGTTAAGTTGTTGACAAAACATTTCAACATTGATAAAATAAAAATGAAGTTTGAAACTATTTTATAGCATAGTAGGACATTGAAAAAAGAATATCTTTGTTAGGAAAATTAGTATGTAAAAGATGTATACTATAATTTAAAATAGTGAATAATAACAAAAGTTAAAAGAGAAAAAGCATAAAAGGAACTAAAGATAGAGGGAGGATATGTATGAGTAAAATAACAAATTTGAAAGAAAAAACATTTACGAACAAAGGTATTACTTTGATTGCATTAGTGATTACAATAATTGTATTACTAATTTTAGCAGCAGTGAGTATTGCAACATTAACAGGAGACAATGGAATATTAACAAAAGCAGAAATAGCCCAAAAACAAACAGATGAAGCAACTGCTAAAGAAAAAGTACAAGTAGCAGTATTAGGAAGTTACAATAAAGAGGGAAATTTAGATTTTGAAGAGTTAAAAAATAACCTAGAAAAAGAAGAAAGTATTTCTATTATAGATGGTAATGATAAGTTTCCAATAACTGTATTAGTGGATAGCCAATATATTTTTGAGATAGATGAAAGAGGAAATATAACATATAAATCAGAGGATAAAAAAATTATAATAACAGCAAGTGATATTGCGAATAGTCAAGATAAAAGTCAATATTATGGAGCGATAGTAACAGGATATAATTGTACAAATAGTGCTGGCGTAAATGCTTGGAAAATATTTTATGCAGATAATAATAATATATATCTAATAACAGATGATTATATTCATTATAATGATTGTCCAGCCTCACCAACACAAGTAATCTATAAAAACAATAATTATAAGTTATCAATGAATAATGTAATAAAAGATTATTCAAATGGTTCTTCTCACATAATGGATACAAAGATACAAAATTTAAATAAAAGTTATTTTGATTTATTAACTACGAATAATACAACAAGTAGTAATAATAATATGAAAGCAGTAGCTTATATGTTGGATACAAGTGTATGGAGTGTATTTGCGGGAGAAAAAGCAGAATATGCCATAGGAGGAACGCCAGTAGAAATGTTAATGAAATCTTATAGCGAAAAATATAAGGTAGATTATAAAGCAAGAGCAAAAGATGCAATAGGATATGAATTAAGTACAGATGGAGGAGAAAATTGGACAAATCATTATTATGAAATTTTAGATGCGAATGATAGTTTATATGTAATAAGTGATATGAGTAAGGCTAACGGTATGTGGCTTGCTTCTCCATCCATGAACAATACGAACCATGTGTTAAGTGTGTATAGCAATGGTAGCGTAGATTATTACAATTATTACTATAATAGTTATGGCTTCCGTCCGCTAGTCTGTCTATCATCTGAAGTTCAATTAGAGAAAAAAGAAGATGGAAGTTATCAAATAAAGTAACCAAAAGCAAGATTTATTCTTGCTTTATTTTTTTAATTGTAGTATGATAGGAAAAAAGAAAGAGGGAATGGGGAATATGAAAATCTTAGCAGTTGGAGACTTAATTGGTTCAAGTGGTATAAAAGAATTAAAGAAACAATTAGATCCTATCAAACAGACAGAAGCCATTGACTTTGTCATTGTAAATGGAGAAAATGCAGCAGAAGGAATGGGAATTACAGAACAGAACTTTAATGAAATTTTGGCATTAAAAGTAGATGTTATCACAATGGGAAACCATACATGGGGAAAAAAAGACATTTTCAAATTTATTGACCATCCCCAATTAATTAGACCAGCCAATTATCCAAAAGGAGTGGTTGGAAAAGGCCATAACATTTATACCTGCCAGAACAAAAAAATAGCGGTTATCAATTTAATTGGTAGAGTAGACATTAATATACTTTCTGAAAATCCTTTCCTTATTGTCAAAGAAATAGTAGCAAAAATACAAAATGAAGTAGATATGATTTTTGTAGATTTTCATGCAGAAGCAACAGCCGAAAAAATAGCAATGGGACATTTTTTAGATGGAAAAGTAACTGGTATTTTTGGAACCCATACCCATGTACAAACAGCAGATGAAAAAGTTTTGCCAAAAGGCACAGGATATATAACAGACATTGGAATGACAGGTCCAAAACATTCTGTTATTGGAATGGATATAACCGCTTCTTTAAAAAGATTTGAAACCACTTTGCCAGAAAGATATAAAATTGCCAATCGGTGAATGTATGTTAAACGGTGTTATTTTTGAGGTAGATGATACTAATAATAAAGTAAAAAGTATAAAAAGATTATACTTATAAGTTATTCGTCGTTTGATGTCGAAAGGAAAAAAATATTGCGATGAAAATTTAAGAAAAATTATAAAAAACACTTTACAAAAATTTCCATATATTGTAAAATAACTATCGTAAAAGTTGCAACAAAAATAAAAATTATAGGAGGCAAAAGAAAAATGGAAGTTTTAAAAATTTCATCCAAATCAAACCCTAATTCAGTAGCAGGAGCTATTGCTGGGTTAGTAAAAGAATCCAATAAAGCAGAAATGCAAGCAATTGGAGCAGGAGCATTAAATCAGGCAGTAAAAGCAGTGGCAATCGCACGAGGATTTGTTGCACCAGCAGGCGTAGACTTAGTTTGTATACCAGCATTTGCAGAAGTAGAAGTGGAAGGAGAAGACAGAACTGGTATTAAATTAATTGTAGAGTCAAGAGCTTAAAATGAATGATAAATAACGGGAGCAAGTAGGAAATTATCCTTTTGCTCCTTTTTGCATGTTGACAGTTACACTTCACAGTAAAAAAATAATAACAAAATATAATAAATTTTGTATAAAAAAGTAAATCTAGCTGTGAATTGTAACTGTTGCCAATTATAAATTGTAAAAATTGTAAAAATCACTTGAAAAATCCTTCTATTTAAGGTATGATAGCAAAAGAATAGAGGTGGAATATGAAATCAAATTGGATCAAATATATTTTTATTATTTTTATTGTAATTATCTTACTATTTGCTATTTTTAAAATTAGGAAAGACGAAGAAGAAAGACAACAGGAGTTAGAACATACAAGTAGTTCACAAGAAAAAATTACAGAATTAACATTAGGAATAGCTCGGATTAGACACGATTAATCCCATTCTTAGTAATAATAAAAATGTACAAGACATTTCAAAATTGATTTATGAACCATTAGTTACCTTAACAGCAGATTATCAAGCAAAACCTTGCTTAGCAACGGAATGGGCGAAACAAAGCGATAATTCCTATTTAATCAAATTAAGAGAAAATGCCAAATGGACAGAAGGGCAAAGATTTACAGCGGAAGATGTTAGATTTACGATAGACCGTCTAAAAGAGATATCTTCTATTTATTCTTACAATGTACAATATGTAATTGGAGTGGATATTGTAGATGATTATACGATAAAAATTAATTTAGATAGAGAAATCCCATTTTATGAGTATCAATTAACATTTCCGATTTTATCAAAAGATTATTATGAAAATGAAGACTTTGTAAATACAGAAAAGAACAGTAAGCCGACAAGTACAGGAAAATACAAAATTTCAGAAGTAGAGCCATCTTATTATATTTTAGAAAAAAATGAGGGGTGGTGGAACAAACAAGATAATTTAACGATTGAAAAAATCACAGTCAATTTATATTCAGCCATTGGAGAATTATATAATAGTTTTAAAATAGGAAATATTGACTTGATTTCAACAACAAATGACAATTTACAAGAATACATAGGAAGTATAGGGTATAGTACAAAAGAATTAAAAGGAAGAGAACATACTTTTTTAGCACTTAATACGCAAAATAATTTTTTAGCGAGACAAGAAGTAAGAAAAGCGATTGCCTATTGCCTTGACAAAGAAAATATCGTTTCTAGTGTATTTAATAGTAAATGTTTTACCAGTAGTTTCCCTTTAGATTATGGAAATTGGTTAGGACAAGGACAAGAAGCAAGTAGTGGCTATAATATAGAACAAGGAAAACAAATTTTAACAGATAATGGATGGACTTATCGTTCTGGCAGTTGGCAAAAAACAGAAAACTATAAAACACAAAGGCTAGCCTTAAATTTATTAGTAAAAGCCAATGATTCTTCTAAAATAGCGGTTGCTGAGAATATCAAGCAACAATTAGAAAGTCAAGGAATTGGAATCAATATTGTGCAAGCATCGGATGCCCAATATAATAATAGTATGAATAGCAAAAACTATGATATGGTATTAGCTAGTATGACGCTTTCTCCAAGTCCAAATCTTACGACTTATTTAGGAGAAGGAAATATAGCTAATTATAATAATGAAGAAGTAAGTAATATAATGAACGAAGTTAAAAATACAACTGATGATAATATTTTAAAAGAAAAATATACAAGGCTTGCTGAAATTTACAAGACAGACGTTCCTTACATTAGCTTATATAATAATAAATATTTAGTTGCCTATAATTCAGGATTAGTAGGAGAAATTAATCCTAATTGGTTCTATTTATATTATGGAATAGAAGGCTGGTACAAATAAAATAAAAAAATATAAAAAAAGTATTGACAAAACATATTTTTGGTATATAATAAGAAATATCAAACAAAAGTTCAAAATTAAGGAGGAAAAATAATGGGAGAAAATACAGAAAAAAAGAAAGCGTTAGAAATGGCAATGAGTCAAATAGAAAAACAATTTGGTAAAGGATCTGTTATGAAGCTTCGGAGAGTTTAAAGCAATGGAAATAGAAGCCATACCAACAGGAGCCTTAAGTCTTGATATTGCATTAGGAATAGGAGGGGTTCCAAGAGGTAGAATTATAGAAGTTTATGGTCCAGAATCTTCTGGTAAAACGACATTAGCGTTACACGTTGTAGCAGAAGCACAAAAAATGGGGGGAGAAGCAGCATTCATTGATGCAGAACATGCTTTAGATCCTGTTTATGCTAAAAAATTAGGTGTTGATATTGATAATTTAATTGTATCTCAACCAGATACAGGAGAACAAGCCTTAGAAATTACAGAAAGTTTAGTAAGAAGTGGAGCTTTAGACGTTATTGTTGTGGACTCTGTTGCTGCCTTAGTTCCAAAAGCTGAAATAGATGGTGATATGGGAGATTCTCATATGGGACTACAAGCAAGACTAATGTCACAAGCATTAAGAAAGTTAGCAGGGGCATTAAACAAGACAAAAACAGTTTTAATTTTTATCAATCAATTAAGAGAAAAAATAGGAGTTATGTTTGGAAATCCAGAAACCACAACAGGAGGAAGAGCTTTGAAATTTTATGCTTCTGTTAGAATGGATATTAGAAAAATAGAAAACATCAAACAAGATGGCGAATTTAAAGGTAGTCGTGTACGTGTTAAAGTGGTAAAAAATAAAGTAGCACCGCCATTTAGAGAAGCTGAATTTGATGTCGTTTATGGAGAAGGAATTTCAAAAGCTGGTAATATTTTAGATATGGCTGTTAATTTAGATATTATCGAAAAAGCTGGTTCTTGGTTTAGCTATAACGGAGAAAGAATCGGACAAGGTAGAGAAAATGTTAAGAAATATTTAAAAGAGAATCCAGATATTTTGGAAGAAGTAGAAGAAAAAGTACGAGAAGACTTTGCCAAAGCCTTTGAAAAAAGTCTTGGTGAAGAATTACCAAGTAGTGAAGAAGATGATGATATAGAAGAATAAGAAATTGTTTAGTGATGGGGACTAAATAAGTAATATGCTATCAATGCATATTGTTTATTTAGTCTTTTTTTAATTATGAAGAGGATGGTATTAATATCAGATTTCCAGATTTAGAGGAGGCAATTTCTTGTGCCACTACCACAGATGAAGCGATTAAAAACGCAAAGGAAGTTTTAGAATTGGTTTTATATAATCGTGAAGAAGAGAATATTTAAAAATAAAAAGAGTTCTATGAGTTTAAATAAGCTTCAAGTTTCGGTTTTTTTGTAAGATTAGCTCCCACATCTGGGCGTAAAATATGGTTATTTTGAATAAATGATGAATGTGACTGGAATAAGATTAGGAATTCTTAATCATTTTACGGTAAGAGTTCAAGCTTGTCTTGGAAAGGACCCGTAAAATGATATTAGAATTCCTTGAATTATGAAGGAAACCGAAGAATTTATGAAAAATAACCATATTTTACGCCCAGATGTGGGAGCTAATCTTACGAAAAAAACTGAAACTAAAAAAATAAGTATCTTGCTATTTTTAAGTATTTGTAGTAGAATGAGAAAAAAGAAAGGAAACAACCATGTATACAGCCGAAGAATTTGATAAAGAAAAGACCAAAGTCTTAAAATATATACTATATAAAAAAAGAACGGAACAAGAAATACGAAAGAAATTCTCAAGCACAATAGATGAAAATATGTTGGAAGATATCATTGAATATTTAAAAGAAGCAAAATATATTGATGATAATGAATATATAAATAAAACCGTAAATAACTTTATGCTATTAAAAAATTTATCCATAAAAGAAATACAATATAAATTAATGGCGAAAGGATTAAATAAGACAGATATAGAAGATTATATCTATGAAAACAAAGAAGAATTACAAGAATATGAAATAAAATCAGCAAGAAATATTTTATATAAAAAAACAACAACAATGGAACAATCAGAAATAAAACAATATTTATTAAAAAAAGGTTATCAATCAGAAAATATTAATAGTGCAATGGAGGAAAAATGATATAAAATAACTACAAAGGAGCAAGAAAAATGGCAATATTAACATTAGAAACTAAAAAATATGCAATCAAAATAGACAATTTTGAAGGACCATTAGATTTACTATGTCATTTAATAGATAAAAACAAAATGAATATTTATGACATTCGTTTAAGTGAAATTACAGATCAATATGTTGAGTATTTAAAAGAACAAGAAAAGTTAAATTTAGAAATTGCAAGTGAATTTTTAGTGATGGCTTCTACTTTGTTATATCTAAAATCTAAAAATCTATTACCAAAACAAGAAGAGGAAGAAGAAGAAATAACAGAGGAAGAGCTAATTCGTAGAATTATTGAATACAAGAAATTCAAAGAAATTAGCAAGGTCTTAAAAAAGAATTACGCAGATTTTTCAAGAAGATATTTTAAAGCACAAGAAGAAATCACTTTACCAAAACAAAAATTAGAAAAAGAGTATGACAAGAATTTAATGCCTGAGATTTATAAAAAACTAATAGAAAGAAATAGTGTAAAATTAAATCAAAATGCAAAAAATATAGAGAAAATAGCCATTACCGATAATTATACAGTAGCTAGCAAAGTAAAAGAAATGTTCAAAGTTTTGGTAAAACAAAAACGATTTATTTTTAATAAATTATTCTCTATTAAACAACACAATAGACAAGAAGTTGTCACAGCTTTTTCTGGACTATTGGAACTATCTAGAAGAAGCAAGGTAGAAACATGGCAAGAAGAGTTATTTGGCGATATTACCGTAGAAAAATCCAAGAAAATAAGTTAAGGTATGTTTAAAAAAGAAAAAAATGGAAAAACTAATAGAAAGCTTCAAAAGGAGGCGGAACGATTGGTTTTTCTTTTTTTATTATTAGCTATTATCTTGTTAGGTATCATTTTATTCTTTTCAAAAATAAGAATAGAAATTACTAATTTTAGATTTAGTTCACAAACGCAAAGACACATTAATAAAGATTATGAAATAAATATAAAATTGTATTCTTTAGGACTTATTCCTATCTTAAAAATTAATCTAAACAAAACCAAATTGGAAAAAATGAAAGTAAAAGAAAAAATTAAAAATATTGATTTTACTATTTTAGAAAAAAGACCATCTCTTGATAAAGAAATATGGGAAGCTATTAAAAGGTTAAAGATGCAAATTAGGAATATTAATTTGCATATTGATATGGGGACTGAAAATGCCAGTTTGACTTCAATTATTGTTCCAGCGATTAGTACAGCAATTGCTATTGTATTGCGTAAAACCGTTAAAAAATTTGAAAATCAAATTTTTATCATTCATCCAATTTATCAAAATCAAAATTTGGTAAATCTGTCTATTTCGGGTATATTTGAAGTCAAAATGAGACATATTATAAATATCATTTATATTTTTATGAAAAAAGAGAAAAAAGGAGTGAAGGAATATGAGCGAACATCCAATAGAGGGGCTTATGATTACAGCTATGAATAGTATTCAAGATATGATAGATGTTAATACTATCATTGGAGAACCAATTGAAACTTCTAATAATATTGTTATTATTCCTATATCAAAAGTATCATTTGGGTTTGCGGCAGGAGGTAGCGAGTTTAAAGGAGAGACAATTGATGAATATACCAAAAGGGATAAAGAAGAAGCCATTCAATATCGATTACCATTTGGTGGTGGAAGTGGAGCAGGCGTAACCATTAATCCAATTGCCTTTTTAGTAATTCAATCCAATAATGTAAAATTAATGCCAGTGAATCATTCATCATCTTTGGATAAGTTACTAGATTATGTGCCAGATTTAATTGAAAAGACAAATACCATTATGAATCGTTGTATGCAAAATAGAAAGGAAGAAACACAAAAAATCTTAAAAGAAATGCAAAATAAACATAATAAGAGTATGAAAAAAGAAGAAGAGGATAAGAAAGCTATTGAAGATAAAATTGAAAAAGAGGTAGAAAAGGTTAAAAAAAGTAAAAAAGTACCAAAGGAAGAAATTACGTATGAATTTGAATATGATGAAACAATGGAAGATGAATAATTTTAAAAAGAGCATCAATAAGATGTTCTTTTGTTATAATTTACAGTTAAAATAAAAACTAACAATGTTATTTTATAAAAATATAATAAATTTTGTATAGAAAAGTAAATCTAGCGTGAATTGTAACATTTTTTTATGTTTTTAGAAATAAGAAATAAATGGTTCACAAAAAAGAATATAAATGATATAATGAAGCAAATTTATAAAACTGGAAAATAAAAACTTAATCATGGGAAATGTGAGGAGAAGAATGATACGTTTAGTAGCAAGTGATATAGATGGAACCATCATAGGAGAGAATAACATTTTATCAACACAAAATAGAAAAGCCATAAATGATATGATGCAATCTAACATTAATTTTACCATATGTACAGGAAAACCGTATGCTATGGTTAAAAGATTTTGTGAAGACTTACACGCAAGTTATGGAATTTTTGGCAATGGAAATCAAATTGTTGATTTAAAAACTGGAAAAGAAATTTTTAGAAAAACGTTAACAACAGAAGAAGTAAATACTTGTATTGCCATTGCTAAGAAAGAAAAGCTACATATCCATCTATATACAGAAAATGAGGTTATAACGCCTAAATTAATGTATATGGATTTAAGAAATTTTATTTTAAAAGATAGTCTATTTCACAATGATTTAAATTTTAAAATAGTTCCTAGTATAGAAAAATATATAAAAAAAGAAAATCCGACAGTTTTTAAATTAATCATCTCAAGTCCTTCTAGTGTAGAAAAATTAAAAAAAGAATTAGATGCTAAAATGAATTTAACGATTTATAGAATAGAAAAAGCAAAAGAATACAAAGATAGAATTATTAATAAAGAATATGAATATTTAGATATTACACCCAATAAAACTAATAAAAAAGAGGCTTTAGAGATTCTTTCAAAATATTTAGAAATTTCTTCTTCTGAGGTTATGGCTATTGGTGATAATCTAAATGACATTGATATGATACAAAATTCTGGTATTGGTGTTGCAGTGGCAAATGCCTATGATGATGTAAAAAAAGTAGCTACTTATACGACAGCCAAGAGTGTAGATGATAGCGGTTTTGCAGAGGCAGTTTATAAATATATTTCTTTTCAATAAACAAATAAAAAAATCCTTTCATTTTAAGACGTACTACATACGCATATTCACTTTTTAAAGTGAATACTATGATAGTAACAAATGGAGGGATTTATATTATGCGTAGATTACAATTACTAATTTCTTTTTTTCTTATTTTTATATTTATTTTTGGCTTTACCATACCTTGTTTAGCAGAAGAAACGGCTTATGTATGGTCAAGTAGTTCGAATTCTGTTAATAGGCAAAGTAATACAGATGGTATGGATAGAGAAGCAGAAGTGGAGAATACAAACAATATGGTTGCTACTAATGCAGAGGAAGAAGCAAATCATAATTCCTTAAACCTAGAATCAGCATCTGCTATTTTGATCGAACAAACAACAGGGCAAGTTTTATATGAACATAATGCACATGAACCATTGCGTCCTGCTTCTGTTACCAAAGTAATGAGTATTTTATTAATTATGGAAGCGATTGATAATGGGAGTCTTGCCTTAAGTGATGCGATTCCGTGTAGTGAAAATGCAGCTTCTATGGGGGGGTCACAAATTTGGTTAGATCCGAGAGAAACTTTAACAGTTGACGAAATGTTAAAAGCTATTTGTGTAGCTTCTGCTAATGATTGCGTGGTAGCTATGGCAGAATACATTGGTGGTTCGGAAGAAGCATTTGTTCAAATGATGAATGACAAAGCAAAAGAATTAGGAATGAAGGATACTACTTTTAAAAATTGTCATGGACTAGATGAAGATGGTCATGTTACTTCTAGTTACGATATTGCCTTAATGTCTAAAGAATTGTTGAATCATCATCCGCAAATAACGAAATATACCACTATTTGGACAGATAGTTTGCGTGATGGAAAATCAGAACTTACCAATACCAATAAATTGATTCGAACGTATAAGGGAGCAACTGGGTTAAAGACAGGTTCTACGGGATTGGCTTTATATAATTTATCAGCAAGTGCAACACGTGATGATTTATCTTTGATTGCTGTTATTATGAAAGCACCATCTACTAAAGTTCGTTTTGCAGAAGCACAAAAATTACTGGACTATGGCTTTAATACCTTTTGTTTTAAACAATTTGGAAAAAAAGAAGAAGTGGTGAAATCAATTTCAGTGAATAAAGGAGTCCGTAGTAAGGTAGATGCTATTTTGTCTGATAATGCAGGAACTCTAATTGAAAAAGGAAAAGACAAAAACATGGAACAAAATTTGACTTTAGATGATACAGTAACAGCCCCTATTTCAGCTGGTCAAAAATTGGGGGAAATTTCTTTTTCTTTAAATGGTCAAATATTGTCTACTGTTGATATTGTGGCTAAAAATGATGTGGAGAAAATTAATTTGTTTACAATGTCTAAAAAAGTAATTTATTCTTGGATTGATTTGTTGAGAAGTTAATTGGTTAATAGGAAAATACAAAAAATACTCTCTTGGTAAGGGAGTATTTTTTAAAACTATTTAATAGAAACTAAAGTTGTTGTAACATTAGCTCCATCGGTAGAAGCCAATATTTTAATATCATAACCAGCATCATTTCTAAATTTTAAATCATAACTACCATAAGCAACAGCAGCATCTTTTCCTTTTTGAATATAAGGAACTTTATTGCTATGAGCATGTCTTTCGGTAACGACTAAACTAGGAACCGCTAGAATAGCATTATAGAGAGTTGAACTGATTTGACAATTTCCGTCCACCTAATCCTTTTTTCTTATTCCCATTTTTATCAAAAATATCCGCTTTTTGATAGCCTTTGCTAGTAGAAGCTTGACCTACGGTACCACAAAAAGAAAAAGTTTCGCCATTTTTTACAATGGTTCCATTTAAAGTATTACAAGTAATAGAAATATTGTTTTGACGAGCAGAGTCACTTGAATAGATTTTGGTTGTAAAAGTAGCAATTTGTTCTTCTGTAACAGGAGGAGGCGTGTTTTCGGCTTCTGCTATCCCTTGTCTTACTTCATTTGTAGAATTCGTCTCAGAATTTTCTGCTTCTGGGTTAGAAGTATTTTCTCCTGTTTCATTTGTAGTATTGGTAGCAGAGGTTCGATTTGCCTCATAATTATCTTCTTTATTAGAAGAATCCGTATTTCTAAAGTAAATGAAAATTCCTATTCCTATTAAGGCAGCAGCTACAATGACTGCTATTATTATCCAACTTTTTTTGTTCATTTTAAATCACCAAAGATAGTGTAACCAAAATTGTATGAAATTATTGACATTTTTAAAAAATAAAAGTATAATTAATGGTGTAGTATTATTTTATTTTAAAAAGGAGAAAAATCATGTTAAAAAGATATTGGAAAAGAATAGGAATGATTATTTTGATTGTAGCTTGTATTTTTAATGTGATGGGCAAATTAATTCATAAACTCTCAATCAATAAAGAAATGCTATATTCGGCTCAATATATGAATGAAGAACAACAAAATGAAGAAAATCAAAAATAATACTTGAAAAATGAAAAAAAATATGTTAATATAAAAAACAGTCAAATTATTTTAACACGAGAAAGAGGTGAACTGGAAATGAAAGAAGGAATCCATCCAAATTATAATCAAACAACAATCACATGTGCATGTGGTAATGTTTTAGAAGTTGGATCAACCAAAAAAGATTTAAAAGTAGACGTATGCTCAAAATGTCATCCATACTGGACAGGTAATTTAAGACAAGAAACAGTTGGTGGTAGAGCAGATAAATTTAAGAAAAAATACGGTCTTGCGTAATAAAATTAAAAATGGGCTGAATTTTCTCAGCCCGATTTATTTATTTCAAAATATTTTATTTTTGTCCTTTTTGTATTTTTTGAATATCCTCATCTGTAATATAATCATAAATAGCTAATTTAATTTTTTTATTGGTTAGAGGTAAAAGAATAGAACCTTTAGGTGTCAGGAATAGCGGATAATTGAAAGATTGCATAAACAATTCAACATTTCTATTATTATTAGAATCATAGCCATAGCCAATTTCTGTAAAATTATTTTGTTCGTCTTTTATAAAAAGCAAAACATAAGGTCTAAAGTTATGATTCCTATCCAAAATTTCATAAGTAGCTAAATACAAATTTTCTAATTCTATGTTTTCTATGGTAAAATGTTTACTATATTTAATATCTAAAAGATTCATTTTTCGGCTATCTTCATGCATAAAATTATAATCTGCTAATTCTTTAACAGGAGTACGTTCAAATCCATCTAAAAAATATAAGTTAATTGTGTTTCCTAAGTCATAATCAATATAACTCTTCATATCTAATTTTCCCCATAAAGAAATTAAATCTTCATTATATTTTTTCTTTTTATTATTTTCTAACAGTTCTAAGATATATAAATTTTCGAAATAGTTATAATCAACGGTAGTGGCAAAACGTCCCTTTTTGTATAATTGGGTATAGTCATACTGATAGGTTCTTTTACTTTTATGGCTTTTTAATAAAGAATCAAATTTCCCCATCGCTTTTCCTTTCTATGAATGTGAATGGTTTATAATCTATATTTTATTACAATTTACAGTTAAAATAAATACTAACAAAAATTTATTAGTATTTTTATAAAATAACTCCCAACTACATAATAGACTGTAAATCAAATTTTATTAAAAAATTTAATAAAATTTGATAACATTCTATAATTTGTTGGTCCCCCCGAATTGTTATTTTATAAAAATATAATAAATTTTGTAGATAAAAATAAATCTAGCTGTGAATTCTAACTATATTATACCACGAAATCGAAAAACTACAACAAATTCCTTGCAAAATGTAGAAAAATGTAATAAAATAATCAAGTATAATGGAGGGATAAAGTGGATACATCAAATGAGATAAAATGGCAAGAACAATACATAGAAAAAGTAAAAAAAATCAACCAAAATAGAATATTAAAATATACCATTTTAACAATGGGCTGCCAATTAAATGAAAATGACTCTGAAAAGTTATGTGGTATGTTAGAAAAAATGGGATATGAAAAAACAGATAATCAAAAAGAGGCAGATTTAGCATTATTTAATACTTGTTGTGTTAGAGAAAATGCGGAAGATAAGCTGTTTGGAAAATTAGGAGAATTAAAAAGATTAAAAGAAGAAAAAGGTATTATCATTGCAATTGGTGGCTGTATGATGCAAGAAAAACATATTACAGACAAAATCAAAGAAAGTTATCCATTTGTTGATATTTTATTTGGAACTCACACCTTACACAAATTTCCAGAAAATTTATATAAAACATTAGAAGAAAAAAGAAAGTTAGAAGATATTATTGATATAGAGGGAAAAATCTATGAAGGATTACCCATTAAAAGAGATAGTCATATAAAGGCTTCTGTTACTATTATGAATGGATGTAATAATTTTTGCAGTTATTGTATTGTGCCTTATGTTCGAGGAAGAGAAAGAAGTAGACAACCTAGAGATATTATGAAGGAAGTAAAAGAATTAGCTAAGCACGGTTATCAAGAAATTACCTTATTAGGTCAAAATGTGAATTCTTATTTGAAAGTAGAACAAGAAAAAGGGATTGAATTTGAACCATATGAAGAAATTAATTCTTTTGCCACTCTATTAAAAGCCATTAATAAGATAGAGGGGATTCAAAGAATACGTTTTATTTCACCTCATCCAAAAGATTTTACAGAAGATGTAATGGAAGCGATTGGTAGTTGTGATAAAGTGTGTAAATTGGTACACTTGCCATTACAATCAGGAAATAGCAAAGTGTTAAAAGAAATGAATCGAAAATATACCAAAGAACAATATTTGACTTTAGTAGAAAAAATGAAAGAAAAGATACCAAAATTAACCTTATCAACTGATATTATTGTTGGATTTCCAGGAGAAACAGAGGAAGAATTTGAAGATACTTTAGATGTGGTAAGAAAAGTGAAGTTTGAACAAGTTTATATGTTTATTTATTCAAGAAGAGTGGGAACACCAGGTGATAAAATGGAGAATCAAGTGCCAGAAGAAGAAAAACATAAAAGATTTGAACGATTAAAAGCTTTGGTGGAAAGTCAAATAGCGGAAAATAATCAAAAATATGTAGGAACCATACAAAAAGTTTTAGTCGAAGGGGAGAGTAAAAACAATAAAGATTTACTAACAGGAAGAACAGATAGTAATAAGGTAGTTATTTTTGAGGGAAATAAGGATTTGATTGGTACGATACAAGAGTTAAGAATTGTTTCGGAGCATATGTGGTATTTAAGAGGTGAAGTATAGTTGAATGATGTACAGTGGGAAGCTTTTATAAGAAGTGTAGTACAAAAAGGAAAAAAATGCAATTTAAAACAAATATGTCAAGAAAAACAAGTAGGTTTAAATACATTATATAGAAAAGTAAGAAAATTAAGAGAAAAAAATTTAGAATTATATGATGAATTTATTTCTTTACATCCTTATAAACCAAGAGATACACAAGGAATTGATTTTGAACAATTAATGAGAGAAGCTATTCTTACAGGAATTTCACAAAATAATATGGAGAAAAAATATAACGTTTCTAAGAGGACAATACAAAGAAAATTTGCTAAAATAGAACAAGACAATTTTTATTTATATCGTATTTATCAATTGTATATAGATGCCACAAAAAATAATCAACAATTAGATTATAGAATTTTGGAAGAAGTAGCATCAGAATATGTACCACAACAAATTAAGTCAGAATATGAGAAATTAGAATGTAGAAGAAATCAATTTATCCAATCGTTAAAAGAAACAGAAAATGCACAAACAAGAAAACATTATCAAGAAGAAATTCAAAGAGTAACAAATCAAATAGAAAAAATAAGAGAAAAAGGTAGGTAAAATATATGGCAGAATACTCACCAATGATGCAAAAATATCTTGAAACCAAAGAAGAATACAAAGACTGTATCCTATTTTATCGACTAGGAGACTTTTATGAAATGTTCTTTGATGATGCTATATTAGTGGCAAGAGAGCTAGAAATAACATTAACAGGGAAAGAATGCGGGCAAGAAGAAAGAGCACCAATGGCGGGAGTACCACATCATGCAGCAGAAATGTATATAGCCAAATTAGTAAACAAAGGATATAAGGTGGCTATTTGCGAGCAATTAGAAGATCCAAAAGAGACAAAAGGAATTGTCAAAAGAGGAGTTGTCCGTGTTGTAACGCCAGGAACAGTCGTAGAAAGTAATATGTTAGAGGAAAGAAAAAACAATTATATCATGTCTGTTTTTAAAGCTGGTATCTATTTTGGAATCAGTGTATGTGACATATCCACAGGAGAATTTTATTCGGCAGAAATTAAAGACAACAACAACTTTCCTATGTTATTAGATGAAATCGCAAGATATACGCCATCTGAATTAGTAGTTAATTCCATGATGGCAGACAGTACAGAAGAAATTGACAAAATAAAAGAGAGATTTGACAATATATATATTACAAAATTTAATGACAATTTCTTTACCAGTGAAGTAGAAAACTTAGAACTAAGATTTAACATTGTTGATAATAGAGATAAAAAAATAGAAAATTTTGCAGATAAAACCTTGTCTATTAGTGCCATTCATGCCCTAGTCGAATATATGGAACAAACACAAAAAACAACACTAGACCATATTAACAAAATAATTGTATATTCCTTGTCTAGATATATGGCATTAGACATCAACGCTAGAAGAAATTTAGAAATAACAGAAAAATTAAGAGACAAATCCAAAAAAGGAACCTTACTATGGGTATTAGATAAAACATCTACTTCTATGGGAGGAAGATGTTTAAGAAGATGGTTGAGTGATCCATTGATAGATGTTTTAGAAATTAATCGAAGACTAGATGCCGTAAAAGAATTGAAAGAGGATGTCATGTTAAGAGGGGATATCACAGAAAATCTAAAAAAAGTATATGATATAGAACGTCTAGCAGGTAAAATGGCTTATGGAAATGCGAATGCTAGAGATATGATAACTTTAAAAAATTCTTTATTAAAATTACCAGAGCTAAAAAGAAGTTTAGCTAACTGTAAAACAGACTTACTAAAAGATTTAGCAGAAAATTTAGATGAATTACAAGATATGTATCAACTAATTGAAGGAGCTATTATTGAAGAACCACCAATGACAATTAAAGAAGGCGGTATTATCAAACTAGGTTATGATGAAGAAATTGATACGTTAAAAACCGCACAAACAGAAGGAAAGAATTGGTTAGTTCAATTAGAATTAGACGAAAGAGAAAAAACAGGTATCAAAAACTTAAAGATAGGTTTTAATAAAGTATTTGGTTATTTCATTGAAGTTACCAAATCCTATTTAAGCCAAGTACCAGAGCGATATGTTAGAAAACAAACCTTAACCAATGCGGAAAGATACATCACAGAAGAGTTGAAAAATTTGGAAAATCAAATATTAGGAGCAGAAGAAAAAGTAGTAAATTTAGAATATGAAGCTTTTGTTCAAATTAGAGACGAGATTGCCAAAAATGTAAAAAGACTACAAAAAAGTAGTGAAGTAGTGTCTAATTTAGATGTTTTGACTTCTTTTGCAGAAGTGGCAGAAGATATGAACTATTGTATGCCAGAGGTAAATAGTTCGGGAACTATCTCGATTCAAAATGGAAGACATCCTGTGATAGAAAAGATACTAGGACCAGGAAGCTTTGTAGAAAATGATACGTATTTGGATAAACAAGAAAATAGATTATCTATCATTACAGGACCTAATATGGCTGGTAAATCTACTTATATGCGACAAGTAGCCTTAATTACTCTAATGGCACAAGTAGGAAGTTTTGTACCAGCAGAAACTGCTAAAATTGGAGTGGTTGATAAGATTTTTACAAGAGTGGGAGCATCTGACGATCTAAGTATGGGACAAAGTACCTTTATGGTAGAAATGATGGAAGTAGCGACGATATTAAAAGAGGCAACTAGCAATAGCTTAGTTATTTTAGACGAAATTGGAAGAGGAACTTCTACCTATGATGGTTTATCAATTGCATGGGCTGTGGCGGAATTTATTGCTGATAAAGAAAAGTGTGGAGCTAAAACCTTATTTGCGACCCATTATCACGAATTAACAGAATTAGAAGATAAATTAGAAGGAATTAAAAATTATTCCATTGCGGTAAAAGAAAAGGGTGAGGATATTATATTCTTACGAAAAATCGTAAGAGGTGGAACGGATGAAAGTTATGGAATTCATGTAGCACGTTTGGCTGGTGTGCCTAAAACAGTAACACAAAAAGCAGATGAAATTTTGCGTTCTTTAGAAAGAAAAAATATCTTGACAGGTCAAAAACAAAATAAAGAACAGAAGAAACAAGTGGATGGTCAATTTGATATGTATAATTATAAGTTGGCTGAGATTGCTCATGAGGTGGACAAGATTAATTTGAATGAACTGACCCCCATTGATGCTTTAAATACGTTAGTTCATATCAAAGAAAAAATGAAGTAGTAACTAACTATAAACATATTTTTGCAAGTATATTATGTTTTTTATCAGTGACAATTCGGGGGGACCAACAAGTTACAGTCTGTTATGAAATTACAGACTGTTCGTAGTTGGGAGTCACAAAGAAAAAACATAATATACTTGGAAAAAATAAAATATTTTAGGTAAAGGACGGAGTTTAAAATGTCAAAAAATAAGAAAATTATATTAGGAGCATTATTGCTAGCTATGATAATAATATTATCAAGATTTTTATCCATTAAAACACCAATTGTAACGATAGGTTTCGCTTTTGTGCCAAGTATATTATGTGCGATATGGTTAGGTCCCAAATGGTCAATTTTAATTAGTGTACTTGCGGATTTAATAGGAGCTACTTTATTTCCTTTTGGATCGTTTTTTATAGGATATACCATTACAACAGCAGTGGCAGCAGCTATTTATGGATTTCTATTATATAAAAAAGAAGAGGATACCTATACAGACAAACAATTTGTATTAAGAATGATATTAGCCGTTGTATTAGTTACTGTAATTGCTAATATTGGTTTAAATACTTTATGGTTAAGTATTACGACGGGGAAAGCATTTATGGTATTGATGGCTTCCAGAATTGTCAAAGAATTAGTGATGGTACCAATTAAAATTATTATGATGATTTTTTTAGAAAGAGTATTGAGAAAACCATTTAATCAATATATAAGAGGCGAAAATGATTAGTATTAAAGAGGTAAGTTATCATTATATAAAAGGGAAAGAAATATTAAAACCGATTAATTTGGAGATACAAGAAAAAGAAACTGTTGTCATTATGGGAAAAAATGGTTCTGGCAAATCGACTTTAGGAAAGTTAATTTCAGGAATTATGAAACCTAAAAAAGGAAAAATTTTGATAGACAATTTGGATATGGCTGATAAAAAAAACAAAGAACAAATCCATCAAAAGATAGGAATTGTATTTCAGAATCCAGAAAACCAGATTATTTTTAATAATATACAAGACGAAGTATCATTTGCCTTGAAGGGATTGGACAAAGAAGAGATAAAAAGACGTATTGAAGATTCTTTACAACAAGTGAATATGAAAGACAAAGAAAAAGAAGATTTATACGAATTATCGTTGGGGCAAAAACAAAGAATTATGATTAGTGAGATTCTTGCGAAACAACCGAAATATATTGTATTTGACGAACCAACTACCATGATTGATAGCAAAGGAAAAGAAGAAATTTATCAAATTATAGAGAATTTAAAACAAGAGGGCTATACTATAATATTGATAACCAACATGGCAGAAGAAATGTTGTTAGCAGATCGAATTATTATATTAAGTGATGGCGAGATAGTGGAAGAAATTAGAAAAGAAGAATTATTCAATAAGCTAGATGTATTTGAACAATATGATATTAAAATTCCAATGGTATTAGAAATCATACAAAAGTTAAAACAAGAAGGAATTGAAATCAAGGTAACAAATTATTCGATTAATGAATTAGTTAATCAATTAAAGGAAATAATAAAACGATGAAAAACATAATTTTATTTTTAATTTTTATGATATATGCTACTTTCATATTTTTTATCAATGATGCTGTTTTACTAGTTGCAGTATTGCTAATCAATATTTTGGCAATGCTACTTTTTAAGGTGAAAATAACAGCAGTGATAGAGAATATAGTTAAAATACTACCTTTTATTTTGTTAACAGTAGTGATTAATTGTATTTTGTCCCATTATGAATATGCTATTTTGGTAGCTATCAAATTAATGCTGGTTTGTAATATTACTTTTATTTATTCAAAAACTACTACGGTAAGGGAAATAGCTTTTACCATAAAATGTTTTTGTATGCCCTTGAAGTTAATAAAAGTCAATCCAGATGATATCGAATTATTAGTTTGTATTTCTTTATCTATGTTGCCTATTTTAAAAAGAGAATATTTACAGTTAAAGGATGCGTGTGTCGCAAAGGGTATGGATCTGAATGTTAATAATATGAAGCCGATTTTTACGAAATTAATGATTTCTGTTATGAAACGTGTTAATGAAATTGAGGAATCTATGATTGAAAAAGGATATGGCGAAATATAAAAGAAATAAAAGTATAAAAATTTTAAAAAAGCTCGGTCAAGCTAATTTTCACAGAACTTTTAAAGTGATTTTATGGTTCCCTTTCACGTCAAGCGTGAACTATTTCCATAAAATCACTTAAAAATTTCTACTTCAATTAGTTTCCATTCGCTCTTTTTTAAAATTTTATACTTTTATTTAAGGTAATACTATAAATATTTTGAGGAAAAGACCGATAGGTAGACCCCAGCTATGTTTTTTCAAAAAATATTTATATCATACCTTAAAAGAATTATTTTTTTAAATAAACTTTTTGTACATACAACTTATTAGCAAATGATTGAACAACATTTCTAAGAATGTATTGTTCTTGAGAAAGTTTGCTATTTTTAATATAATTTTTTTCAGCAAAAACAATGCGAATCGCTTTTTCCAATTCAGAGCAGAAGCGGTCATAAGCTTGTTCAATCGGAGAAGTTTGAATGGCTAAAGCAATTAATTTTTTAATATCATTTATACTATACACTTCTTTTAAAACAAAAATAACAAACAAAGAAGCAATATGTTCTTTATTATATTTTTTGTTAATGGGAGGTTTTATGGCACTATGTTTTACATAGTTATTAATCATCGTTTTTGTTATAATTCTTTCTTCTTTTTCATTATCATTTTTAATATAGCCAGCCAAATATTGTTCTAAAAAACAAACTAATTGGTCGATATATAAATCTATATTAGGAAGTTCATGCCATCTAGGCAAATGAAAATTTTCAATTTCTGTATTCATCCCGAATCACCTCATAATACTTATCATAACATGATTAGACCCATTAGTCAATCACTTGACAAGATATTTGATGTGTGATAATCTAGTAATCAATACTAGATTAAGAGGTAAAATTATGGGAAGAGAAAAATATTTTGAAGCAAAAGAATTTGAAAATGTCAAAGACCTTATCTATGATGCTGTAAAAAAATATAATGAAAAAACGGCTTTTGTTATCAAACACAAAAAGGAAAAAGAAATATCATATGAAAATATAAGTTATACACAATTATTAGAAGAGGTGAATCGACTAGGAACAAAATTTTATGACTTAGGTTATCAAAATAAAAGAGTTGCTATTGTGGGAAGAAATCGTTATGAATGGGTCATCACACATTTAGCCAATTTGCTAGGTGGAATTATTAGTATTCCGTTAGATAAAGAATTACAAGTCGAAGAATTGGAAAGTTGCTTAGTTAGAAGCAAAGCAGATGTTTTGGTATTTGATGAGAAATATAGTGAAAATATAGAAGAAATTAAAAAAAGAGGAAATACCAAAATAGAAGATTATATTAGTATGACAAATCAAGAGGGATATATGTCCATACCAGAATTAAAACAGCAAGGAAAAGAAATCTTAGAAGCAGGGAATAAAGAATATATAGATGCTAAAATAGATTCTTACAAAATGAATATATTGTTATTTACCTCAGGAACGACATCAAAGTCCAAAGCGGTTATGCTTTCTCAAAATAATATTGCTTCCAATGTATATAGTATGCAATTAGTAGAAGATATTAGAAAAGAAGATACCAATATAGCATTTTTACCATTCCACCATATTTTTGGTTCTACTTGTATGGTGGTTATGCTTGCTTTTGGTGTGAAAACAGTATTTCCCGATGGACTTCGTTATATTGCCCAAAATTTAAAAGAATATAAAGTTTCTATTTTTGTAGGAGTTCCTTTATTAGTAGAAGCAATTTATAAAAGAATAGAGCAAGGAGTAGCCAAAAAAGGAAAAACCAAAATGGTTGCATTTGCTAAAAAAATAAGTAATTTCTTATTAAAATTACGGAATCGATGTCCGCAAAAAATTATTTAAAGAAATTTTAGATGAACTAGGTGGAAGTTTACGATTTGTAATTTCTGGAGGTGCGCCACTAGATAGAAGAGTATCGCAGGGATTTAATGAATTGGGAATTAATGTCGTACAAGGATACGGATTAACAGAAACATCACCAGTCATTGCCGCTGAAAATTGTAAAAAGATGAAATATGGTTCCATTGGCTTTCCAATGGAAAATGTAGAATTAGAACTTTACAACCAAGATGAGCAAGGAGTAGGAGAAATTAGGGTAAAAGGACCAAATGTTATGCTTGGTTATTATGAAAATGAAGAAGCAACCAATGAAGTCTTAAAAGATGGTTGGTTCTATACAGGTGATTTAGCTCATTTTGACAAAGAAGGATATTTATTTTTAGCTGGTAGAAAAAAAGATATGATTGTTTTGAAAAATGGTAAAAAAGTATTTCCAGATGAATTAGAAACTTTGATTAATCGTTTGGAAGAAGTAAAAGAATGTATCGTTTATGGTATGCCAGATAATAAGGATAAAAATGATTTAAAGCTTTCTGTTAAGATTGTTTATGAAGAAGAAGTAGTTAAGGAAAAATATCCGAATGCCACACAAGAGGAATTAGAAGATATCATTTGGCAAAAGATTAAAGAAATTAATAAAACATTTCCACCTTATAAGTATATTAAAAATATGATTTTAACAAATCAAGAATTGATTAAGACAACAACAAAAAAAGTAAAAAGAAATGAGGAAATTAAAAAGCTTTTAGAGAAATAAAAAAAGAGAAAATCGGGTAAAACATTTTTACTCGATTTCTGTTATTTTTAAATTAAACTTATCTTCAAAAACTTTCTTTTTAGCAATATATTCTTTTGTCTTAACACCTTTTACATCAATAATTTCGGTAGAATTATCTTTGTGGAATACAATAAAATCAGCCTTATATTTTAATTTAGGTGCTAACATAAAGGTGGGTTGTAAGCAAAAGCCATTAATTTCTTTTCCTTGTAATCTTAATTTTAATTCACAATAATAGTCCGCTTCTTTTTGACTATCAAAAGTATGACCATCAATGGATACTTTATTGGCTCGATATTTACTATTTCTTTTATTTCCATTGGTAAAATTTTTATAATCATCTACTGTCCAGTGTTCCATCCCATTAACTCCTTATCTAATTTTGTATTATTATACAGAAAAAAATAGAAAAGTGCAATAAAAATCTATTCAAGTTTCGACTTTTTGTAAGTCTAGGTTATAATATAGAATTTTTGCCACACTGCGTAAGCGACCAAACGAGCTATTGGCGAGTGCGATTGGAGCAACCGACAGATAAAAATTCAATTTTGTAGGTTGCGACACACAAAGTGTAAAAAAATTATATATTATAACCTAGACTTACAAAAAGTCGAAACTTGAAAAAATCTGTACTTTTTTCACAATGTATGATAAAATAGCATAAATTACTAATGAGGTGAAATAGAAGCACATGGAAAGTGAAAAAATAGACAGAAGAAAAGCGATATTAGCCAATCGTATCATTCCTTACTTTATAGGAATATCAGATGATTTAATGTTTTTTATAGCGATTAATACACTATTTCTAACAGTAGTAAAAGGATTATCGGCGGCTCAAATATCATTTTTATCCACAATTACAAGTTTATCTTACATTTTAATACAAATACCAGCATTAAAATTGATATATAAAATAGGAAATATAAAGTCAATAAGATTAGGAACGATTATGCTATTATGTAGTGCCTTATTGATAACATTTGGAAATAATTATATAACCATTGTAATAGGATATATTTTATATCAGCCATCTTTTTTATTTAAAAAGATGGAACAAGTCGTACTAAAAAATAATTTAGCGTATCTTAATAAACAAGATGATTATATAAAACTAGCCAATAAGGCACACATTATATATGCTATTATAACAATGATAATAGCATTAATAGCAGGAAGTATATTTGCTATTAACCACTATATGCCAATGTATTTATGTATTGGAATTTGTATGATAAATATTTTGCTATCATTTTGCATTTTTGATATTAATGGGAGTCAGAAAAGAGTTGAAAAAACAGAGACAAAGGAAAAAATTAAGTTATCGAAATTAATGGTAATAATTCTTATATCATTTGCATTGTTGTATCCAACTATCAATATTGGTCAAAGTAATACTACATTGTTTATACAATACAATTTGCAACAGTATTTTGATGTAGGTTTAACAGCTACTTATTTAAGTTTTATCATAGTTTCTTCGCGAATTGCTAGAATTTTGGGAAACATGTTATTTGGAAAATTATATATTAAATTTAAAGATAAAGTAAATTTAATCTTATCAACTGCAACGATAATAGCATTTGCTTGTGTTTTAATAGGAAGTTGTTTAGAATTTTCTATGATTGTTAAATTTATATGGATGACAATTGGATTTGATTTAATCTTGGCAGTAAGAGATCCTTTTGATACTTATATCACAGATTTATTATTAAAAAATACAGGAATGGAAGAACAACAAAAAGCCATTTCTTATTTGCAACTATCAAGAAGGATAGTAGCGACTATTATAAATTTATTATTTTCAATGTTACTACTTAAGATAGACTTGTTTTATATTATTGTATGTTTGATGATTTTTGCTATCTTAAGTTTAGGTATCAATACAAAATTATATAAAATGGTAAAGGAAAATAAAGAATGATACAGGGAGGCAAAATATGCCAGAAATTTTAATACAACTGCTAGAAGAACAATATGGAAAAGAAAACGTACTAAAAATAGTACAAGGTTATCAGGCTAAAAGAAAAACAACTTTTCGAGTCAATACCTTAAAAAGCAGTGTGGAAAAAATAACTAAATTATTAGAAGAAAATAACATAACTTATCAGAAAGTGAAATGGAGCAATGAAGCTTTTATGGTAGAAAATGTGTCAGAAAAAGAAATCAGAAATTTAGACATATACAAAAAGGGAGAAATATATCTACAAAGTTTATCCTCTATGCTGCCACCAATCATCTTACAACCAAAGGAAGGAATCGATTTATTAGATATGGCAGCAGCACCAGGAGGAAAAACAACACAGATAGCTGCTATTACTAACAATAAGGCAAATATCACAGCGTGTGAAAGAAATAAAATTCGAGCAGAACGATTGAAATACAATATAGAAAAGCAAGGAGCAAAAGTATATCTTATGATACAAGATGCCAGAGAAATAGATGACTTCTTTTCTTTTGATCAAATTTTATTAGATGCGCCATGTAGTGGAAGTGGAACCATTCATTTAGAAGAAAACAAAAAAGAAGATATTACAGTAACACAAATTCAGAAAGCTTCTAAAACCCAATTAGCACTTTTGAAAAAAGCAACCAATTTATTAAAAGCAGGAAAAGAAATGGTGTATTCAACTTGTTCTATTTTAGCAAGTGAGAATGAGAGTATCCTTCAAGAAGTGTTAAAAGATAAAAAAATTGAAATTTTGCCAATTACTTTAGAAGGAATGGAAGAAATACCGCTTTTGCCAACTAAAATAAAAGGCACTCTATGTGTGTGCCCTAATGAATACTTTGAAGGATTTTTTATCGCAAAACTTAGAAAAATTGCTAACAAATAAGGAGAAAATAATGTATTATATTTATATGTTAAGATGTGAAGATAATTCTCTATATACTGGTATTACTACTGATGTAGAACATAGAATGAAGGAACACTTTAGTAAAGTAAATGCTGCTAAGTATACCCATAGCCACACTGCTAAAAAATTAGAGGGGGTATGGGAAACAGAGAATAGAGTACTGGCTTCAAAATTAGAATATCATATCAAAAAGTTGACAAAAGCCAAAAAGGAAGAATTGATTGTTAAAAATAATTTAGAAGAATTGTTGCATCAAAAAATAGAAGCTAGTCAATATAAAAGGCTAGAAAATCTTATATTTTGTCCATAGGACTAGTATTATAAATACTAGCAATAGTACCAGTTTGTTCGGCTGTTGTAACAACGATTGGATAATAATTGTTTTTAGCCATCCATTCGTAAACTTCATAAGAATGATTACAGCTCATAGTATAAGCATCTTTTAGAAATTGTCTTAAATTAGCATTGGTAACTTCCATAGAAGAAATGGCATATTCTTTACCAGCTCTTTTTAAGGTTAAGAAGTAAGATAAAGCAATTTCTCTATCTGTTAGTTTGGTAACATTCGTATTTACAGTAACAGGTTCTGCTGGTTTTGTTTCGTTTACATCTTCTGTAAAAATAGATCTATTCAATTGGGGAACATTAAGATTACCAGTTGCTGTATCAACATTTTTTACAAATTCTACTTTTCTATTATAATCTTCGACATGGATTGGAAAATGCGTATTTAATAAAGATTTTAATTCTTCATCAGTTACTTGATTTTTAAATAATGACATACAAGTAATCGTATTAACACAACTTGTAATTAATTCATTTAAATAACTTAATTCACATATTGTTAATTTCAATAAAAACACCTCCATAATTTATATGAAATAGTATGACCTAACTTCCTAAAAATTATAAGGGTATCAACTTGGAAAAAAATGGGCAGTATTAAAAATTTAAAAAGGTTGAGAACATTTGTATTATATGATATAATTTGAAAATCAGATAAGAGAAGCAAATAATATAATGAGAGGAGAAAATAAATATGTCATTTATATTAGCTCAGATTTGTGGGCTTATTGAGTTACCGTTATTTATACCTATGGTCTATGGCAAGATAATGTAACCATAATTAGGATAACAACAGGAATAGCAGGACTAGGTTGGATGATTTATGATTTAATCGTTATGGCATATGTAGGAGCAACACAAGAATTTTCACAATTAGTATCATCTATTGTTGCACTAATTAGAAATAGTAGTAAAAAGGAATAAAAGAAGAGGAAATTGTTAATCCCATATAAAAATAATAAATAGAGGAATAAAAATGGAAGAAACATTGACGATAAAAAAACAGTTAAAAATATCAGTACCAATAGCACTCGAAAATTTTATAAACATTTTAATGACATTGATTGATACATTGGTAATAGCAACATTAGGAGTAAATGAATTAGGAGCAATAGGGGCTATGGCAGTGGTATTGAATATCATGCAAATGTCTATTCAAGCAATGAATATATCAAATATGGCCTTAATTGCAAAATCATTAGGTGAAAAAGAAGAAACAAAGACAAAAATAATAACAGGGAATGCCATTATACTTACCATTATAATAGCACTTATCACTATTTTATTCGTATATAGTATTAGACCTGTTTTTCCTGGATTATTTAATGTAGACAAAGTATGTATTACCTATATTACAATAAGATTAATGGGATTTATACAAAGCTCTATTGTGACAATATTAACAGGCTATCAAAGAACAATTGGTAAACAGGGATTTATCATGATATTGAGATTAGTAGCACTTGTAGTTAATTTACTATTGGATTTATTCGTTGTAAAATTAAATTACGGAGTAGAAGGAGTAGCTTGGGTAACAATTATGATAGATTCCATCCTTTGCATTTATTTGCTCTTAAAATGTAATACAAAGATTAGCTATAAAATCCAAAAAGATACCATGAAGCAAATCTTTCACTTATTTAAATGGAATTGTTTAGAAAGAATTGTTACAAGAGTAGACAATTTTGTATTTAATATTCTTGTTTCTAGGATAGGTGCTTTAGAATATGCAGTACATGTTATTGTGATTCAAGTATGTGATGTATCGCAAGCTTTTATACAAGGATTTAGTGATGGGATAACAATTAGCATAGGGATAGAAACAGGAAATAAGATGAAAGAAGGAATGGCTAATGCTAAACAAGTAATCAGAAAACTTATTAATATATTCTCGTTTATTGTACCATTTATTACATGTGTAATTGCTATTAGCATTGCTCATATATCCTTAAAAGAAAATCAACTTTTATGGATTTTTTATTCTGTATTGCCATTGATGTTAATAGGTCAATATGCAGAAATTAGTGGAACTTATTATTATGGAATACTTCGTGGTATGAGAGAGTTTCGATTTTTAGCTCAACGAAATTTTGTAACATCAATCATAAAAATAGTAGTAGCTACCATTTTGTCCTATACGTCCTTAGGAATTATAGGAGTATGGATAGCTTATACAGTTTATTGTCTTGTACAAAAATACATATCTAAACTTAAATATGATAAAGTATGTACAAAAGATAACATGCTATGAAGGAAGGATATAGAATGCTAAACATACGAGAAATCGATTTATTTAGAGATGCCACTTATATAGAAGAAATAGAAGAAGGGTATCCTAAAAGAAAAAAATATAAAGTAGTTACTCCTACCCAAAAGACGATAGGGAAATATGTTAGAACAACAAAAAAATTATTTCTTTATTGATATAGACCCAATTAATTTAACAGTTCCAGTTTATAATATATATTATAGTTTATTTTGGTTCTTATTGCCAAATTGTGAGAAAAAAGAAAAATGCTTTTTAAAAGGATTTATGCAAACAATAGATTCAGAAAGAAGATTAATAAAACAATTACACTTTTTTTTAATAGCAGATTTTATCAATGAGTTAGAAATGTTATTGAGGGATAAGTTTGATGATTTAAAGAAAGAAAAGGTATGGTTGAAACAAATGCTTTTTAATGAAAATAATATCATTGAAAAAGTAATATATGAAAATGAGTGAAGGAGGAAACTTATGTCTAAATGGGGAATGGAAGAAACAGAAACGATAGAAACTTTAAATAGAATTGGATTTAAAGGGAGAATTCTTAATATAGCAGCTGGAGATGGGAGATTTAACGAAAAACTTTTAAACTTAGCTGATGAAGTGGTCGCTGTGGATAGGAATGAAAGTGAACTAAAAGAATTAGAAGACAGATGTCCGAAAAATTTAAAAAATAAATTGTTTACACAATGTATGGATATTACAAAAAAATTCCCATTTGAAGAAAACACATTTGATGGTATATTTTGTACTGGTACTCTGCATTTGTTTAATATAGAAATAATAGAAAGTATACTAAGAGAAATAAAAAGAGTATTAAAAAACAATGGTAAAATATTATTAGATTTTGCAACAGATATTTCAAGATTAGATGGCAATAATAATCCAGTCATTTTTGAGAAGGAAGGAAGTTATACAACGGGACAAGCAATTGAATTATTTGAAAAGAATTTAAAGGATTTTGAAATTAAGATAGAAAAAGCTAGTTTTAGGGAAGAAAATCTACAAGAAAGTGCAGGATATCATTCTATCGTAGGAAACTTTTTAATAATTACTGGAGAAAGTAGGATTCGAACATCTGAAATAGAAGAAAGATAAATAAAGGGAGGAAATATGTTCAAATTACACTCAGATTACAAGCCAACAGGCGACCAGCCACAGGCAATCGAATATTTAAGCAAAGGAATTAAAGAAGGTAAAAAATTCCAAACGCTTTTAGGCGTTACGGGTTCAGGAAAAACATTCACAATGGCAAATATAATTGAAAAAGTACAAAAACCAACACTCGTTTTAGCACACAATAAGACACTAGCAGGACAACTATATAGCGAATTCAAAGAGTTCTTTCCAAAGAACAATGTTGAGTACTTTGTTAGTTATTACGATTAACACCAAGAATGGCGTTATTTAGCCACTTTTAGTCCCTTTTAGTTTTATTTAGTTTAATGAAAAATGACTAAATAAGCCTAAAAAAACTAAATAAAACTAAACAAACAAAAAAAGTTTGTGACCGAATTCGTGTAAAATTCGTGTAGGACATAAAATATTATTTTAATATAAGAGAAAATATGATAATATAAACTAGATGAAAGTGAGTTGAATATACATATGAATAATAAAAATATATCTGAATTAATGCCTATTAGTAAAGCAGACCATGATTTAATAGATATTGAAAAAATATATGATGATATTAGAAATAAAATTATTGTAGCACGAGAAAAAATGTTGAAACATATTGATACAACTATGGTAGAGGTTTATTGGTATGTTGGAAAAATAACTTATGAATTATTTGAAAATAGTAATAAAGCAATTTATGGAAAAAAGATAATAGAAGCATTATCGAGTAAATTGACTAATGAATTTGGAGGCGGTTTTTCACCAGTTAGTATTAGAAGAATGCGAAGATTTTATGAAATGTATCCAATATGGTCGGCAGTGCCGACCGAATTGAGTTGGTCACATTTTCAAGAGCTAATAAGAATAGATAGAAAAGAAGAAAGAGAGTTTTACGAAATTGAGTCAATTAAATCCAATTGGGGCTATAGGGAATTAAACAGACAAATAAATACAAAATTATATGATAGATATTTAATATCTCCAGATAAAAATAAGATTATGGTAGAGTCAAAAAAAGGGTTAATTGAAAAGCAACCAGAGGAACTTTTAAAAAATCCTTATATTTTTGAATTTGCTGGATTAAAAGAAAATAAAAATTATTTAGAAACAGATTTAGAAAAAGCCTTACTTTCTCATTTGACAGAATTTCTATTAGAACTAGGAAGAGGATTTTCATTTGTAGCTAGTCAACAAAGAATTAAAATCGGTTCTGAATATTATTATCCAGACTTAATATTTTATAATCGTCTTGCAAAATGCTTTGTAATTATAGATTTAAAAATTGGAAAACTAACACATCAAGATATTGGACAAATGCAAATGTATGTAAATTATTATAAAAAGACTCAAATGATAGATGGAGAAAATGAACCAATAGGAATATTATTATGTGCTGATAAAGATGATGCTGTTGTAGAAATGACACTAGGAGATGATGTGAAAAACGTTTATGCTTCAAAATATTTAACCTATTTACCAACAAAAGAAGAACTAATTAAGATAATAAAAGATGAGAAAGAATTGATTGAATTAGCAAAAGAAAATGAAAAAGATAATGTATAATGATTTTTAGGAGGAATATAAAATGAATTATAAATATATATTTTTTGATTTTGATGGTACCCTAGTTAATACTGTAAAAGGAACAGCAGAATCAGCACAATATGCACTTAATCAATTATCTATAAAAACAGATAATATAGAAAACTTAGGAAAAATTTTTTGTGGTCCTCCACTAAAAGAATCTTTTTCAAAATTTTTAACAAAAGAAAATGATATAAAAAGTGCAATTGAACTATATAAAAAGTATCAAGCTGAAAATACAATTGAGCTTTCTGAAATATATGATGGAATAAAAGAATTGTTAGAAAGGTTAAAAGACAAAGGAAAAACCTTAAATGTTGTTACTTTAAAATCAAAGGAGACAACAATAAAGATTTTAGAATTTTTAGACATCTACCAATATTTTGACAATATTATAGGTATGTGTAATGAGTTTCCAAATCAAAATAAAAAAGAAATGTTAAAATATGCAATAAAAACAATTGATTTAAACAAAGCAATAATGATAGGAGATAGAAAAAGTGATATTGAAGCAGGAAATTATTGTGAAATCGATATAATAGCAGTTCTGTATGGAATGGACTCTTTTGAGACATTATCAACAGTAAATCCTACTTTTTTTGCGAAAAACCCAAATGAAATATATGAGATTATATGTAAATAAAATTAAAAGCATTATAAATATGAAATAAAAATATAAAGTTTGTGACCGAATTCGTGTAATTGCTATTTATGTTTACGAAAAAACGAAAAAAGGCGAACAAATTACACGAATTTGTTCGGT
>CANPNZ010000009.1 GCA_947575605.1 uncultured Clostridium sp.
GTCCATCTATCATCATAACTAAATGCTATATCTTTATCAATAACTGTTTTTATTTTTTCCTCTATACCTATATATTTTGTGTTTTCTTCTGTTACATAATAATCCCAATCTTCTGCTGTTATTATTGTTAATTTCCACTTATTGTCATCATCATCTACTTTACTTTCTATGTTTCAAGCCTCTGCTTTTTCTTCTGATGTTTTAGCATCTTTGAATAACTCGTTTTTTTGTAGTATTTCTCTTACTCTTTGTAAAAACTTTTCTGCATCTATCTTATATTTTCCTTGCTCTGTATGTGCTTGTAACTTAGCAAAATTTATTGCCTCTTCGTATTGAGCTTTTTTATACTCTTCTTTGGCTGTTTTGGCTTTGGTTAGAATTCCATTATCACCACTTAACGTTGCTAATGTTACCCCTGCCAAAATCAATAACACTATAATGGTTACTATTAGTGCTACTATGGTTATTCCTTTATTTTTCTCTTTTTTATTTTCTCTATTGTTTATTAACATTTTTTCCTCCTCTTGTATTTATTTTATGTGAATTTGTTGTATAATATATTTCCTATTTATACTACAAGTCTTTTTGCTAAAAAACAAGAGAAAATTTTTTCATATTATTAAATATTACAATATCTATTTTCTTTTATTCTTACGGATACTCAAGCTTTTCTATTCTTCTTTGTTATTATTAAATCTTCTTTTCATTTCTATTACAATCTCTTTTTTATCTTAATTACTGTTACCTTGCCTTCTTATTCCTTTTTTATAACCATTTTAACTAAAAAACACCAAAAGGGATAACTTGTGCCTGTCCCAACTTTACCCAAAAAGCATAGGTTATGCCTGTCACAAAAAGTACTTTATGCTGTGGCTACTTTGTGCCTGTCCCAAATTCGCCATCCCAAAACCGCCCAATCAAACCTTTCCCAAAAAACACCAAAATGGCGAGCTTGTGCCTGTCCCAATCCCGCCATCCCAAACCTGTCCCAATCCCGCCATCCCAAAAAGAAAAAAGACTTCGCAATTATAATTACGAAATCTTCTTTTTTTACTCTCTATACTTTTTCTATACATTCTCTTCTATATTAGTGGTCTCTTCCAATTCATCTTCTGTGCTAATATGAATATTTTGATACTTTTGCATTCCTGTACCAGCTGGAATTAATTTACCAATAATAACATTTTCTTTTAATCCTACTAGATCATCTGTCTTTCCTTTTACTGCTGCTTCCGTAAGAACCCTGGTTGTTTCTTGGAAAGAAGCCGCTGATAAGAAACTATCTGTTGCAAGAGAGGCCTTAGTAATACCAAGTAATACTCTTTTTCCAGTTGCTGGACGTTTTCCCTCTGCTATTGCTTGTTTATTTTTATCTTCAAATTCATACATATCAATCAAAGAACCTGGGAACATATCCGTGTCAGCATTGTCTTCTACTCTCACTTTTTTAAGCATTTGTCTACCAATTACTTCAATATGTTTATCATTAATATCAACACCTTGATTTCTATATACTTTTTGTACTTCTGAGATTAAGTATTCATATACGCCCTCTGGTCCCTTAATTTCTAAGATCTCACTTGGATTAATAGAACCTTCTATCAATGCTTCTCCCGCTTCTACTAAATCCTCATCTCTTACTTTCATTTTAGAACCAAATGGAATCGTATAACTTCTGGAATCATCATTAGATGTCACGATTACTTCTTTCTTTTTCTTGGTTTCTTTAATTTTTACTTTACCATCAATTTCTGTGATAATGGCTAGACCCTTTGGTTTTCTAGCTTCAAATAATTCTTCTACCCTAGGCAAACCTTGTGTAATATCGGCAACACCTGCCACACCACCAGAGTGAATGGTTCTCATGGTAAGCTGTGTACCTGGTTCACCAATGGATTGCGCAGCAATGATACCAATGGCTTCTCCAATAGAAACTAAATCACGTCTTGCTAATCCCATACCATAACATTTTTGACATACACCATGTTTTGAACGACATCCTAAAACAGAACGTACTTTTAATTTTTCAATACCAGCTTCTACAATTTCCTCTGCTATGTTTTCTGTAATCATGGTATCTTTATCCACAATTAGTTTTTTGGTTTCTGGATGAATGACATCTTCGATTGGGAATCTACCTAGCAATCTTTCTTGCATTTTCTCGATAATTTGGTTTCCATCTTTAATATCATAAACTACAATTCCCTCTTCCGTTCCACAGTCTTGTTCTCTAACAATAATATCTTGCGATACGTCTACTAATCTTCTGGTTAAGTATCCAGAGTCAGCTGTTCTAAGTGCTGTATCAGAAAGTCCTTTACGAGCCCCATGTGCTGAAATGAAGTATTCCAAAGCATCTAATCCTTCAGCAAAAGATGATTTAATTGGAATTTCAACAGCCTTACCAGTGGTACTTGCCATTAATCCACGAATACCTGCAATTTGTCGTAATTGGTTCATATTACCACGGGCTCCTGATTTAACCATCATGTAGATTGGGTTTAATTCATCAAAGTTTTCTTCCATCGCACTACTAACATTTTTAGTTGTATCTTCCCATACATTAATTACAGCATTGTATCTTTCGTCATCTGTAATTAATCCTCTTGCATATTGTTTTCTTATGGTTTCAACCTTTTTATCGGATTCTTCTAATAAGTTCTTTTTCACTGCTGGCACTTGAACATCATCCATAGAGAAAGTAATCCCAGCTAAGGTTGAGTATTTGAATCCTAACGCTTTGATATAATCAATTACTTCTGCTGATTCGGATAAACCATGAGTACGAATTACTCTTTCAATGATATTTCCCATTGATTTTTTCATAACTGGGAAATCAATTTCATATTGGAATGGGTCTTTCTTTCTATCAATAAATCCTAAGTCTTGTGGAATTCCTTTATTAAAGATGATTCTACCAACACTGGTTTCAATTTTTCCAGTTTTAATTTCTCCATTGACTTCTTTTTCAATTCTAACAAAAATTTTGCTATGGATTCCTACATCATGATTTTCAAAGGCCATAATGGCTTCATCTGGATCTTTGAAGTATTTTCCTTCTCCCTTTTCTCCGTCTAAAACCATTGTTAAATAATAGGCTCCTAAAATCATGTCTAGTCTTGGTACAGCAACTGGTTTACCATCTTGTGGTTTTAACAAGTTGTTGGTTGCTAGCATTAAATATCTTGATTCTGCCTGTGCTTCTGGTGATAATGGTAAATGTACTGCCATTTGGTCACCGTCGAAGTCAGCGTTGAAAGCTTCACAAACTAATGGGTGAAGTTTGATGGCTCTTCCTTCTACTAAGACTGGCTCAAAAGATTGAATTCCCAATCTATGTAGTGTTGGCGCACGGTTTAGCATAACGGGATGATCTTTGATAACTTCTTCTAAGATACCCCATACTTCTGGTCTTAGTCTTTCTACCATTCTTTTAGCATTTTTGATATTTTGTGCAATTCCTCTTCCTACTAATTCTCTCATAACAAATGGTTTGAATAATTCTACTGCCATTTCTTTTGGAAGTCCACATTGATAAATGTTTAGTTCTGGTCCTACTACGATAACAGAACGTCCTGAATAGTCAACACGTTTTCCCAGTAAGTTTTGACGGAAACGTCCTTGTTTTCCTTTTAGCATGTCTGATAAAGATTTTAAAGGTCTATTTCCAGCCCCTGTTACTGGTCTTCCTCTTCTTCCATTGTCGATTAGGGCATCTACTGATTCTTGTAACATTCTTTTTTCATTTCTTACAATAATTTCTGGTGCTCCTAATTCCAATAGTCTTTTTAATCTGTTATTTCTATTGATAACTCTTCTATATAAATCATTTAAGTCTGATGTTGCAAATCTACCACCATCTAATTGTACCATTGGTCTTAGTTCTGGTGGAATGACTGGTACTACTTGCATAATCATCCATTCTGGTTTGTTGCCAGAAAGTCTAAAGGCTTCTACTGTGTCTAATCTTTTGATTAATTTTACTCTTTTTTGTTCACTTGCTGTTTCTAATTCTTTTCTTATTTCTGCTGATAATATATCTACATCTACTTGTTCTAATAATTCCTTTAAGGCTTCTGCTCCCATTCTAGCTTTAAAAGAACCTCTCCCGTATTTTTCTTCTGCTTCATGATATTCTTTCTCATTTAATACTTGGCATTTTTCCAAATTTGATGTGCCTTTATCAATTACCACATAAGATGCAAAATAAATAATTTTTTCTAAATTTCTTGGCGAAATATCTAACATTAAAGCTATTCTACTTGGAATTCCTTTAAAGTACCAAATATGTGCTACTGGCGCAGCTAATTCAATATGTCCCATTCTTTCACGTCTAACTTTTGCTTTGGTTACTTCGACACCACAACGGTCACATACAATTCCTTTATATCTCACTCTTTTATATTTTCCACAGTGACATTCCCAATCTTTGGTTGGTCCAAAAATTCTTTCACAGAATAAACCATCTTTTTCTGGTTTTAAGGTTCTATAATTAATCGTTTCTGGCTTTTTTACTTCCCCTTTTGACCATTCTCTTACTTTTTCATCAGATGCCACTCCTATTTTTAGTTTGTCAAAAATATCTAATTCGTCCACTCTTTTTCCCCCTTGTTATGTCCATTGGGGACGGTTCTAAATGGACATTGCCGTCACATTATAAACACATCTCCAATGACTTTATTAGGTTTGCAATTTTTTCGATTGCATAAGTTATGTGTAGTTCTCTTTGCTTCACACAGCTAACTTAATTTCAAAACAGATTTTGAAGTCTTGCCACTGCTCGAACAATTCCTTCTGGTCGCTTCTCATCTTTTTGAAATTTATTCAATTCGTTTTTTCTTATTTTATTTACAATTTTCATTTTCCACTTCTGGAATTTCTCCATTTTCACATAAAAGTTTTATCCATGTTCTGTATTTCTCATAATCTCTAAAATCACCATTAAATAAATAATCTATTATGTCTTGTCTTGTCACTACTTCTTTTCCCTCTTGTTTTAATGTTTTTGCCACTGTTGTTGCCTTTTGTTTTGCTTCTTCTCTTTCCTTAAAGGCTTGCTCTTGTTCTTTTTTATATTTTTCTACTGCTTCTTGTGGGTTTACTTTATATTTCAAATTCTTTAACCCGTTCTTTCTATTTATTGCCATTTCTACATCCCTTTCTACTTTATAAAATGAAATAAATTAGGTATATTACTAGGCAATTCGAAAAGTAAAACCAGAAGCGTACGTCTATACGTTGAGGATTTTACTTTTCGAATTAACGACGTAAGATGCCTGATTTAGTTCTTTTTACTCGATAATATCCTCATCATTATCTAAATTATCATTTGCTAAATCATTATCAAAAAGTAATTCGTCTCCTTCATCGCCTAATTCCTCAAAAAGTTCATCACTATTGTCAGCTGCTAAATCATTTGCTTCATCCTCTAAAAGCATGTCATCATCTAGTTCTTCACCATAGCCGTCTAAATCTCCATCTACAATGACTTGCTGTTGTTCTTCTTCTATAAACTTTTTCTCTTTATCAGGATCGTACTCAATCCCTTCCTCAATATTTTCTTTTAATTCAAGTTCTTGATTATCTTCTGAATATAGACGAACATCTAATCCTAAAGATTGCAATTCTTTTACAAGCACTTTGAAACTTTCTGGAACTCCTGGCTCTGGAACGTTCTCTCCTTTTACAATTGCTTCATAGGTTTTTACTCTTCCTACAATGTCATCCGATTTAACAGTTAGCATTTCTTGTAAAGTATAAGATGCACCATAAGCTTCTAGTGCCCAAACTTCCATCTCTCCAAAACGTTGTCCACCAAATTGTGCTTTACCTCCTAATGGTTGTTGGGTAACTAATGAGTATGGACCAGTGGAACGTGCATGGATTTTATCATCTACTAAGTGGTGAAGTTTTAACATGTACATAACACCAACTGTGATTGGTTTATCAAATGGATCTCCTGTTCTTCCATCATAAAGAACCGTTTTTCCGTCTTTGCTCATTCCTGCTTCTTTTAATAATTTTTCTACATCATCTTGTGTTGCTCCGTCAAATACGGGAGTTGCTATTTTCCATCCTAAAGCTTTGGCAGCCCCTCCTAAATGTACCTCTAAAACTTGACCTAAGTTCATACGAGAAGGCACACCTAATGGGTTTAATAAGATGTCAATTGGCGTACCATCTGGCATAAATGGCATATCTTCTTCTGGTAACACTCTTGAAATAACACCTTTATTACCATGACGTCCAGCCATTTTATCTCCGACTGATATTTTTCTTTTGGTTGCTATGTAACATCTAATAATTTGGTTAACACCAGGTCCTAATTCATCGGAATTGTCTCTGGTAAAGATTTTTACATCTACAATGGTTCCCGCTTCTCCATGTGGTACTCTTAAAGAAGTGTCTCTTACTTCTCTTGCTTTTTCTCCAAAGATGGCTCTTAATAATCTTTCTTCTGCTGTTAATTCGGTTTCTCCTTTTGGTGTAACTTTTCCAACTAAGATGTCTCCTGGTCTTACTTCTGCACCAATTCGAATAATTCCATTTTCGTCTAAGTCTTTTAAAGAATCATCACCAATATTTGGAATATCACGTGTAATCTCTTCTGCTCCTAATTTGGTATCACGACATTCGCAATCATATTCTTCAATATGAATGGATGTAAAGACATCTTCTTTTACTAATTTTTCATTAATCAAAATAGCATCCTCGTAGTTGTATCCTTCCCAGGTTGAGAAAGCTACTAATACGTTTTTACCAAGTGCCATTTCCCCATTAGCAGTTGATGGACCATCGGCAATGGCATCACCTTTTTTAACCTTTTCTCCCACTTTTACAATTGGTTTTTGGTTAATACAAGTACCACCATTGGTTCTTTTGAATTTACGAAGTTTATGGGTAATTGTTTTTTTGTTATTATATTTTACCGTGATGGCATCTCCTGTTACTTTTTCAATGACTCCATCTTCTTCTGCTAATACTAAGATTCCAGAGTCTTTTGCTGCTCTGTATTCAATTCCTGTTCCTACGATTGGACTTTCTGTTATCATTAACGGAACCGCTTGACGTTGCATGTTGGCACCCATTAGCGCTCTTTTTGCGTCATCATGTTCCAAGAATGGAATCATGGCAGCAGCAATGGATACTAATTGTTTTGGTGAAACGTCTACATATTGAACCCTGTCCCTATCTACTTCTATAACTTCATTCTTAAATCTAACTCTTATTCTTTCATTAACAAATTTTCCGTTTTTATCAACTGGCTCAGAAGCTTGTGCAATAATGTAATTATCTTCTACATCTGCACTCATGTAATCTACAATGTCTGTTAATTTATGTGTTTCTGGATCTACTTTACGATATGGCGTTTCAATAAATCCATACTCATTAATGCTAGCAAAAGAGGAAAGTGCTGAAATTAATCCAATGTTTGGTCCTTCTGGTGATTCGATTGGACATAGTCTACCATAGTGGGTATAGTGAACGTCACGTACCTCGAATCCAGCTCTTTCTCTTGTTAATCCACCAGGTCCTAACGCTGAGATTCTTCTTTTATGAGTTAATTCTGATAATGGATTGGTTTGATCCATGAATTGGGATAATTGGGAACTTCCAAAGAATTCACGGATAGATGATGTAATTGGTTTGGTATTGATTAATGTTTGTGGTGTTACAACATCTAAGTCTTGAATGGTCATTCTTTCACGAACCACTCTTTCTAATCTGGTTAAACCAATTCTAAATTGGTTTTGTAATAATTCTCCTACTTGGCGAATTCTACGATTTGCTAAATGGTCAATATCATCTGGTTTTCCTAGTCCATGTGATAGATTTAATAAGTAATTAATAGAAGCAATCATATCTTCCGTTGTGATGATTTTTGGTACTAATTCGTCCATTCTTTCTTCTATTGCTTTTACTAAATCTTTTTTATCCGTATTATCTATAATACTTTTTAATACATTATAATTTACTAATTCTTTAAAATGTAACTTGCTTAAATCAACGTTTGGTAATACTTTGTGAATATTAACGGTACTATTTCCGATGACTCTTACTTTTCTTTCTCCCAAAGCAACATCTACGATATTAATTCCTGCATTTTGAATATTTTCAGCAACTTCTTCTGAAATGATTTCTCCTGCTTGTACCAATACCTCTCCTGTTTCATTGTCTACAATGTCTTGGGCTGCTACTTTATCTTTGATTCTTCCTGCTAATCCTAATTTTTGATTGAATTTATATCTTCCTACTTTGGCTAAGTCATATCTTTTATTGTCATAGAATAGTCCATTGAATAGATTTCTTGCCGCATCTACGGTTGGAAGTTCTCCTGGTCTTAATTTTTTGTAAATTTCTATTAAGGCTTCTTCTTGGTCTTTTATGGTGTCTTTGCTAATGGTTGCTGCTATCATTTCTTCTTCCCCAAATAATTCTCTTATTTGATCATCAGAAACAACGCCAATGGCTCTTAATAAAGTGGTTACTGGTACTTTTCTGGTTCTGTCCACACGTACATAAAAAATGTCATTTCCATCTGTTTCATATTCTAACCAAGCTCCACGAAGTGGCATAACAGTGGAATTGTAAGTTCTTTTTCCTGTTTTTGTGTCAAATTCTTCTCCATAATAACATCCTGGTGAACGTACTAATTGGCTTACGACAACTCTTTCTGCTCCATTGATGACAAAGGTTCCACTGTCTGTCATTAATGGAAAATCTCCTAAATAGATTTCTTGTTCTTTGATTTCACCTGTTTCACGATTGATTAATCTGACTTTTACATGCAATCTACTAGAATACGTAGCGTCTCTTTCTTTGGCTTCTTCTACGCTGTATTTGGTTTTGTCCTCCATGTAATAATCGAAAAATTCAAGAACTAAGTTTCCTGAGTAGTCTTCTATTGGGGATATGTCTTTTAATACTTCTCCTAATCCTTCTTCTACAAACCAGTCATAAGAGTCTTTTTGTACCTTAATTAGGTTGGGCATTTCGATGTAATCTCCAACTTTCGCGAAATCTTTACGAGAGGCCTTCTCATAATTTACTTCCTTGATTTTCAAAAAAATCACTCCTCAATTTGATATTAAGCAGAAAATAAATAAATAGAATTAAAAAAAGTCCTTCTCAAATGACAAGCTGCTTGTCTAAAGTTCCCTATTGGCCTGCTTTTCCAATTAGTTTCCCCCTTAGTGCCTCTTGCGTTTGATTCCTCTTTTTCTAATTTTGATACGTTTCGGTAGATTTTGTATGTTTCTACCACTGAATAAAAATCAGTCTATATTTTACCATGTTTTTCCTATAAATGTCAAGGGTTCGGCAAATTTAAGTTTCACTTTTCTTTTTTCTTACGAAAACTATTTCTATTTTTCTGTCATTTCTAACCCATTTGTTGAATCGCTTTTAAAATCCTTTATTACTTCAGCAAATATCTCCTGTGTTAATCTTCCCGTTTTTTGTCCTCTTTGCAAAAGCTCTATTCTATTCTCGATACTACTTGCTGTTACCTCATCATATTGTACCGACAATTTTAGCATTTCTAATGTATTTGCTATATTTATCCTTGCACTTGTAAGATCTCTTATCTTTTCTTTTATGCTTTCCTTTACTCTAGTTGATTTCAAATCCTTTTGTGTAGCAAGATTTCCTTTCCTTCCTTTTTCTTGTAAGTTTCTTGCTACTTCTTGTAAAGCAATAATTTGATATTGTAACTTATTATATTGTTGTTTTAAACTTTGCTCTATCCTTTCTAATTTACCATTATTTATTTTTAATTCATTTCTTATACTTTCTAATTTTTCCTGTAATACCTCTAAATTATTCCCATTCGCAAGTGTTATTACTTCACTAACCAAATCTTGTATCCTCGTAGCATTTAGTGCTACTACACCTACTAATAGATTTGACACTTGATATCCTTTTTCAGCTTCCACTCTTCCAAATTCGTGAAGCATTTGCAAATCATTTACATTAATATCTTGAATAGATTGGTCAACAATTTTTCTCTCCTCTTCTGTCAATTCAGAATAATCGGACATTCTTATACTTACTGTTGACTTTTGTGTCTTTACTTTTTCTTTTAATTTTGTTAGTATTTTTGATTTTAAGTTATTTTGCTTCATTCCCCATATGCCGTCCCTTCTTCTTTTCGTATTATTTCTTGCCATTCTTCTTTTTCTAATAATTCCATTTTTGCAAAATCAATTGGTAAATCTGCTATATCATCTAAACTTACAGCAACTTCAAAATAGTGTTCAAAACAGTTATCATATCCTTTTAATTTTTTTACATCAATTTTTAATTCTTCACATTCTCTTTGATATTTTTCCCATAATGGCTGTACATTGCCTTCATAATAATGAATATATGGATATCCGTCCAGAAAAACTACTCCTTGTTTCTATGTTTTGATAAGTTTCTCTCACTTCTGGTATTGGCGCTAACCTTACTCGTTCCCCTCCCATATCTTCTAATGGTAATAATTTTCTTACATGATATCTAATATCCATTTTTTTATAAACATCGTTTATCATTTTTAATAATCTTCTTTTTTCTTCTAATGTTAATTTTTCATTTCTGTTTTTCAATTCTTTTAGCCATTCTAAGCTATTTTTTTGTTCTTGTATTTCTTCTTCATATTCTTCTATATGTAGCTTAATACAGATATCTCTTCCTTCTTCTCCTCTTTGTGAGTCATTATCTAATTTTTGCTTTAATTTTTGCATTTCTGTATGGTATTTGTCTATTATATCCTCTATTAACGCTATAATCATAGGGATGCTTGTTGTTATCCTACCTTCCTCCTTTATTTTCTCTTTCTCTTTTAAAGAATCCTTTGATTTGATTATTATTTGTCTAGGCACTTCTTGCTTTTTTAAAAATAAGTTTCTTGCTTTTATCTCGGGCTTTCTCTCTATTTCTTCTCTTTCCTCAAGAATTTGATTTAATAAATTCTCTGAATCCCTTTCTTCTTCATCAAATTCATATTTTAATGGACGTAACTCAATTTTACAATATTGTCCCTCTTGTGTTTTCTTTCTTTCTTGAAATTGTTGCAAAAAAGTGGTAAATTCTTGGCCCTTCTTTACTTCTGCAAAGATCATGCTGACACATTCTTGACCTATATTCATCGATATAGGTCTACACTCAAACCCAAACTTTCTATACAAATTTTCACACTCTATAATATTTACATCTTCATCTGTTATCACACTTTTTAAAATAGCTACCAATAATGAATAATTAACTTTATTGGTTGCTAATCCTCTATCATATTTTGTATAACCTAATTGGTGTAATTGTTCCTTTGTTAAATAAACTTCGTTTTTAAAGGGATTATTGGCTATATTGCACAAATGTGCATTAAAAATTTTCGCTTTTAGTAAATTAATATAGTAATGAGTATTTTTTTTCATATCAATTATTATCAATCTTTCTAATAAGGCTCTGTCACTTAATATTTGTTCTGTTGTTGCTTCAAATATTAGCTCTGTACTCTCTTCGTAATAATTCGTAAAAATGGGTCTTATTGCATTAACTTTTTCTTCTAAATGTTTCTTAAATATCTCTTTCTCTTCTTCACTATCATATTGTTCTAAATTATTACTCATGTTTCCATTTTGATATATTAGTTCCTCTACTTGTTTTCTAAATAATACATCAAATTTCAACTCACTTATTTGCTGTACCATTGTGATTTTTTCACTTTCACTCATATAGGGACTATATAACTTTAGTAGCTTTTTTAATGTTTCTATTTTGTTTAGTTCTTCTTCCATATTCTGAAAATTTTGATAATTTTCAGATTTCTTGATACTTTGCATTGAATTTATTAGCATCTCTTGATAATTCTGAATCATACTATATAAAGTTTCATCTAACTTTAATTCTATTTCTGCTAGTTTCTTAATAACCATATCTTCTATTTCTTTGTATTTTTCATACTCTTCTGTTTCTATCAGTTTGCTATACATGCGAAGATATTGTCTTTTTATTACTTCTAATGCTTCCATTTCTTTACATTCTGTTTTTTGTAAACTCCTATATATATTACATAATTTATCTATTCTTTGTAACATTATTTTAACTTTTAAGTCGCATAGTTCCTTCTTATCTTCCATTTTTTTACTCCTGAATTTATTATAATCTTTTATATTATATCACTCGTATCTTTTTTTGTAAATGTTTTATGTAGATCGTCTTTGTTTTTCTATTCTTTCAAATAAAATTAAAAAGAACTCTTATAAAAACATTTTGTTCTTATTAAAGTCCTCTATATTTTATCTTTTTATTATCCTATTAGTTGACCCTTAACTAAAAATCGCACCAACTGCGCCAAATACACCGGCAGATGCTAATCCCATAATAATACCTGCTAAAATGACCCCTGCCATAATAGCAATAACACTCTTTTTAAAATCCATATCCAAGAAGCTTGCAGCAAGCGTTCCTGTCCATGCGCCTGTACCAGGAAGTGGTATTCCTACAAAAAGGAACAAAGCAATGTATAGACCACGTCCTGCCTTTTCTTGTAATTTTTTGCCACCTTTTTCTCCCTTTTCTAAACAAAATGTAAAAAATTTTCCGATAAACTTTTTATCTGCACCCCATTCTAAAACTTTTCTTGCAAAAAAGAAAATAAATGGTACTGGTAACATATTTCCTATAATACAAACGATATACAAAGGAAGAATGGGAAGTTGTTCTCCCCATAATTGGCTCAATCCAACTGGTACAGCTCCTCTTAATTCAATCAATGGTATCATAGATATCATAAATACTAAAATATATTTTTTTAACATAACAAAACTCCTTTTTTCCAAAACTTGCCACTAGATCCGGGTTTAAATGGCAACCTTTGTGCCACTGGGGACGGACCTTTTTGGCAATATTTCATCTATTTTTTATTAGATTGTATGATATATAAAAATACAGTGACGTGCAGCTTGGAAGGACTCCTACTCATATAGAACAAATAGATAACTTTTCTACTTGTGAAATATATCTAATGATTTTATATGATTCGTCCGACCAGTAAGGAACGAAATTTATATATATCATACAATCTAATTAATAAAGCCTTTTAGTTGCCATTTAAACCCAGAACCATTGGCAACCAATGAAAAATTTCTATTTTTGTTTTTTTATCATTAATTTATAATCCATATAATCTTCTACTAAAATTCTAACTACCGCAATTGCTGGTACCGCTAAGAACATGCCTAGTATGCCAAAATAAGCACCTCCTACGGTAATGGCAAACATCACTAATAATGGACTTATTTTTAGTGATTGTCCTATAATCTTTGGATTAATAATATTAGCATCAATTTGTTGTAAAATAATCACAACAATTAGCATCCAAATCGCCTGTGATAGACCTCCTGTTATCAAGGTTATCAAAGTTGCAATGGCTACCGCAATAATAGCACCAATATAAGGAATCATATTAAACAATCCAATTAAGAAGCCAAGCAATGGAGCGAATTTCACGCCCATAATGCTCATCGCAATTGTAACCATAATTCCTACAATAACAGCATCTAAAAATTGACTCGCAATAAACTTAAAAAATATCTCATTGGAATTATTAAAATACTTTCCTAAATTCTTATACGTCTTTTCTTTAAATACCGCTTCTGCCAATTTTTTAATAGCATTCAATATTTCTACTCTTTCTGCTAAAATATAGACAGATACGATAACTGCTACAACCACATCAAAAATTCCTGTTACCGCATCAATAGCACTTACTACATAAGCTAATATTTGCTCCAATTGAAAATATTGTTTAATATCCAAATTTTGCACATTTTGTATCGTATCTTCTACCATTCCACTTTTCAAAATATGATCCGATGGTAATTGATTATAATTATCAATGGCTATTTCATAATAATTTTGTATATTATTAATCAAATCTACTACACTTTCAAATACCACTGGTAAAATAAAATTAATCAATATCACCACTAGAAGTAAAATAATAAGATAGACCGTCAAAATTCCTAGACCCCTAGACCTTTTAGCAATCCATTTTAGTTTCGATTTCGCATATGATTCTTCTATTTTTTTACATGGCATATACAACAAATAACTAATAAAAATTCCTACTAAAAATGGAGTAATAATTTCAAAAAACTTTGTCACAACTCCCATCACATCACCGAAATTATCTAATGCCTTATATACTACTATAATAGCTACTCCTAGTAAAAACCAATATAGCCACTTTTTTCCGTGATTTTTTATTTCGTTCATTTTCTCACTACTCTCTTTCTTTTTTGGTGGCTAGTTTGGGACAGGTACAACTCCGCCACTCTGATTTTCTCCTGTTTTGAGACAGATACAACTCCGTCACTTTGGCTAGCTTGGGACAGGCACAACTTCGCCACAGGCACAACTCCGCCATTCTTTTTTAGACTAATTTAGTTCTAACCCAACTGGACAATGGTCGCTCCCTGTGATTTCTGGATATATGCTTGCTTCTTTAATTTTCTGTTGAAGTTTATTTGATACAATAAAGTAATCAATTCTCCAGCCCACATTCTTTTCTCTAGCTCTTCCCATATAAGACCACCAACTATAAGCATTTTCTTTGTCTGGATATAGATAGCGAAAACTATCTGTAAATCCTGCATTTAATAATTGTGTCATTTTTTCTCTTTCTTCATCTGTGAATCCTGCATTTCTTCTGTTTGTTTTTGGGTTTTTCAGGTCAATTTCTTTATGTGCTACATTTAAGTCACCACACATGATGACCGGCTTTTTCTTATCTAACTTTAAAAGGTATTTTCTAATTTCATCTTCCCATTTTTGTCGATAAGATAACCTTTCTAACTCTCTTTTTGAGTTTGGCGTATAATTATTGACTAAATAAAAATCCTCAAATTCTAGTGTAATAATTCTTCCTTCTTGATCGTGTTCTTCCATTCCTATTCCATTCGTTACTGCTATTGGTTTTATTTTAGTGAAAATAGCGGTTCCCGAATATCCTTTTTTTTCTGCACTATTCCAATAACTCGTATAACCTTGAAATGTTAAGTCAATTTGTCCTGGTTGACATTTCGTTTCTTGGATACAAAATATATCCGCCTGTATCACATCAAAAAACTCCTTAAATCCCTTGTTTACACAGGCTCGTATTCCATTTACATTCCACGAAATTAGTTTCATTTTTACTTCCTTCCTTCTATTTTTGTTTAACTAATTAAATTTAGAATATTAGAATTTATTAGTTTCTTTTTAAGTCGAAACTGCCATCCGTATTTTACTATAAAATAAAAAAAATAGCAAGTTTATGCCTCTTATCTGCATTTTCTTGCTATTTGCTAAATTTATCTTTATTTAATTAATTTACTACATTAACTGGTAAGTATCGAACTCCCCACGCTAACGCTTCTGCATGTGAATTAACAAAAATATCAATTTTGTTACCTTTAATGGCTCCCCCTCTATCTTCTACCGTATAAACATGGCCTCCGATATTTAATTGGGTTCCAAAAGCAAATTGACTAGATGCTGCTACGGTTCTTCCTGCGGTTGCTCTTGTTCCAGCAGCAGTTCTTCCTGTTGCTTTTCCACAACATTTGGCACAAGGACAATAAGCCGTTATTTTATAAGTTGCTCCACCTGTTGTACTACCTGCTGTTCTTGGTAAGGTAGAAGCTCTTGATGTTACCGTTTTTTGCACTTGTACAATTTTGTTAACAGGTTCTTTTACCACCACTTCTGATAGTAAAACTCTTTCCATTTCTACATCATTTTGATATTTTACTTTATAAGTTACCTCTTTTAAGCCATCTTGCCCTTGTTGTAATACTTTATTGGTAGTATCTCCTGCATTTTCTGTCGCATTTTTTGTTACTGTCTCATAAGGAATGGTAACTTGTTCTACTACAATTTTTTCTGTAATCGGTGCATAGTTTTCTAATAATTGATTTAAAGAAGTTTCTACTCCTTCTTCTGATATTTTAGCAATTTGAACTTCTTGATAAGATTTATCGGTAATTTTAATACTTTCTCCTGCTGTTATTTCATACGCTAAGTCTGGTATTGTTTTTTGATTTTCTTCTAATATAATATTATTTTCTTCTAATATGTCAGATACTTTTGTTTTAGAAGTAAGTACCGTCATTTCATATCCATTTTGAAGTATAATTTTAACATCGTTTAGTTTGGTATTGACTGCCATAACTCCAATTCCTGAGATTAGAATTAATAGGATACTGATGGCTATAATTTTCATTATTGACAAGGATGCTTTTTCTTCTTTTTTCATAAAAATTAATTCCTCCTTTGAAATCTTCGTTAGTATATCATTCTTATTCTATTTTGTCAAATTTTGGATTTTTGGCTTACTTTTGAGCATTTTGTCCATTTTTTAATAAGCTCTTATTTTATTATATGTGTTATTTTTCAAAATATGACTAATTTTTATTGTATAAATTTTATTAATATGATATGATAATCTTGTATATAATAGAAATAAGGAGGAATTCACATGATTGGTTGGATTATATTAGCCATCGTTGTCGTGCTTGTTCTTGCCATTATTGGAATGTATAATGGTTTAGTGCAAACTAAAATAAAAGTAGACAACGCTTGGAGCCAAATTGATGTACAATTACAAAGAAGATTTGATTTAATACCAAATTTTGTAGAAACTGTAAAAGGTTATATGAACCACGAAAAAGAAACATTTGAAAAAATAACAGCACTTAGAACTTCTTGGGCTAATACACAAAGTGTTTCAGAAAAAGCTGATTTAGATAATCAATTATCAGGAGCTTTGAAAACGATTATGGCAGTTTCTGAAAATTACCCAGAATTGAAAGCAAATCAAAACTTTTCAGAACTATCAGAAGAATTAAGAAATACTGAAAATAAAATTTCTTTTTCAAGACAATTCTATAATGATTCTGTTACCATGTATAATACAAAATTACAAGTATTCCCTTCTAATATCATCGCTGGTATGTTTCATTTTGAACCTCGTGACCTATTTAAAACTGACAGTGATGAAGCTAGAAAAAATGTAAAAGTAGATTTTGGTTCAAATTCATAAATAAGAAGGTTAGAGGGTACAAAACTTCTAGCCTTTTTATATATATTATAATAAAAATATATACTAGGTTTATAGGTAAATCCTTTTTAAAAACCTAAATATGTTATACAAGGATTATAAAATGTTTGAAAATATTAAAAAAAATAAAATAGAATCAGGTGTAATTGTCGCCATTTTCATCTTAGTTATCACTTTAATTGTTTATTACATTTGTCATGCTTTGCGATTAGGCACTTTTTCTATTGTAATTGCTCTTATCTTTTCTACTCTATCTGCTTGGGGGTCTTATTATTATAGTGATAAAATCGTTTTATCTTTGAATCGAGCTAGACCTGCTACGAAAGAAGAAGATTTGAAAATTGTAAATATATTGGATGCTTTAATGGTACCTTCTGGCTTAACAGCAAAGCCTAGATTGTATGTGACGGAAGATCCTCAACCTAATGCCTTTGCCACTGGAAGAAATCCAGAAAATGCTGTTATTTGTGTGACAACTGGTTTATTAGAAAAATTAGATTACTATGAATTAGAAGGTGTTATTGCTCATGAATTAAGTCATGTCAAAAATTATGATATTCGTCTTAGTTGTATTGTTTCTGTTATGGTAGGATTTATTGTTATGCTTTCTGATATGTTTTCTCGTGCTTTATTTTGGGGTGGATTTGATAATGATAGAGATAGTAACAGCAAAGGAAATGCTATTTTAATGATATTAGGACTTATCTTTTTAATATTATCTCCTATTTTCGGCTCTTTGATGCAACTAGCACTTTCAAGAAAAAGAGAATTTTTGGCTGATAGTACAGCAGTTGAGTTGACTCGTAACCCAGATGGATTGATATCAGCTCTTCAAAAGTTGGATGCCGATGATAATCAATTAGCTACTGCTAATAGTGCAACTGCTAATATGTATATCGTAAATCCTTTTAAAAAGAATACGAAAGAGGGAAAAAAGAAATCTTCTAGTTTATGGTCTACTCATCCCAGCATTGATGATAGAATTGAAGCTTTAAGGAATTTAAAATAAAAATACTTCTGAAAAATTCACTTTAACAGTAATTATCCCCGACTTAGCCAGAAGCTTACAAACAGTTAAAAGACTAGGAAATGTAACTTCACTTTTCCTAGTCTTTTATTCTAAATATTTTCATAGCATTTTGATAAGTCATTTGGGCCACTTGCTCGATTGGTAAATTTTTCGCATCCGCTACTTTTTGTGCTACATATTTGACATTTCTTGAGTCATTTCTCTTTCCTCTTAATGGTTCTGGTGATAGATAAGGACTATCTGTTTCTATTAAGATTTTTTCATTTGGTACCATTTCAATTATTTCGTTCGCATTCTTCGAGTTTTTAAAAGTGATAGGACCTGCAAAAGAAATATAAAATCCTAATTTTAATGCCTCTTTTACTAACTCTCTATTAAGAGGGCAACAATGAAATACTCCTTTTGAAATAACTTGGTTTTGTTTTAATATTTGAATGGTATCCATTACTGCTTCTCTTGTATGAATAACAATTGGTAGATTGAATTGATTGGCTAATTCTATTTGTTTCCTAAAGGCTAATTTTTGCAATTCCTTATTTTCTTGATTCCAATAATAGTCTAACCCAATTTCTCCAATCGCTACTATTTTTTTACTTTGTTTCACAATTTCCTCGATTTGCTTTAACATAATCCACAATTCCTCTTCTGTTTGTGGAATATCATTCGGAGAAATACCAGCGGTTGCATAAATAAACTCATACTGTTCTGCCAGCTCTTTTGCTTTTTTACTTGATTCTAAGCTATAACCAGCTGTTATTAATTTAGTGACTCCTGCTTTTCTAATTTGCTCAATTACTTGCTCTCTATCTTCCTTGAATTTTTCATCATCTAAGTGTGCATGATTATCAAATAATTCCATTGAAATCCTCCTATGTCCATTGGGGACGGTTCTTTTTGGACATCTATTTCCTTAATACGGTTACATTTGCTATTGCATACTCTTTGCAATGTGATATGCTTAAATCTATATTTTCTATGTCCATCAAATGAATTCCTATTAAATTGAGAGTTGGTCTTCCTTGTTTATCATTAATTACTTCGAAATCTCTCCAATTAATCGAATACTTGCCTTCTAATTGGTCTGAAATAGCTTTGAAAGCTGCTTCCTTAGCTGCGAACCTTGCTGCATAGTGTTGATATTTTTGTGCTTTCTTACTCTCACAGTATTCCACTTCTTTTTGGGTATAAACTCTTTCTACAAATGCTCTCCCAATTTTTTCATCTTCTATACTTTTCTTGATTCTTTCTATCTCGATGATGTCTGTTCCACAACAAATTTTCATTTGCTTTCCTCTTTTCTGCCAATGGGGACGGACCTTTTTGGCAATTTTTCATTTATTTTTTATATACCACACAATCTAAATAACAGTAAATATAGTAATTGCCAAAAAGGTCCGTCCCCATTGGCAACTCCTCGAATCTCCAAAAGAGGGATTTTAAGGAATGTCCCCCATCCCTATTTAAAAAGTTGCCAAATAAACCCGGAACCATTGGCAACCATTAAAAAATAAGGAAATACCTAGTAGAACTGCTATTATAATTGTTGCTTTTCTTTCTTTTTCAAAGTTTAGTTCTTTATATAAAATATCATATTTATATTTCACTCCGCTATATAATTTGTCTAATTCAAATACTTCCTGCATTTTATCATTTAATAAAGAGCCTGTTTCGTCTTCTGTTATTTCTTGTATCCATAGGTTTTTTGTGAATTCTACAAATTTCTTTCTTGCTTTTTTTATTTTAGTCATGTCTTTTAATTCTAATTCTATCTTTTTTAAATATATTTTTTTATATAAATTAAAAATGTAAGTATAAAAATATTGATTTTCATATTCTTCTGGTAAAATCGTGTAATTGCTCATATCATTACTGGAGGAAAATAGCATCATTCCTAACTTAGTTAACCCTAATTTCGCATATTTCCATTTAGAAAAGGTTTCTACTTTTTCATATTCATAGTCTCTACTGCTATCTGCTGGTAAAATATTGGTATATTTAATAAACTGATACTTGATTTCTTCAAATTGCTTCGCACTGCTCCAGGCGTCTTGATTAATACATACATAGGCATAAGTTAAAAATCTTTCTGGTTCTATGTTTAATCTAGCTGCTTCCGCATTTAAACCAGTAATGCCATGTATAAATTCTTGAAAAGTTTTGGTATCAGCAAAACTATCAGTTTGAATGCGTATGTTGTCATAGTTTTCTAAATTTGCTAATTCATTATTGATGTCTCTGAATTTATAGTTAAAATTTAAAACATTATTAAATTCTGTATATTCTTCTACATTGGTTTTAATGGCTAAAAAACAGATTCCAGTAGAAAAACATATAATTTCTACTTTCTGAATATCAAAAAAAATGCCATTACTTTGTTCTATTTTTCCTTGAATGTCCTTTTTAATGGTATATTCAAATATGTTACATGGGTTTTTAGCCAATAATGCTGCTCTTGTTTCGATTGGTAATTCTTCTAACTTTTTTAATTTATTATTGCTATAACTAAAACTTGAAAATAAAAACTCTCTCATTTTAGGCAAAAAATATTTATATAATTTTAGATCCTTTTCTTTTTGAAAGATTTTTAGATTACAGTTCTTGTCTTTTAACATTTTTAGTAAATATTTTTGATATTTACCATCTTTTATAACAAAAGGATGAATAAAGTATGTGTATTGATAATTTGTCTTTAGTTCCATTTAAAATTCCTTTCTCTTAATTTGCCAATGTTCCGGGGTTAAATGTGCCACTAGGGACGGACCTTTTTGGCAATCTTTCATCTATTTTTTATTAGATTGTATCTACATTAGTTGCCAAAAAGGTCCGTCCCTAGTGGCACATTTAACCCCGGAACATTGGCAACTGAGGACTGTCCCCCAATCCCTGATTTTAAAGCTGATTATAATAATTCATATTGATGTCTTTTCCCAAATGCCATCTTCCAATAAAGTCAATTTTCAAGTAATCTTCTAAGTTATAGGTTGGTTCTTGTACAACTTCACCTTTATTATTGATAGAACCCCACTTTCCGTCTTTTTTTATCCCTGCATAACCATAACTATTTTGCTCTGTTACATCATCATATTGATAGTCTACGACTACTTTTCCATCTTTATCTACAAATCCATATTTTCCCTCTTTCTTACTTTTGAATAACGTATTACTTACTTGTATTTCTGTGATGTTTTTCTCTTCAAATTTAAAGTTATAATATTTATATTCTTCTCCTTGCTTTAACTCAAAATATCCTTTCTCGTCATCTAAATCAATTAAAATTCCTGATTGACGAACAGCAAATGTATTATCAATGATATCATTACTATAATCTTCTTTTTCAGCAATATAGATATCTGCTTTCTCATGATAGGTAATTGATGTATAAGTTGGCTCTATTTTACTGATCTTTTGCATATCGATAACACCATATTTTCCATTTTGCTTTGCTATCAATAATCCTGTTTTTGCTTCTTTTAATTCCTCATAATCTGGTGCAACAGTTACTTCTCCTGTTGTTTTCATGACTCCATATTTCCCATTTTTTATATAAATGATCCCATTATCTGCATTTTTCAAAATTTCTTTGATTTCATCGTATCCTGTATTTAATACTTCTGTTCCATCTTTTTTTACTAATACTTGTTTTCCTGCTTGTTTTACAACATACCTATCATTACCATGAATTTTTTCAATGGCATCGTATTTTGCTTCTAATATGCTTTGGTTAGAATAATCTACTATTCCATATTTTCCATCTTCGCCTTTTACAATAAATCCATCTTTACTGTCTTCTCCTAAATTGGTAACTTCTGCATATTGTATCGCTAAAATTTCTTTTCCTTCTTGATTGATGATTCCCTCTTTTCCTTCTTTTGTTACTTTTAATATACCTTTTATTCCTTCTATAACAGTAATTTCGTCATATTGACAGGTTGTTAATTCTTTCCCTGTTATATTGATAACTCCATATTTGCCGTCTTTTTTGACTTTTAAAACATTGTCTTCATACCATATATTATGGTTATTATCTTTATTCGAAATGCCTTCTATTTGTTCATATTGTGTTAGTATTTCTTGATTTTTACTGTTTAATGCCTTTGTCTTATATTCTCCTGTTTCATAATTTACATCATAAATACATAAAAATACGTCATTTTTACTGTTTGGAATGGTTATCATTTCTTCATAAGAAGGATCTATTACCATGTTCCCATTGGAGTCTATTACACCCCATTTATTGTCTTTGAATACCACAGCATAGTCTTTGCTTATAATTTTTCCTTGTTCTTTGTCTTTGGTTAAGATTCCTTTTAGGATAAATATAAACATGATGACTACCACAAATGCTAGTATAACAGCAAATACTTTTTTTAGGTTTAATTTTGGTTCTTCATATCTTCTTCCTCTATTCATCTTTTATTTCATTCCTTCCTAAGTCATAAATTGGTTATAAATATTAAATTACTTTTACAATATACCATAAATCAACCTTAGTTTCAATAGTTTATCTGTTTAACATTTTTTATCATTCATATTAATTAGTAAAAATTTTAAAATATCGTCTTCTTATAATAAAAATCATATAGCTAGGCTAGATAATCAAAAATTCTCAACTAAAATTGAGAATTTTTGATTTGTTTTTATATATTTACACTCTATGTAATACCATATTGATAGAACGATGGATTAAAGAATTATTGCCAATTAATTCCTGCTCCCCAAACTTTTCCAGATACATGCAATAGAGATGGATCGCCATACCATTTCATATTCATACCGTTATATACAGCCCAATATGGAGAAGATGTAGCCTTAATAATAGTAGGACCAAACATTGTTATGTCAAAGTTTCCTTCATAGGTTCCAATTAATCCAAAGTCGTAGTCCTTGCCAGATCCGTCCACGTAATCTCCTTGACCAATAATTGTAGTATTATTTACATAGTTTCCGCTGCCGTCTTTTTCTGGGTCACCCAAATAAACAGTACCAGAGCCTACAAGAAAAATACCACTAGAGCCTGTGGATTGTATAGTTCCACCTTCAATATCTAAAAATGCACCATTACTACAGACTATTGCACCTTGATAACTACTTACTTCTCCCATTTTTCGCAAATAAAGCTTTGAACCATTCAAAATGGCACCTTTGCTTGTATCACTCGGGCAGACATTTCCATTTCTTAACCAAAGTGTACCTAGATTTGTAATTTTGCCATCTAAAGTATAACTACTTAAATTTAATGTTATATTCTTTCCTGCTGGAATTTGTGGATCTTCCTTTCGATTATTAACTAATACTTTTACAGTTCCAGTAGATGAAATACTATCTATGGCATCTTGTATCCTTGCATAATAAACGGATTCTACTTGTGCCACTGCATCTAAAACCTCAACTGTACAAATTTTAGTTGCTGATATATTTCCTGCTACGTCTTTCACCCACATATGATAAATTCCTGCTTTGTTTACAGTAAACTCATAACCAGTAAATTCTGTCTGATGCAATAAAGTCCATGTTGTTGGTATCTTACTTTCAGTTATACAAATTGCTGCAATGCCTGCACTTCCTCCTATATTATCTGTAATTTCACTCAATCTTATTCTTCCTGTATTTCCTTTTACAATTTGTACTGTACCTGTGGATTGTTTGATTTGTTCTAATCCTGATGGATCTTCTCCTTCTACTTTTCCTATTGTTGGTGGTGTATTATCAAAATAGAATAATCCTGATGATTTTATCGTTGTATTGCTATTTCCTGCTACATCTTTTAGACTTACTGGTTTTACCCATAAATAATATTGTCCCGTTAAACTACTATTTGTTACTGTGAATGTAGTTTTTCTATTACCTGGTGTATAATTTAATGTAGCTGTTGTATACCAGCTTGGTGCTGTCTCTCCCTTTTTACACCATCCATACTGGATACTTGCTCCACTTGCTATTCCAGTATCCACATCTTCTATGGCTACTGTTACACTTTTCGTTTTACTATATGTTGTATCCAAATTTGGGCTGATTTCTATTTTCGGTGCTGTATTATCAAAATAAAAACATGATGAAGCACTTCCTAACTGGAAGGAACTAACTGTCTCACTATTCCTATTTTCTAATATATCATATAACATTAGTGGTTGTACCCATAAATAATATACCCCTGTTAGCCCACTTCCTGTTGCTGTAAATGCTGTACTTTTTGCACCTGTTGTATAATTTAGTGTAGCTCTTATCCATGATGATGGTTCTTTTGTAGAACTTGTACTCCATCCATAAGATACATATGCTCCACTTGCTATTCCAGCATCATCACTTATTGTTACTGTTACATTTTTCGTTTTTGTATAGGTATGACTTTCAAGCGGATTCATACTTATGATTGGTCCTGTTCTATCTATTACTACCGTTTTACTTGTTGCTACATTTCCATTACCCGCCCCATCTTTTACTACTCCTGCTTCTATTGAAACGGTCTGATTACAGCTTTCTGTATTTGTTACTTCTAATGTCCATTTTGTATTAGTTTTTGAAGCTTCTAAAAATCTTCCTTTGATTCCATTCGTTACGGTTATGTCTTCTACTGTAAATGCATAATTGGGTAACATTTCGCTCCATTCAAATGTATACGTTATACTACTTGCAGTTGTAGGACTCTCTACATTAGCTGTTATCGTACATGTCGGTACTGATCTATCAATTGTTATCTCTTTACTTGCTGCTTTATTTCCATTTCCTGCTATGTCTGTACATTTTTCTGCTGCTACTGATATAGTTTGACTACAATCTCTTGTATTGGTTACTACTAATGTGTATCGTGATGTACTTTTGGTTGTAAATGTTCCCTTTGTTCCATTTGTTGCTGTTATATCTTCTTTCGTAAAGCCTGTTACTGGCTCACTAAATGTAAAAGTATAAGTTACACTACTTGCATTTGTTGGATTATTTACATCTGTTGTTATTGTTAAAGTTGGAGCTGTATTATCAAACACATAAGCACTACTTACATGGTAACTTCCATTATTAGTTTCTGATTTATTTCCTGCATTATCTGCGATTTGTTTTACCCATATATATCTAGTCCCTGTCATTCCATTTCCTATCGTAAAAGCTGTTCCACTTGTATAGTTTTGCCAACTTCCTCCTAATAATTCTGCTCCACTTGTTGATAGATAATATTGATAGTAATTCGCATCTAGTAATTCACTTCCTCCTGTATCTTCAGCCGTTATCGTTATTTGTTTGGTTTGGCTAATTGCTGTTGTGTTAGCTTGAATTTGTATTGTTGGTTTTACTCTTTCTATATTTGTTATTTTGTGTTCTATTGCTTCTCCTTTATTATTGGCATTATCTTTCAATCTTGCATAAATACTTCCATTCTCTGTCATAACTACTGGTATATCATAATTTTTCCAATCTTCTTCTCGATTTCTATCTCCTGTATTATATTGTAACGTATATCCTTTTTCTGTTGTATCGATTGTCACTTCTACATTTCCATTTGTCCATCCAATCGGATCATGACTAAATGTTACATTTGCTCTCTTATTTCCTTCGTCTTCTTCTTTTAATTCTGGCACTCTTTCTGTTGCTATTTCTACTTCTTCTGTTTCTCTTTCATTTCCTGCATGGCTATTGCTTTCATTTTTATTTTGTAAGTTGTATTTTGGGTTAATCCTGTAAATGTATAGCTTGTCTGTTCTAAATTTTTGTTAGTTACCCAAGATCCTCCATTGAACTAAATTCATATTGCTTAATTTCACTACATCCATCTACTTGTGTTGCCTCGTGATCTTTTGTTTGTCCTCTTATAGTTATACTATCTGTCGTTACTATTGCTTCGTTTTTATTTATACTAAATTCTTCTGGTTTTAATCGGTCTATTTTTTCTATTTGGTGTTGAGCTGTTGCCACTACTCTTTTTTCTTTTACCAACTCTACATTTATTGTTGTAAGATTATCTTCTACATTTACTTGATTCTTTGTATACCATCTTGATGGATCAGATGATAAAGCATACTGTATATCGCATTCTATAAATTTATCGTTATTTTTTTCTATTATTACTAATTTCGGTTTATTTGTCCAATTAGTATCATATATAAATGTTATATCTCCTTCTACTATCTCTTCTTTCTTTATTTCTTCGCCATCTTCTATATACTCTGTTTGTTCCTCTGTTATCCAATAAGGCCATCCTTCTATTGTTTCTAAATATAATTCCCATTGCTTGTCATTTTTTATTTTTGGACCATTAAAATAATTCGTACCCTCAAATAACTCATTCGCTTGTAATATATTATATACTCTTTCTAAAAATTTCTGGGCATCTATCTTATATTTTCCTTGTTCAGTATGTGCTTGTAATTTAGCTAAATCTATTGCTTCTTGATACTGCGCCTTCTTATACTCTTCTTTAGCTGTTTTGGCTTTTGTCAGAATTCCATTTTCTCCACTTAATGTTGCCAATGTGACCCCAGCCAAAATCAATAACACTATAATGGTTACTACAAGTGCTACTATGGTTATTCCTTTATTCTTCTCTTTTTTATTTTCTCTATTGATTATCAATATTTTTCCTCTTCTTGTATTTATTTTATGTGAATTTGTTGTATAATATCTTTCCTATTTATACTACAAGTCTTTTTGCTAAAAAACAAGAGGAAATTTTTTCATATTATTAAATATTACAATATCTATTTTCTTTTATTCTTACGGATATTCAAGCTTTTCTATTCTTCTTCGTTATTATTAAATCTTCTTTTCATTTCTATTACATTCTCTTTTTTATCTAAAATAACTACTTATCATCTTTTTTCATTTCACTTTTTAAATTTATGCCTATCTCAAAAAACACAATGGCGGGATTGGGACAGGCACAAGCTCGCCATCCCAAAATCGCCCAATCAAACCTGTCTCAAAAAACATTAAATGGTTACTTTGTGCCTGTCCCAATCCCGCCATCCCCACAAACATCCTCCCAAAAAAGAAAATGGAGATTAAGAGTAATTTCTTAATCTCCATTTTCTTTTTCTTTAAATTTGCATACCATTACGCTCATATCGTCTTTTACATTTCCAAAAGTATTGTCAATGGCTTCATTTAGAATAAGATCTGCAATTTTCTTGGTATTTGTTGTTTCAATATCTTCTAACATATATTTAATCCACAATTCTTTGTTTTTGTATTCAATATTCGCATCCAGAATGCCATCCGAACACATTAATAAGATATCTCCAGAAGTTATGTCTCTGTCAAAACTTTGGATTTGGTTACCATCTACCATTCCTGTTGGTAAGGAATTGGATTTGATGATTTGAACTTTTTTCTTGTTTTTAATGTAAGTTGGACATGCTCCACTTTTAATAAATTCTATATTTCCTTCATATAAGTCAATAATAGCTATGTCTAAGGTAGCAAATACCTCTGTATTTTGGTTGATGAGTGATGTATTGATTAAATCTAATGAAATGTTTTTGTCAAAACCAGATAATAATAAGTTTTCTAACATTCTTAGAGATTGTGTACTACTTTGTCTTGCTTTGGTTCCTGTTCCCATTCCATCACTGATAGCAATTAAGTATTTTCCATCTTTTAGTCTCACATTTAACATGGCATCCCCTGAAAGCTCACTTTTATTTTTTGTGGTTTCTCCCGTTCCTATTGCCATAACATATCGATCATCTGATAAAAAGTTCAATTTTTTTCCAATACTTGCTTCTTCGTTTAATACGATTTTTTCTTTTAATATTTGTGTAGTAACTTTTTCTATGATTTCTATTTTTGCTGTTTCTAGTATTTCGTCTAAATATACTTCTACAATGTATCTTCCTTCTTTTTTTATGGATAGATCCGCAACAGCAATTGCCTTTTGCTTCAATAATTCCATCATTTCTGCTTTTTGCTTTTCATATTGTGCCTCATTTTCCATGTCATCTTCAATTCCTTTTGCCATTTTTTGAATGGCTTTGGAAACACCATCTAATTGTTTTCCCATATTTTTCTGATTCTCTTCTACTCTTTTTTTCCAAATAAAATCAGATTTCGCTATTTTATAAGAGGTATTAATCATACGAATCATTTGAGCAATGTTGTCTTCTAAATATTGACTAATGTCTTTGTCATCAAAACCAACTATGTAACTATTACAGTTAGCAAATATTGCTAGTAGAGCCTTTCTATCTACTTCTTGCTTGTCCAATAAATACTTAAATATTTCGTCGATAATTTTACCTTCGGTATCTGCCATATCTTCATATAACATGTTGTCTTTGTATGGCTCTAAACTACTTAATAGCTCTGTTATAAAAATCTGTTTATTCGCATCATAAGATTCTTTTTCTGCTTGTTGATAATTGGTTGCCATTTCTTGTATGGCTTGTGATACTTGATTTAGGTTTTCTGCTACTTCTTTGCTCTTGTTTAACGCTCTATCTGGCGTGATTGGTAATAGCTTTTTGTTTCCTATAAATTCTTCCAATTCAATATGTAGATTTTTAGGAACCGCTAATAGTCCAATAAACGCTATTAAAATTTCTTTAAAATGGATTAATTCTACTGTGTATCCATTGGAAACATAGGCTAAAAGCACATTTCCTAAGGCAAATCCTACGACAACTCCTATTTTTCCAAAACGATTTAAGATGCCTGCTAACATTCCTGAAAGGCTATACGCCGCTATCATAATTGGCTCTGAACCAGTAATGACTCCGAAGGGTTACACCAATGGTAACACCTGTTGTTGTTCCTACCAAAATTCCATTTTTCCATCCTAATACCATGACAATTAAAATACTTAAAATATTTTTAATATTAAATCCAAATAAGGCTAGATCTCCAAAGGCTCCTACACTAATAGCAAGTATTAAACTAGCACCAATTAATTCTTCTATCGTAAAGGCTCTTTTCGCCCAAAATTCTTGCAAGACAACAGTTGAATTAACAAATATTTTATAAAATACCAATCCTATAATGGCTAGTGTGATTCCTGATAATACATCATAAAGTGTAAATCCAGACATGGCTAGTTTTACAATTTGTATGATTAAAATAGATAGGAAGATATGTTTTCCTATTTTGATTTTTTCGTTTCGTTCTTTTTCGTTATAAATTGGTTTCACGATTAATAAAGTAACGGTTACTACTAAGGCTGTTAAAAAATAGCCTAAGGCTCCCCCTACTCCATATTTGATTAAGTTACCCATTAGGGATACTAAGACAACGCCTAATACTGGTACAGATGATGCCATACAAGCACCAAACATACTGATACTAAAGATTGAAAATTCTCCTCCTAGTCCTACCATAGATAGCATAAAGGAAATAATATAGACAACAATATTTTTGGTTGCTAATACGTTGGAAAAAATATTTGACTTGTTATTCTCTTTTTCTATTACATTTTCATTTTGAAACATCCTTACCACCTCTTATGTTGTTTTTTAAGTTATAATTAAGCTGTATTTAAAATATTTAATTAAACCTAGATTCAGCTATTATAACTTTCTAAGCTTATTTTACTACTTGTCCTTCGTGGTTTTTGTCTTTTTTAGGAAGCTAATCTAAAAAAGTTTTTTACATTTTTTCATCTATTTTTTTCTTTTTCTTTTTATTGTTTTCTTTTCTGCCTTTTATTTTATTACAGATTGTAAAAAAAAGCAATAAAAAGATGATATTTCGATTTCGTTTTTTTCACAAGGTTAGCTCCCACCTCTTGGCATAAAATATGGTTATTTTGAATAAATGATGAATGTGACCAGAATAAGATTAGGAATTCTTAATCATTTTTAGGAACCCTGTTTCATTATCAAAAAAAATTGCCAAAAAGGTCCGTCCCCTTTGGCAACTTTTCTATTTTAGTACAAATTTCTTAATTAAGACAATTCCTGATACCAATATTCCTAGTGAACTAATAGCTAATAATGTATAGGCTATATAGTTTATATCCAATCCTGTTGGTGGTACAATCGTTACAGTTGAGGATGTACTGTCATCTTGTTCATGATTACCAGCACTTGGGATATAATTTCCTGGTATCGTTATAACTGGTGCCCCCCATGTCTTTTGGATTTCTATGATTTCTGCTATATTAACCATTGAAATTCCTTCGTCTAGTGCGGTATTAGACAATAATCGATACGCTTTTAATTGTTGTTCGGTTGACGTTCCTAGTTGTTCTTCTCCTTGTTCTTTCAGTCTTGGTTTTAGCTCTTCACTTAGTTTATTGATAATCAATACTCTTTGCGTGTCTTGTAATAATTTCTTCATTTCTTCTGTTTCTGCTAATAAACCTTGATCGATTAATTCTTTCTTACTTTCTTGACTTTGTCTAATTTCTCCTAAATTGTTTTTATCTTCTATTGATATACTATTATCTAAATAGTCTATTACTTGTTTAGCATCTAATTGAACTAATTGACTTTTGTCTTCTGCATCATTGTCATCCTTAGGTATAATTCCATATTTGTAATAATCCTCATTTTTATAGTCTATTTCACTAATATTGGTTATTTTTAATCCATAGTCAATTTCTAATTGTGCACTTTGTAATAGTTCCGTATCTACTTCAAATTTGACTTGTCCTTTATTTAACGATTCTGGAACAAATACAGCATGTTTTGCACCATTTACAATTTTTCCATTTTCAATTTTGGCATCAATTAATACGACTCCATTGGCTAATGTGATTTTAGCATTTCTAACGTCTTTATCTAGTTGTAATACTTGCTGTGCTCTTTTGGCAATTCCAAAATCTGTATTTCTTATATTGTATTGATATTCTTCTTTTATAAGTACATATCCACTACTATCAAATTGTAATTCTCCTTTCTCATTTAAGATATATTGGTCATCTCCTTCTTTATCAAAGTATTCTGGATTGACTCTGAATTTAGGCGTGTATGCGTTTATGTTTGTTATCAAATCGGTTCCGCTCTAATTGAGATTCGCTGTCATACTCATTGATTATTTGTTTATTGCCATTTGTCATAATTTTTGATTGTTCATCAATTTTTTCTCTTTCTGAATAATTATCGATAGCATCTGATTCATTGATATCTACATTGTCCTTATACCACTCTAGCTTATTGTTTTTGGCTTCATAAGATGCTTTATTTACAGTCGTGCTTTTATATTCTTGTACTTTGTATGTCTTATCTCCCCAAGTATAGACTACTTGATAATTGTCTGGTATAAATCCAGATAATGTGAATTTTCCATCTTTATTTGTTGTTGCTTCAATCAGATCTAGTTCACTTTCTTGCTCGTATGGCTTGTTGTATTTCTTGGCTACTTCTGAAGTATTATCTGCTTTAACTAGTTTGACTTTTACATTTTGTATTCCCTTTTCTTGTTCTTTATCGTATCTACCATCACCTTGTCGAATTGTTCCTTGTTGTAGTTCTTCGCTTCCTGTCCCATCTTCAAATACAATTCCTGTTATCTTTCTTTCTCCTTGAAGTACAATTTGTAATCCAGGTGCTTTACCATTGTCATCTTCATATGTTTTCTTATCATTAATATCTATATTTCCTGGTTCTGAATCTGAATCTATGGCTGCATACACTTTTCCATCTTTTGTTTTAGTTGAGTAAGAATTAATTTCTACAATATTATCCAATTTGATTTTCTTTTCAGGCATCATATTTACTATGTTTACTATTTGATTTGGGGTTACTTGTAATTGTATATAAAGGTCACTTTGCTTTTGGTTTTCTACTTCTAAATTTGTGCCTATTTTTACCTTTTTATAACTTCCTTGTGTTTCCAAATTTGTAATCGTTGTGTTATTGTCTCTTTTTACGGTTCCATCTTCATTGACTTCTTTTCCTATGTTTTCTACTTTCATGTCTTCATATTTTTCATCATAATAATCAATAAATTCATTGACTGTTGTTGTAATTTCATCTCCTGTATTATTTACTACTCCTATGTGATAGGTTACTTCCACTTTTAGTTTTTTACTTTCGTCTCCCTCTCCATTGTAATAAATATCAGATGCGTAAACGCCCCTTGTATATGACATATTTCCATATCGATCTTCTGATTCATATTTTACTTTTGGAGTTATATCATACCATTTTTCTTTTTTCTCTTCATTATATTCTACCGCATTGATAAATCTTTCGTCATACTTATAAACATGTTCTATACCATTTATACTAACTTTTACACTGTATATATCCTTCTCTACATTTAAATCTATTTTGGCTCTTTTTACAATTCCTAAATTGATATTTTTGATTTCTGTTATATTGTTTTTTCTGATATCATCTACGGAACATATTTTATTTAAGTTTCCTCCATAGGCATTTTTAGTATTAGCTTTTATGATATACTGAGAATCTACATTACTAACAGGATCTCTAGTTTCTTTGTCTTCTTCGTATCCATAGTTATATTTCGTTTTATCCCCATACAACAATTTACTTTCATGTTTTTCCAAATCTCTATCATAGGATAATTTGTGTTGATTTGACTGTCCATAAGTTATCGTCTGGTATCCATTATTGAATGTTTCTCTATTTCCTCCTTCTGTTGCTTTGCTACCATTGCTTTTATTGGTATTAACGGCTACATTTTGGTAACTCATTCCGTTGTATTCAAATTCAATATAATAATTTTCTAGTTTATCAATTTCTATTTTCTTAAATTCATATTCTCCATTACTATTGGTGGTTACTTCTTTTGGCTTTTCTTGTCCTGTCGCATCTATTAATTGAACTTTTATGCCTTGTAGTCGTTTATCCATTATATCTTGCCCATCGTTCTTCCAAAGCCCATTACTAGTGTTGTGTTCTTTGGCTTCTTCTCCTCCTAAATAAGAAATATCTTCCCATACATAACCTGATAAATCTACATATTTTCTTTTGTTAAATACATATAATGTATTCATATTTGTACTTCCTACTTTTCTTCTATCAATAGTTACATTACAATTATTTCCATCGCCAGTAATGCTACCACTTCGCCACGAAATATAATTATTATCTATTTCATAATAATTCGTATTTCCTCCCAACTCCTTCTCTATTGCTATATAGTCTCCTGTGCGTATATTATAAAGTTGTATACGTCCATTATTACCTGTAATAAATGTTGTTGCTTTACTTTCTTGTAATGTTAACTTAAATGTACCATCTTTTCCTACTTCAAAATTTGTTACCTTGTCTATCTTTTCTCCCTTATTATTTTCGAATCTTACATATTTATATTTTTCATCCGCTTCATCATAATATTTTATCTTAAAGCTTACTCCTGATAGTTTAACATTATCATTATCAAGATCTTCTTTTATAATTTGTAGATTTCCTGTTTGTCTCGTATTTTTCATATTATAAGTTGTCGTACTTCCACTTTTTACTTTTTTCGTTACCCATGTACCATCATTATCTTCATATCCATAATAAGGATTTTTTTCTTCATTGATGTCATATTTTCCTACTTTTAAGTTATGAATTAAAATTCTTCCATTCTCATCTGTTACAAATATTGTAGCTTTATCATCATCTTCTTCTTTCTGTATATCTGCTACCGTAACTTCTCCAGTTACCTTATCCTTCCATCTACCATTTTCTTTTATTCTTAAATATTCTCCATCTTCATCTTGTATCGTAAATTGTACTCCTTTAAATTTAATGCTAGGATCATCCTTATCTATTTTTATGATTTCTAGACTTCCTCTCTCATTTGTCCATTCTATTGTGTCTTCATAATCTTCCTCTTCTTCTATAGGAGGGTTTAAATCTGGAACAAGAACATACTCACTTGTTATAATTGGTTGCCAAGTACCATCAGTTCCATCCTTCTCATAAATCAGTCTTTCCCATACTTCTCTTGTTATTTTCTTTTTTACTTTTCCGCTTTGCTGTAACTTTAATCTTCTTTAGTCCATTTCCTTCTTTTATTTTTATATAAAAGGTTTTACTACTTCCTCCTGATAAAGATTGAGAACTAGCTGTTACTCCATTTACATTACAAATTTTCACATTACTTTTACTAACTGTGCTATTATTGTTATTTGTTACATTCCACGAAATTGTTACATTATCTCCTCCTGTACAGTCATAGGTAAAAGGTCCGTATATCTCCCAATTTGTTTTAACTGTTTTTTTATTTACTATTTTACTTTCTTCTATTGTTTTTACATAAAGAATATCTCTACTTCCTCTTCTACTTAAATCAAATTCTCCTTCAATAGATTCTTTTTCATTTCTATATTGGGTTTCAGTAGCTCCAAAATCATTACTATTATCTAAAGCATTATTTCCACTAGCAAATCTCCTAAAAGTATATAGGAGGTTTTCTCCTCTTGCTGTTTTCGTATGATTGGTACACCAGCCTGTACCAGTTGGCCCACCTGTAAATAAATGATTTCCTTTGTATAGAAAATACTGTGCATCTCTATAATCTCCAAATACATTAGAAGATGAATATAAAGTTACCACCATAAATATAGCTAAAAATGTCATTTTATTAATATTTTTGCTATTTATCTTTCCTTTTTTATATAAATATACTACTATAACACTAAGCACTATTATTGTAAAAATTATAATAGCAATATACACAATAGCTCCTGTACTAACAGAAATAATAATATCTGCATTAGCTGTATTATTTCCTTCATTCGTATCCATTGTTCCTATTATGCTTACTTTATTGCTAAAAGTCCCTGTGGTATTAGCAGTCATTTGTTTGGTAGCAATTAAAGTTAATTCTATGCTTTCTCCTGCTTCTATCTTCCTGTTAGAAATACTCGTATTAACCAATTCTCCTTTTGTATTTTTACTCCAATTGCTATTTTGTGTTGTTGAAAAACTTAGTTCATCTGGCAAATAATCTACAATCTGATTAATTGTTCCAGCAGCTTCCCCCTCATTGGTTATTACGATTTTATATTGTATTGTAACAGTAGCTCCTTCTATTTCCTTTGCTCTTATTTCTGTTTTAGCAAGCGTTTTATTACCATAGTTATATTCCTTCGTTCCTTTTACTGTTTTTACAGTAACTTTATTGATATATTTATCAATTTTAAAGTCACAAAGTTTATTTTCAATTAATCCAATATCTATATTACTTACTGATTTACTTAATTGTATAGCATCTGTAATGCCTACTTCAACTTGTTTACCTGACAAATTGATTGTTTTATTAATCGCATCTGAATTGTTGGAACTACTTACTCCTGATTTCTGATATTCTGTTAGTTGATAATTATTGGTATCATATTTAAAAGCAACTAAATAATTTCCCTTTTTTATGTCAGAAAATTCATATCTTCCATCATGATTTGTTTTAGCTGTACTTTTTATGGTATTAGCATCTGCAATATCCATTAACATTACTGTCATACCATTTACTACGCTTTCTTCTGAGGATCTTTCACCATCTTGATTTTCGTCAATCCATGCTATTCCTGATATACTATAACTATTTTCTGATGGTTCTTCGCTACCTTCTGGATTATCTAGATTGTCTGGATCATCTGGTTCATCTGGTTCGTTTGGTGTATTGGGATCGTCTGGTTCTTCTTCATCATAATCATAAGGAAGTATAGTATGTGCTATTGTATTTGTGGTCTTAATAGCTATTTGATTTCCTGTTACTGTTGCATTATTTTCAATTTTAGTTTCTTTTTCTACAAAACCAGCTGTTGTTTCTATTTTTACTTTGGCTGTTTCTCCTTTTGGTATTACTATACGTATGTCAACATCAGGAAGTTTATTTCCATTTGAATCTGTATATTTACCAGAAATTTTTTTGGTTACATCTTCTATTTTCTCAAAAGTATTTTTCCCTGTTTCATCTGATTTCATTTCCCAATTATCATAAGTAACTTTCACAGGGTTTAATTCCTTTGGTAAAAAATCAGATAGTTTTATTGATATATTATCTGGAGAATTAGTAGCTAATACATTGCTACCACCAATATTTTGAATGGTTATTTCATAATCTATTGGTTGCTCATATTGGACTTTTTCTCCTTCATTTGGAGAAGTCATAGAAACTTTTACATTTTGATAAGCAATCTCTACTCTATTTTCATTAGATATGTATTGTTTTCCATCCAAAATTGCTTCTATGTAAGAAGTTAATTCTATGGCTGATTTATTTACTGATTGATCAAGATCTGATTTATGAATTTGCACTTGAAATTCATAATAACAATTGGTTTGTAATTTAGTTGTAATAATATTATCATCAGAAATTCGTAAATCTAATTGTCTAATTGGTTCTTCTCCTGGTAGTACTTCTTCTTCACTTTCATAAACGGTATCGCTATAATCTTCTTCTGTTGCTACAAAACTAGAAGGATCCTCTACAATATGATTTATACGAGTAATTGTTCTTAGCGAAAAGGCTTTTGGCAAATGTATATTTACCTCTACTTCTTCCTCTCTATCAGAAACTAAATTTACACCATATGCCCAACCTCCATAATCAATTAGTGAATTCATAAACAATTGTACTTCTGAAGGTTCTACCTTATTTGTAATAGAATAACTTTGTGCAAACTCATTACCTACAAATACATTCATATCTGTATTAATTGTTTGATTTTCTTTTCCTTCTGGTAAGTCATTTATTTTTACTTCATAAAAAGTATCAATAGATTTTCCTGCTTCTATTTTTCCTATGTCTATTTGTTTTTCTCTTAAATTTTCTTGAAAATTATATTGATATTTTTGACGATAATCATAATAATTTGCGTCTAACTCTCCATACGTTACTCCCTCTGGTATACTAGCAACTATTTTTACATCGTTTATATCTTCGTCGGATGTATTTGTTACTTTTATATTATATTTAATATATTCTCCCTCATAAACCGTATCGTCATTTTTTATGATTGTGCTACCTTTAGTTGGTGCTACTTCTAGCTTTATACTATCATTATTTTCTGTTAATGGCTGTGGCATTGACTCTAATGTTGATGCTGTATTATAGAAAATGGGACTATTTACCTCTTCCATTACTTCTTCTTGATAGTTTTTTATTCCAATGGGTATTTCTTTATTTCCTATTTCTGTACTTCCATCGATTGTATATTGGTTACTATAAAATATCTTTAGTGTTTCTTCTGTACTTTCTATCTCTTTCTTTAAAATAACACTGGTTTCTATTTTTACATCTGTTATTAATGCTAAACTATTTTCATCGTATTGTGTTTGTTCTCCTGTTAATTCTACTACCATAACCAAATTTCCATTTTCACTGGTAACTATGGTAGGATTTTGTAATTCTAATCCATTGGCATACATGATAGATGAATCGCCTAATATTACTTTTTCTACTTGATTTGGAAATTCTATTTGTAAGCATGGATTTTTAAACATATTATTTTTTACGGTATTAGCATTTAAGTTAATGTCAAATGTAACTTCATTTTGTTGTTGATTGCTCCAGTTAGTATTACTCATATTTACATTTACTGTTGTTTTTGCTTCTTTGATTGGACAAAAACTTTCTTGTATATCTTGTCTTCCATTCAGCTGTATCATACTTTTTACACTTACATTTTGGAAGTCTAACATACTGTCTTTGATTTCTTTCGTATGCTCTAAATTTAAAATTCCTTCTTCTTGAATATTGCTTGTTTTTATATTAATAGCTTCTGGTTCATTTTCATAATCAATTACAATTGTTCTATCTGCATTAAATTCTGTATTTTCATCTATGGTTATTATATTATTTCCTTCTATGTCTGTTATTTCTAATTTTCCTTCTTTTCCTAATAGTTTTTCTATTTCTGACTTTTTAATTTTTGTATTTTTATAAACTAATCTTTGATTATTCTCTAAATCACTAATTGATTCCTCTTCTCCGTTATTTTCTATTCTTACGAAGGTATCACTTATTAACATTTCAATATCTTCTTGTGCTTCTTTTTTACTAACAATAATTTGATCTTTTTGACTATATGATGTGGTATACGTAGTTCCATTAATTATATTTGATTTCATATAACCATTGTAAATCTCTTGCGCTTTACTATGAATAGAAGTTAAGTCCCCTATATTTCCTGTAACATGATACTGATATTGCTCTTCTTCCGTAATTACCCTATCTTCTTCCTCTTCTAATATTATCTTTGCTGTTACTTTACTTCGTAATTCTCTCTCTAAGTTATCTTCTGTATAAGTATCATAATAAGCAATTACAAAATAATCCTCATTTTGATTCTGATTATCTTCTTGCATTAATAATACTCCACTTATCTCATCATATTGACTAGCTTGTTCTCTATTAGCATCTTGGGTAATTACTTTTACTTTGTTAGGATATTTTCCTTCTATTTGATCCAAGCTAACTATTGTTTCTTTGTGATTTACTGGTATTACTTCTTTCCCATATTCTATTCTACTCTTGATTTCATATTGTACTAATGTTCCTTTGTCTTGTTCTGATAGAGAATAGTTAATATATTTATCTAATTTACTTTCTATCACAATTTTAGTATCTTCTGCACCATAACTATTAAATGGCAAAAATCGGCTTGCAAAAATTAGACACAAAATAAGTCCTAAAATTAAATAGGTATAGGCTACTACTTTTTTCTTCTTCATAATTTACCTCCGTCAATAATTGTCCTTAATTATATAGTACACACTATTTGACAGAAAATCAACGACCTTATTTTTCCATTTATTTGTTGCACTTCTTAGGTCTTTACGGAAGCAGTTTTCCGCCTTTTTATGACTGTTTTTTTAAGTTTATTTTACAAATCTGCAATACTTGTAATATTTAATAGTAAAAATAGCTCTAACTTATTATTTACGTAAGATTTGCCAGATAATGTGCCATTGGGGACGGACCTTTTTGGCAACTTTTTATATTTATGATTATTTAGATTGTATAGTATATAAAAATTAATAAAAAGTTGCCAAAAAGGTCCGTCCCCAATGGCACAAAGGAAAAAAAGTAGAAGATTTCTCCTCTACTTTTTCGTTATGATTCTGTACTTATTAAAGTACTTTCTTTTTAATGATAACCACTCCTGCTCCTAAGATAAGTAGTACTGTTGTTCCAAGTACGATTGGTACGATATAATTTTGGTTTTCACCTGTTGCTGGTGTAACAATCGTTGTTTCTGCCATACTATCATCTACTTCATGTGATGCTCCTCCAGGTACATAGTTACCTGGTATAGGTTCTGGTTTACGACCACCTGGTCTATTTATTTTTATGATTTCTGTTTCATTGTCTAGTGAAATTTCATCTGTTGTTGATAATACTTTAGAAACATTCAATGTTACTTCTGCTTGACTTTGTTGTTTATTCTTTATTTCTAGTCCATCTTTTATAGCTGGTTCTAATTCGTTGTCTTTTAATTTTTCTGTATAAAGAATCCATTTTTCTCCTATATCAGAGCCTATTACTTCTGCTGATACTAAATCTTCTGTTTGAAGTTGCTCTTTTGTTTTAATCTCCCAATCTGGATTATTCTTCTCGTTAAAGAACCAATCTTTATCTAAGTAGTCAATAATCGATGTTGGTGTCATGGTTATAGGTTTTCCTTCAACAATTTCATAGTGATAGAATTTTTCGGATAAGTAATCTAATTCGCTGTTATTGGTTGCTGTAATGACATAACCTACTTCTAAAGTCGTTCCTTGAATTAGCTCATTATCTAGTTCTAGTCTAATAAATCCATTGCTTGGTGTTATATTAGGATCTGGTTTCATATAAGTAATGCTATTTTGCTCTCCTGTTACGTTTCCATTTTCATCAATTTGCAAGTCTACAATTACATTTCCATTTGCTAATGTTACTTTTAAGGTTCCAACTCTTTTATTCAAGGTCATCTCTTGTTTTGCTCTTTCTACAATTCCAAAGTCTATATCCTTAACAAAATAGTCTTCTGGTACAAAGATGTCTCCGTCTGTTATGGTTGTTAGAGATGGTGTTGTTCCTTTCTTAACATCTTTATCTTCAGTATCATCAGCATCAGCTTTTTCAATACCCATTCCCATCATTGGGGTTGTAGCATCCATTTGATGTCTTTTTATTGTTGCTTTCTTATGCGTAACCTCTCTTATTTCTTCGTCAATTTGAATTCTTGAACCTTTTGGCTCATCTTGAGGCTTATTGTAATTGTCCATCGCATCACTATATCTAATACCTTCTTTTATATGCCAAGTTAAGCCATTTTGTCTGTTTTGTTCTTTATAGATAGTTGATTTATAGTCTTGTACCGTATAGGTTTCATTACCCCATGTATAGGTTAAGGTATATTCACCTGGAATATAATCTTTAATCGTAAAATTACCATCGCTATCTGTTTTTTTTGTATATACTTCTCCTATTTCTCCATTTTCTTTGTGTTCTGTAAGGGTAACTTCTACTCCTGCAATACCTGTTTCACCATCTTCATAAGTTCCATTACCTCGACGAACTTTTCCTGTCATAATACTATTTGCATTTTGTCCCTCTTCTGGAATAACATCATCTTCAAATACTTTACCCGTAATTTGTCTTTCAGCGGCCAATTCTAATCTCAATCCTGGTGCTTTACAGTTATCATCTTCATAGGTATTATTATCTCCTGGTACTGTGTTTCCTGGATTAGAATCTGTGTCAATTCCTGCATAAATTTGACCATTTTTATCATAAGTTGAGTAAGAATTAACTTCTGTTATATTTAGTAAACTGTCCTTCTCGTCTAAAGCTTTTTTAATAGCCTCTCTATTTAGTGCAAATTGTACATAGATACTTTTTGTTTTTCCTGGTTCTATTTTGTCGGTTTTATCTGTATTTATGATGACTTTCTTATAATCGTTATTGTAATCACTGACACTAATATTTCCTACCAGTTTTTCTTTTTCTAAGTGTGCAATATCACCATTTGGATTTCCTGTTTTTTCATCTAATTTGGTTCCAACATTTACGATTTCATAATTACTATCAAAATAATCTACCAAACTATTAACTTGTGCATATAAACTGCTTGCTGGTGTTTCATTTCCCATTCTTATTTCATAAGTTATATAGGCTTTTAGCTCTTTGCTCCTATCCTCTTCATTTTCATAGTTAATGTCTGATTTGTATACTGGTCTTGAATAAGTCACTGTATTATATCTATTTTCAAATCCAAATTTAACTCCTACATTGAAGCCATCTCCATATTCTCCTGCATTTAAAAATCTGTTTTTATATAAATAGGTATGTTCATAACCATTAATGGTTAATCTTACATTTTCAATGTCTTGGTCTAATGCAATGTCTGGTTGTGCTCTTTTATATAATCCTAAGTTAATGTATTTGATTTCTTCTGTTCCTTCTCCAAGTCGTTTATATTCATTTTGAAGACCAAACTTAGCATCCCTTGTTTGAGCTGTTATACTAAAGAATTTTCCTTGCGGCGTTAAGGTTACCACGTCTTTTGTTTCTGTATATTGTGCTTGATTGATAAATTCTGCGGTGTGTCCATTAATTCGATAGGTTAGATTATCATGTTTTACATTTCCTTTCGCATCTCTTGTAAATCCAGTATCTCTAGTTCTTCCTTCTATGCTACTAAAATTCTTGTTGAATTCTTCTCGACTCATGTCTTTTCTACTAAATTCACTGTCATCTTTTTCCTCTTTTGCTTTTTCTGCTGCTTTGGATCCAGAATCTTTTGTAATGGCTGGCGTTACATTTGTATAAGTTAATCCATCGTATTCAAATTCGACATAATAATCGGCTAAATTGTCTATTAATACATCTTCAAATAAGTATTCACCATGTCCATTGTTACCTTCATATCGATTTAGTGCTGAAGTTTTTGTTTCCATCAGTTGACCATCTTTATTTTTTGCAATTTCTCCCGTTTCTACTTCTTTTACTCGTACTGTAATGCCATCAAATAATCTATCATTTACGTCTTCTTTTTCATCTTTATAAAGTCCATTGGTTTTATTTTTCTCTTTTGCCAAATAAGATATATCTTCCCACACATAACCAGAAAGTTTGATATATTTTTGTGTATTTGGAATTTTCCATGTGTTGTTTTCATTAACATCAATTTTAATTTCTAGCCCATCTTCCATTTCATAACCATAATTTGGATTCTTAGTTTCATAAGCAATATACGTTCCTGGTAATAAACCTTTTATTGTAATCTTTCCTTTATTTTTTCCTGTTCTTTTGGTTACAAATTCGGTTTGTCCTTTTTTATTTTTATTTTCTTCTTTGGTATAATCTACATAGTTTACATAAGATATGTTCCCTTTACTATCTTTTCTTACATATTTACCTGTTTCTTTATGTTGAATATAGAAACCTACTCCCCCTAGTTTTATTTTTTCATCTTTTGCATTTACTTTAACTATTGTTAAATTTCTTCTTATTTTTATATTATATTTAAATGATTCCGAAATTTCTAAAGGTTCCTCAGATGGTTCTCTTATGATTAAGTTTTGCTTATAACCTGCTTTAGCTTCTAAAAACCATAAATTAACTGTTTTTACATTCATAGAAGCTTCCGCTGTAATGGTAGTAATTTCTGTAATATCTGTACTTGCTGGCAAAGATACATAAAAGTCTTTCCCTGATTGAATTTCATTGGCTCCATACCAATATTCATCATTTCCATTAAAACTACTATACAAAACGCCACTAATTGCTTTGTTATCTTGATCATTTACCGTTACATTTTTCATATTTCCAGGAAATGTCCAATTAAATGGTCCCACTTTAATATAAAATTTGTTGTCCTTTTTATAAGAACTTATTTTAATGTTATCTTTGTTTGTATTATCTGTCATTTTATCTGTTGTATCTTTTAAACTATTGGCATAATTATCAGATTCTGCATCTAATGGACTTGCTGAACCTGTTTTAGTACTTGCAAAACCTAGATATAATCCAGCATGATGTTGTCCTACTTGGTTCATCCACGTATACATGTTATTCCATATAGAATTTGCCACTGGTCCATCACTTTTAACTGCTCCATTATCTGCTGATAAAATATAAGCTAATTTAGCATTGTACCAACTATTTTGTACGTTTCCTGCATGATCGGTTGATTGATTACCTTTTATTTTAACATTTGAAATAATGGTATAATCATTACTTGACTTTAGTTTTTGACCATGTTCCACACAATAGATATTTCCATCATTTTTATAGGTAGTATAAGATATATTTAATGCTTGTCCTACAAAATAAGCATTCGTCGTTGTATATAATCCCATCCATGCCATGATTCCAATTATTGCACTAACTATTATTTTCCTTGTTTGATTCATTTTTTTACCTCCTTTCTTATTCTTTCTCTTCTTTATTTCTCTTTTTTATGATTACAAATGCTACCATTGCTAACATGGCAACTACTATAATCCCTATTGTTGCATAAATTATGCCACCAGTTCTAATACTTAATAATACTTCTGCTGAACTCATGTCATTTTCTCCTTTTGCTCTGTTTCCTGGTGTCGAATTACTATCGGCTATTCCTAATTCGTTATAATCTTCTGCAATTTCTGCTATGTTTGGTATTAAACCTGTATTATTTTCTGTCATGGATTTAGTTAATGTTAAAGTAACTGTCTTGGTTTCTCCTGCTTTTATTTTTTCATTCGCTAAACTATTTGTATATAAAGTATCTCCTACTTGATACCAATCTTTGTTTAATTCAGAACTAAATTTTAAATCAGAGGTTGCATAGTCAGCTATCTTTTTAGCATAACCATCTACTTCCCCATTATTGGTTACTTCAATTTGATATTCCACTAAAACAGTTGAACCATTGATGGTCTTAGCATCTAGTTCTACTTTTGCCATCGTTTCTTTGTTATATTCTCTAACGGTTGTTCCTTTAGCATTTTGAATTAATATTTTACTTACATATTTGTCTAATTTTAAGTCAAAGTTTTCTAATTTGATAAAACCAATATTAATATTGGAAATATCATAGTCTTGTAATTCTATCATATCGGTAGAAGCTACTTGTTTTCTTTCATTTTCAATTAGCAATTCATTTACAACTGCATTTGAATTTTCTGTTTCTGATACACCATCTACTTTATATTTTGTTAAAGCATATTGTGTATCATCATAATCAAAGATAACAATATATTTACCATTTCCTATTTGATCTAATACATAAATTCCGTTTTCATTGGTGGTTGCTTCTAAAATTTGTCCATTTTCTTCTTTTACAAAACGATTGGTTTGTGTATTCAATAAACGTACTTTAATATCTTTTAATAGTTTTTCCCCTTGTTCTTTTTGTCCATTGGCATTTTCATCATACCATGCCACACCAGTAATAATATGTTCTCCATTTGCTATGTCTTGGTTGTTTGGATCGTCATCTTCATCATCTTCATTTGGCTTTTGTGGTTGACTATTTTCATTGGCTTGAAGAATATGACTAACTTCTGCTGTTGTTGCTATTTTTTCACCATATAACTCTGCATAAGCAATATTGGTAATCGCTTCTGCTCTATCTCTTGCTTCTGAATAATTTACCACTGCTTCTATTTTTACATTTGTTGTTTCATTTTCAGCAATTTTGATTGGTAAGATAAGATCGTTTCCTTCTATTTCTTCCACATTTTCTCCATCTTGTGTTACTTTTTGAATGGTTAATTGTGTTGGAAGCGTATCTTTTAATTGGATTCCTGTGGTATCTGCATTGGTTCTATTCTTTAATGTAATGGCATATTCAATTACATCTCCTGCTTTTAAACTTTGGTTTTGTGTATTAGCTGTCATAGAAATTCCAATATCTATTTTTTTCACGTCTTCTTGCCAACCATTAGATGGGTATTGTTCTTGTCCACTTTTTGCAGTAACAGAAAAATTAATACCATCTTCAGCATTTTTAATAAATAAGTTATAACTTAAAACTTTCGTTTCTCCTGCCTCTACTGTTCCTATATTTACTTCTTTAGCATAGGACAATATTTCAGATTTAAGGTTGTCCTCTCTAGCTGTTGTATTGCTTTCTGTTTCACCCGTTTTCTCTTCTGTACTATTAGGAGAATAAACTTCTCCTTCTTCTTTTTCCATCCCTGTATATAAAGTTAATAATTTTACTTCTAAGTTTTCTGGTAAATTCGTTTGTATTTTAACATTCTCTTGTTTTTTACCTGAAATATTTTCTATGATAGCAAAATATTGCACTACACCATTGGTATATAATTCTACATTTCTATCCGTTATACGTTTTACACTAACACGTAAATTACCTTTTGCTGTTGTTGTTTTTATTTCTTCTGACTGTTTGGTAACATCTCCATATTTGATTTGTGCCATATTACTTAAAGTAGTTCCTTCTGCTACTTGGTTATTCACTCTTACCTCATAGCTTACATATTTAACTTCTCCTACTTTTAAATCTATGGTATCTTCATAAGTTTTATCGTCTAATTCTTGATAATAAGAAGCTCCTGTGTATTCATAATTTTCTTCTGGTACTACTCTTGTCGTTCCTTCTGGCACTTTTGCACTTACTTCAATACCTTCAACATCTTCTGAACCAGTGTTGGATACTTCTATTCTATATTGAATGACTTCTCCATTTTTTACAGAACCATTAATTTCTTTTCCTCCTGATGTAGCCATCAATTTAGTTTCAACTTTTGGTCCAACACCTGTTTTCATTTCTATGTTAGTAGAAGCTAATTCACTTTCTACTTGTGTTTTGCTACTAGCATATTTTACTTTATATTCTGTTTCTGCTGTTTGATTATATTCTAAGTTAGCTGGTATGCCATAGGTATACCCACCTTGTATGCTATTTCCACTTTCTAATGTGTCTACTGCAATTAAGTATTTACTTACTTTGCTACTATCTGTTATCGTTTCTGACCATCCATTTTCTGGGTTTTCTATTTCATCAGTTGCCTTCTCATTTTCAGAATAATAAATTTTTGCTTCTTCTATTCCTTGTAAAGTAATTCCTTCTAATATTTTAATTTCCATATTATTGTTGCTATGATTGGTTGGGAAGTCTCCTAAAATTCTTGCCTTTTCAATAGCTTCTTCTTTATTATTAATGACTTCTATTTGTGCTTCTAATTGTTTTCCTTCTGTTCCTCTTTGCATTAGCACTTGTTTATTTTCTTCTTCTCCTAATGTTTCAATTCCTAAGTCTTGTACATTATAAATGGTTGTTATATCGGTTGGTGCTACAATTTTGATTGGTTTCGTCATATTTCCCATTTCTTGGTTTTTATATGTCATTGAAATTTCTTGGTCACTGGTTGCTACTCTACGATTTACATCTATGGTTGTATTCATTACAATGGTAGCCCCTTCGATGCTTCCTTCTTTATATTGTGTTTGCTCCCCTTCTAAGGCTATATATATAGTTCTTCCATTAACAAAATAATCTCTAATTTTTAATTCGTTCTCATATAAAATATCCATACTATTGATTTCAATATTCTCTACTTGTTCTGGTAACTGAATTTGTATTTCTGGATTTTTATGTAACTCATATTTTTCATCATTTGATGTTAATACTGCTTTTATTTCCACATGATTACTTACCACTGTGGATAAACTTTCTTTATTTACTTCTAATGTTGCTTTTGTAGTAGAATTTTCTAATGGCATAGTTGCTTCTACCTTTTTTTCATTGGCCATTATGGTATTTCTTATTTCACTAGCTGTTTTTACCATTTCGCTATTTCCATTGGCACAAATTGTTTTGGTATGTTTGAAGGTTAACGTTCCTTCTTTTACTGGTGCTGTTGCTTGAACATAGATACTTGTAACATTTTTCTCTTCGTAATCTATTACGATATTGCCTTCTGCGTCTACTGGCGTTTCGCTTGTAATGGTATCCACTATGTTTTTATCTTGATTATAAATGATTATATTTCCATTTTCTCCAAAAATTTTGTCAAATTGTTGTTTTGAAAGTAATGTTTTGTTATAAATAACATTAGCATCTACTTGCTCTTCTTCTCCCATAACATATCTACTATTTTTTTCTGTTACTTCAATTTCTGGTAAAGCTTTTGCATAGTTAACTCTTACTTGTGTGGTACTTTGGTATAGTCTGTCAATTCCAGCATTTAATTTTCCTTTATATATCTTTTCTTCTTCATTGTTTGCTTGTATTTCTAAGATAGAATCTATCTCTTCTTCTCCTAGTGTAATTTTGTTTTCTGCTTCTATTTCTTTCCTATTGTATAAGGTAACCTTTTCGTATGCATGGATAGAAGCGTTTTTGATTTCTACTTCTTTATCATAGACACATGTTAAAATAACCTCTTCTGTACCTTGTGCTTTCCAGATTGCCTTTCCTTCTTCGTTTAATTCATTTTTTAAGGTTAATTCTACATTGGTTCCATCGTATTGATAATCTAGGTTTGTCATGTTGTTTAAGTATTCTATTTTTTCTATCTCTGGTTGTTTTCCATTTATGGTTGGTATGGCTATTTTAGAATAAATGGCTTGCATTGGATAATTGTTTTCTTTTAGCCCCATATGATAAGAAAATTGAAGAATTCTTTTTTCTTGTCCGTCTATTTCTACTATTTTATTAGTAATTACTTTGATTTCATTTTGTATATTTTCTGGTGTATTATTTTCTACTAATTTTAAGGTTACGTCTCTATTGGCTTGTATTTTTATGTCCTTTTCTGTACTATCTCTATAAATACCTTTTACACTAATTTTGCTTGTCATGTCTAATAAACCTATTGTAAAGTTTTCTTCTTCGATAGGTTCTATTCTTACTTTTATTTCTTCTGTTGTTCCTACGCTTATTTGGTTTAGATAAATTGTGTTATTTTCTATCTTATTGACATAGGCACTGTCTGTCTCCTTTAAAGTGAAGTTACTGTTTTCTAATGTGATTTCTCCATTAAAGTATCCTTCTCTTTTTACATTCAAACGCAAATATAAGAAGGTTTCTTCTTTTTTTGCTTCTTTTTCTAAGGTAGTTACTTCTTTCCCTTCTTCCTCTTTAAAGTATGCTTCAAATTCTACATTTTTGTGATTGGTTGCTGTTCCATCTGCTGCATAGCTGATTAAACTTTTTCCCACAAAAATAAAATTTGTCATTGTCATGCTTAATATCATAACTAAGATAACACTGATTTTGAAAACCTTATTTTTCATAATTTCCTCCTTGCTTTAGGCATTTATAGCCAATTCTTTAATTTTATTATATACTTTTCTTGAAATAAATCAATCTTTATTTTTTGTCTTTCGCTATTTTTCTAGGTTTTCCCTTTACGGATCGTGTAAATTTTGAACAAATATTATTTTTTTGTTACATTTTATATTTTAGTACATAATCACTTATTATTATACAATATTTTTCTTAGTTTTTCAATGGTTTCGTAGCAAAAAATTAATTTTATGTCACTTTTTTTTGTTACAATTTACAATTAAAATAAATACTAACAAAATTTATTATATTTTTATAAAATAACTCCTAACCACATAATAGACTGTAAATCAAATTTTTTGATAATCTAGTAAAGTTTTTCATCTTCTCTCATATAATAATGACAGAGGTGATTGATTTGAATAACATGAATTTTGATGAAAATACAGTGAATAAATTAAAAGATATGATGAATAAAGGAGAGCTAAATGATGTAATCTCTCAAATTCCACCAGAAATGATACAAAATTTTTCTTCTATGATGTCACAAAATAATAAACAAAACGCTTCTCAGAGCACTTCTAATACATCTCATAACGGCTCTCATAATACTAACAATTTTGACTTTAGTCAAATTGATATGAATACGATTTTAAAAATGAAATCTGTTATGGACAAATTGAATGATTCAAATGATCCTAGATCTAATCTTTTATATTCTCTAAAACCTTACTTAAGAGAAGAAAAAAAAGGAAAATTAGATCAATATGCTAATTTGCTAAATGTTGCAAAAATCGCTGATCTTTTTAAAGATGAGAATAACAAGGAGAATCCTCACAATGGCTAGTTTTTATAATAATTATTATCGCTATTATAGACCTTATCCTCCTCATGTTAGCAAGCCTTATCCTAAGCCAAACAAGCTTTGCCTTGAGGATACTTGTCCTTTAAAAGATAAGGAACAAGCTCCTAAACAAGAAAACTCTGAAATATCTTCTAAGTCTTCTGATCGAGAACAGAAATCATCTAACTCTTATTCTTTTGGTCCTATTCATTTCAAAAATCCATTTTTTAACGATATTGAGGAACCTATTTTTGAAATACTAGGTATCCAATTATATTTAGATGATATTATTATTCTCGGCTTATTATTTTTCTTGTATCAAGAAGGCGTACAAGATGAAATGCTCTTTATTGCTTTAATTCTATTGTTATTAAGTTGATTTAAATCCAAAAACTCCATAAAAAGTGTTATATTCAAATTTTGACTTTTTACAAGTGGAGGCTATCCTATATAATTTTTGAAACTACTTAAGTAAGCGACCAAACGATCTATGCGAGTACGATTGGAGCAACCAACAAATAAAATCTCTATTTTATAGGTTGCTTTCGCACTAAGTGTAAAAAAATTATATAGGATAGCCTCCACTTGTAAAAAGTCAAAATTTGAATCTATTATAGTATTTTAAATAAAACTTATTCAATAATAATCTTATCATCTACTACACTTACATAAGCCTGTTTGTGCATCGGTTCTTCATCACGATCAATCTCTTTTACCACATTAGCAATTCTAATTTGTACGGTATCCACTAGGCCTGCTGCAATAATGGCTTGCTTATTTCCCTTTGCCCCTGCATGTGCTAAGCCTCGTAAAGCTCCTAATACAATAATATTATCAGATGCTATCACTTCTGCTCCTGAATTAACATCTCCAATAACAACAAGACTTCCTTCTGATTCTATTCTTTGGCCAGAGCGTAAAGAACCTCTATGAAATTTGGTTTCTGATACAGCAATTTCTTTTTCAAATGTCTTTTTTATGCTATGTAATCCTAAGCCTTTCGGCATATCAAAATCAACGTCTACCTCTATTTTACTTTTAATTAGTTCTTGTATCTCATCCATTTCTTTGTTCTTTAATATCTTTCCTGTTACTACAATGGGCGTTTTATCATCTTGATATAATTTCTTTAATTCTGTTAATTTTTTTGTTAAAGCTGTAACAAGTTCTATTTGTGTTGCTTCTTCATTTAACTTAATAACAATTTCATTTTTCTTCAAATTAACACTAACACAATTCCTCATTTTTACGTCCTTCTTTCTTAAATTTTCACTTGCTTTTTATTATTAATTTTTTATAAGTTTCCTTCTATTTTTTATTTGTAACAATTCGGGATACCAGCAAATTATAGACTGTTATCGAATTTTATAATTTTATAAAAATTTGATTTACAGTGTGTTATGTAGTTGGGAGTTACAAAGAAAAATAGGGGGAAACTTTAACGATTAATGATATAAACACGGTTTAATTCATAATCTCTATATATGGTGTAGCACTCATATCTTCTTCTACGTTTTGTGTATTCATACCAAAATACTCTGCCATAATATCACGTACTACCTCTGCCGTATAATTTCCATGACCACCATTTTCTACCATAACAACAATGGCAATTTCTGGATTTTCAAAAGGAGCAAAACCAACAAACCAAGCATGTACCTTATTATTAGGTGCCTCCGCTGATCCCGTCTTACCTCCTACGCTAATATCAAAATCTTTAAATCTAACATAGGCAGTTCCTCCTGTATCACTGGTAACAGACCTCATTCCTTCTAATACCGCATTTAGATAATTTTGATTGATTTCTATTTCTTCTGTATGATCTTCCTCTAATCCCAATTTTTTATTGACAAATTGGTTGATTTCTTCCCTAGAAGTCTCTGAACCATCTGCATTTCTAATTGTTTTTACAATACTAACATCTACTTTTTTTCCACCATTAGCAAGCATGCTAATATATCTTGCCATTTGCAATGGACTAAATTCATTGTCACTTTGTCCAATAGCCGCTTGCAAAGTATTTCCTGGTCCCCAAGCTTCATTTGGATGCAAATTAGCCCATGTTTCTTTACTAGCTAAGGCTCCTGCTGTTTCACTTTGTAGCTCAATTCCTGTTTTAGAACCTAAACCAAAATATTTAGCCATCCTTGCTAAGTTATCAATTCCCATTCTATCAGATGTTTCATAGAAGAAGTAGTTACATGATTTTTCAATGGCTCCTGAAACATTCAAATAACCATGTCCTGTATGATAATCCGTATAAACCCAACATCGAGGTTGATAATCTCTATATTTCCTATAAATTCCTGTATCATTAATCGTAGTGTTTAGATTGATAACACCCGTTTCTAATCCTGCAATAGCAGTTACCATTTTAAAGGTAGAACCTGGTGAATAAGAATTTTGTGTTGCCTTATTTACCAATGGTTTTGCTTCATTATTGGTATAATTATTCCATGCTTCTGTGCTAATTCCTCCTATAAAATCATTTGGATTATAGTCTGGATAACTTGCCATAGCTAACACTTCTCCTGAATTTACATTCATGACGACAACTGCTCCTGCTTTTGCATCATAAACTTTTCCAAATCCCCCTGTTGCTATTTTTTGTATATTAGCGGATAAGGCATCTTCTGCTATTTTTTGAAGGTTAGCATCTATTGTAAGCACTACATCTGAACCAGCTATTGCTTCTTTAGCAATATATTCCGCCGTAGTAGTTCCATCTACTGCCATATCAATTTGTTTGGTTCCATTTTTTCCTTTTAGATATTCTTCCAATACATATTCAATACCTGTTTTTCCTATTAAGTCATTCTGATCATAATAATTCTTTCTACTTTCATATTCTTCACTACTAATTTTTCCTGCATATCCCAATATATGAGAAGCTAAGTTTCCAGATGTATATTCTCTTACTGGTTGTACTACAATATTAATTCCCGCAAACTTTTCAGAACTCTCACTAAATTCTGCAACCGCTTCTCTTGGTATTTCTTCCGAAATGGTTACCGCTCTTGTGCTACTATAACCTTTTTGAGCAATCAAATAACGAATTCCTATTATTTTTCTTATTTCTTGTATATCTGTATTCTGGATTTTATATTTATCTCTAAATTTGTAAAAGGCTTGTTCCGCCGTGAAGTCTTCTTGTATGTTATTCGCTTTTTTCCAAGCAATTAGTGCTTCATTTTCAATGGTATAGGTAAAGGGATCGATGGTAATTGGAAATGTGTCTGCATAGGAACATTCATATTTTTCTAACACTTGTATCATGTTTAATATGGCTGTATTCAAAGTTTCTGTGTCTACTTTACTTTTATACATTTCTAACGAAAATTCCATTTTAGAAGTAACCAATGGTGTTCCTGTTTTATCTAAAATAGCTCCTCTGGATGCCTCTAATGTACTTTCTCTGGTTAATCGTGTATTAGATTGTTCCTTGTATTCTGCCCCATGTATAATTTGAAGGCTGAATAATCTGGCAATTAAAATAATACCAATTATATATATTAATATCGTTAAAATATTAAATCGCAAATTTACATTTGCTCTTTTGGTTGTACGTCTCTTTACCAAATTTTCACCCTCTTTCTTTCCTTATCAATTACTCTTTCTATTATATTTTATAGAAGTTTTATTTTATTTTTTATTTTTAACAATTCGGGGGGACCAATGAGTTACAGTCTGTTATTTATTACAGACTGTGCGATATTGGGAGTTAAAAAGAAAAAATAAAATGAAACTTTATTATGAATATTAATACTAAAAGTATCTCGTTAAAATCTTATTCCCTTTATATTCATTCTCTATATAATATCCAAATTTTTGTATCAATGGATAAAGAATAATCGTTAAAATTAAATTAAAAATAATTTCAATCGCCAAAATCTTAATAAAATTCAAGATCTCTACATGAATCGAAACAAAAATATAATTTAATAGATAAGACAAAACCTCAAAAATAGCAGTTGCCACTACTACCATAAGCATAATCGTCATTCTACTGTCTTTCGAAAAATTCTTATCAAATATCGCAGACAAAAATCCTATCAGTCCTAATCCAACACTATAAATACCAATTTTACTTCCTATGATAAAATCTAAGAATAATCCTACCACTAATCCATACATGCCTCCCATTGTCCTATTGGCAAACAATCCTATAAATAGGATTAATATAACAAATAAGTTTGGCATAATTCCTGCTATATTAAACCAACTGAAAAAATTCGCCTGTAAAATATAAATTAAAAAAGTTGTTAAAATTAAACTAACATTTATGATTGTCTTTTTCAATTGGTCTCCCCCTTTTTATTGATTGGTAATAACTAATATGGTATCTAATTTATCAAAGTCTACTGCGGTTTCTACAATAGCATAGCGATCTGTCATATTTTGCGTATTGGTAACTTTTTTAACCGTTCCTATGTGAATTCCTTTTGGATAAATGCCTCCTAATCCTGATGTTTCTATGCTATCTCCTTGAATAATATTGGCTTCTGTTGGTATATACATGGCCTTTAAAGAAGATTTATCATCTAATGTTCCTTTGCACACAATACTATCCTTTGTTGTACTCATAGAACAACTAACAGAGCTTGCGGTATCAATAATAGTTTGTACTTTGGCTGTCGTATTCGTAACAGAAACAACATGTCCTACCAATCCTTGATCGCCAATGACTGTCATATTTTCTTCCACACCATCTTTTTTTCCTAAGTTGATAACAATTGTTTTGGCATAATTACTAATATCTTTATTGATAACATAGCCTGGTATGGTTTTATATTCTCCATATTTTTCTGTTAAATTGACATATTCTTGCAAGGTTTCATTTTGTGTTTTGATATTTTCTAATTCTCTTAAAGATTGTTCTAGTTCACTATTTTTTTCTTTTAATTGTTGATTCTCTTCCTTTAAATTGTTGATGTCTACAAAAAACGTGCTATTTCCACTCAATTTGTTTTTTAAATAGGTTAATCCATTTTGAATTGGCATAACTAAATTACTGGCTGCATTTTCAAAAAAGGAATTGTCAGATTCCCCATTTGAAAAAACAACAATTAATATCAAAATAATAATGGTTATAATAATACCAATCATTCCTGCTTTTTTATTTCTTTGCATATATTACTCCTATCTTCGCCTTCTACTATTGATTAATACCGTTTTTAATCTTTCCAAATCTTCTAATGTTTTTCCCGTCCCTCTAACGACACAATCTAATGGTTCTTCTGCAATATAAACCGGCATACCTGTCTGCTCACTTAACAATTTATCTAAATTTTGAATTAAGGCTCCTCCCCCTGCTAATATAATTCCTTTTTCCATAATGTCAGAAGCTAATTCTGGTGGCGTTTTTTCTAATGTTACTTTTACAATTTCTACAATCTTTCCAATGGATTCTTGGATCGCTTCTTGAATTTGTGTAGATGTTATCATTATATTTTTAGGTAAGCCATTGGTTAAATCTCTTCCTCTTATCTGCATCGGTGTGTCTGTCATAAGTGGCATGGCACATCCTATTTTCATTTTTATTTGCTCTGCCGTTGTTTCTCCAATGGCTAAATTCATTTCTCTTTTAATGTAATTTACAATATCTTCATCTAATTCGTCTCCTGCTACTCGCAAAGAATGACTTACTACGATTCCTCCTAAAGAAATAACCGCTACTTCTGTGGTTCCTCCTCCAATATCTACAATGATATTTCCGGTTGGTTCTCCTACATCTAAAGATGCTCCAATGGCTGCTGCCATCGGTTCTTCTATTAGATACACTTCTTTGGCTCCCGCTTGCATAACCGCTTCTTCTACTGCTCTTTCTTCTACTTCTGTAATGCCAGATGGTACCCCTACTACTACTCTTGGTCTTCCTACCTTATATCTTCTGCCTACTTTTTCAATTAAATTTTTAAGCATTAATTGGGTTGCTGTAAAGTCTGCAATGACGCCATCTTTTAATGGTCTTACTGCTTTTATTTGATCTGGTGTTCTTCCGCAACATTTCTTTTGCTTCACTTCCTGTTGCCTTAATCGTTCCTGTTTTTCGATCTATGGCAACAACAGATGGCTCTTTTAATACAATTCCTTTTCCTTTTAAGGTTACTAAAATATTAGCTGTTCCTAAGTCAATTCCTATATCTTTGGATCCAAATGTAAAAAATTTCATTTTCTCTTTTCCTTGTTCCTATATTTAGGTTTTTATGAGAGGTTTTACCTATAAACCTGTTATTTAATTGTTTCTTGTTAAAAGTTTATTATATTTTTTCTTTGTAATGCCGAACTTCACGCCGTCTTTCTTTTTAATTTTCTAAGTTTTGTACCATTTTTGAAAAAATACTGGTATATGTTTTGTTTCCAATTACTAAATGATCTAATAATTGAATTCCTAATAAAGTAGTAGCATCATATAAATGATTGGTAAATACCATGTCTTGCTCGCTTGGTGTGGCATCTCCACTCGGATGATTATGTACTAAGATTATTTTGGGTGCTTTCATTTTGATTGGCTCTTCTAATATGTCTTTGATACCAATATTAGCAAAATTAGTCCCTCCTACTGCTATGTCTTTCATTTTTATAATTTCGTTTTTATTGTTTAATAATACAATTTTAGCAATTTCTTTGTTCTCAAATCTTAATTCTTCCATTATAATTTTTGCTAAGTCAAATGGTTCTTTTATGGTTATTTTTTTGACATTGGCTGGCCTTGTCATTCGACTTGCTAATTCTCCTACTGCTTTTAATTGAATGGCTTTTACTTTTCCTATACCATTGATTTCCATTAATTCTTCCATCGTTATATTTCGCAAAAAGTTGATTCCTTCTGCTTCGGTATCATTTAAGTTAAGTATTTTTTGTGCTAATTGCACAGAAGTTTCTTGTTTCGTTCCTGTTTTTATGATAATGGCTAATAATTCTGCATTGGATAATACTTTTTCTCCATACCATTCTAATTTTTCATAAGGTCTTTCTAATTCTGGTAATTCTTTTATTGTAATTGGCAAATCTACCGTTCCTTTCTTGTTCAGATTGCCCCTATTATACTTTTTTATAGATAAATATTGCTAGTACCATCCCTATGATACTTGAAATACTAATTTTAAACATTAACGCAAAAGTAATCTTGATAACACTTAAGTCTAAGACAACTGGATTTTCTAATCCAAAGCTTTGACTGTAAGATAGCCACCAAAGCCAATCTACTTTTCCTGCTAGTTCTCCTAATAGTCCCCCAACTACTAGCCCTGATAAAATAAATATTAATAATATCCATATATTTTTTTCTTTTGTTGCCATTTTTTAGTACCTCCATTTATTCTATTTTTCTTACGGGTATTGCATTTTTATTTTACTTTTGGTATTATATCTTGAATTAACAATTTTTTCAAGTGAATTCCTAGATTTTTTTACATTTTAATTACCAAAAATTGTGGCTTTCCATATTATAATAGAAGTAGTATAATATAATTAAGAGATTAAGGAGGAAGTTATCTTTATGAAAATTGAAAAACTAACTGAAAATAAAATTCGTGTGATTATTCATTCAGACGAATTAGGAGAAAATCATTTAAATGTACATAACGTTATGACAAAGGCAATTGAAACACAAGAGATCTTTTCTAATATATTAGAAAAAGCAGAAAAGGAAGTGGATTTCCACACAGATGGTTGTAAATTATTAATTGAAGCCTTTTCTTCTCTAGAAGATGTTTTTGTTTTTACCATAACAAGATATTTACCAGAACATGATACCAAAAAGAAAAAACTAATTGCTAAAAGGAAATCTTTTGGTAATGGTTCTAACCAAATTGTCTGTCAATTTGAGGATTTCAATGTTTTTTGCGAATTCTGCAATAGCATTGGTTCTTTACATAAAATAAATATTGGTAAACTTTCTAAAAATATTTCTCTTTATTTATGGAAGGATTCCTATTATTTAATTTTGAGAAATATAAATACAAAATATGAAGATATATCTAGTTTTTATTCTACTTTGTCTGAATTTGGAAAACTTGTTTCTTTTTCTGAACATTTTGAAGCCAAATTATTAGAGCATGGAAAAGCGGTTATCAAGAAAAACGCTATTGATGTGGGAATTCGCTTTTTTGCGGATTAACAATCCATGTCCATTGGGGACGGTTCTTTTTGGACATTTTTGTCGTATTAGGGACACTACTTATGATTGCAAAATTTGATTCATACCAAAAAAGTTGCCATTTAAACTCAGAACTATTGGCAACTTTTTTCTGTTTGTAAGCTTCTGGCTAAGCTGGGTGATAATTACTATAAATAAAAGATAGTATTATAATTTTTTATTTTAATATACATAGTTTTGTGGATTATAAGCTACTCCATTCACTCTTACTTCTAAATGTAAATGTGGACCAGTTGAATTTCCAGTTGAGCCGACTGCTCCAATTGTTTGTCCTTGTGATACTTGTGTTCCTGCTGTTACATATAAAGCACTACAATGTGCATAATACGTTTGTACTCCATTTCCATGTGTTATTACTAACATATTACCATAAGAACCTTTACGCCCTGAAAAAGTCACAGTCCCTGAAGCTGCTGCCGCTATTGGCGTTCCTGTTGAGGCCGCAATGTCTAATCCAGTATGTGAAGATTTTCTAATATTGCTTCTTACTCCAAATCTTGAACTGATGACTCCTGATATCGGTCTCATTAACGAAATTCCAATGTCTGCTTTTCCTCCTGAGGTTGTTAAAGAAGTATTTACATTTCCTGTTGTTCCCTTTTTAGCTACATTTACAGTCTTTACTGGTGCGGTATATAATTTTGATACCGCTTCTTCCCAAGTAACTAAATCTTGCATACTTTCTTCATATTTTTCTACAATAGCAATTTTTTCAATATTGGAACTATTTTTTTCTTTTAATCCATTGACTACTTTTTCTGCTTCATCAAAACTGGAAACATACAATTTTTCCTCTTCATTGTCTACAATAGCATAATAACGATAATAGGTAATTCCTTGTTCTTTAACTTTCTCAAATATTTCTTCATCATTTGGTACAATATTCTTTTTTAATAAACATAATTTATAATTAGGAAGATTTGCAACTTGTACAAATGCTATGCTTCCGTTTTCTTCTTCTCCATTTTCTATGTAATCATTTATTTTGTGTTGCAATTCTGCTTTATTCTCCGTGTATCCTATTGCTTCTCCTTCTATGTAAACACTATAAGTAGGTTTATATAAAAAGGCTATTGCTCCCACTATTAAAAAAGTCGAAATCATAAAAAGAACGATAAACTTAATACTTCTTTTCGTGTGTACCATTACTTTTTTAAACATGTTTTCTCTCAATCTCCTTTGTACCTTAATTACTTTCCCTAGATTAAAAATCTTTATTGTAATGATATTGTAATATTTGTTTTTTTGCAAAGAGATTGCTTCTTCATTTTTTCTAATTTTATTTCATTTTTATAAGTTTATCTTCTTTTTCTTTCATTTATCTCTCAATTTCATTTTGTTAATGAGTATCCATCGGGTGTCCATTTGGGATTGTGCCATTGGGGACGGACCTTTTTGGC
>CANPNZ010000010.1 GCA_947575605.1 uncultured Clostridium sp.
GATTCCTTTTGAAGAAAAAATGAAAACATTGACAACCGAATTAAAGGCACAATTTGAAGAATCTCATAAACTAGAAGAAGAAATAAGAAAGAACTTAGGTGCTATTGGATATGAAATATAGATTAGGAGAAATAGCGACTTTTTCACAAGGTAAGCAAGTATCCTTAAAAGAACAATATCGTTACCATAAAGAAAATAGGCAAAGATTTATAAGAATCGTAGACTATACAAATACTAACGAACCAATAAGATTTGTTGATGATTATGGAAAAAAGTATTACGCCGATAAAGATGATTTAGTAATGATTCGATATGGCTCACAAACAGCAGGAAAAGTAGTTATGGAAAAATCGGGAATTATCGCTAATAATATGTTTAAAATAAATTTAAATAACAAGATTGTAAGTAATAAATAATGTATTATTATTTATCCCAAAAAAATATATTTGACTATTTAAAAGGTGCACAAAGTTCTTCTACTATGCCTGCGATAAATTTTAGCATGCTAAATAATTTTGTAGTAAATATTCCAAAATTAGAAGAACAAGAAAACATCGTAAAAATTTTAGAAGCTTTGGATAGAAAAAATGAGGATTTTAATGAAATAATAGTATCTATAAAAGATTTAGCTATTAACTTGGATAACTATACTAATTTAAAGGAATTATTGGGAGATTAAAAATATGTTTGATGAAGAAATTTTAGAAAAAATATCAATGGAGCTATTATATCATTTAGGATATGAATGTATCAATGGATATGAACTACATAGAACAGACTTCTCAAAAGTATTATTAGAAGATGATTTAGTACAAGCAATTGAAAAATTAAATAAAGGAATTAAACAAGAACAGACACAAGAAGCCATGAGACAAATCAGAAATTTAGAACACAATAATACCATACTAAACAACAAACAATTTACTAAATATCTATTAGAAGGAATTCTTGTACCAGTTCAGAAAAACGGAGAAACAAGATATAAATCAGTAAAAATAGTAGATTTTCATAACGTTTCTAATAATACATTCAAAGCAATCAATCAATATACAATCATCGAACATAGTGAAAAAAGACCAGATATTATTCTATTTATAAACGGATTACCCCTAGTGGTAATAGAGTTAAAATCAACCATAAGAGAAGAAGTAAAATTAGAAGAGGGATATAACCAATTAATGGGCTACAAAGAAGTACATATACCAAGTCTATTTTATTATAATCAAATTTTGATCGTAAGTGATGGCGTACAAGCAAGAGCTGGAACCATTACCAGTTCATGGAGTAGATTTTCAGAATGGAAAAAAATTCAACATACAGATGAAGTAAAAGAAAATATGCCAACCCATCAAACATTATTTAATGGCATGTTAAAAAAAGATAGATTATTAGATATTATAAATAACTTTATATTATGGAGTGATGACAATAAAATATTATCTGCTTATCACCAATATTTTGGTGTAAAAAAGGCAATAACCAATACAGAAAATGCCATTCATAATAAAACTGGAAAAGGAGGATTACTCTGGCATACACAAGGAAGTGGAAAAAGCTTTTCTATGGTATTTTATGCAGGAAATATGATTAAAACGCTAAATAATCCAAGTATTGTAATTGTGACAGATAGAAACGATTTAGATAATCAATTATTTTCTACTTTTGCTAAATGTTCTAGCTATTTGAAACAAGATCCAGTTCAAATAGAAAACCGAAAAGATTTAGAAGAAAAATTAGAAGGCAGAAAATCAGGAGGAATCTTCTTTACGACGCTTCAAAAATTTGAAGAGGAAACAGGTCTATTTAGTGAAAGAGATAATATTATTGTTGCTGTTGATGAAGCTCATAGAAGCCATTATGGCTTAGAGGCAATCATTAAATTTGATAAAAAGAAAATGGAAGCCTACAAGAAATTTGGAACAGCAAAATATCTTCATGTTGCCTTCCCTAATGCAACTTATATAGGCTTTACCGGAACACCAGTAGAAACCAAAGATAAGTCTACTAAAAATATATTTGGTGATATTATAGATGTCTATGATATGACACAAGCCATAATGGATGGTTCAACTGTACCAATTATGTATGAATCCAGAACGGCAAGAGTAGGATTAAATCAAAAATTATTAGATGAAATTGATGATTATTACCAATTTCTTGAAACAGAAGAAATTGTGGAAGATTGTAAAATAGAAAAGTCCAAAAAAGAAATGGCAACTATGAAACAAATAATAGAAAATCCAGACAGACTACAATTAATCGTAAAAGATATTATCAATCATTACGAAGAAATAGAAACATCTATTGCTAATAAAGCAATGATAGTAGCTTATTCAAGACAATCTGCCTACACCATGTACAACCAATTTTTAGAACTAAAACCAGAGTGGAAAAATAAAGTTAATATGATAATAACATCAAATAATAAAGATGACAAAGAGTTGCAAAAAGCAATTGGTTCTAAAAAACATAAAAAGCAATTAGAAATAGATTTTAAAGATATTGATTCTGACTTTAAAATAGCAATCGTAGTTGATATGTGGCTAACAGGATTTGATGTACCAGAGCTTGGCACGATGTATATAGACAAACCTATGAAAGCACATAACTTAATGCAAGCAATAGCCAGAGTAAATAGAGTGTATAAAGACAAGACAGGTGGTCTTATCGTCGATTACATCGGACTAAAAAGATGGCTTTTAGATTCCTTAAAAACTTATACCAAAAGAGATCAAGGAAGAATTGTTGACAATAGCGAATTAGTAAAAGTGTTAATGGACAAGGTAGAACTAATAAGAGACTTATTTAATCATTTCTACTATTCACATTTTGGAACTACGACAGATCGTAACAAATATGAAATTATCATGGCAGGAAGTAACTGGATACTTAAAACAGAAGAAACAAAAAAAGCATTTATGGAATATAGCCATGATATAAAAAGCTTATATTCTCTATGTACAGGGACATTATCACAAGAGATAAAAGATGAAATATTATTCTTCCTATCTGTTCGCTCTTTTATTTCAAAATTATCGGGAGAAAAAATGGATGTAAAAGAAATCAATAAAAATGTAGCAGAAATGTTAGAAAAAGCAATACAAAATGACGAAATATTGCAAATAGGCGAACTCCAAAACAGTAATAGACTTTCTCTATTAAGTGATGATATATTGAATAAATTAGCAAAAATGCAAAAGAAAAATATTGCGGTAGAAATTTTAAATAGAGCTTTAAAAGAATATGTTGAACAAGTTGGAAAAGAAAATGTTGTTTTAATGGAAAAGTTCTCTACTAAATTTCAAAAAATAGTAGCCACTTATAACGAAAGAACAACGGTAGAAGATTTAGAAAAAATTATACAAGAATTGATTAATCTTAAAAATGAAATAGATCAAGAGTTAAAAACAGGAAATAAATACGATTTATCTTCAGAAGAAAGAGCGTTTTTTGATGCCTTAGGCGATGACCCTGAAGTAAAAGATTTAATGAAAGATGATATATTGGTTCAAATAGCAAAAGAATTAGTCGAAACGGTTAATAAAAATATGACGATTGACTGGGATATAAAAAGCGATGCTAGAGCAAGAATGAGAATTGAAATTAAAAAATTGCTCATTAAGTACAACTATCCACCAAATAAAAGCGAAAAAGCAGTTCAAACAGTGATTAAACAGGCTGAGTTAAAATGTCATGCATCGATTGATGTCATATAATTTAACAAAATAGTGGGAGAAAAATTATGAATTTAGATGATGATAAGATTTTAGAAATATTTAACGAATATATTGAAAATCCTAAAATGCAATATGCAATTTTATTAGATGGTGACTGGGGAAGTGGAAAAACCTATTTTATAAAAAATAAATTTGTAAAAGATAATAAAAATATTTTATATATATCCTTATATGGTATAAAAAACAGAGAAGATCTCGATAAAAAGATCTATTATAAGATTTTAGAAAATAATATGCCAGCTAAAATTACTCAATCAAATGGCATGCAAAAAGGAATAAAGGTAGCTAAGAAAACAGGTAGTGCTATCTTCAGCATTACAAATGACTTTATAAAAAATGTTTTTAAAATTGATATTTCAAAAATAAAAAATATTAGTGGTAGTGAGATAATAAGCCTATTTAAAAATATATCTGATTATATTATTGTATTTGATGATTTAGAAAGATGTGAAATACCTATTAATGAAATTTTAGGATACATTAATGACTATGTTGAACATCGAAATGTAAAATGTATTATTGTTGCAAATGAACAAGAAATAAAAAAAATAAGTTATGATAACAATTATGAATTAAAAGTATTATCTTGTCTAAAGAACGATATAGATTATGGAGATGAGCAGAATAATACTATTGAAAAAGAAAAAAGTAAAACAATAAATATAAATAAAATAAAAGACAGAATTTTTAACCTTTATGAAGGAAATAAAAAATATACAGTAGTAAAGGAAAAATTAATTGGAATAACAATAAAGTATATACCAAATATAAATAATATATATGATCAATTAATACTAGAATACAAACAACAAAATAAAAAGTTATATGAATTTTTACAAAAAAATAAACAAAATTGTATTGATACACTAGAACTTAATAATTGTAATAACATAAGAACATTAATTTTTATATTAGATAGATTTGAAGGAATTTTTAAAGAAATACATGCCCTTAATATAGATAAGGAAAGTATAATAATGAATTTAGTATTTGAAAATGTAGTCTTTTCTTCAGTTGGAATAAAAAAAGGAATCGATACAAGAAAAAAATTATCAGGATCCATGTGTTCAAGTGATATAACTTTATCAAAAGATTTGAGGCAAAATTACATCAGTTTTTATACAGCCTTTAATTTTGTTGATGATTATATACTTGATGGAAATATTGATAAAGAAAAAATATTAGAATGTATTAACTACTATTTTAGCATTAACTATGAAGAAATGGAAGATAATGATCCCTATAATAAAATAAAAATTTACTGGGAGTTAGAAGATCAAGAAATCAAAGATACTATACAACAAATTTTAGTTAATATACAAAACGAGAAATATAATTATCAGCTATTTCCCCAAATTATATATAAATTATCTTGTATAGAAAATCTAAACTTTGAAAAAGAAAAAATTCAAAACATAATTGAAGAAATGGGAAAATATGTTGAAAAAAAATCAATTGATTTTATAGATTTTCATGTATTTGCAGAAAGTGAACAAATATATAAAATATATAATGAACATGTCAAATATATAAAAAATAAAATTAAAATTAATGCTAAAACTCAACATGCAAATAGCTTAAAAGAAATCATTGAATCTGATGATTGGGGAATAAATTTATATAACTATATAATAGAATATAAAAATCAATTTCTTGACAATAGATCCTTTCTTAATGAATTTAATGTTACAGATATTGTAAAAAAAATAAATGAAGCAAATAGTAAGAATATCTATTCTTTTAAGTATTGCATCAATGAAATTTATGAATTTTCTGATTTAAAAAGTTATTATAGTATTGATTTAAAAAACATAGAAGAATTAATAAATGGTTTAAAAGGACTAGATGAAACAAAATTTGGAGTTATGAAAAAAGATGCTATAAAATATCTAATTAAATTTCTAAATCAAATAAAAAATGAATTAGAAAAGTAGAGAATTTTAAATACTAAATTCTCTGCTTTTCTCTTTCGCTCTATCTCAAAAAACCATTAATAATTTGTTCTTCCGCTTCTTTCTCAGAAAGGCCAAGAGTCATCAACTTAATCAATTGTTCTCCTGCAATCTTTCCAATGGCTGCTTCATGAATTAAATTTGCCTCTACGTCATTAGCTGTAATCTCTGGCGTTGCTGTGACTCTAGCACGATCTTTGATAATAGCATCACATTCACTATGAGCAAAACATTTATGATTTCCATATATTTTGGAAACAAACAGTTGCTCTGAATCATCCGTTGCCACTGACCTTGAAGTAACATGTGTACTTGCATTTTCTCCATTTAGCTTAACATCAAAAATGGTTTTGGCAAATTGTTTTCCATGTGTCATAATTTTTTCTGATACAACAAAATTGGTATTGGCTTCTAATTCGCCTTTTGTTTCTCTAATTGTTGAATCTACCCCTTTTATTTGACTACTTTCCATTTCTAAGCTACTACCTGCTTTTAAATATACTTCTGTAACTGGATTTAAAATTCTTTTTCCTTCTCCCTTTCCTTCTCCATAATGTTTTTCAATATATCTTACTTTTGCTCCCTCTTCTAAGAAAAAACGATGAATCCCATCGTGCTTGGAGTCTTTGTGATGATCATTATGAATTCCACATCCTGCTACAATGATTACATTCGCATTTTTTCCAATATAGAAATCATTATAAACTAGATCACTCAATCCACTTTCTGTTATAATAACTGGTATATGAATGAATTCAAATTTTGTATTTTCTTTTACATGAATATCAATTCCAGATTTATCCTCTTTTGTCACAATATCTACATTTTGGGTTACTTTTCTTTCAATCCCTTTCCCATTTTTTCTAATATTATAAGCACCTTTTGAAAAATTCTCTAAATTAGAAACTTCCTTCAAAAGCGCTTTATCTATTGGATCCATCTTCTCTTCCATACGATTTGTTCCTTTCCTTTTTTTTCAAATTCTCTTTCTTATTTTTTTATCTTATAACATCCTGTTTTAGCAAATGTCTTTCCTAAGATTTCTTTACTTTCTCCTATTTCTTCTATCTTTCCGGCTTTCATTAAAATAACCTCGTCTGCTATATTTAATATTCTTTCTTGATGAGAAATAATAAGAGTGGTTCCCTTAATTAACTCTCCCATTTTTTCAAATACATCAATTAAATTCGTAAAACTCCATAAGTCTATCCCTGCTTCTGGTTCATCAAATATCGTTAATTTAGCACCTCTTAATGCTACTGTTGCAATTTCGATTCTTTTTAATTCTCCACCAGACAAAGAACTATTTACTTCTCTATCTACATATTCTTTTGCACATAGCCCAACTTTTGATAATACTTCACATGCTTCTATTTTGGTCATATCTTTTTTACCTGCTATTTTTAATAAATCATATACCGTTATTCCTTTAAATTTAACGGGTTGTTGAAAAGCAAAACTGATTCCTAAATTCGCTCTTTCATCAATATTTAATTCTGTTATATCTTGTCCCTCTAAGATAACCTTCCCTGAGTCTGGTTTTTCAATTCCCATAATGATTTTTACTAAAGTTGATTTGCCAGATCCATTTGGTCCTGTAATGGCAATAAATTTTCCTATGTCTAGTTTTAAGTTAATATGATCTAATATTTTTTTGTTTTCTCTTTCAAAACATATATTTTTTAGTTCTAATAGCACTTTACTTCCTCCTATTATTTTCTTTTTTCTCTCAATCTATTTTGAGCTTTTATTTTAATACAATTTCTACACTTTTCATTGTTTGCATCATAATCACAATCTATATCGTCTAATTTCATAATCTGTGTGATATATTTGTTTAATTTTTTAACCGTTGATTCTGATATGGCATATTTCATGGCAATAGCTTCTTCCTCCGCTTGTTGTTTATCTACCTCTAATATTTCTACTAAAAACATCTTCAGCACATCTTGCTTTTTTATGACTTCAATAGCATAGTTTTCTCCTTCTTTGGTAAGCCTAATGTCTCCATATGCTTTATAATCAATTAACTCCATATCTTTTAATAGATTGACAGCTTTATTAACACTTGGTTTTGTGATTTTTAATTTTATGGCAATGTCTGTTACTCTAACTTTTTTATTGTTTTTTTCTAATAAATAGATTGTTTTTAGGTATTCTTCCTGTGAACTTGTTAGTTTCATATGTTTCTCCTTTTTGTTAGTCTACGCTAACATTTTACTATTCAAAGACTATTTTGTCAAGCTAATTTGCGAAATCTTCTAAATTATGTTATAATATTAAGTAAACTATCGGTAATTTTACTACAAATCTATCAAGAAAAAAGAAAGGGGAAATTATGAAAGACAATAAAACAATAGACTATTTCTCAGAAGAATATGATAAATACTTGGAAGATGAGCATTTTCGAATACCATCCTTTTTAATTGACGTATTAGATAAGCGCTTTTGTATGCCATCATTCTTGTATGAACTCTTGTCAACACCTGAACCAGAGCAAGTAGTAAAAAAACAAGTGCGATAACTTGTTAACGCCACCATTTGTATCAGCAAATGGTGGCGTTTTCTATTTATATTGAAATTAAATCCTTTATTTTATGATATTTACTCTCTCCAATCCCACTTACTTCCTTAATATCCTCTATTTTATTAAATTTTCCTTTTTCTTTTCGATAACTAATAATTTTAGTTGCAGTAGATGGGCCAATTCCTGGCAAAGTTTCTAACTGTGTCTGTGTTGCTGTATTAATATTAACTTTTGTTTGACGTGTAGAACCACTTTCTTTCTTTTCCTCTTGATTAACACCTCCACTTGAAGTTATTATATATTGTTCTGTCATCTGTTCCACTGTATTTTCTGGTTTTGTATTATGATTATTTTCTTGCTCTTGCTTGGTTGGAATATGAATTTTCATACCATCTTCTAATTTATAAGCTAGATTAATATCTTCCATGCTGGCCTCTTCTTTGATTCCTCCTGCTTTCTCTATGGCATCTGAAATTCTGCTATCTACTCTCAGTTCCACTACTCCTTCTTTGTTAACCGCTCCTGATACATGTACTAAAATTCTATCATCACTATATGTTTGTTGCTTTTCTACTTCTTCTTGTTCTGGTATACTATTCTCTAAATCTATTCCGTGTATTACTATTATCTTCTTTGGCATATACATAATAGCAAATAAATCCTGCTACAATGGCTATTACTATTCCTAATATTATTTTTTGTCTTTTATTTAAATTATACATATAAAAACTTCCTTTCGTTTAAATAATTGTTGAAAATTTTAAAAAAATGAGATATGATAAATACATAAAAATGAGGAGAAATAAAAATGAAATCAAATATTAAAAAAATATTAGTACTATTTATTATGATACTATTTATTATTCTGAATACTTCTACTATTTACGCAAATTCTGAAGAACCAGACTTACTTTCTAAAGCTGCTATTTTAATAGATAATAAAACAGGAAAAATTTTATATCGTAAAAATGAAAATGAAAAAATGTATCCTGCTAGCACTACTAAAATTATGACAGCTATTCTTACTTTAGAAAATTGTAATTTAGATGAAATCGTAACGGTTAGTTATGATGCCGTTATGTCTATACCAGATGGTTATTCTTCTGCCTCTCTTCAAGTTGGAGAAGAGCTAACAGTTGAGCAATTGTTACAGCTTTTGTTGGTTCATTCTGCCAATGATGCTGCCAATGTTTTAGCAGAATATATTGGTGGTTCTTTTGAAAGTTTTGTTTCTATGATGAATACGAAAGCAAATGAACTTCATCTATCTGGTACACATTTTACCAATACTTTTGGTATGCACAATGATGATCATTATACAACTACTCAAGATTTAGCTATGATAATGCAATACTGTATTAAAAATGAAGATTTTAGAAGATTAGCTGGTAAAGCTTCTTGTGCGATTCCTGCTACTAATAAATATGATGTTAGAAAATATAACTCTACAAATGAATTAATCTTACCAAATCATGATAATTATTATCCATACTTAACTTGTGGTAAAACAGGTTATACCAGTCAAGCTGGTGATTGCCTAGTTTCTTGTAGCTACAAAGATGATTTAGAATTAATTTGCGTTGTCTTAGGAGGAAAAACTGTGAATGGCGTTTCTACTAGATTCTCTGAAACAAAAACTCTATTTGACTATGCCTATAACAATTATTCTATTAAGACTTTATGGAATTTAAATGATATTGTTACTACTTTAGAAATAAAAAATGGTACAAAAGATAGTAAAAATTTAGACTTATTAACTAATTCCTCTATACAAGTTTTACTTAAAAATTCTTTGTTAGAGAGTGAACTTACTTATGAAACAAATTTAAACCAGAATATAAAAGCACCAATTGAACAAGGTGAAATTTTGGGTAATATTACTTATCAAATAGATGGAATAGAATATAAAGCAGATTTAATTGCTTCTCATTCCGTTGAAAAGTCAAAGTTGTTACTTTATGTGATTGAATTTGGATTTGGTATTTTAATTTTAATCGTTATTTATTTTGTGTTTTTTCATAAGAAAAAAAGCCATGTCTACGAATTCAGAGGGTATTAAATATTATGGTTCAGAAATAAGTTATTTGCTCCCAGTAGTTTATATATTATTTTTTTAGGCTCCTCCAAGTAATTCCTACTCGTATCCTCCTAAAAAATTAATATATAAACTACTTCGCGCTATTCTAATAAATTAACTGAACCATAATATTGAATTATATCTTTTCTTAGTAATCTTTTCCAATAATAATTGTCACATCTACTTTACTTGAACTTGATTCACTCGACTGGATAACTCCTGTTCCAATAACATCTTTTATGTTCTTTAGTAAAGTTTCTTTTATGTTCTTTTTGTTATTAATGGTTGTTTTTGGGGTTGTATTTGTACTTCCTGTTCTAGTAACTTTAAATCCAGCCCCTTGCAATTGGCTAACTACTTTTTGTAAATTACTAGCTGTACCGCTTCCATTTAACACTTCAATCGTAAGATTTGATTTACTAACATCAGTTGTTGTCATATCTGTATTGGTTTCTTCCGAAGTTTCATTTTCTGTTTCTTCTATATCTCTATCATAAAACAGCTCTTGTATCAATGTTTTTGTTTGTGCCTTGTCATGTATAAATATCCATGTACCACTGGTATTTCTATTTGTATTCGTTCCTGGCAATGTTTCTGTTAATAAATCATCGGTATTAAATTCTACAATATAGGGTATATAATCTTTGGCTACATTAAAGTCTATGTTGGTTATAATATATTCTTTTGCTACATCTAAAATTTGACCTAATTTGAATATGTTTTCTGGCTTTGCTGTTTGTTTGACTACTTGCATAATAAATTCTCTTTGCGTTCTCATTCTTCCTGTGTCATTATCCCCATATTCTTCTGGATAAGAGGTTCCATTGTTGTTATGTCTAAAACGTACTACCTGCTCTGCTTTATCTCCATCTAACTTTTGTTCTCCTGCTTTTAAATGAATATGTAAGTTTTGTGATGTGTCGTCATAGTCCATATCAATAGGAACATTAAAGGTTACTCCTCCAATTACATCTACTAACTTAATTAAGGCTTCTGTTTTTATGACAACATAATATTCAATATTTAAACCAGTAATTTCATTGACTGCTTCTAAGGTTTCATCTGGTCTATGCTTTCTGTTATATAACGCATTTATTTTTTCATAAGATGTTGCTTTTGCTGGATTTTTCCCCGTATAGGTATCTCTAGGAATTGATAATAGAGTTGCCTTTTGTGTGTTGGGATTATAAGATGCTACCATAATAGTGTCTGTTAAATCTACATTTTCTTGATCGGTACTAATTCCCAATAGAAGAACTTTAAATTCTCCTAAATTCTTTTTGGTGTATTGATCATGTCCTACCATAGTTGCTAACATGCCTGACATCCCTCCACCATTTAGGTGTACTTTATAGGCAAATACTCCTCCTGCTATTAATAATATTAGTACGATTATAAGTAATACTTTTTTCCATGTTTTCTTTTTTGTTTTTTTCTTCTTAGGATTCTTCATATTTTTATCTTTTATTTGTTTCTTTCCCAAAATTATTCACTCCTAATTTTTGATGGTAATAGTATAGCAAATCTACTTATAAAAAGCAATATAATTCACTAAAAAAACACATTTAATACATTGTTCTGATACATCGTTTTCCCTAGAAATGACTGGTCTATACTCTGATTCCATTTATTATTTGGGTTTACTTTTCCTGGTATTCCTAAAATAAGAAGTGCTACATACACAATTAAAATTCCTCTTATCACTCCATATACCATTCCACTGGTTTTATTAATTTGATCGATAATTGGTAATTTTGCTATGGCATCTGCGATGGCTGTTATAAATTTTAATCCTATTCTTACAGCAATCAATAAAACAATCATGACGCCTCCTCTTACGATGTTAATGGCTAAATTTCTTGCTGTTTCTGGTAGCATTTCATTTTTTGTTGTTTCTAGCATTTGATTGGTTAATCCTTCTTCTTGTGTTCCTTCTTTTATTACATCATTGGCTTTTTCATAAATAGCATCTTCTATGGCTTCATCAATCCCTGTAACATTGATAACTAAATTAGAAATTGGATAATACAAGATAAATGTTACTACAATGGAAATAACAAAAGCACATAATCCAATGGCTAATTTAACTAATCCCTTTCTATAAGCAAAAAATGTTGATAATGCCACGACTGCTATTATGATTAAATCTACTACAAATCCCATTTCTTTCTCCCCTTTTTTGATTTCATTATAAATTAATAATCTCTATTCTATCTCGATAAATAATACCAGCTATGTTATTGGATACTACAATATTGGTAATTTCTTGTTTGGCAAGATATCTTTTTACTAACCAACCATCGGTATTAATGAATTCTATCTCTGTCCCTAAATTTAAAGCAATGATATCACCATACGTATAAATTTCTTTGGTTACTGCTTTTACAATATATTCTTTACTCCCTTTGTTTTCCACATTTATAATGTTAACCACTGAATCTGCTGTAAATAATCCTGATGATTTTTCTTCTATTTGAATGGCATGATGATTTAATTCTACTGATTGGAATATCATTTTTCTATTGTCATTGTTAACTAACAAATTGTCTTGATTATTTTCTATAATATGAATACTATCGGTGTACATACAAACTAATTTGTTTTTATCTTGGTATTTAATATTGGTGATTAGTTTGTCTTGCTCTCCTTGATATGTACTTTGTAAAGAATTGGTTGGATCTGAACTTGCTTTATCAATGGAAATTATTTTTATATTGGATTGTATAATGGTTCCTGATGTGTCTACTTCTGCAATGGCTAGGTTTTTATTATCATTTGAAATGGCTATATCTGCTGTTCTAGTAGAAGATAAATAGGTTTTAAACATCTCTTTTCCTTCTGGATTATACATACTAATGACTGTTTTATAACTGGTGTCTGTTATAACCACTCCTACGTATCCATTTTTGTTGACATGTACTTGTGAGATGTTTCCCTCTACTTCTGCTTCCCATGTTATTTCTTTGTCTGTTATTAAGTATAATTTTTTTCCCTTTTTCTCTGCCATAACTAGAAATCGATTAGCAGAATCGAAAATTGGGCTTGAGACTTCTACTTCTAATTCTTTTTCTTTGTTTCCTGTACTTCCATATATAACGAATTGGTTTTTATTTAGTATCCCTATGTATTTGCTAAAAGCATATATATTGGCGTTTTCACTTTGTTTCATTTCTATGGTACTAACATTGTCTTGCATGACTTCTTTTCTAAATATATTTTTGTCAACCCATTCTCTCATTTCTTGATTGTTATAATAAATAATTACAACTGATAAAATGGCTATTAGCAGAATTACTAGAATGATTATGATGGCAATTGTTTTTTTGTTTATTCTTTCTTTTATGATTTCTTTCCAGTTTTCTTTCATGACTTTTTCTCCTTGTCTTTTGCTTTTTTTATTCTACTATATTCCATAAGAAAAAGCAAGTTTTCTATGAAGTGTAAAATCAAAGTAAACACCTTTTATTTTTTGTGCCTCTTTTTATTTTATCACTTCATCTTGTACTTGCTTTGTTTGGTTATATTTATTATATTCTTGTTCTCGATATAATCTTTAATTTTTATTCATTAGCTAATGTATATTTGCTATTAAATATAGTACAATATATGAAATTTTATGTATAAAATAATTAAAAAAACCAATTCAAAATATTTATACTTTAAATCAGTTTTTTTATAATTTTTTAGTTTTACAAAATTACTGTTTCATTCGTACCTTTGTAATACTTAATTTTAAAATCTGAAGCAATCCCAAATAACCAAAAATCGGATATAATAAACTAACCAAATTAGAAAAACCTATTTTAGAAACTAACACAGAAGTTATGCACATAATTGCCCCAATTTGTTTATAACTTTTTTTGCTTTTGATTGTGTTTTGTAAAAAACTAGTTCCTAAAGAAATGGCCGTAGTAAAAATAGACCCCAATATAATAAATCCATAAATATATTTTAATACGCTAAACATATTAGTCACTACATAAACAGCTGGCATTTCCAACCTACTAATTTCAACATCTACTCTTACTAATAATAAAAATACAACAATGGATAGCAAAATAATAATAATTGTGCTAATCATAGCAATTTTTAAGATTTGTTTTTTATCTCGTATATAATTTTTTAAAGTTAACAGTACAGGAATTAGTAAAATACTATTATAACTACTATATAGAACCGCACTTAATAGAAAACTGGACTCATTGGTTTTTATTACATAATCTCCAAGTTCTAGTAAATGTAAGTCTTTTAAATTAATGACTCCAATTACAACTAAAAATCCAATTAAGATAGGAACTAATAGTTCATTTGCCTTTACTACTCCTTTTACACTTGTCATAAAAATAATAAAAGTTATAACTGCTAAAATACTACTTCCTATTAAACTATTAATTCCTAACTCCTGCTCAAAATAGGCACCAAATCCAGCTATCATGATAAAAAATGTAATGAGAATAAATACATTGATAATGTTATTGATGATTGGCTTTATTTTTCCATCTTTTTGAATTAAAATATCCAAAAATTCTTTATAGGTTCCTGTTCCATATTTATCTAATATTTGAAAGGTCTTATAAATAACAAAACCAATGATAAAACCAGATACTATTAATCCAATGATTCCTTCTATGCCATAAGAAAAGAAGAACAGATATACTTCTTGGCCAGAGGCAAAACCTGCTCCTATCATGGTTCCTATAATAACAAATACAACTTTTAAGATATTACGCATATAAAAACACCCATATTATTTTATGGGTATTTCTCTTTATTTATTCAAAAATTACCAAAGTTGCCAATGGTTCCGAGTTTGTTTGGCACCCAATCCCTCTTCTGCCATTTAAACCTGGAACCATTGGCAACTCTTATTTTTATTTCTTTCTTCTTCTCACTTGCCATACAACAATTCCTGCTATAATAATAATAATAGGTAGTGTAAATATAATTGTCATAATAATCGTGTTTTGTTGTTCTGTTACTGTATAATTTACAGTTTCATAATCTTTTCGAATCGTTATTGTATCTTCTCTCTCGTTTAAGTAAGCAATTGAATTTAATATTAAGTCTCTGTTATTATATAGATTAACTGTCAACATGGTATAACCATTAATTTGTACTTGCATATCCATAGCAAATAATTCATTTCCATAAATAATTAATTTAGAAGTTTTTCCTTCTTCGATTGTTTTGGTAGCAATTGCTGCAATTGTACAAGCTTCTTGTTCTCCATCTTCTTGTGTTCTATTCGTTGACTTTTGATTTAGGTTGGTTCTGACAAAGGCTTTTTCTGTTGATGTTGCCAATGTTTCATATTCCACTCCTAATGCTTCTAATTTATCTTCTTCAAATGTAATTTTAGCGGCATCAACAAAACATAAATTCATTGTCATATTTAGCTTTTGTGTTAAACTAGTATTTTGTGTTTTTTCTATAATAAAGTCTGGATAGCCTGATACCATATTAGCAGTATTTCCTTCGAATACGACTCCTTTATTAATGGTAACTCCATATTCATCTAATACTTTTTGAAAATTACTTAAATTAATATTTGTAATGTTAGGTCCACACATTAACAGCATTTCCCCACCATTTTTGATATATTCTATTATTTTATCTCTTTCTTGCTCTGTTAAGTCCTCTTTTAAGGTAGATATTATCAAACAATTACAATCCGTTGGAATTCCTCCGTTTGCTAATATATCTAAGGTTTCCACTTCATTTGCTTCATTTTTCATGGCTTGTATAATAGTCGAAAAATATTGGCTATCATACATAGTATGGTTACTCATAAAATATACTTTAGGTTTTTCTTCTGATATGACATCCATAATCGCATTGGTAATGGCTTCTTCGGTAATATCTATTTGGGCATAAGTAGTATAGTCATAAGTCATTAGGTCGCTATCTGTTAGTGTCTTTTCATTATTTTCTGCTTTTACAATAATCATACTATCGGTTGCATTAAGAGAATATTTTTGCATCAAGTCTGCTCTTGCTGATAAATCATCCACTTTTTCTATTTTTATGTGATTATTTAATTCTACATATCTTTCTGCAAAATTAATAACCGATTGATAATTGCTATAATTAATTAAAGTAATGTTGATATCTTTTTCTACTTTTTCTAATTTATCCTTTGTTTCTTGTGATAAAGAATATATTTTATTTTGTGTACAATCAATTTCTGGTAATACTACATTTTCTAATAATATATTAATTCCTATATAAATAGCAACAATGATAACTACTAAGATAATGGTTTTTGTTCCATTGATTAGCCATTTTTTCTTTATTCCCATTCCTATTTTTTGAAAGAACTTTTTTGAACTTTCCTCTTGTCTTTCTTTGTTTTCTTTTTTCACTTTTTCCCTCTCCTTACTTAATCATTTTTCTTCTTTGCATAACTATAATGGTTAGACTGATAAATAACATACTAAATAATGCTAAACTAATCACATTTTCAAGAGATATGACTCCTTGTGCAAAGCTCGTATAAAAATTAATTAAGGCGAAGCCTGAAAATAAGTTACTAATATCTGTTATGAATAAAGAAATAATTAGAAAAGCAACCGTTATGATACCTGCTATAATTTGATTTTCAGTTATACTAGAAGCAAACATTCCTACTGATAAAGTGGCAATACTCATTAATATAAATCCTAACATAGCCACTAACACTTGATTAATACTTGGCTTTCCAAAAAAGGAAACAATTAAATAAAATAGAAAGGATATCATTAACGTAATTACAATAACACTTAAAGCTGCTAATAATTTTCCCATTACTATTTTAAAGATACTAATTGGTGATGTTAAAAGTAATTGTTCTGTTCCATTTTTTCTTTCTTCTGCAAACATTCTCATCGTTAAAATTGGCACAATAATAATTAATCCATATAGTGCTGTATAGTAATATAAAGCTCCTAAATCTACACTTCCTGAACTAAGTGCTGTTAGGTAAAAAAATACACTAAAACACAATAAAAATATTCCTATGACTACATATCCTATGGGAGATAAAAAATAACTTTTTAATTCTTTTTCTAAAATAGCTTTCATTTTATTTTTCTCCTCCTTCAATTAGTTTCATAAAGGCTTCTTCTAAGGTAGTATCTGCCTTTTTCATTTCAAATATTGTAATATTTTCTTTCGCAAATTCTGCAAAAATTGTCTTTCTTAAATCTACATCGCCTTTTGCCTCTATTACATATTGTTTGGTTCCATCTTCATTTTCTGTTATTAATTCTACTTTTTTTACGTCCTTTATTTTTTCTTGAATGGTTTTCATTTTATTTTCGGTATCTTCTACGGTTACATAGACACTATTATGATTGGTTACTTTATTTTCTAAGTTCTCTGGTGTATCCACTGCTACGATTTTTCCTTTATTGATGATAATAACTTTGTTACAAATTTGACTTACTTCTGATAATATGTGAGAACTTAGAATAACTGTATGTGTTTTTCCTAATTCTTTGATTAGGTTTCTAATTTCTGTTATTTGCTTTGGATCCAATCCCACCGTTGGTTCATCCAAGATTAATATTTTAGGTTCTCCCACTAATGCTCCTGCCATACTTACTCTTTGCTTATATCCCCTAGACAAATTTTTAATTAATTTTTTCTCAACTTCTTTTAATCCCGTTTGTTCTATTACTTTTTCAACTTTTTCTTTTCTTGTTTTCTTATCCACTTGTTTTATCTCTGCCATATAAGTTACGAATTCTTTTACGGTTAAATCTGTATATAAGGGAACTCCCTCTGGCATATATCCTATCTCTTTTTTCGCTTTTTTTGGTTTCTTTAAGATATCATATCCATCTACTATAATATCTCCGTGTTGTTTGTTCAATAAATCCTGTAATCATATTCATGGTTGTACTTTTCCCCGCTCCATTTGGACCAAGCAAACCTACAATTTCACCTTCTTGAATAGAAAAACTAATATTGTCTACTGCGGTTGCTTTTCCATACTTTTTTGTAACATTTTTTACTTCTATCACAAAAAATTCCTCCTTTATTTCTCTTCTAATTGTTTAATCCCTAACATGTTATCACTTTCTTTTTTGCTTGTAAAGCAATTCACACAAAATTTACAATGTCGAATTTGCTGTTCATTTGATGTCCATTTGGGACGGTTCTTTTTGGACATTTACAATCTTATCATCTATTTCTACATTATCCTTTAAAGATTTAAAAATTTCTCTTAGCATAATTTATTCTAATTTCTCATATTTTTTATAAAGATATACCCTTAAGCATAACATAGAGAATGTCCAAAAAGAACCGTCCCAAATGGACATCAATTACGACAGGAGTGTGATTTTTATGGAATTATTATATCCTTTTTTGATTACTTTTACTCTTGTGTTTTTTTCTGAATTAGGTGATAAAACACAACTTTTAGTTTTGTCTTTTTCTGCTAAAAATAAGACTAAGAATATTTTATTGGGAGTAGCTATTGGTACTTTTCTTAGTCATGGATTTGCTATTTTATTTGGTAGCAAGGTGGCTTGTTTTTCTAGTGAAATTTTTCAATTTTATTTGAAAATTTTTACTTATTTTTCTTTTGTGCTATTGGGTTTGATTGGCTTTTTCCCTAAAAACTTATTTCATGCAAATCAAACTGATATTAATACTTCTTCTAAGTCTGGTTTATTACAAAAGTTCTCCCACATGAAATTAAATTGTGTGTTTATGGTGGCTCTTTGTATTTTAGTTGGTGAATTAGGTGATAAGACATTTTTGGCTTCTTTAAGTCTTGGTTTTGAATATCCCAATTCTAAATTACCTTTGATTTTGGGTTCTGTTTGCGGTATGGTTATGAGTAATTTTATTGCTATTTTTTGTGGTAAATTGATTGGTAATCATTTAAAACAAGATTTTATTGAAGTTTTATCTAATATTACTTTTATTGTTTTTGGACTATTGGGCTTTTTGAATCTTCTTTTTTAAGTGTTTTTACTTATTTGAAATAGTTCATTATCTTTTGTATTACCCATAACATTACACAACTTTTTTACTTTTTCAACAAATTTTCCTTGACACTTTTTTATTTTTATGCTATTATAATTATTGTTATTTACTACATGGGTCAGTAGCTCAGTTGGATAGAGCACAGGCCTTCTAAGCCTGGGGTCCGGGGTTCGAATCCCTGCTGGCTCACCATGTTATTATTATCTGAACCCTTTAAAAGGGCATAAGAAAAGCATCTCAATTTACATTTATGTATTTTGAAATGCTTTTTTTATATCAACATACTTTACGATATATTCTATCGTTTTAACTTTCATTATTTTATCCCATTCCATTCTTTTAAAAATTCATCTACAAACTTTTTCATAAATTCAGTTCTTGCCATTGCTTCTTCCTTCGCTGTTTTTGTATTCATATTATTAGCAAGTTTAAATAATTTGTGATAGAAATGATGAATTGTTGATGGGGAATTCCCTTTAATTTCTGAATAATTATCGTTCATGTTAAGTGGTATTTCTTCATCATACATCATAATATTATGAGCTCCACCATAAGAAAAAGTCCTTCCTATTCCTATTGCTCCTATTGCATCTAAATTATCTGCATCTTGTAAAATTAACGCATTTATATCATTCACATTATTTCCATTCCAATTATAATTTTCATGGTATTCTATGCAATAACATATTCTATTAATAATATTTTCGGGCAAATCAGTATGACTTAATATTTCTCTTACTTTAGGTAATGAATCTTTTGGAGAAACAAATTTACCAGTTTCATTTTGCATGATTCTATGAATATCATGTAAAAAAGCCGAGATTCCGACAATTAGTTTATCTCCATTTTCCTTATCACATATATTAATTGCTATGTTCATTGTTCGTATTAAATGACTAATATCATGACCACTTGAATCATTTTTGAATAAATCTATAATATATGGTTTTATTATATATATATGTTTCTAACATTATATTCCCCCTAAAATTACTTACATTAAAAAGCCATTCAAACAAATGGCTCTTTATTTTATTTTACATCTCGTAAACTTTTTAGTTTAAAGTATAATCCAACAATTATTGTAGCAACAGTAACGATAATAATTGGTAAAATGATACTGTTTCCTGTTTTAGGCATTTTTAAATTGGTAACTGTTTTATCTCCTGAAACTACGGTATTATTTGTTTTTGTTGTATTTCCTTTCGGATCTGTTTGTCCTGGATTTTGCCCTCCTGGATTCTGTCCTCCCGGATTGTCTCCTCCTGGATTGTCTCCTGTTCCTACTTTTTCCCATTTAGCATATATTGTGTAAGTCTTTCCTTCTTCCAATTTTAAATCAGAGTATTTTTCAATCTTAGTTTTAAAACCGTCTTCTGCATACCAACCTTCGAATTTATATCCTTGCCTTGTTGGAGTCGGAATGGTTCCCCAAGTATTTGAATCTGTTGCTATATTTATAGTTTTATCTGATAATGTTTCTCCACCATTAGTTTCATGTTTTATAATGGTTAGTTTTACAGTTGTTCCTTTTTTCTCCCATTGTGCATATAAAGTTATGGTATCAGAAGTAGTCAAATTTGTAACAGATACTTCATCTGCATAGTTTTCCCCTGTTCCATCTTTCTTTGTATTCCATTCTACAAATTGATATCCTTCTCTTTCAAATCTATTTGGTAGTAAATTCTGTGCTTCATTTTTGGTAAAAATCTGGTCTTCCATTGTACCTGTTCCTTCATTAGCATCAAATTTAACTACATAAGTTTCTTCTATTTTTTCTTTTGTTACGGTAACTGTACAAGTAACGTTTTTTCCTTCCACAGTCTTTGCTGTTATGGTTGCTGTTCCTTCCTGTTTTGCTGTTACAAGACCATCTTTTACACTTGCTACTGTTTCATTTGAACTTGTCCAAGTTACTTCTTTATAGGTTGCATTGGATGGTGTTATATTGACTTCTAATTGATATGTTTTCCCTAATTCCAATGTTATTTCTTGTGTATTGATACTAATACTTGTTACTGGTATTGCTACTTTTTCCCACTGTGCATATAAAGTTTTGGTTCCAATGTTCTGTACTTCTGCTTTATCTTCGTAATTAGTTCCCATTCCATCAGGACTAGTATTCCATCTTACAAATTTATGTCCATCCTTTGTGAAAGTATTTTCTGGCAAAACATATTGTTCGTTAACACTAAAAATCTCATATCCCATACTTCCCATTCCGCCATTGCTATCAAAACTAACTGCGTAGGTAGGTCTTCCATTTTCCGTCCATCTTGCATAAAGTTCTATGATTCTCTTACCATAATCATCATCTTTAAAATCTATATCTCTATACTTAGTGATTTGTCTATCTTGTAAATACCAGCCTAAAAAGTAACCATACCCTCCGTTTTGTAATATTGGCATAGGTTTATCTTTATCTTCTTCTTTCATTATATAAACATCTTCTACTGTATCATTGCTACCAGTATTAAATTGTATTAATATATAAGCTTCCCATTTTGCATATATAGTATGATTTTCTTGCGTTTCTACAATAGTTGAAACATCTATTTTGTTAATACATTCTTTTTCTTTATACCATCCTTTAAATCTATGACCTGTTTTTGTAGGAACTGGTAAATCACCATATGCTTCTCCCTGTACTACATTTTTAGAAGCTTGTTGATTTCCTCCTGTTGCTCCATTGTATTCAAATGTTACAGTAGGATTTTCTATCCATTTACAATATAGCATTATGCTATTATTGTTAGTATTTACTATCTCATTAAAAATTTCTTCACTTATTTGTCCTCCTGCCAAAAGTTCTATCCTATTACCATCTTTAGTATTTGCATAGTAACCACCAAACTTATAACCATTTCTCTCAAAAGCTACATTAGGAATACCTATCATATTACTTCCATAATAAATAAGATTATATTCTGCAGGATTTGAAAGATTTTGATTATAATGGTTATAAATATAAACTTTAGTCTTACTTTTATCAATTTCCCATTTTGCATATAAAGTATGATTTTCTTGTGCTTCTACTATAGTTGAATCTGTTACTCTATTTGTAAAGTCTGGTTCTTTATACCATCCCTCAAATGTAAATCTTTCTTTCGTTGGAGTTGGTAATATACCATAGGTTCCTTTCTTTTCTACTGTTTTCTGGTTAGTTGTATTATTTCCTGTTGCTCCATTATATTCAAATGTTACTGTTACTTCATTATTAGGAACTGTAATATAACAACTAGCAGTATGATGCCCATCTTCCGTCATTACCGTAATAACAGCTGTTCCTGGTTTTCTTGCCATAATGCCCCATCCGTCCTGTACTTTGTTCTATTGTTGCAACTTCCGTATTTGAACTACTCCAATGTATGGTTTTATTGGTTGCATCTTCTGGAGTTACTTCTGCAGCTAATATTTTAACTGTTCCCTTTTCCATCGTTACAAATGTTTCACTTGGTGAAGTAATCTTAACTCCTTCTACTGGTATGTTATTCTTATCAACCCATTGTGCATATAAAGTTATTACATCACCATAATCAGCTAATCTATCACTTATAACTTCTTCATCTGTATATTTTGTTCCTGATCCATTTGCTTTTGTATTCCAACCTCTGAAGAGATATCCATCTTTTGTAAATGTATTACTTGGTAAATCAAATGCTCTATCATTTTGAGTAACTATTTTATACCCCATACTTTGGCCACTACCACCATTTTTATCAAACTGAATTGTATAAGTATTAAATTTACCACGTGGTGACCAATTTGCATATATAATTATATCTCTTTCTTTCTCGAAACTTAAATCTCTATATCTAGTAATCTTCTTATCATTACTAAATCCTGGTTCTGAATACCATCCATTAAAACATTGTCCTTCAATAACTGGTATTGGGATATTTTCATCTAAATTTTGTCCATTGCTTATGGTTAAATAAATATCTGATATACTACAATCACTTTGATTTGTATTAAATACTATTCTATATGTATCTGGTGCCCATTGTGCATATAATGTAATTCTTTTCTCAGCGGGTCCTGCTAATGCTTCTGTTATTAATTGTTCATTATCATAACGTATTCCTGCTCCATCAACATCAGTTGTCCAATAAAGAAATCTATAACCTTCTTTTGTATATTGATTTGGTTTTAAAGTAGTGGTGAAATTCTGATTTGAAATTACTTGATCGGTCATCATACCTTCTCCACCATTACTATTAAATATAATCGTATAGTCATATAACAATGATGGTTTCGCTTCTCCAAATTGTTCTACACCCTTACTCCATAATTGTGTATCTTCTTTATTATTTCTTTGTATCATAAAATAACTTAAGCCTGCTACTATTATTAACAAACTAAAAGTGATAACAAATCTATAAAATTTCTTTCTCTCTTTTTTCATTTTTCTTTCGCCTCTCTTTATCTACTCTTTTACATAAATTATAAACTTTCTTCCCTTATTACGTCAATAAATGTTACCATATTGTTTAAAATGTAATGAACTTGTAATCTGACTGAAATATTTTATTATCGCTTATGATTTTTCTATCAATTCAAAAATTTCTTCTTTGATATCTCTTTCGTTTTTTCCAACAAATACTTTGAATTCTCCAGGTTCTACTTTATATTCCAATTTCTCACTCCAAAATTTCAACATATCTACGGTAATGGTAAATGTAATTTCCTTTTCTTCTAATGGCTCGAAATACTCCTTTTTAAATCCTTTCAATTCCTTTACTGGTCGTACACTACTTGCTACTAAATCTTGAATATAAAGTTGTATTACTTCCTTTCCTGCTATACTACTATTATTTTTTACTTTAATGGATACTATGATTGGCAATTCTTTACTAATTTTTTTGCTACTTAGTTTCAAATCTGAATATTCAAATTTGGAATAAGACAGCCCATATCCAAATGGATAATAACTTTCTGTTGGAATATCTTGATAACGAGAAGCAAAACGAATATTACTAATATGTGGTCTTCCTGTATTATAGTGATTATAATAGATTGGACATTGTCCTGTCGCTTGTGGAAAGCTCATGGTTAACTTTCCAGATGGATTAACATCTCCAAAAATAACATCTGCTATGCTATTTGCCCCTTCTGTTCCTGGAAACCACACTTCTAAAAGGGCATCTGTTTTTTCTGCTACCTCTTTTAAGACTAATGGTCTACCATTAAATAGAATGGTAACAATTTTCTTATTTAATTTGGTAAGCTCATTTAATAAATTCTGTTGAATTTCTGAAATTTCAATATTGGCTCGTGAACAAGCTTCTCCACTTTGCCTATAATGCTCTCCAATAGCTAAAATAATAATATCTGCTTGTTTTGCTATTCGTACCGCTTCTTCTAGTAACTCTTTTTCTTTTTGTTCCTCATTTTCAATATGAATCAAATTGCCACCATCTGCTGATAAAATCTGATTAAATTCTTTTTCTCTTAATATTTCACTTCCTTTGGCATATAAAACATTTTGAGCTCCCATTCTATTTTCAAAAACTTCTTTTAAAGTTTGTATTTTAGATTTATCAGAAAACATAGACCAGGATCCAAGTATAGCAATATTATCTCCATATGGTCCAATCAACGCAATTTTGCTATTTTTCTTTAACGGTAAAACTTGTTTTTCATTTTTTAATAATACAAGTGTTTCTGCTGTTGTTCTCCTTGCTTCTTCTAAATTTTCTTTGCTTTTTAAAATTGCTTTTTCTCTTTCTTCATTAATGTTCCCATAAGGATTTTCAAATAATCCTAATTTATTTTTAAGTGTCAAAACTCTTAATACGGATTCATTTAATATCTCTTCTGGTACTTTTCCTTCCTCTACTAATTCCTTTAAGTTATTGGCATATACACTAGACATCATATCAATATCTACGCCTGCCATGATAGCCTTGTAGGCTGCTTCTTTTTTATCTTTTGAAACACCATGTGCGATGGTTTCTTCTATGGCTGAATAATCAGAAATAACAATTCCTTTAAAACCTAATTCTTTTCTTAACACATCCCTTAATAGCCATTGATTAACCGTAGCTGGAACGCCATTAATGGTATTAAAAGAAGTCATTATCATTTCTGCTCCATTTTCAATAGCTGATTGATAGGCTGGCAAATAATATTGTCTAAATTCTCTTTCTGACATGTCTACCGTATTATAGTCTCTTCCTCCTTCTACTGCTCCATAAGCTGCAAAGTGTTTCACGCAAGCAGCTGCATTTCCTAATTTAGCAATGTCATCTCCCTGATACGCTTCTATCATTGTTTTGGCAAATACTTCTCCTAAATAAGGATCTTCTCCTCCTATGGATTCCATAACTCTTCCCCATCTGGAATCTCGCACTAAGTCAACCATTGGTGAAAAATTGACACTAGCTCCTGCTGCTCCCGCTTCTTTAATAGAAACTCTTGTAGCATCATATATTATACTCGGATCCCAAGAACATCCTTGTGCAAGTGGAATGGGAAAAACCGTTCGATAACCATTAATGACATCTGCCATAAATAATAATGGTATTTTCAATCTACTTTTTGATAAATACTCATCTTGTATTTTTCTAATTTTTTCACTTCCTACTACATTTAAGATAGATCCCACATGATACAACATTTCATTGGTTAGATTTAAATCTTTTAATGGACCTGTTGTCGTATCAACATCATCCATTAAAAATACTTCTCCTGCAACTTGAACTAATTGTCCTATTTTCTCCTCTAACGTCATTTCTTTTAATAATTCCAATAACTTTTCTTTTTTCATACACTTTCCTCCTCTTTTTTCTTTTGTGTCATATTTAATTTTTCTAAGCCTTTTTGTATGTATTCGTTTTTCATAAAATACTCCCAGATAAGACCTGTTAGATAATTTTCAATCATTAGCATTGAGGTTCCTTTATCAATTCCAATACATTCTTCGGCATACCAGGCCTTTTTACCTTCTAAGTTATAAGCATCCTTAAATCCATATTTACCCCATAATTTAGGAAAATAATTGTAATAATATTCTAATGCTCGGATGGATAGTTCCGGCGTAAAAACTATGGAACCTGCTGCTCCACTTGGAGAAATCGTACCATCGTTTCCTTTTAACTTACTCATGGCTGGCATGGCTCCAAATTCTCCAGAATAACCTCTTGGTCCAACACATGCTGTTAGTCCCCAAGAATTCTCTCCAAATGTTTTATATTTTTTGCTATTTTCTATACAATATTTTCTGTTAGCTAAAGTTGCTTTAATAGAATTTTCAAACCAGTTAATTCCATTGCTATCTTTTCTATTTCTAAAGTCAATCCACGCATGGGAATATTGATAGGTAAATAAGGTTCCACAATAGGTATAAATCATATTTTTTATTTCTCCATAGTCTGTTACTGGCTTTTTAAAGTCATCATACATGCTACTTTCAATGGGAAAAGTAGGTGATGCTACTCCTAAAACATATAACATTAATTGTTCTGCATACATGTCCCAATGACCTGAAAATCCTTCTTCTGGGGAATATCCCATATAAAATTGGTTTATGGTTTCATCTCGATACCAATTCCAGTTTATATTTTTGTAAAGTTGTTCTGCTTTTTCTTTTACTTCTCCTTTAAAATATTCTCCCGCTAGAATCGCTCCACATATAAAAATACCTGTGTCGATAATGGAAACTTCACAATTCCATTCTCTTTTTGCTGTTTCCATATTGATAAAATGATAGAAAAATCCGTTGGTTGTTTCCATATTATTTAAAAATGTATGAAGTGTCCCATTGGCTCTGTTGTATGCTTTTGAAAAACTAATCCATTTTCTTTCTACTCCAATGACTAAAGCTGCTAATCCATATCCCACAGAGGCAATGCTTGCTACCTCTGGTGCTAATTTACTTTTATCCCTAATTAAGCCATATCCTTTACTTTTTGGATTGGTATTGGCTTCTTTCATAAAAAAGTTATAGTCTCCTTTTAATTCTTTTTTTAGTATGGTTTCTCCTTTGCCTTTTATGATTCTCATTCCCTTCACCTCAATTTCATTATAAAGGCTACTTTTCCCAAAGGCAATGGAGATTTTTGGCACTTTTGTCTTGATTTAACAAGATAACTAACTGGACAATACTATAATTTTAAATTTCTGATTTTTGTAAGTGGAGGTTTTAAGATATAAAAAGCGAACCTAAGATTTTTTAACAAATGCAAATTTTAAAAAAATCTTAGGCTCGCCATAATTAATTATTAGGACGCTTTATTTTCTCCATTCCATAACATATTCCTTCTCTCCGTGTCTCTTCATCTACTCTTATCTCTTTATTTTTAAAATTCATGGCCACATAAAAAAGGATAGCATCTACGTTTTTTTCATATACTTTTAGGGTTAAATAATTATACCTTTCTTTACAATAGTTTAGTAATCTTCTTCCAATGCCTTCTCTTAGAGAATCTTGCCTTACAAATAGTGCACCAATAAATTCATTTTCTAAAATACTAATAAAGCCTTTTATTTCGTTATCTTCTGTATAGACATACGTATCTGACTTTAATAAGTATTCGTTTTTTACTCTATTAAAATTTTCTAACCAATAGTCTTTTTCAATAAAGTCATGTGCTTTGAAGTTTCCTTTTGTCCATATTGTCATTATTTTAGTGGTATCCTCTTCTTTCCTTCTTCTTATCATTGGTACCTCCCTTATTTTTCTCTTGCTATTAGTATATATTAATTTACAAAAAAACTCAAATAGCTTAATTTGAGTTTTGCTGTTTTTCTACGTGCTTTTTCATTTTTTCTAACTCTAACTGAGATAACTCTTTTACAGAATAATAATCTCCATGACTAATACATGCTATGATTCGTTTTAGAAAGGTTATATATTTTTCATCATTTATCATAATTTTACATCCCTTTGCTTTTATTTTTTATGCTCTAAGAATATGTTTTATTTTTGCTGGTAATACTATTAGTGTGATTTTCTTTTTGTCTATTATATCACATTTAACCTGTAAATTCAAGCATTTTCCGAAAATTTAGTGCCGTTCAATTTCATTTCTGTTACAGTTTTAATGTGTTCAACATTTTTAGACATCTTGTTATACTAATATTAATACTTTGGATTGTATGGAGGTACGAAATGAATTCAGTTTCAAAATCTGATATTGATAAAAATTTCGGTAAAATATTAAGAGATTTTCGTATAAAAAATAATTTAACACAAGAGCAATTATCTGAAAAATTGGGAATTTCTTTAAAATATATTTCTAGAATTGAAAATGGAAACAATGGTGTGAAAACACAAACTTTAATTAATTATATGAATATTTTAGGTATCACTCCAAATACCATCTACGCACCTTTCATTACTAACAAAGATGCCGCAAAAGATATAGAAATTTCAGTGAAACTTTCTTCTCTTTCTGATGAGAAAAAGGATTTTATTAATTCTATGATTGATTTAGTAAAAAATTTAGATTAATTTGCCAAGAGGGATGAACCTTTTGGCAAATTTTAATTTAATAGTTACTGTTCAGCCTTATAAATTATTTTGTTTGAAAGTTTAGTCTATTATTTATGAAATACCGCGTAAGCGACCAAACGAGCTGTTAAGTGAGTGTGATTTGGAGCAATCTACATTAGAAAAAATTGATTTTTCAATTTTTTCTTTTAGGGATTGCGACACACAAGGTATGAATAAATAATAGACTAAACTTTTAATAGAATAAAAATAAAAAACTTGCCAAAAAGGTCCGTCCCTCTTGGCAAATTTTACTATCATTTATTCTTGCCAAAAAGCTTTATAAGTTTCATAGGCAGAATAGATATCATATTTACTTGTCACTTCATAAGGCGCATGCATACAAAGCACAGGGACGCCACAGTCAATAACATCCGTTCCTTTATTGGCTAAAATATAGGCAATTGTACCGCCTCCACCAATATCAACTTTTCCTAATTCTGTTAATTGATATTTAATATTGCTCTTTTCTAATACATTTCTTACCCAAGCCACATATTCAGCATTGGCATCAGAAGCACCAGACTTCCCTCTTGCTCCTGTATATTTTACTAAAGCAATTCCTTTTCCTAAGAATCCTGCATTGGTTTTATCTGATACAGAACTATAAATTGGATCATAACCTGCATCTACATCAGAAGATAGCATTTTTGAAAAACAAAATACTTTATCTAATAAGTTTGGTCTATTTACTTGTAATTTGTTTAATATTTCTGAAACGAAAAAGTCAAACATATGAGATTCCATTCCTGTATTTCCCATACTACCTATTTCTTCTTTGTCAGATAAAATACAAACAGCTGTATTTTTAACATGATTTAATTCCATCATAGCTGCCAGTGATGTATAAGCACATACTTTATCATCTTGACCATACGCTGCTACCATACTTTCGTCAAAACCTAAACTTCTTGCTCGAAAAGCTGGTACTAATTCTAATTCTGAACTGGTAAAGTCTACTTCTGTAATTCCATATTTTTGGTTTAAAATATTTAAAATATTTAGTTTTACCTTTTCTGTTACTTTTTTATCTGGATAAGGAATACTTCCAATTAATAGATTTAAGTCTTCTCCTTCAATTCCATTTTTTAATTTTTTATCCATTTGTTCTTGTGCCAAATGTGGTAATAAATCTGTAATTGTAAAGATAGGATCGTTTTCCTCTTCTCCTATATTAACCTCTATTTTTTCTCCATTTGTTTTTACGATAACACCATGTATACTTAATGGAATTGTTGTCCATTGATATTTTTTGATTCCTCCATAATAATGGGTTTTAAAATAGGCAAATCCTGTATCTTCATATAGTGGATTTGGCTTTAAATCTAATCTTGGTGAATCTACATGGGAACCAATAATATGCATTCCATTTTCAATGCTTTCTTCTCCTATGATTGCTAAATACATACTTTTGTCTCGATTGACAAAATATACTTTGTCCCCTGGTTTTAAGGTCTCAAATTCTATAATATCTTTATAACCATTACTATCTGCTATCATTCTTGCTTGTTTGATAAATTCTCTTTCTGTTTTTGCTACATTTAAAAAGTCCATATAATCTTTCGATAATTTAAAAATCTTTTCCTTTTTAGTTTCATCTACACTGTCCCATCCGTTCTCTTTTTGATTAAAAAGTTTGTTTTTTAGTTCTTCTCCCATTCTTATCCTTCCTTTCTTTTCAGACGGGATTGAGGTATGTTCCTTAATCCCTAAAAGAGAGATTTTAAGGAACGCTCCCGAATCCCCCTTTATTTTATCGATATTTTATCATAACAATATTTATTTTTCCAGTTTTTTTATAATTTATTCCTAAAAACTGGTTATACTAATTTTAGGAGGTACAAAATGAATTCTCTATGGTTAGATTTAGATAAAAAAACAAATCAATATCCTTGCCTTTCTAGTGATACAGAAACAGAAGTATGTATTATTGGTGCTGGTATTTTGGGTCTTACTTGTGCTTATTATTTAAGCAATTTAGGATTTAAAGTAATGGTTTTAGAAAAAGATGATATTGGTGAAAAAACAACTGGTCATACAACTGCCAAAATTACCAGTCAGCATAATTTGTTTTACGATTATTTGATTGATTCTTATGGAAGAAAATTTGCTTCTGATTATTTACAAGCAAATGAAAAAGCGATTCAAAATATAAAACAAATTATTGATTCCCAAAAGATTAAATGTGATTTCGAATATCAAAATAACTATGTTTATACTACAAAAAAATCTGAATTAAAAGCAATCAAGAAAGAAATATCTGCGGTAGAATCACTTGGATTTCCTTGTGAATTTGTTACGAAAACAGGGCTTCCTTTTGAAATAGAAGGCGCCATTTGCTTTAAAAATCAAGCACAATTCCATCCTTTAAAATATTTAAATGGCTTATGCCATAGTATTATTTCTCATGATGGCGAAATTTATACCAATACGGTAGTTACAAATGTAGAAAAAAATACGGATACTACTTACCTAGTTTCTACCAATAACGCTACTGTAAAAAGTAAATACGTAATTGTTGCTAGTCACTATCCATTTATCAATTTTCCTGGATTCTATTTTGTTAAAATGTATCAATCTACTTCTTATCTAATTGCTTTAGATCCCAAAAAAACTCTTTTTAATGGTATGTATATCAATCCTTCTAGCCCAACTTTCTCCTATCGAACTGCCAAATATCAAGGAAAGGAATTATTATTAATTGGTGGTGGCGATCATAAGACTGGTCAACCTTCTTGTTATCAAGATACTTATGGTATTTTAGAACAAGAAGCTAAGAAGTTTTATCCTAATTGTGAAGTTTTATATCGATGGAATACACGTGATTGTATTTCACTCGATAAAATTCCTTATATTGGTCCATACTCTCCTACTATGCCTAATGTATTTGTTGGCACTGGTTTCAAAAAATGGGGCATGACTTTGTCTAACGTAGCTGCTAATATTATTACAGATGAAATTTGTGGTAAAAATAATAAATATGCTTATTTATTTAAGCCTTCTCGTTTGAAACCAATTAAAAATAGAGATGAAATGAAAAATATTTTAGTTCAATCTACTAATTCCTTGCTATTAAATAAATTCAAGGATGCTAACATGTCTTTTGATGAAATTAAAAATAATTCTGGTAGTATTATTGAAATTCACAATGAAAAAATTGGTATTTATAAGAGTCCTCAAGGAAAGATTTATGCTGTTAAACCTATATGTACTCATCTAGGTTGCTTACTTTCTTGGAATGATGTTGATAAAACTTGGGATTGCCCTTGTCATGGCTCTCGTTTTGATTTTCAAGGTAGAAATTTATATGATCCTGCTTTTAAGAATTTAGAAGTTTATCGTCTGGATGAATGATTTTTTACTTTTTTATGGTTTTTTATTGACTTGTAGCCGTTTTTTTGCTACAATCTCTTTAATAAATCATATATTTATATGTTTTATTTTTTGTTTATTGAACTAGATTTCTGCTTAAACTAAGTAATCTAGTTCTATTTTTTTATTACAATGATTGATAGCTAAAGGAAGTAGGAGAATGGTAAATTTAGAATTATATAGGATATTTAAGATTGTAGCAGATGAACAAAATTTAACAAAAGCAAGTCAACTTTTACATATTTCACAACCTGCTGTAACGAAACATATTAAAAATTTAGAAAATGAATTACAAATCACATTATTCAAACGTTACAAACATGGTATGTTATTAACAGAACAAGGACAAGCACTTTTTGAATCAATCAACGATTCTGTCACTCTTTTATCTAATATAGATAGAAAATTTAGAGAAACTAAAGACATAAATTTAGGAGTTCATATTACTATGTTAAGCAGAATGTTTAGCTCTTGTATTGGAGAATATTATCAAAAACATGAAAAAAGTAGAGTTAATGTAATCAATGAAAATGTAGATGTCATGCTTTCAAAATTAGCAAATCAAGAATTAGATATTGTTTTATCAAAGAAAGCAAATGGAAACATGTATGATAACAAAAAAATAAAATTTTTTCGTTTGGGAGAGCTTCATGATATTTTTGTTGTTAATACTCATTCTCCTTTACTAAATAAAGTATTAACAAAAGATGACCTAAAACATGAAATTATCTACACTCCTAGAAAAAGCTCTTTAACTACACAAAATTTAATGAAGTCTTTGGATTTACCTTGTGATAAAGAAGTTCATTATATAAAAAATATGACTTATTCTACTATGTTGGGCATTATTAGAAAAGACAAAGGAATTGGAATTATAACCAAAGAATATATTTTAGATGAATTAAAAGAAAATAAGATATCTGTACTAAAAACCGACTTTACATTAGAACCTTTAGAATTCGGTTTTTATATAAATTCTACTAATAAATTTAATGAATTAAACGATTTTATTAAAATTTTAAAGAATTTGTAATCGAATTATAACTAAAAGTTATAATTTGATTACAAAAATATATTTCACATAATATAGAAACCTTGTTATAATTTAAATAAACAATTGTTGAATTTAAATTATAGAAAGGGTCTTTATTATGATTAATTTAACATTTAATGATGAAACACAAATGAAAATAGTAGAATTTTTACAAACAACTGAAAAATTACTTTCTGATATAACTAGTAAATTGTCTCATTCACCGAAAAATGCAAAAATATATGCTATGTCTGATTTGGGACTTTCTTATGATGCTGTCAGAATGATGGGTGGCTTTTTTACTGGAACTTGCACCATTTGGGATTGTGATGTTCCTTTTGTTCCTATTGATGTAACAATGAATGTATGTGGCGTATGTGCCTATCGTTTAAAACATAAAATAACACCGCAAAAATTTAGAACATTAGTCGAAAATGTTTTTCAAAATGATTCCACTTATTCTTGGAACTATCATAAAGGAAATCATTTTTGTACGTTATGTTATTGCGATGGAAAAGAGAATTTAAAGGAAGGTTATTATGTTGTAGTACATGCTTCCGCATCGGAATATAAAGAAGGAAACAGTCAAGAAGGTCTATATCCTGAAAAAGGTAACTGGTATTATAATCATATAAAAAAATATGTCGATACTGAAACAGGAAGATATTTGAGATATTTAGATGGAAAATATGCAGAAAAATTTTGGGACATTTCTCACTTTTTAGAAAAGTTTAATGAAAATAGAAATGAATATTTTATAAAAACTGCCTTTAAAAATCTAGTTGATGAAAAAATAATTAATATTCAACATTATGGTATGCCTACACAACATTCTATATGTATTGGATGTCATTGGAATGAAGGAATGTATCCTTTGCTTACCGCTCCTGGAGAAGATATTTATTTTATTAATCCTATATCAAATCAGAATAATCAATTTTTCCATGATGGAAAAAAATTTGTTTTAAGTCCTCATGGATTAGGTCTCAAAATTCCTAATAAAAATGATAGTATCATTATAAGTAAAGATAATATTATAATAGGAGAAAAAAGTTTTAGGGATGGTCAAGGTTTAAATATTGATGTGGATGCTAAAATTAGAGGAACTACAAAAGACGATAAGCCGATTGAAGAAACTGTAAAAGATCTTCTAAAGATATATCCTGGTGAAATTCAGGGAAAAATGAAACAAATAGCTTCTTTTACTAAACGAGGTTTTATAATATATGAACAGAATGCTTGATTGTCTAAACATCTATGTTATATCAAACGACAAAATTTATTTTATTCATGGCTAGAAGTTTTTTTAATCCCACATAAGTGTATGGAGTTATGATCTAAAAAAACATACATATTATATATGTATGTTTTTCTATTATGTTAATTTATTCAATGATTCTTGAAAAACTAAAACGGAAAATATCATTTTTCTCTTTCTTTCTCATTCTGTCAATCCCTTTTGGCTGTAAGAATTGTGGTCGAGGTGAGTTCTCGACATTTCGTACTATTTTCTTTGATATTTCAGCCTTTACAGTGATTGCATTTTATTTTACGGAACACTTTTGCGGAACATTTAGGGATTATAATTCCTTTAAATTCTGCACGGTTCCAGTATTTCTTCATAAGTTTTTTAAAACATTTTAAACAGCAATTTCTTCTTTGCCTAATATTACTCCAAATATATTTTTATCAATTAGGTAATTCACTACATTTTTGTTCTCTGACTTAATAAAATCATTATCTATATCAACATAGTATTTCATTGTAATTGATATATCTGAATGACCTAATATTTCTTTTAATACAGATGGAGCAATTTTTGCCTCTGCACATCTTGTTGCAAAAGTTCCTCTTAACATATGAGTGTGTATATCAGTTCTTGTAACTTTACTTCCTTTACAATTTTCTTCTTCATAAAGTCCAATTCCTAATTTTAATCCTGCTCGTTTTAGTGCTGAATTTATACTAGCTTCTTCATATAATCCATATTGTTTATTGATAGGATTATAGAATAACAAATGAAACTTGTTTGGAATGATATGTTTCATTGCTTCTTCTAATGCTTTTCTACTAATATCATTTAAATTAATAGTTCTTTGTCCAGAAAAAGTCTTTGTAGTTTCTCCTATTCTTGATTTTCCGTTTGTGTCTTTTGTTTGAGTTCTTCTAATAATTACAGTTCCTTTTTCTAGGTCAATGTCTTTGGTATAATCTAACACTAAAGCTTCGCCTATTCTCATTCCTGTACTTAACAATAACAAAAATAGATATTTGTGTTTAAATTTAGAGTAATCTACATCATTTAAGAATTGTATTAGATTTCTTTGTTCTTCTATGGTAAGTGCTATTCTGTGATGTCCACTATATTCGCTTTTTGGTTTTTCAATTCTTTTATAACCAGTCATAAAATTATCTGTAATTATTTGTTGATGATATGCTTCTCCAAATCCCATACACAATAATTCATAATTTTGTTTAATTGTTGTTTTTGAATATACTTTAAGTTTAGCAAGATAATTAACTACATCATCTCTAGTTACTTTTGCAATTGGCTTTTTCGTAAAGGGTTCCTTTTCAATTTGTTTTAATGTATCTAATTTTCTTTTATACGTCGATTCTTTAATTCGATTTAGTTTAAATTGTTCTTCTATCATAGGCTTTACTAAATCAATTAAAGTCTTATTTGTTTTTGTTATAATTCTTACTCCACCATTTTTATCTAGGTTTATTTTATATTCTAAAGCATTGTTTAATGCTTGTTCTTCTGTATTAGCAACAAATGTTTTTCTTAGTGTCTTTCCTGTTGTCTGATCACGACCTACTGTTAAAACAGCTTTGCAAGTTTTAGAAATATAAAACTTATCGCATCCTTTACATAGTTCATATTGTTTTTCTTTGTCAATGTTCTTATTTTTATTGTTTTTGCAGTCAGCACATATCGTTTCATTATATTTTCCTTTTGGTCTTTTTGAAATATATGTGCCTACAGTTATTCCCTTAAATTTCATAATATTGTTCTCTCCTTTTCGTAATTAAATTTAAGGAAAACTATTGCTATATTTAGATTTTATGGTATAATTATATCAGTTTAAGGAAACTGTAGCAATAGTTTTCTTTCAGTTTTTAAATACATAGTATTTTGTTGAAGGTTTAAATCGGCTTATTTAAATCTTCTTTTTATTTTTAGTTTTCATTATATACTCTTCTTGTTTTAAAGTACTCTCTAAAATTCTCTTCAGAAATTTTAAAAGCTCTTCCAACTTTCACACATGGAAAATCTTTTCTATGGAATAGCTCTAAACAAGTCTTGTTTCCTATTCCTAATATTTTCATTACATCTGATGTTGTAAGAAAATTACAGAATGTTTGAATATTAGTTCCCATATACATTTCTCCTTCCTCTTGTAAATTTCGTAATTTATATTTTTCTAATACCCTAAGTTACAAGGGCTTTTGTTAGTCGTTGATATAAAATCAAATCTCTGGATTTCCACCACCACCCTATCAAGACTGGCTACACTCATTACGTGCGATGATACTTTTAAACCACTCAAGTTGTGACTATGTAGGAGAGCATTTCTGCTTCTATCTAACAACGGAAATATTCAATTTTCAATGTACTTCTGTATAGTTTTAATAGCTACATTATCAAATACTAACAAAAATTATAACATGAGGTATTGCAAATGTCAATAGTTAGTGATAAAATATTTATAGAAACATAACAAAAGTTAGGAGAATTGTTAATGGAGAATTTGGAAATACTTACAGATAACCAATTTTACATAGATAAAATATCAAAACTTAAATTAATTCGATATACATCATTTAGATATAATCAAAAACATAAAGGATATGAATTTTACAATAAACACGAAGAATTAAAATTAGGAGTTCAACTTTGTGATTTTATAAATACGGATTTCTCTTCTTATGAGGATATGAAAAAGTTTGTTGAACAATATAGTATTTGTACTATTGCAGAATTAGGAAATATACCTATTTATAAATTTTATAAAGATTCTGATTACAATGACTTAATTAATAAACTTATAGATAAAACCGCTAAAAAGTTATCTAAAATTCAAAAGGCTTTAATAAAAGATATAGAATACATATATAACCTAAATGAATTAGAAGAATTAAACAATATATCTCCTGCACAAAGATTATACATATTAAGAGAAAGAGAACAAAAAGCAAGAATATTTGAAATATATGAAGAAAGTAAAATAAGGTTATGTCTTAATAATTTTGGAGACTTTACAAAATTTTCAATTATGAATGAAGAAGATGCACAAGAAATTGCAAAAGTTGTAAAAAATGAAAATTTATTACCATATAATTATTTATGCAAAAATATTATTCCTACATTCGTTATAGAATTATTAGAATTAACAACAATAGAAAATATTGAAATAAAGAGATGTAAGAATTGTGGAAAATTCTTTGTTCCAGAAAATAGATCTGATGAATTATATTGTAGTAATATTTTTGAAAATGGAAAAACCTGTAAAGAAGTAGGTCCATTTAAAGTAAAACAAAAATTAATGGAAGAAAACAACGATTTAAAAGTATATAGAAATGTTTATCAAAAATTATTATTAAGAACAAGAAGAAATCCTATGAATGATGAATATGAAAAAGAATTTATTGAATTTAAAAAGAAAAATGCAGAGTTAAAAGAAAAAATTAGTAATGGAAGATTGACACAAGAAGAATATATGAAATGGTTAAATGAACAATAAAATAATAGAAAAATTAACCTAATTACCACCAAAACTATTGACTTATGGTGGCGATTAGGTTAAAATGTTTTTGGAGGAAAAATATATGTTATATACTTACAACGAAATAAAAAATAAATATAAAAGCACTTATCAAATACGAAAAGCATTGAAAAATAAAGAATTTTTTAAAATTGAAAAAGGTATATATTCTGATATTCCTAATGTTCATTATTTAGCAGTTATAATGAAGAAATATCCTTATGGAGTATTTACTTCTTACTCTGCTTATTATTATCACAATTTAACAGATGTTATTCCAAACACAATGTATTTGGCTACAAACAGAAATGGAACAACTATTACTTCAGATAAAATAAAACAAATTCGTATGAAAGATGAATTATATAATTTGGGAAAAACTGAAATTGATTATGAAGGAATAAAGATAAATATTTATGATAAAGAAAGAATGCTAATTGATTTAGCTAGAAACAAAAATCAAATTGGATATGACTTATATAAAGAAATTATATCTAATTATAGAAAACTAGCAAATTCATTAGATACACAAAAGATAGAAGAATATTTACAATACTTTGCAAATGGAGATAAAATTTTTGAAATAATACAAGACGAGGTGTTTTAATGGATATATATAAAGCTGTCAACAAATACATATCAGCAGGTTATTCTGAAGATGATGCAATTCCAAAAGTTGCTCAAGATATTGTTTTACTTAAAATTGGAAATAGCAAATACAGTAAAAATATAACTGTAAAAGGTGGAGTTGTAATGCATAACATTTCTAAAGATATGCGTCGTGCAACTCGAGACATGGATATAGATTTTATAAAATATTCTTTAGAAGATAAATCGATTCTTAATTTTATAAAGGAATTAAATAACACAGATGATGGTGTAAAAATAAAAGTTACTGGAAAGATTGAACCATTACATCATCAAGACTACGATGGAAAAAGAGTCTACATACAACTAACTGATAACCATCGCTATTCAATAAGTTCAAAGCTAGATATTGGAGTACATAAATATTTTGATATGGAACAAGATGAGTATTATTTTGATTTTAATATAATAGATGAAAGTGTAAGTTTGCTTATAAACTCTAAAGAACAGATAATTGTTGAAAAATTAAAATCATTATTAAAATTTGGTATTACTTCTACTAGATTTAAAGATATTTTTGATTTTTATTATTTAATTAATAATGAAAATTTAGATAAGGACAAGCTAATAAAATACATAGATATTTTGATTTTCAAAGATGAGAATATGAGAGAGCATACAATAGAAGATATATCTAAAAGATTAACAAGTATATTAAATAATAGTAGATTCCAGACAAGAATTAATACAGCTAATAATAATTGGCTAGAAGTGCCTATAAAAGATGTCATTGATAATATTTTAGATTATTTTGATAATTTAACACTAGTAACAAAATAAATGGAGGTTTAAAAGTTGAGAGAATTAAAAGGAAAAAGTTTAATAGAAATACCAAATAAATATATTGCGTTTGATATTGAAACCACTGGACTAGATTCTATGTATGATGAAATAATTGAAATAGGAGCTATAAAAATTGAAGATGGCAAAGAGATAGAAACATTTAGTACATTAATAAAACCAGAATATGAAATAGATGAATTTATTACTGAATTAACAGGAATTACAAACGAAATGGTAATAGATGCTCCAAAAATCAATGAAGTTTTACCTAAATTTATGGATTTTATTAACGACTCAGTTATTTTAGGTCATAATGTAAATTTTGATATTAATTTTATATATGATAATTTAATAAATGAAGATATGAAACCTATTACTAATGATTTTGTTGATACATTAAGATTAAGTAGAAGATTATTACCTGAGCTTAAGCATCATAGATTAAGTGATTTAGCAAATTATTATAACATTGATACTACAGGTAGTCATAGGTCTTTAACAGATGTTAGAATAACAATTGATATATTTAAAAATCTTGAAAAACTTGTTGAAAGTAAGTATTCAAATATAGAGAATTTTAAAGATGCTTGCAAGAAAAAAAGTCACTCATGTTTTAAAGCAAGTGATATTACTACAATTAATACTGAATTTGATGAAGATAATCTTTTATATGATAAATATTTTGCTATTACTGGAACATTAGAAAGAATGTCACGAAAAGAGGCAATGCAGATTATTGCTGATTTAGGTGGACACTGTCAAGATAGTGTAAATAAAGATACAAATTTTTTGATATTAGGTAACAATGACTATAATCCTATTTTAAGAGGTAAAAAAAGTTCTAAACTTTTAAAAGCGGAAAGTTTGAAATTGAAAGGGCAAGATATTGAAATTTTATCAGAGAATGTTTTCTACGATGTAATTCCAGAACTAGAAAATAAAACTATTCAAAAACAAGATAATTTTGTAGGCATACCTATTGATAACGGAAGCTTTAATGAAAAAGAAAAACAAGCATATTATTTAACAAAAGATATACTTGCTCGTAATGGTAAAAATATAGAAGATATTAGATGCAATATAAATTCATCTAACTATTTTGATATTTCGTTGATGTATCCTATTTTAAGACTAAAATTAAGAGGTAACAAGGATTATATTGTAATCGACAAATATGCAGATGATTCTTATGATTTTTCATATTTTTTGCAAGAACCATGTACTAAAAATGACAATGGAAAATGTAGATTGATTTTATCTAACATTGAAGAAGTTGAAAAACTAGAAAAATATATTGTTGACCAGTATGAGTGTGCATTAGCTGGAAATAAGACATACATAGGAAATGTTAAAGTAGGACAAACAAATTATAATAAATACTTAAAAGAAAATTATCAATAAAAAACAAATAGAATTGAACATAATGATAGAGCTACTGTGAGTAGCTCTTATTTTATATATTACTACTTTTAGATTTAGCATTTTCTATTCTATTATGTATATATTCTAATTGCTTCTTATAAGACATTATAAATAATACAATAAGTAAGATAAACAATATCGTGTATATAATTGTGGAAGTAATATTTATCCAATTTTTTATTTCATATACAAATTTAGATACTAATAGAAGAAAAAAAGTAGCAATAAAATTTCTATACATATTGTAATCTGTGAATAGTATTTTTATTTTTGCATCTTTTTCTTCAGCATTATAAAAATCTGTGCATTCTGAACTATATTTTCTATTTAAGATTTTTAATTTCCACAATAATGGTTTTATAATTAAAGAGCCTATTCTGCTAATAACCAACCCTAAAAAATAATATATAAAAATTGAAATAAATATATTATCAGTAGGAATTAATTTAATATTAATATAATATCTGCACCCAATATCAAAAACAATAGCTGGTAAAATATAATTTAGTATATTATAATTTTCTAATTTATTAAAAAAGTGTTCCATATTTATTTTATCCTCTCAAAATTTTCGTTTAATTTTTCAATAATATTATTTTTATTACTATTGTAAAAATCTAGTTCTGATAGTGTTATTTTAAAATTTAATCCCCATTTACTACCATCGTAATAATCTGCTTCATCATTATTCTGCTTAGTAAAATATATTGATTCGCATTTTAAAGTAGACAATAGTCTCGTAATTTTTTTAATATTATTTTTAATACAAGTTATTATAATTAATATTTTTCCATCAAAGTCTTCCTTATGTGTACTTATATAGTCTATAACAAAATTTGTATCACCGACAATTATACAAAAATTATTCATAGACTTAAAAGGAAAACTTTCCAGAATATAATATTGTGGGAATGTAAAGTTTTCCTTTAAATATGCTGTTTTCTTTATTACAAAATGTAATTTAAAAACATTATATAAATAATTTTTTCTTCCTAAAATTTCTGTATTGAAATTCTCATATTCTTTTTTATATAAATGTTGTAAAATATATATCATATATATGACCCCACTCTATAAGATTTTTGATAAGTTGTAGAAGTTATATTTTTAGTGTCTTCGGTTCTAGTATTAAATATAGTATGTCCTTTATCTTTTCCTTTACTTATTAAATCTTCTGAACCACCTGGTCTAGCCCCTTTATTATCTGATATTAAGTATACAGTATCTTTATCATCTTTTTTTATTTCAAATAAATCTTCAGCGTGGTCTAATCTTCCGTGATGAGGAATTTGAATTATTTGATGTTCTTTTGCATTATCTTCAATGGCTTTTGTACTGGCATCTCCAACTAGTAAGATTTTTGAAGTTCCTAAATTTATACTTATTTGAACACTAGTAGCATTTACTGTTGTTTCGCTATCTATAGTATCTCCCTGTCTAGAGTCTAATGCTTGTCCAGCAACTTCTAATACATATTCTTTAGATGGACCTATAGCTTTAATTCCATTACAAATTTTGACAAATGAATTATCTTCATTGTATATGTTCTCCAACAAGCCCTGTTCTCCTAAAGAAGCAATATTTGAATATCTTTCTAATATTTGTCTCTTTATAGAATCTTTAGTTTTTCTATCGTCATCAATTTCTTCTAATAATTCTTCATAAAATTTTAATAATAGAATCGTATAAACTTTTTCTACTTTATTTTTTTCAATTAATTTTGGTATCCCATTAAAATGATCTGAATCGTTATGTGACAAAACAATTATTGCTTTTTTATCTGGACCATAATTACTTTCTAAATATTCTATTACTTTTTCAGCATGTTCGTTTGAACCACAGTCAAATACAACAACATCATTTCCATTATCTGATATAAAACAATCTCCAAAATCGTGTTCCTTATTTTCTTTATAACTTTTAGAGCTTAACATTAAAGTATTCATAAAAACCTCCTTGTATGGTATAATATTTATGTGTTTATACAAAACATAGCTTAAATGTAATTTATATTTTAATTACATTTTGATTATACTAACTATTCTAGCAATTGTCAATACACTTTGCTAAAAAACTTACGTTTTATTTAAAAAATATTTACATTTTATTTATTTTATAATATAATTACTTTAAATGGAGGGAAATACTATGAACGAAAATAAATTTTCTCAAATAATAAAGGAATTAAGAAAAAAAAATAACCTGACACAACAACAATTGGCTGATATAGTTGGAATTACTGCTACAGGAGTATCATATTGGGAATCTGGAAATGCAACTCCAAACACTGAAACATTAAATAAATTATCGAATTATTTTGGAGTTACTGTTAATTATTTATTAGGGATTAAAGATAAAATAGGGGAAGAAGATAATTCTAGGACTGCCATAATTTTTAGAAAAGCTGAACAAGTAAATCCAGAAGAAAAAGAAAAATTACTTGACATATTAGATAGCACAATTGATATATTTTTAGGAAACAATAAAAATGGTTAAACCGAATTTTAAAAGAGCAAAAGAAGAAGCTTATAAAACTTTAATGTTACAAGAAAATATATCTTTTCCTATAAATCCTAAAAATATAAAATTAAAAGAATATGATGTTAAAATAATCAGTTTCCAAGAATATGCACAAAAGACAAATCTAAGTATAAGTCAGTTAACCTCTAATGGTAATACTAATGATGGATATACATATATTAGAAATAACAATATATTAATTTTTTATAATGAAGATATAGAAACAGAAGGAAGAAAAATTTGGACAATATCGCATGAATTAGGACACATAGTTTTAAACCACACAACGCAATGTGATAAAAATGAAGCAGAAGCTAATTTCTTTGCTGCTCAATTATTAGCTCCTCAATGCGTTTTAAAACAGTTAGTTAAAAGTGGAACTAAAATAACACCTACATATTTATCTGAAAAATTTAAGATATCAAAGGAAGCTAGTGAGAATTGTATTCATACTTTAGGTAAAGTTATTGATAATGAATTTATAACAACAGATTATGATGATATTGTAATACAATTATTTATGCCATATATTAGTATAGATTATTCCTATGATTTATACTTTGATGAATTGGAGAATAAAAGAAAAAGCTTTTATTTTTAATAAAGTACTAAAATTGAAACAACCAGAAAGGAGTTTTTATATGAATAAGAATGTATTAGTAACAGGCGGTACCAGAGGAATAGGAGAAGCTATAGTAAGAGAATTTTCCAAAAAAGGTTATGATATAATAATTAACTATGTTAAGAGTAATAAAAAGGCTGAAAAACTGAAATGTGAATTAGAAACAACATTCAATATTAAAGTATTACCTATTCAAGCAGATTTATCTAATGAAACAGAAATTAATCATATGGTAGATGTAGCTATCAAAGAATTTGGAAAGATTGATGTTTTGGTAAATAATGCAGGAATTGTTATTGATAAGGATTTCGAAGATAGAACAATTGATGATTGGAAACAAACCTTAGATATCAATTTAATTGCACCATTTGTTTTAACAAAATTAATTGGAAAAGAAATGCTTAAACAGAAAAGTGGAGCAATAATAAATATTTCTAGTACAAATGGATTAAATACATATTATCCAACAAGTGTAGACTATGATGCTTCAAAATCTGGGTTAATCAGTTTAACTTATGATTCTGCTGTTCAATTTGCACCTTATGTAAGAGTAAATTGTATTGCACCAGGATGGGTAAATACAGAAATGAATAAAGAACTTCCAGAAGATTTTGTGAAAGATGAAACAGAAAGGATTTTAGTAAAAAGATTTGGAGAACCAGAAGAAATTGCGAAAGTAGTAGCATTCCTAGCAAGTGAAGATGCTAGCTTTGTAAATTCTACAGTAATAAAAGTAGATGGAGGTTGGTATTAATGAATTTATTTGAATATAAAGATTTAATTGATGGAAAACCAATGCATATTGCTACAGTTAATAAAGATAATAATCCTAATTTATCAGTTGCATCAGATGTTAAAGTAATAGAAGAAAATAAGCTAGTTATATCTGTAAATGAAATGGTAAATACACAAAAAAATATACAATATAATCACAATGTTGTCTTAACAGTTTTTAATGAAAAGTATGAAGGATTAAGAATGTTTGGAAAAGCTGAGTTTTAGTCTGATGGAGAATACTATGAACTTTGTAAAAACACATTTTTTAGTAATGGCGAAGTATCTCCTTTTGGAGCTACAAAACCTAAAGGTGCAATTGTAGTAACAGTTGAAAAATTAGCTAAATATGTTTAAATAAATTTGAGACTGAACCTAAAAAGAGTATTTAATTCTTTAAGATTCAGTCTTTTCTAAAAAGCTCTATCGTATTCTATTTTTATCTTTATTTTTAGTAAGTTCTTTTTCATTCTTATCTTGATTTTTTTTGACTCGTTTTTTTATCAAATTATATTCTATTTCGCCTTTTTCAGAATTATTGATAATTCTTTTACAAGTTTGTATTTCTTTATTGATTTTATTAATATTATCAGTAATTATAGCTATTTTATCTTTAATAATATTTTTTTGATTTTCATTTGTTGTTTTATTAAAATCTCGCCATAATTTCTCTCTTTCATCCTTCAATGGTGCAACTCTTTCTAAAAAATGTGTTTTTAGTTTTTGAGCATCATCTAAGGAATGTAAGTCAAAGCTAATAATCATTTTTATTTCATCATTTGTTTTATGAAATTTATCTAATTCTTTATAATATTCCTTTGTTCTTTCTTCACAATGGATTTTTGGTGGTAGTTTCCCAAGCAAATATAAATAATGAACATATAATCTATAAAATGATGATGTTTTTAACTTTTCTTGATTGATTTTTATACCATCATAAATTCTTACTTTATATACTTTTTCATTATCATTCCTTTTTAAATATTTATTATATAAAGTTTCTTGATATATTCTAGTTTTTATATTATCAAAGGTGTAATCTTCTCCAAAGGCTCTTACAAGTCTTATATTCCTATTATAGTATGGAGTAGAAACAGATATAACATTACTAGCCTTTTTGATATAATAGCCTTTCAGAGCTAATATATCAATAAATTCTTGATATTTTTTAGCTATCTTAATTGCTTCATCAATATCAACTTTTATAAGTTCCATTTTTCCAGAATTACGATTATAATTTGCAATTCTACTCTTTGATATTTCACTTACTGTAGTAGCTTTTGTGCTTTTAATTATAGATAGTCCATATTTTCTGCAAATATCATCATTTATTTCTTTAAGTAATGCAATTTCTACATTTGAGTTATGATATTTACTACCATCTACAAAAGAAACAGAGTTCAAAACTATATGATTATGAACATTATCTTTATTGGTATGTGTACAAACTATAACTTGATATTTATCTCCCCATAATGCCTCAGCAAGTTCTATTCCAATTTTATTACATTTTTCTGGAGAAATCTCATTACCATTAAATGATTGTATTATATGATAGCCGAAGTCGTCCATCTTCTTTGTGAAATGATTTTTTAGTTAGCATCATTTGAGAATATGCCGTTTGTGGTAGACAATTTATTGCAGATACTAAAATACCATTTTCTGTTTTTTCTCCATTCATTGCATAGTTTATTACTGTATCTAAATTTTTCTTGATAACTTTATATTTTGTAATTGCCACTTAAATACCTCCTTTTATTTTTGTCTTGAATATATCTTTCTTTCAAATTTTAAAATAAAATCAGCTAAAGTATCTAAAATATATTTATAATCATCGTATGAAACACTGAATCTAGAATTTGCAACTCTAGCAATTTGATTTATATTATTTGCTATACCATATAAATTTCGTTGAAAAGATTTTATTTCTTCAGTTGGTTGTGCTTTTATTCTATAACCTTTAATTAAACTTCTAATAAATTCAGCTTCACTTAAACCTGCTTCTTTTGATTTTCTTTTTAATAAATCATCTTCTTTTGTATCTAACCATATTTGTTTTTTTATATTTCTTTTTCTCATAATTTTAATTCTCCTTTTTCTTTATTCATAAAAATTTGACAGTCTATTTTTATAAAAGACTGCCAGAAAAATATTTATATTTTTTAAAGGGTTTGGGAAAGAATTTCACATCAATCAGTTTTGATACAAAACTGACAAGATGTATTTATATGGGAGTATAAATGCGATGCTTGCTTTCAAAATAGTATAAAGTTCTAAAGTATCTAAAATGTATTAGAAATAGATACTTTTTTTCTATTAAGTTATAAATTTTTAGTAATTTTTTATCTAACTTTTTAGAATTTTTTCATCAAAAAAGAGAAGAAACTTTTAAATTTCTTCTCAAAATTTTTAAACATATATTAATTCTTTTAATACGATTTCCTCAGCTTGATTTTTAAAATTATTCATCATTCCTACCCAATAAAGTTGGTCAGTATTTTTCATTTCTTCTGTTAAATTACTTTGCTCTTTTAATGATTTTATAATTTCTTCTACTCTTTTTTTAGCAGTTTCTTGTATTTCTTCTAAATGTTCATTTAATTTATTATCCATAAATAAAATTGTATATTCTGATTTTTTGTGCTTTTTTAAATATTCTAATCTTAATCGCCCATATCTATTTAAGTTAATTTTTCTTTGAGCTTCTATTACTAAATTGGGTATATAATAGTCACCTTTTCTTATATATTCAATTCCTGTTTTCTCATCAATAAATTTTTCTTTTAATTCTTTATCTTCCATAATTTTTAATCTCCTTTTTCTTTAATTTTTTAAACATTACAATATAATTTATCTAGTTCTCCATCTTCATAAGTTCTTTGCTCATAATTACAAAATGAATTTCTTTTGTTGGGTATATTACTATAATTATTTTTACTATATTTATTCTTATTACATCGTAAATTCTCCGACTCTTGACTTGTAGTTTTTCCGTTTCTTGAATCGTAATTTTTACGACTCGTAATATTAGCAGTTGATATATGATTTATCTTTCCAACATAGATAATATTATTCTTTTTAAATCCCTGTTTCTTTTCATATATCAATTTAACATCTGTTAATTGTCTAAATGCTTTTGTAACTGTCTTGTCTGATAAATTTAGTTTTTCTTGTGCTTCTTTTCTTGAAAATATTAAGAATATATTTCCTTCTTCATCTATCCATTCATTTTTCATTGAAACCGATAATCTATCAAGTAATAATGAATATAGTAATTTACTATCTGAGTTTAAGTTTTTATAATAAGGATTTACAAATAGTTCTTTTGGAATTTGATAGAAAACATTTTCAAGATATTCATTTATTTTATAGGGTATAAAATCCATAGCAATAGTTCTCCTTTCAGTTTTTTAGAACAACACTGAAAGTACCTAAATATCAATAAATTTTGCTTTGCGGAAATTTGCGGAACAATCTTTTTATGAGTTTTAAAAATTGCGGAACATTTTTCTGAACAAAATAACGGAATTTTTGAGAATTTTTCAGAATGTAAAAAAATTGTGCTATTCTCTAACTTCCTTAGAAAATAGCACTTTTAAAATCTTTTGACTGTTTTCAAATTCTATGGAATTTCCTTGAAAAACGGTCTTTTTTGGTCGAGGTGGCTACCATCTTATAGCACACATTTATTGCAATTACTGCATTTATAGGTCTTAATAAAATTCTTGAAATTTGACCTTGAAATTTTTATTATCTTTTTATCTATTCAATTAAATTTAAGATTTGCTACATCTCACTTATTCCATCTGTTACATAATTTATATATTTCTCTTTTTCTTTCCTTTGGTAAAAATTAAACACTTTACCATATTCATTAATGGTAGTTTGAATATCATGATGTCCCATTAATGTTTGAAGTACAGGTAGAGAAATACCTGCTTCAATACATCTTGTTGCAAAGGTATGCCTTAACCTATGTGAACTAAATTCCTTCCAATAGCTTAAACCTATATCTTTTGCAACTCTTTTTAAATAACTATTTACACTACTTTCTAAAATAAGTGAGCCATTATCTTGACAGAATAATAAATTTTCTTTGTTATCTGTATTTTCTGTAGCTTTTTTAATAGCTTCGATAACATTATTCTTGAAAACACTATTTATCTGAACGAGTCTAGCACCATCTTTTGTTTGAGATAAAGAAGAATCATGGATATAAGGTTTATGATTTTCATCATGTGTTAATATTTTGCTAACATGTATTGTATTACTATTAATATCGACATCTGAAATACTTAAAGCAATAGTTTCTCCTAATCTCATTCCAGTGTACAATTCGATTAAAACAAGATTTTTATATGGATGAGTATCATTTACTAAATATTCTTTAAATCTTCTTTCTTCATCAAATGTCATTGGATTTACTTGCTTTGTGGCAATTTTACTTTGAGTTTTCTCTATTTTATTAAAACCTCTAAAAAAGTTTTTCTTAATATAATCATTTTCTTCAGCATATTCATAGATCCTGGTAAGCATGCCATAATCCTTTTTAATTATAGAATTTGATTTATTTCTTTCATTTTCCAAGAAATCTTGAATTTGCTCTCTTGTAACTTTTTCAATAGATATATTTGAAAACTCATAGTTTTTCAACCTTTTCAATGTACTCATGTTTGTTCTATATGCATTTGTACCAATTTTTCCTCTAGCTTTTTTTATTTCTTCCATTTGGCAACCTAAACTATAAATAGTAACAACCGACTTTTCTATAATATTTTTAGGTAGACCATGCTTTTTTACATCATCTTTAAATTGATAAAGCTTATATAATGCCTCATCTTCAGTTTTTCCAGTAAAAGTTTTTTTAATTTCCTTTCCTATTTGTGGACTTCTACCTAAATTTAAAATTGCTTTACAGCATGAAGAAATATAATAAATGTCGCAGCATTCACTATTTGTACAATTTTTACATATAGAGCATTTAGTTAGCTTTTTTCTATTGCTACAAACCGACCTATCTTTACAATTTTTACAAGTTGGACAGATAGGTAAAGAATTTACTTTCTTTTTTGTTTTTATAGTATATGTTCCAACTGTAATACCTTTTGAGTGTTGCATTTAGTACCTCCTTATTTAGGAAAGAACTACCCTGCATTACTCTTGTACCATAAATTAAATGGTATATCGTGTATGATTCAGGGTGTTCTTGTAAATAGTTATTTTAATATGTAATATTCTATTTAGAATAAATCTTCATCTTTTTGAGCCAGTATATGTTTTTCGCTTAAAAATCGTTCTAAACAATCTGCTTTTACCCAAAATGCTCTACCTATTCTAATGCTTGGAAAATCAGCTGAATTAAATAATTCTAAACATTTAGAATTGCCTAAATGAAGTAATTTCCTAACATCTTCTGGAGAATACATAACTATATTATCAAGCTTTTCCAAAATCACACCCCCTTAACTTAAGTCCATAAGTATTTTGTATAATGTTAAGTTAAATGTAATTTTGTTCACCCCTCGAGTCTGAATTTAACATAACATTTATACAATGTCAATGGTCTTTTTCGAAATTAAAATTTTTTGTAAGCTTTTAAAATTTAGTTTTATAGTTTTAAATTTCCTGAAATTTTATTTCTATAAAGAACAGCACAAAAAAATAAAAAAAGGATACATTTAATTGAAAAAATTTTATTTTAAGAAATTTTATAAGAAATTAAATTGCTACTTTTACAGCCTAATAATGAATTATTTTAGAATTAAATATTTAACAATAAAATTACTTTAATAGTAAACTATAGTTATACTGATATTCTAATATTAAATTTAAAGGTACATTAATTTATACCTTAAAAAGTACCTAAAAAATATGAAAAATCGGATTTCATGTCTTAGCAAGCAATGAATTTGTTCACACGAAATTCTATCTATGGGATAAAATCCCAAAACCCTGATTTAAAATTTCACTTAAAATAGTTCTATTTTGTATACCAAATTAGTTGACAAAATAGAACTATTATTATAAGATAAATACGATTAAAGTGTTTTTAATATTGGGGGAGCAAATGAAAACAAATTTAGAAATTTTTACGAATGATAAATATAAATTATTAAAATGGATTGCAGATAATGAAATTCAATACAGAAAGGCAAAGTATTTATCATCAAGTCAGCAAGAAATTGCTGAAACACTACATTATTCTAAAAGTAAAACTAATAAATATATGAATGAGTTAATAGAGTCGAAATTTTTAAAGAAATATAAAGAAAGAGGTAAATATGCTTTAACACAACAAGGATATGATGCGATTGAAGTAATAGAAAAGATTGGAATAAAAGGAGAATATAAAAATGTCTAGAAAAAAATATGATATATCAGAAGAAATACTTCAGAGAGGAATATTAGATAATCCAGATAGAATAGGAAAATACATATACTATAATATAGGCAATACAACAATAGGTAGTCTAAGAAATTGTGGATTAATAATAGATAGAGACTATATGGATGAAGATAGAAAACCAGATGGATTAATTGTAGATAGTACTAAAAGAGTAATCGCTGTCATTGAAAACAAGAGTTTATCTAAATATAATACAGAAGCATTAAAAAAATCTGCTACAAATCAAGCTATTGAAGTTGCTGTGGATTTAGGTGCAAAATTTGTGATAAGTACAGATAGCATTAATAGTAATTGGTATAATGCAATAACCAATGAACCTATTATAAATAGTGATGGAGAATTGTTAAAAGAACCTTTTGGAATTACAACATGTAATACTGCAAAAATGGAACGATTAATAGAAACTTTAGATTTATTAATTTCTAAGGAATGTAATGAAATAAAGTATGAGAAGGAAATTGATCCTACACCATTGGCTTTATCTATTTGGAATAAAATATATAAAGCAACTGCTGCTACACCAGAAAATTGCCTTTATACATTTGTTGAAATATTTATATTTAAATATTTAAGTGATTTAAATGTTTTGAAAAACATAAATAGTTTTAAATATGTACTAGCAATGTATAAAGATGCATCAGAAGATGATGTCTTAACATATTATGCAAAAAATGTAAGACCAGAAATAAAAAGATTATTTCCTCAAGATAGCGATGGAACCACCATTATAAATGGAAGTATATTTGTCAATGATAAAACTGGAAATAGTATTACAGGATATGGTAAAACTTTTAGAAATATCCTTGAAATGTTTAAAGATGTTAAATTAAAAAATATTGATAAAGATTTTAAATCAAAAATTTTTGAGGTATTTTTTAAAAAAGATAGTCAAAAAGGAGGAATGGGGCAATATTTTACCCCATTAAAGGTTGTTCAGCAAATCGTTAATATGGCAGATATAAGACCTAATATGAGAATTTGCGATCCAGCCTGTGGTGTTCGGTAAGTTTATACTAGAGGCGGTTTCTAGAGATTTAGATCGTTTCTATAAAGTAGAAGATGGAAAATTAAAAAGATATGTAACAATTGAAGGATTTGATAAAGGATTTACAAAAGAAAATGAGAGAACAATTATATTGGCTAAGGCGAATATGATGATATACTTTTCTGATTTAATAAAAAATCATTCAGATGTATCTGCTCAATTTTCTGAATTATTTAATGATACTTTTCATCTTAGAACATCTGTATTGGGCACATTAGATTATATACCAGAAGAAGATAAAAAATATGACTTAATTCTTTCTAATCCACCATATGTAGGGAGTACAGATGTATTTAAACGAGAAATTGAAAGCAATGGAGAGTTAAAAAAATATTATACAAAAAAAGGAACGGGATTAGAAGGTCTATTTGTTGAATGGATAATCCGTAGTCTTAATGGTAATGGACAAGCATTTATAATTGTTCCAGAAGGATTTATGTATAGACTACAGGATAAAGATCTTCGAGAATTCATGGTGGAAGAATGTATAATAAATGGAATTATATCTTTACCATTAAACACCTTTTTTTCTACAAATAAAAAAACCTATATTTTATGTTTAACCAAAAGGGATAAGGAAAATAAAAAGAAACAATCTACACCAATATTTACATATTTATGTTCTTCTATCGGCGAATCATTAGATATAAATCGTTTTGAAACACCTGATGAAAATGACTTAGCTGATGCAGCATATGAATATCATAGCTTTAGTGGAAATCCTAACTTATATGTGCAAAGAATAAAAGAGGGGAAAATAATAAACCCTAGATTAAAGATATTAGACATTGATTGGTTTTTGAAAAATATAAAGAGTAATTGGGTTATTGATAATAATTGGTCTGATGATGAAAAAATAAAATTAGGTATTAAAGAAGAAGAAAAAACCATGAATGCATCTGATTTGTCAGATTTTATTGATATTGTAATAGAAGATCTAAATTCTTATAAAGAGGAGTTAAATAATGTATAAAAGTTTGAAATTATCAGAGTTATTTACATTTGAAAAAGGAAGTAATGAATTTAATAAAAAAACTATAAATGAGAATTCTGGAAATATTCCTGTTTATTCTGGTCAAACAGAAAATAATGGAATAATTGGTTATTCAAATAAATCAACATACTCAGGAAGATATATCAGAATAATAACTGTTGGAGAAGCTGGAAAATGTAATATAATAGAAGGAGAATTTTCATTAGCACAAAATAATGGAATACTTAAACCTATAGATGATAAAAATATGGAAAATATATCTTTAGAATATATAATGTATCTATTAAACAAAAAATTACCGCCTTTGTCAAGAGGAGAAGGAAAACAAAAAAGTTTACTTAAGCAACATATTTTGGATGTATATATAGATATTCCTATGTTAAAAAATAATCAATTTGATTTTAAAACTCAAAAAAAAATCGCAATAAAATTCCAAAAAATTGATGAAAAATTTTGGAAATTAATTACTGATAAAATATCCTTGCAAAATATAACGATTGACTTAGAGAAATATGATAATTGTGTATTTAAAAAAGTGTCAGATATATTTGATTTATCTGTTCCAACAAATAATTCGAAATTTACAAAAAGTTTTATAAAAAAATTTCCTGGAGATATACCTGTATATGGTGCAACTAAATTACCTAATGAAGTAGGTTATGGATATGTAAAAGACAATATTGAAATGATTGAAATGAAAAATGGAAAACAAATTGTCACTAAAATTAAATACTTTGAGAATTGCTTGACATATAACATTGATGGAACTGCTGGATATATTTTTTATAGAAAAGGAAGATTTAGCTTATCGGAAAAGGTTCGACCATTAGTTATTAAAGAAGAATTTAATGGAATTTTAAATCCTGAATATTTAAAATATATAATGCAACCAATATTTAGAAAAAATATAAGAGGCAGAAAAGGCCCAAATGGTGAAAATGAATTTACTAAAATAGGAAAAACTATTATAGAAGATTTATTAATACCAATTCCTGTAGATAATAATCAAAAGTATTCCTATGAGAAACAGACAGAAATTGCAAATCAATATAAGAAATTGGAAAGGATAAGAGATATTATTATTTCTAAAATTGATGATGTTATAAATGTACAATTTGACTTATAAATAAAAGGAATTATGATATATTTATTCATAATTCCTTATTTCCTATTTATTTAAACATCCATTAACAAGCCCTAATCCATCACAAAATCCATTCCTATAATACTTCTCATTCCAATATGTAATATATTCAAAGAAATTTTTATCAAGTAAATCTAATTGACTTTTAACATATTTTTGATTTTGTCTTGGTACATTCTTTAAAATACGATTCCCTATTTCTTCAAGATTAATTTCGTATTTTTTATCCTCATCATTTGTAGTACAAAAATAAGTTTCTTCTCTAAAATCAAACCATTCTTTTAATATATCATTATTTACTTTTCTAAAATTACACATAATAGATTCCTCCTACACATAAATTAATTCGTTAAGCACTATTTCTTCAGCTGAATATTTAAAATTATTCATTAATCTAACCCATTCTAATTGATTGCTTTGTTTTAATTTTTCGTTTACATTATACTGTTTAGCAAGTTTCTTTATAATATATTTTATTATTTTATTTGATTCCTTATCAATGCTAATTAAATGTTCTGGTAACTTTCCATCTAACATTAATTCTGTATAAAACCCTTTCTTGTGTTTTTTCAAATATTCTAATCTTAGATGTCCATATTTCCCTATTTGATAATTATCATCTTTACAAACTAAAAGTGCTAAATTGGGCACAAAATAATCTTTTTCTTTACGATATGTTAATTCCATATACAATACCTCCTACTTAAATTGTGGATTAGCATAAAATTGTATCCAATCCATATTACTATAATCTCTACTTTGGTAATTATTATATTTAGATTTATTATTTATTTTACTTCCTTCTGATTTTCTAATCTCCAGAGAGTTTAAAATATGACTTCCTGAAGTTTGATTTTCAGACTTCCAATTTATGAAATCTTCTTTAATTTCAGAAATAGTCTTTCCTACATAAATTTTATTAGGTAAATTTCTTCCTTGTCTTATTTCCTTTATCAAATTAGCTTTTATTAGTTGTTTGATTCCATAACTAATAGCAGACTTTCCAACATGTAATTTTTCTTCTAAATCAATTCTCGTAAAAATTACAAATACATTTCCTTCATTATCATAATAATGTTTCTTTATTCTTGAAATTTTTCTATTGATTTCATTTGCATAACTAACTGAAAGCCTATCACATAATAGTGAATATAATAAAATTGCTGTAGGATTTAAATCCTTATATAATTCATTATCACAAAGCTCTTTATTTACACGATAAAACTCTACTTTTTTGTAGTCTTCATTTATTTTATGAGGTACAAAAGTTAGCATAAGTATTTCCTCCTATCCTAGATAGGATAAGGGATTGCAATTCTTGAAATTTTCTTGAAATTTTTTTAGATAAAAAAATAATTTTGGAAATTTATTCTTGAAAATTTTTCGGCATTTTGGGGAATTTCATAGAATTTAATAAAATTAAAGACACATGCTGTATTGCTACAAACATGTGCCTTTTCACATTTTAGACTTTTTTGAAATTTTCTGAAATTTCAAAAAAAATCCAATAAAATGGTCGAGGCGACAGGGATCGAACCTGCGACCTCATGGTCCCAAACCACGCGCGCTACCAACTGCGCTACGCCTCGACATTTAACGCCTATATATAATAACACAAATGAAACAAATTTGCAATATTTTTTTTAACTTTTTTCAAGTTTTTTTCATTTTTACTTGAAAATTCAATTATTACCAGTTATAATAATATAGTATGCACCAGTAGCTTAGTTGGATAGAGTGTTCGGCTACGAACCGGAAGGTCGGGGGTTCGAATCCCTCCTGGTGCACCATTTTAAGCCTATTTTTTCATATTTCTTATTATTGGATAATATCTGAAAGCATTGAAAAATAGGCATTTTATATTTTTAATAATTCCCTATTATTTTAAAATATTTTTGCTATTGCATGACAAATTGCATGACTTTTAAATTAATATATTGTTTACTACTCTTTGTGTTGCAATGCTATATACTTTTATAAATGTTCTCGGAAATATGTAGGAAATAATCTTGCCTTTCCAATCTAACTTTTTTCTAATTTCTTTTAATATATTATCTTCCATATACAATCCACTCCCTCTTTTGTAAATTTTATAATTTACCTCAAAGGGGTTATAATTCTTTTTTATTGTAATCTTATTTTTGTTTTTTGTAAATAGTTTTTCTTCTTCTTTTTCATCTTTTAATACTACATCTTTCATTAGTATACTCCTTTCTTTCGTTTTTTAATCCATTATTCCTGAAAACTGTAAAATCAACTAAAATTTGACAATTACTTAAAAAAGCTGTATACTAACAATAGATATACTTTTTTAAGTGTATCGTTGTTAAAGAGAAAGATGATGTGTCGAGTATCGGTCTTTCTCTTTTTCCATTTTTTTCAAACTTTCCTAATAAATGTAACTAACTATCCAATATATATATAATATCTATTTTTTTAAAAAAAGTCAATTGTTTTTTTATATTTTTTTGATTATTTTACATTTTTTTGTTAGTATTTGTCAAAAAAGAAGAAGTCTTGCGACTTCTAATCTGGTAATTTATATCTAAAGCAAAAAAAAGAAGCTTTTAAACTTCTCTATTTTTGGCATATTTAATTAC
>CANPNZ010000011.1 GCA_947575605.1 uncultured Clostridium sp.
TAGTCTTGAAATACTTTTGATGTTTTAGGGTGTCCTAATCAAAAATTATTGACATACTTTTTTTTAAGTTTAACAATAATTTTTATCTATTTCTTGTTTTTTATTATATTATACATTTAATTTTTTTACACAAAACATAAGAAGAAAAAATTTTATTGCTTGTATTAATTATCTATGTTATAATCGAATCATGAATAAAAAGCGAACTTTCAAGCAATCAATAAAAAAAGATCTGTCCCAAAACCGACATTTTTGTCATTTCAAAAAACGACTTTAAAAAGACAAGGAGATTTATGATGTATTTGGAAAAATTAGAATTTAATAAAATATTAGATAAATTAACTAACTTTTGTGCCACAACACAAGGAAAAGAACTTGCTTTCAACTTGAAACCTAGTAATCAAATTTCTATAATTGAAAATCTTTTACAGGAAACAAGGGAAGCTGTTAATTTGTCTTATCGCAACGGTTATCCTTCTTTTTATGCGATTTCTGATATTACAATTGAACTAAAAAAATTAGAAAGTAACAGTCCTTTATCAGCAAAATCTTTATTAAATCTTGCCCATATTTTTAAATTATCACAAGATTTAAAAGATTATTTTGACAAGGATTTTTTAGATTTATCTGAATATCCTATTTTATCTGACTTATTTTTTAATTTATATACTAACAAAAGTGTCGTAGATAGAATATTTACATGCTTACTAGATGAAAATACCATAGATGATAGAGCTTCTAAAAGTTTGCTGATAATCCGAAAACAAAAAAGAAAATTAGAGCAAGATATTCGCTCTAAATTAAATGATATGATTCATTCTTCTACTTATTCAAAATATATCCAAGAAAATATTATTACACTTCGAAATGAACGATTTGTTATTCCTGTAAAAGAAGAGTATCGTTCACAAATAAAAGGATTTGTCCATGACATATCCAATGCAGGCTCTACTGTTTTTGTTGAACCTATTTCTATTTTCGAAATGAATAATGACTTAAATCATTTAGAAAAAGAAGAAGAATTAGAAATTGAAAAAATTTTACAAGAGTTATCCTCTCTATTCTTTCCTTATAGGGAAGAATTAAAATTAGATGTTACTATGATTAGTAAATTGGACTTTATTTTCGCTAAAGCCAAATTTTCCAAGTCTCTTCATGCTACTACTCCGATTATTAATCGCGAAAAGCAAATCCATTTAAAAAATGCTAGACACCCTTTTATTGCTCCCGATAAAGTGGTTCCTATGTCATTGGATTTAGGAAATGATTTTTCTGTTCTATTAATTACAGGTCCTAATACAGGAGGAAAGACAGTTACTTTAAAAACGGTTGGGCTTTTAACTTGTATGGCATGCAGTGGTCTTAATATTCCCTGTGATGAAAACTCTAGTATCTATGTTTTTGATCGTATTTTTGCTGATATTGGAGATGACCAAAGCATTGTTGATTCTTTGAGTACCTTTTCTTCTCATATGCTTAACATTGTAGAAATCACCAAACAGGCTACTGAAAATTCTCTGATTTTAGTAGACGAATTGGGCTCTGGTACCGATCCGCTAGAAGGGGCTAATCTTGCTATTAGCATTTTAGAATACTTTCATTCTATTGGAAGTTTAACCATTGCTACTACTCATTATCAAGAGCTAAAACAATATGCTCTAGTAACCGATGGTTTTGAAAATGCTTCTGTGGAATTTGACATTTCTACTTTAAGCCCTACTTATAAATTGTTAATTGGTATTCCTGGAAAAAGTAATGCTTTTGAAATTAGTAAGAAATTAGGATTGCCTAATACTATCATAACAAAAGCCCAATCTTTGATGACTTCTAAACAAATTGATATTGAAAATTTATTAAAGAATATTTATGATGATAAAATTTCAATAGAAAAAGAAAAATCTGAGATTTCTAAAGAATTAGAAAAAATTAGTGTTTTAAGAAAATCATTGGAAAAGGAAAATACCGATGTTAAATCTCAAGAACAAGAATTGATTAACAATGCTAAAATAAAAGCTAGAAATATATTGCTAGAAGCGAAAGAAGATGCTACTGAAATGATAAAACAAATGAATTCTTTGGCTAGTCGTCAAGATTTAGAAAATGCTAGAAATCATTTGAATGATAAAATAAAAGAGATTCATTTACTAGATTCGTCTTATAAAAATGACTCAAATGATTTAAAAAACACTTTAGATATTGAAAATATTAAACCAAATACGGAAGTTTTTGTATCAAATCTGGGACAAAATGGTATTGTACTTTCTCATGTTTCTAAGTCAAATGAAGTTCAAGTTCAGATTGGTAGCTTAAAAATGAATATTCCTATAAAATACTTGAAACTCCCTACTAAGACATCAAAAAATAATGATTCTTTAGCTGTAAATAATGTACCCCATATTGCAAAAACTAAAATGGTAAAATCAGAAATTAAGGTAATCGGATTGAATGTAGAAGAAGCAATTTTTGTAATTGATAAATTTTTAGATGATGCCTCACTTAGTAAACTTCAAACGGTTAGAATTGTACATGGTAAAGGTACTGGAAAATTAAGAAATCGGTATTCATCCCTTTTTGAAAAGGCATCCTCACGTTAAATCTTTTCGCTTAGGCACCTATGGAGAAGGTGAAACTGGAGTCACCATTGTTGAATTAAAATAATTTTTAAAGCCTATTTGTTTGTTTTTCCTAAATAGGCTTTTATTGTTTGCATTTCTGCTCTAGTGCATAAATTCTGTGTCCATACATTTCTAATACTTTGTGATCCTTTTCATATCTTTCGTCATATTGCACAAATTTTTCTTCATGTCCTGCTAATACTTCTAAAATTAAATCTATTTTTCTACCATGTTCATATTCTATTCTTGTTACTACATTCCCTATTTTGATTAGTTCTTCTTCCATTTTATCTTGTCTTTTTGTCATAACTTGAAAATCTTTTCTCATTTGTTGCTGTTCTTTTTTCATCTCTTTCTGCTCTTTTTTCATTTCTTGCTGTTCTTTTAGTATCTCATCTTGTTTTTCTAATATTTCTAGCAATTTTCCATATATTTTATCTGACATTTTTCTTTCCCTCCTTTCTTACTTTTTTATTTTTACAGCTAATATTAATATTATATCTACCTCAAAAATATTTGTCAAGAAAATTTCATCGCCTTTTTTCGACATTACCATTTGCTTGTTACAGTTCACAGCTAGATATACTTTTATAAACAAAATTTATTATATTTTGTTAGTATTTTTTTAACTGTGAATTGTAACATTTGCCTAGATAGGCTATACATATTTTTCTATTACTACAATAGTTCTTCCACTGCGAGTAGTACCAGCAAATTCTTTTATCACAAATCTTCCTTTTCCTCGAATTGTAATAATATCATTTAATTTCAACTGTTTAGAAGCTTTTGTTTCATTTTGCCCATTCACAAAAACTCTTTCTTGGTCAATAATCTGAACCGCTTTACTCCTAGATGTTCTCACTAGATCTGAGACAAAATTATCCAACCTTAAAGAAGGAACAATAATTTTTATTGTCTCCATTCTTACCTCTCTTTTCTGTAAATTTCGTATTTCTTCTATCATTATCTTACTATTTCCAAATCGCGTCAAGGATGGTAACTGCTGTTTTAAAATATGGGAAAAGTCTTCTACTGTAATAATATCTGCCCCTTCTTCACAAACGATAATATCTCCTACTTTTTCTCTTTTTAATCCTAACTTAACAATTCCTCCTAGATAATTTCGATGAGAATATTTTCCCTTTTCTTCTTCAGGCAATACAATTCTTACTACTTTTACTATTTTACTATAATTCTTTTCTATCATTTTTTCATCATATTTTTCTGGATAGACAATTAAAATTCTTCTTTCCGCATCTTCATATCCACCATACAATTGATAATTTTCAAATTTTATCTTTCTTAAAAAATTTTCCACTAAAGACACTTGGTACATATCCAAAAAATCTGTATATTCTATTTTTTCTTTTGTTTTTGAGAATTCTATTTTATCCAAAACTTGCGATAAACATATTTTATCCTCTGGCTTTTTATATTCTTTTAATACTTGTGGTTTGTCCATTTTTTTCCTTTCTAACAGGGATTTAGGAATTTTTTAGTTTAGCATTTTAAATGCGTACAGATGAGTTATACCTTTAAGGACATCCCTAAATCCTTCTTGATGATTTCGACATCTACTTTATAGATTTTTTCTAATTCCCCTACTTCTCCATGTTCAATATATTGGTCAGGATACGCATAACTTTTTAATTTTATTTCTTGTAAATTTTCTCCTATTATAATTTCTTGAACCGCTGTTGCTAATCCATTTATAATGGTTCCATCTTCTATGGTTATTACATTTTTTGTTTTTTGAATGGATTGTTTTATGGTTTCTTCATCAATTGGTTTTAAAAATCTGCTATTAATTACTTCTATGGCTATATCCTGTTCTTTTTCCATTTCTTCTGCTATTTTCATAGCTCTTGCTACTGTTTTTCCAATAGCAATAATGGTTACATCTTTTCCTTCTTTTATGATTTCTGCTTTTCCTTTTTCTAGTCTTTCTTGTTTTTCTATTTTATATTCATCTTCTCCACCTCTTGGATAGCGAATGACTACTGGTTTATTTAAATGAACCGCAAATTCTAACATTTCTTCTAATTCTTTAAAATTTTTTGGTGCCATAATGGTTAGATTCGGAATCAATCGAAAAAATGCCATATCTAAAGTTCCTTGATGGGTTTCTCCATCTGCTCCTACTACACCTGCTCTGTCTACACACATAACAACTGGTAAGTTCTGCATAGCTACATCATGAATGACTTGGTCATAGGCTCTTTGGTAAAAAGATGCATAAATAGGTACTATGGGTATAGCTCCTTCTTTTGCCATACCAGCAGCTACTCCAATAGCGTGTTGTTCGGCAATACCTATGTCAAAAAATCTCTCTGGAAATTCTTTGGCAAATTGTGTTAGACCAGTTCCATCTTTCATAGAAGCGGTAATTGCTACAATTTTATGATTTTTTTTCGCCAACTCTACTAATTTTTCTCCAAAAACTTTTGAGTAATCCTTTTTCTTTTGTTTTTTACTTTCTCCTGTTTCGATTGTAAAAGGTCCTGTTGCATGAAATTTATCTGGATTTTTTTCAGCCATTTCATACCCTTTTCCCTTCTTTGTTAAAACATGAATTAATACAGGTCCTTCTAATTGCTTACTAATCTTTAACATTCTTTCTAATTCCTCTATATCATGCCCATCTACTGGACCTAAATAACGAAATCCAATATCTTCAAAAAACATCTTAGGAATAATTAATTGCTTAATACTTCTTTTGATTCTTCTTACGATTTTTACAATCGGTTTTCCTACGGCCGGCATTTTTAAAATGACTTTTTTTACAGCATCACTTGATTTACTATAAGATCTCTTGGTTCGTAACTTACTTAATAACATACTGATGCCACCTATATTTTTGGAAATGCTCATTTCATTGTCATTTAATATAACTGTCATTTTGGTTTGGCTCCAACCTGCATCATTTAATGCTTCTAATGCCATTCCTCCTGTTAAAGCCCCATCTCCTATTACCGCTAATACAGAATTATCCTCTCCTTTTAAGTCTCTTGCTCTTGCCATACCAAGTGCTGCTGAAATAGAGGTACTACTGTGACCTGTATTAAAACAATCTGCTTCCGATTCTTTACTTTTTGGAAAACCTGCAATTCCATTTCGTTTTCGTAAGGTTTTTAGTTGTTCTCTTCTTCCTGTTATGATTTTATGGACATAGGTTTGATGCCCTACATCCCATACAATTTTATCTTTTGGTACATCAAATACACTATGTAAGGCAATGGTTAGCTCTACTACTCCTAAATTAGATGCTAAGTGACCCCCATTTTCTGATACGATTTCTAATATGTATTTTCTCATTTCTTCTGCTAATTGCTTTTTTTCTTCTGTATTAAGACTCTTTACGTCTTCTGGCCTATTTATTTTTTCTAGCATTTTTATCACCTTTTATTTTTTGTGGCTTTATTATATCACGTTTCTATATTTTTGGAAAGTTTCTTTTTTTAGTTTCGTTTTTTTGAACCTATATTTGCAATTTATGTCAATTTATAGTATAATTATATCAGTTCTTGAAACTTATGTAATCATGAATTTTCCAGGTTTTTCCTGGTAGAAAGGAACTACTATGGGTAAGACAAAAAAAACATGGGATAATATGAAATCTGATATGTTTTTGGATGGATGTGGTATGCAATGTCTACTAACTAATACCAAATATTTTCGGATTTTTGAGCAATACTTTTGCAGAGGAGCCCATGTCAAACCCCATTCACATCCAAATGAATGGGAAATCGTTTTAGGAGGTCCTAAGAAATTCGTCATTTATCGGCCTGGTGTAGAACACGAGCTTTCATGGCCAGAAAAAGATGACGAATGGTACATTATCTCCATCAAAATCGGGAAGACGGTTTAAACCTCTTCCCGATTTTGTTATTATACAGATTTTAACATTATTTTTTCACTACAATTTTTTCTTCTTGCACTCCCACTTTTGCCAACTTATTTTTCTTCAAATTACCATCTAAAATCTCCTCTGCCAATTTATCCTCTAGTACACTTTGAATGGTTCTTCTAAGTGGTCTTGCTCCAAAATTCTTATCAATTCCTTTGCTAGCAATTAACTCTTTTACTTCTGGTTCTAACTCAATTTTAATTTTTTGTACGGCTAATCGATTCGTTACTTCTTTTAGCATAATATCAATAATTTGGCCTATCTCCTCATCGGTTAATTTATGGAACACAATAATTTCGTCAATACGATTAATAAATTCTGGTCTTAGTTCTCTTTTTAATGTTTCCATTACTTCTTTTTTGGTTTCTTCATATTCCTTTTTGCTATTTTCATCTTCTGATACTGCTTGGCTAAATCCTAATGATTTTTTATCCGTAATCAATCTAGCACCAATATTAGAAGTCATGATAATAACCGTATTTTTGAAATTCACCGTTCTTCCTTGACTATCTGTCAAACGACCATCTTCTAATATTTGTAACAGCATATTCATAACATCTGGATGTGCTTTTTCAATCTCATCAAATAGTATGACTGAATATGGTTTTCTTCTAATTTTTTCTGTTAATTGTCCCCCTTCATCAAAACCCACATATCCTGGAGGTGAACCAATCAATTTTGAGATGGAATGTGGTTCCATAAATTCTGACATATCCACTCTTACCATAGCATTTTCATCACCAAATAGGCTTTCTGCCAATGCTTTGGATAATTCTGTTTTTCCTACTCCTGTTGGTCCTAAAAATAGGAAGGAACCAATTGGTCTTTTCGGATCTTTTAAGCCTACTCTTCCTCTACGAATGGCTTTGCTAACTGCCTCTACTGCTTCTCTTTGCCCAATTACTCTTTCATGAAGATTCTTCTCCAAGTTTTTCAATCTAATATTTTCATCTTCTGTTATTTTACTAGCTGGTATTCCTGTCCAATTACTAATAACTTCTGCTATATTTTCTTCTGCTATATTCGTTACTTCTTTGTTATTTTTATTTTTCCACTTTTTTTGTTCCTTTTGATATTGCTCTTTTAGTTCCTTTTCTTTGTCTCTTAAGGCTGCTGCTTTTTCAAATTTTTGCGTTCTAACTGCTTCTTCTTTATCTTTTTTTGCTTCTTCTATTTGATCTTCTAATTCTTTTAGATTGTCTGGCTCTGTATAAGTCTTTAGCTTAGCCCTTGATGCTGCTTCATCAATTAAATCGATGGCTTTATCTGGTAAGAATCGATCATTAATATAACGAACAGACATGGTTACAGCTGATTCAATGGCTTCATCTGTTATTTTCACACCATGATGTGCTTCATATTTATCTCGAATTCCTTTTAATATCTTTATCGTATCTTTTTCGCTTGGTTCATTAACATTAACTGGACTGAACCTTCTTTCTAATGCGGAATCTTTTTCGATATATTTTCGGTATTCGTTTAAAGTAGTGGCTCCTACTAATTGGATTTCTCCTCTTGCTAATAAGGGTTTTAAAATATTAGCCGCATCGATGGCTCCTTCTGCTGCTCCTGCGCCAACGATGGTGTGCATTTCATCAATAAATAAAATAATATCTCCTGCTTTTTTTACTTCTCCTAATGCTTTTTTGATTCTCTCTTCAAAATCTCCTCTATATTTTGCCCCTGCTACCATGCCAGAAATATCCATTGATACCACTCTTTTGTCTTTCAAAATTTCTGGAACATCACCTGCTACTATTTTTTGTGCTAATCCTTCTACTACTGCTGTTTTACCAACACCTGGTTCTCCAATTAAGCAAGGATTGTTTTTGGTTCTTCTGGATAAGATTTGAATCACTCTTTCGATTTCTTCTTTTCTTCCAATAATTGGATCTAGTTTACCTTCTGTTGCTTTTTTCGTTAAGTCTTCTCCAAACTGATTTAGTGTTGCTGTTTGATTATAACTGCCTTTCTTTTTTTCTGTATTTCCCTTCTTTTCTTCTCCTTGTATATCTTCTCCTTCATTGATTACTTTTACAATTTCATTATATAATCTTGGAATATTTACATTGAGTTCTAGTAAAATTCTAGCAGCAATGCAATCCCCTTCTCTTAAAATTCCAATTAATAAATGTTCGGTTCCGATATAATTATAACCTAATTTTCTTGCCTCGATAAAAGCATTTTCAAATACTCTCTTAGTTCTTGGCGTAAATCCTAAGGTTTCACTAATTGGCTCTTCTTGTCCAATTAATTCTATCATTTTGTCAATGACTTCATCTGACGTGACTTCTTGATTTCCTAATACTTTGGATGCTACTCCACTTCCTTCTTTGACTAAACCATATAATATATGTTCTGTTCCTATATAGTTATGTCCTAATTCAAGGGCTACTTGATTTGCCAATTCGATTGCCTTTTTGGCTCTGTTTGTAAATTTATATGTCATTTTATTTTCTCCCTTCTAATTAAATTTTATTTATATCTTAAATTTTGACTTTTTATGTTAAATATAGTATAATTATACTATAGCTTATTGCTATTACGTAACTTTCAATAGAGACATTGTCTCTTAGCCCACTTTGGTGGAGACCCCTTAGGAGGTATTTTATGCGGATTGAGATTGAATATCTTGGTGCTATTTTCTTTTTGGGACTTGGCTTATCAATATTCTCTACACTAATGAGTGATAAAGAAAGAAAAGAGTTGTTTAAAGTATATGGAAGCGCACTAATGCTTCTTGCAATATTTCTCAAATAGGCCTGCCTCCTAAGGGAGGCTTTATTTTTCATTCAAAATCTGTTTGATAACCTCTGCTCGTTTAATATCTCTTTCCAACGCCTCATACTGTTCACCCAAAATTTTTTGTAAATTAGCTGGTTTCGTATAAAGATATAATTTTTGTACTTTCAAATCTGATAACTCTTTTAAAATTCCCAAATCTGTTCCCAACTTAATATTAGATAGCAGTCTTCTTACTTCTTCAGAGGAAATTTTTTTACAGTACTTTAAAATTCCATAACTTCTATAAATTAAATCTTCTAAAGCAATATCATCTTTCGCTAAAATTTTTCTAGCTTGTCTTTCTTGTTTCAAAATTTTCTCAACAATTACCGTTAAATTCTGTATAATCTCTTTTTCTGTAATTCCCAATGTCTGCTTATTAGAAATTTGATACATATCTCCTGTACTTTCTGTATTTTCTCCATAAACTCCTCTGATATTAATCCCAAAGCTATTAATCGCTTCTAGCACCTTTTTTGTATTCTTCGTTTTAGAAAGTGCTGGTAAATGTACCATAACCGAAGCTCTTAATCCGGTTCCTACCTTGTTTGGACATGCTGTTAAATAACCATACTTTTTATGAATGGCATACCCCAATATTTCTTCTATTTTCTGATCCATTTCAATGGCTAAATTTAAAGCATTTTCTAAATCTAATCCACAACTAAACACCTGTATTTCTAAATGGTCCTCATTTCCTATCATAACGCATATATTTTCTTCATCATTGATTAAAATACTACCTATATCATTCTTATCTAATACAAATTCTGGACTAATTAGATTTTTTTCTACTAGACTCATTTTGGTAATGTCATCCATATCTTTCAATTTAAAAAATCTTAGACCATAGCCAACAGCATATAAGCTTTCTTTTATTTTATTTTCTAAAGCTTCTATCTCTTCTTTGTTCGTTAGATTGAATTTAAAATTAGGCAAATTTCTAGCTAGTCTTATTCTTGTACTTTTTGCTACATCTGAATTTTCATTGCTTTGCAAATACCAATTCATTCTTATTCCTCCTTCTTATTTAAAATTTAAGACATCTGGTTTATTCCTTCTCTTTTTCAATTTTTTTGATTTCATCTCTTATTTTTGCCGCTTCTTCATATCTTTCTTCTTTAATCGCTTGTTTTAATTCTCTTTGTAATTGTTCCAATTGATTATTTTTTGGTAATTGATTTATTTTTTCTTCTTTTGTGGATTCATTTTGCATTTTTTGTTCTATCTTGTTATCAATTATTTTTCCCATTCTACCTACATGTTGATTGGCTCCTTGTATTCTTCTAATAATAGGATCTAATCTTTCTTGGAATACCTCATAACAATTTCCACATCCTAATTTTCCGTGATTTGCTATATCTTCAAAAGTATAGCCACACTGATTGCATTCTAAAGTTTTAATTTCATTCCATAATGGCATAAATTGCGGGGTTGCAAAATCCTCCATAAATTCTCCGAAAAAACTTGAAAAATCAATTGGCATACTAAAATCCTGATTGGTTATTCCTAGCTTTTTACTACATTCTTCACATAAATTTAACTCTTTTGCTATTCCATTTATATTTTCTGAATATCTTACATTAGCTTCTCTTTTTCCACAATTATCACATAACATTTTTAAATTACCTCCCTTTTATGATTTTGTAAACTCACTTAACGCTCGTACAGCTAACGGCATTCCCAAAATCATCATTCCAAATTTAATAACATATTTTTAAATATCCTAGCTCTTACTTTGTCTTTTTCTTGTTGATTTAATTGTAAAACATTATCACTGGTCGCCACTTTTAATAATTTGGCTTCTTTCGCTTCAATGATTTCATATGTTAGAAAGTCACTAATTAGTATATCTACTTCATTTGATGTTATCTCACTTCCTATATTATTTATGATATGCATGATGTAGTCAGATTTTGTGTTATTTACTTTTTTTATCGTAATATGACCTCCTCCGCCTCTTCTACTTTCTACATAGTAACCTTGTGATGGTTTAAATCTAGTTGCTATGACATAGTTAATTTGCGATGGTACACAGTTAAATTGCTCCGCTAGTTCATTTCTTTGTATTTCTATACTATTTTCTTCCTCAAATAACTCTTTGATGAATTCTTCTATCATATCTGACATTCTCACTTTTCTCATCTCCTATCTTTATTACTAATTATAGCTTCCTACTTTTTGTACGCTTTTCCTTGAATATTATTTTTGCCTTTGACTTTCTTTGACCTACAATATAATTATACTCATTCTGCTTATTTTTTCAAGACTATTTTTTGACTTTCTCTGACCTTTTTCTACTTTTTGATTTTATTTGTATTACTTTTTCTCACTTTTTCTCTTTTTTTCACTTTTTATTAATCCTTCTCATGTTTTTTCTCTTTTGTTATATCTTGTAATTCTTCTACCTTTTCTTTTTGCTCTGGTAAAGATACCCATGCAAAATAAGAAGATATAAATTCTCCATATTTAGTAGCATCTTCCCCTACTTCTGCCACTCCATATTCTACTTGCTTTTCTTTTTTATTTTTTTCTTTCATAAAAAATGCACACTCTCTTTCTTTTTATTGTTATGTGCATTTTTTTCAATTTTATTCATGGATTGTATTCTTAATTTCTTCTAATTCTTTTTGCGTAATTTCGGTTATTAATTTAATGCTATTTTCATCCATTTTATTTTTTATCATCTTCACTATAATAGCTTTTTTGCCTTTTTGTATTCCTTTCTCTATCCCTTCTTTTATCCCTTCTTTTCTTCCCATTTTTATTAATCTTTCATTCTCTTTTCTAATTACTTCTAAAACCATATCTTTATCCTCCTTTTCCAATTTTTTTAATAAAACTTCTCTATCTTGTGGTTTTAATTTTTCTTCTAAGATAAATGTAATAATTCTTTTTAAAATAATACGGTTTTCTTCTTTATCCTCTTTTTCTATTGTATTGCTTAACATATTGAATATATCTTCTTCTGTTTTTAATTTTTCTAACAATAACATTTTATATAAAAAAAGTTTATCTTTTTCTAATTCCTCATTGGTATAATTATTAGCATCCACTATATAATATTCTCCCAATTTAATACTATCTGCTCCTTTTAAGATTTCTTGACATTCTTTTATATAATTTTCTACATCCCATTTTCCACTTCCTGTGTAAATAACAATTGGTATCACTGTTGGTAATTTGTGATCTTTTTTCGTCATCCTTTTATCCTTTACTGCCTCTTTTATAATTTCTACTTCGTATTCTAAAATTCTCTTTGGCATATTGTAATCAATTTTTCTTTGATGCTCTATTAAAAAGAAGATCTCTTTATTTTTTATCTTATAAACAACATCTGATTCACTTTTTTGAAACCTATAATTAATATATTCTGTATTATATTTTTCAATTTCGTCTACCTTTAATTTAGGTTGCAGAGGTAACAGTCTATTTAGTAATTCGACTACTTGATTTTTTTCATCCAAAACAATTTTAAATATTTTATCATGTGGCTGATGTACTTTATATAATACTTCAGGTTCTCTTAATTCAAATATTCCTTCTATTTCTTTTTTCCTTATCCTTTTATATTTCAAGTAATCTTGATAATTAAATTCTTTCATATATTTCTCTCTTTCATTATAATTTCTTTTTATTTATATGTCAATATTTATTTTTAAGTAAATCTATCTATATTCTTTTATTTTTAGATTTTCCTCCTTATTTTCTTTCTTTTTCTTTTCGTTTGGAATTTTAAGATTAAATTTGATGATAATCAAATTATGAAACTAAATTTTTCTCGAATAAATTATGTTATAATAATAAGATAATTTATTACAAAAGTCAATAGTTTTCGGAATTCAAGTTTCGACTTATTATAGAATCTTGTTAAATTCACAGCTAGATTTACTTTTATCTACAAAATTTATTATATTTTTATAAAATAACAATTCGGGAGGACCAACAAATGATAGACTGTAAATCATAACAGAATTTCCCAAATTTAACATAAAACTATTTCTTTTTTCATAAATATATGGTATAATAGTACCAGTTAAATAGCAAAGGAGGAATCTTTCATGTGGCAAATATGGTTAATTATCGCTGGAATATGTTTAATTATTGAAATTATGACAGTAGGATTTCTAATTTTTTGGTTTTCAGTAGGTGCTTTACTTACCATGATTGTCAGCTTTTTTACTGATAATTTAATCATTCAAACTTCCGTATTTGTTTTATCTTCCACTATTTTAATTTTTGCAACCAAACCTTTTGTGCAAAAATTTGTCAACAAAAAAGAAGGCATAAAAACAAATGTATACTCAACAGTTGGTAAAACTGGTATTGTAACAAAAGACATTAATTCCATTGAATCTTGTGGGCAAATAAAAGTAGAAGGTGAAGTTTGGTCTGCTATGGGATTTAATGACATGAATATTCCACAAGGTACAGAAGTAGAAATAAAAGAAATAAAAGGTGTGAAAGCAATTGTGACACCGATTGAAAAATAAATTAACTGTTAGAGCTTTGCTCATTACAGATAATTGCTACAAAATTACATGGTAATTTTGTAATTCTATAAAATAAGGAGGAAAAAATTATGGCATTTTTATTAGTTTTACTTGTTATTATTTTAATTATAGCAGCTATGTCTATTAAAATTGTTAAACAATCTGAGGTATACATCATTGAAAGATTAGGAAAATTCTATAAGGTGGCTGATGCTGGTCTTACTATCATTATTCCATTTTTTGACCATGTAAGAAGTGTTGTTAGCTTAAAACAACAAACTATGGATGTTCCACCTCAAGGCGTTATTACAAAAGATAATGTTACGATTACAATTGATACCGTTGTTTTCTATCAAATAACCGATCCTGCTAAGGCAGTATATGAAATTCAAAGTTTAAAGAAAGGAATTGAATATTTAGCCATTACCACCATTCGTGATATTATTGGTAAAATGGATTTAGACGAAACCTTTAGTTCAAGAGATGGTATTAATAACCAATTAAGAGTAGTTTTAGATGAAGCAACTGATAAATGGGGATGTAAAATTGATCGCGTTGAGATTAAAGATATTACACCTCCTGCTGATATTAGAGATGCGATGGAAAAAGAAATGAATGCTGAAAGAAATAAAAGAGCTTTAATTTTAGAGTCTGAAGCACAAAGGCAATCTGCTATTACCATTGCGGAAGGTAAAAAGCAAGCAGCTATTTTAGAAGCAGAAGCAGATAAAGAAGCTAGAATCAGAAGGGCTACTGGTGAAGCACAAGCTATTAAAGAAGTGGCTGATGCTAAGGCAAAAGAAATTCAAATGATTTATGATGCTATGAAAAAAGCAGATCCAAATGATAAATTGGTTCAATTAAAATCTTTAGAAGCTTTAGAAGAAGTTGCCAAAGGTGATGCCAATAAGATTTTTATCCCTTTTGAAGCAACCAGTGCTTTAAGTTCATTAGGTGCTATGAAGGAAATAGTAACCGATAAGAAATCTACTAAAAAAGCAGATAAAGAATAAAAATACCTATAAAAAGGGATTTGGAGATTATTCCAAATCCTTTTTTATAAATACTCTTGGAACTCTATTAGATATGGTACTAATAATTTCATAATTAATTGTATCACATCTATTGGCAACTTCCTCTAACGTTATCTTTTCATTGTCCCAAATCCATACATCGTCTCCTACTTGTACCTTTTTTAATTCTGTTACATCTACCATGAAACTATCCATGCATACTTTACCAACAATCGGTACTATTTGATTATGAATTACTACATAGCCATTATTAGATTGACATCTCCTAAAGCCATCAGCATAACCAATGGGAACAGTAGCTATTTTACTTTCTCTTTGTGTCGTATAAGTTTTACCATAACTAATACTTATCCCTTCTTTTACTGTTTTTAAAAAAGTTATTTTTGATTTTAATTTTGCTACTGGTTTTAATTCTATTTTTTCTTGAACCCCTGTTGCTGATTCATAACCATACATAATCATACCAGGTCTTACTAAGTTATAATGTGCTTCTGGAAAATGTATCATTCCATTCGAAGCATTGGCATGAATATATTTAATGCCTTCCACTTGTGCTGTTATCCTTTCTACCGCTTTGTTAAAAGTCCTTAATTGTTCTTTTGTGTATAATGGATCTATATCAGGTGATGATAAATGTGTATAAATACCTTCTATTTTTATCTGGTTACTCTGATTTATCTGGTTCATAAAACTTGGTATTTGTTCTAAAGTAATGCCTGTTCTTCCCATTCCTGTTTCTATTTCTATATGAACTCTTATTTCTTTGTGCTGTTTTTGTATTTCTTGTAAAAATTCTATGGAAGATAATCCTATTATCAAATTATTTTCTGATATCTTACTAATTTCACTTGCTGCTGGTTGATTTAATATGAAAATTTCTTTTTGATAACCAAGATTTCTCATTTTCACACCTTCATCTACTGTTGCTAAACCTATTATTTGAAATTCCTTCACAATATCTAATCTTGTATTTAAGTAGGTTCCATAAGCATTTGCTTTCATGATTGGCATAATAATAGTATTGGAATTTAACTTATTTTTGATTTGTTCTATATTGTGTTTAAAATTATCAATATTAATTTCCATTATGGTTGGTCTTGTAATTTCTTCTTGATTCATTTTTTTCTCCTTAATATTTGTTTCCTCTATAATTCGTATTCTTTTATCTCTGCATTTTTTAACCCTAACTTTAAAAGCTTTCCATCTTTAGGTATTCCATAAAAATAGGCATCAAATGCCCTAGAAATCCCCTTATGAGCTACCACTAATACTTTGTCATAATCCTTACTTTTTAGTTCATTTAAAAAATCATCTACTCTTTCAAATAAGCTCTGAACGGTTTCTTCTGTTCCATAACTAGTACTGGTAGGATAAGTCCAATAAATTTCACGATTTGTACATTCTATTGACTTTCCTTCCAAATTTCCATGTTTTCTTTCCTCTAATCTGTTATCAGTTATTATTTCCTTATTTTTTGAATTTATAATATTAGCTGTATGTCTAGCTCTTAATAAGGGCGAACAATAAATTATATCAAAGTCCATATCTTTTATTTTTTCTTTTAATTCTTCTGCTTGTTGTATTCCCTTTTGATTGATATCTTCATTTCTAAAATTATATTTTCCCTCTATATTCGTATCTGTTTGACCATGTCTTACTAAATACACTTTCATTTTAAATCCTCCTTTTATCCATTTTCAATTATTTCTACTAATATTCCATCTGGATCCTGAATAAAAAAGTATGGTTTTCCTAATCTTCCTACTTTTATATCAATGTTTTCATAGATGTTATTCTCTATCACAAAGCTTTTTGCTTTTTCTATTTCATCTACTCCAAAAGCAAAATGTTTGGTTCCGATTACTGGTAAATCAGTTGTTGTACTCTTTGCTGTTTCTGGTAATTTCTTATTTTCTTGATAACAAAATATTTCTAATACCGTATCTCCTAATTTCAACATACTTATTTGTATACTTTCATCTTCTGCCTTCCATGACTTATATTCTTTAAATCCAAACTTCTTGTAAAAGCTTACACTTCTTTCCATATTGGTTACACTAATGGCAACATGATTAATTTGAAACATCATTTTCCTCCTATATTTTGATTAATATAATACTAATGATAATTAAAATCGCTGCGATAATCTTTCTTAGTAAATTTTCCTTTTCCTTTAAGAATAAATATCCTACTACTACATTTAGTATAACCGTTAAAGCACATAGTGGCGCAACAATTGTTACATTTTGTAATTGATAGGCTCTTAGTTGTGAAATAATAGATGTTCCCCAACATAAAGCCGTAATCAATATTGCCTTTTTATTTCCATTTATGAATTCATTTCTTATTTCAGATGGCTTAATCTTTTCAAAAACCATAATTAATAAAGCTGGTATGATCAATGTACTTGCTACATAAATTGGCAAAGTAAAATTTTCTGATATATTTACATCTAAAAATAAAGCTATTGAAAATGATAAATTAGCTAATACTCCTAAAATTATATACTTATTAAATTTAAACTTTCCTTTTTCATAAAAAATAAAAATATTGCTAACTATAATTAATATCGCTCCTATAAACTTTGTTAAAATAAATTCTTCTCTAAAAAACATTAACCCAGCAAATATCATAAAAGTTGTAGATAATTGATGAATAATACTAAATGTAGATGCTTCTATTCCACTTCTTACCGTTGTATTCATTCTATCTGAAATCGTATAAAATATAATAGCTATTCCAAGCATAATGTATACACTGATATTGGTTGAAAACTTGAATTCAAAAAATGGGCATAAAAGTAATGCTGTTAATCCTGCTGTTAATTGTAGTAATACTGTTAATGCTCCTGTTTTTTTCATAGTTTTAGTAGCTACTTTATAAAATTGTGTAAAGGCAGTAGCTAACACTAAATACAAAATTACATATAATAACCAATTATTTAATATTACCATTATTATTTTCCTCTCTTTATACTTAATTCACTTTTTCCTATCATATCATAACTTTGTCGATATTACAATAAATAGACATAAAAGAATAGTAAACAAATACACACAAAAAAGAGCTTTTTGAACAATAAACAAAAGTATATCGTTCTTTTCAAGCTCTTTTAAATTTATTATTTTCATTATAATTTTTACATTTTTAAAATTATGATTATTTCATAGCCTCTTCTACGGCAACTGCTACTGCTACGGAAGCACCTACCATTGGGTTATTCCCCATTCCAATTAATCCCATCATTTCTACGTGTGCTGGTACAGATGATGAACCTGCAAATTGGGCATCTGAATGCATTCTTCCCATTGTATCTGTCATTCCATAAGAAGCTGGTCCAGCTGCCATATTGTCTGGGTGAAGTGTTCTTCCTGTTCCTCCACCAGAAGCAACTGAGAAATATTTTCTATCTTCTGCTAATCTTTCTTTTTTATAGGTACCTGCTACTGGATGTTGGAATCTTGTTGGGTTAGTTGAATTTCCTGTGATAGATACGTCAACATCTTCCATCCACATGATAGCTACACCCTCTCTAACATCATTTGCACCATAACATCTAACCTTACTTCTTTCTCCATCTGAATAAGGGATTTCTTCTATCACTTTTACTTTTCCCGTGAAGAAATCAAAGTCTGTTTTTACATAAGTAAATCCATTAATTCTTGATATGACTTGTGCTGCATCTTTTCCCAATCCATTTAAGATAACTCTTAATGGTTCTTTTCTAACTTTGTTTGCTGACTTTGCAATTCCAATTGCTCCTTCTGCTGCGGCAAAAGATTCGTGTCCTGCTAAGAAAGCAAAACATTTGGTATCTTCTGATAATAACATAGAAGCTAAGTTTCCATGTCCTAATCCAACTTTTCTATCATCAGCAACAGATCCTGGAATACAGAATGCTTGTAATCCTTCCCCAATTGCTTTTGCTGCATCAGCAGCTTTGGTACATCCTTTTTTGATCGCAATGGCTGCTCCCAAAGTATATGCCCATGCTGCATTTTCAAAACATATTGGTTGTACTCCTTTTACTATTTCATAGGGATTAAATCCCTTTTCTTTACATATCGCTAATGCATCTTCGAAATCTTTGATTCCGTATTTCTCCATTACTGGTTTGATTTGATCAATTCTTCTTTCATAACTTTCAAATGTTACTGCCATTTTTATTCCTCCTTATTATTTATATGTTTACTTACAATACTCTCATATATTTCAGTTGTATATCCAAAAAACTTTTATGATGTTTGACAACGCAAGATGCCGCTTTTATCTCAATCTTACTTAAAACTAATTAAAATTAGTAAGATGTGCATTTTTATAAAAATAGACAAGCTGAAGGCGTACATTGGTACGTCAAAGTTTGAATATTTTTAATAAAAATGTACAGATTGCTGATTTTAATTAGTTTTCTCTTGGGTCTATCTTTTTAACTGCCTCATCAAATCTTCCATACGTACCAGAAGCCTTTTCAATCGCTGCTGTTGCTTCCATTCCCGCTTTAATATTATCCATCATTTTTCCTAAATGAACATATTTATAACCAATAATTTGGTCATCTTTATCTAATCCAATTTCAACTATGTAACCTTCGGCTAAATTTAAGTATCTAGGACCTTTTAATGAACTTGAATAAATGGTTCCTACTTGGCTCGTATGACCTTTTCCTAAATCTTCAAGTCCTGCTCCTACTGGAAGACCTCCTTCTGAGAAGGCTGTTTGTGTTCTACCATACACAATTTGTAAGAATAATTCTCTCATAGCCGTATTAATGGCATCACATACTAAGTCTGTATTTAATGCTTCTAATAATGTTTTTCCCGTTAAAATTTCTCCTGCCATAGCAGCTGAATGTGTCATTCCTGAACATCCAATTGTTTCAATTAATGCTTCCTGAATGATTCCTTCTTTTACATTTAAAGTTAATTTACAAGCTCCTTGTTGAGGTGCACACCATCCAATACCATGTGTTAATCCTGAAATATCTTTTATTTCTTTTGCTTTTACCCATTTTCCTTCTTCTGGAATTGGTGCTGGTCCATGATTCACACCTTTTGCTACTGGACACATTCCTTCTAATTCTTTTGAATACATCATTTTAATTGCTCCTTTCATTTCTCCATTTTATTTTATGGTTTTATACCTATTTTATTTTCATTTCTGTCATATATGACAAAAATAAGAAAATAAAACATATATAAAAGTTAATAACACTATTGTTTTTTCATTTTTTCAATTTCTTCTTTTGATAATAAAAGTTGATTCTTACGTTTCTTCTCAGTCGTTTCCACTACCTGATCTACATCTTGTGTGCTTACATTTTCATTACTATAAGCAATCATATTCTCTATATCTCGAATATAAATGCCAGCATCATAATGTTCTTTTCTAGCTAATGTTCTAGCTCCTAGTAAATATCTTTTTATAATTTCTTTATCTTCTTTACTTACCTGTTCTTCCCCAATCCCTAATACTTTATATCGCCATATAACATGTCTTTCATAACTTGAAAAATCGCTATTATTTAAATCCGTATAATCATATTCAACTCTAAATTTTAAACTTTGTATTGACATCGTTATATTGGTCCAAATATCTCTTCTTTCTGATTTGCGAAATTCTTGCCTTAATTCTTTAATTTTACCATATAATATTTGAACTAATTTTAGATATTGAGCTTCATCTAAATTAAATTTAGTGGGTATTTCATAGACATTAACTGCCTTCTTTTTAAAAATACCTTTTGGGATATAATAGAAAAACAGTTCCCCCATTTTTCCTTCTTTGTCTGGTTCGTCTAAAATAGAACTATACAAATATAATTTATCCCATTTTTCTGGTATCATATAAAATAATTTTCTTTGTATATCTTCATATATTTCTTTTATTTTCTTCGTATGGTTTAACATATCCCTTTTATTCCTTATCTAATAAACTCTCTCCTGTCATTTCTTCTGGCTTTTCAAGATTCATTAAATCAAGCATAGTTGGTGCTAAATCTGCTAATTTTCCTCCTGCTTTTAATTTCAAATTTTCATCTGCTGTTACTAAAATTAATGGTACTGGATTGGTGGTATGTGCTGTATGTGGTTCGCCTGTACTATAATCTATCATTTGTTCTGCATTTCCATGATCGGCTGTAATGAGTAAATTTCCTTGTTTCTTTTCTACTAATTCTACTACTTTTCCTACACATTCGTCTACTGCTTCTACCGCTTTTTTGGCTGCTTCTAAACTTCCTGTATGTCCTACCATATCCGTGTTGGCATAGTTTAATATGATACAATCATATTTATCACTTCCAATGGCTTCTAATACTTTGTCGGTTACTTCATAAGCACTCATTTCTGGCTTTTGGTCATAGGTTTCAACCTTTGGTGATGGTACTAAAATTCTGTCTTCCCCTTCATATTGTTTTTCTTCTCCTCCATTAAAGAAAAAGGTTACATGTGCATATTTTTCTGTTTCAGCTATACGTAATTGTGTATACCCTTTTTTACTCGTATATTCTCCAAAAGTATTTTGTAGCGGTTCTTTTTTAAAGGCTACATGCACATTTGGCATAGATTCATCATAATTCGTAAAACATACATAATATAAGTCTAAATCTTTTTTATTTTCAAATCCATCAAAATTTGGATCCACTAATGCTCTTGTAATTTCTCTTGCTCTATCTGGTCTAAAGTTAAAGAAGATAATGGAATCATGTTTTCCAATGGTTGCAATTGGTTCTTCTCCATTACAAATTAAAGTTGGCTCTACAAATTCATCAAATACTTCTTTTTGATAAGAATCTTCGATTGCTTTTACGGCGCTACCTACTTTGTTCCCTTCTCCTTTTACTAAAGCATCATAACATTTTTGTACTCTTTCCCATCTTTTATCTCGATCCATTGCATAGAATCTTCCCGATATACTAGCAATTTTTCCAATTTGCTTTTCTTCCATTTTTTCTTGTAATTTCACAATATATCCTTCTGCTGACGCTGGTGGTGTGTCTCTTCCATCTAAGAAACAATGTACATATACATTTTCAAAATCTCTTCTTTTGGCCATCTCTAATAGACCATATAGATGACGATTATGACTATGTACTCCCCCATCTGATACTAATCCTAAAATATGCAATTTAGAATTGTATTTTTTACAATTTTCAATCGCTGCTATAAATTCTGGATTGGTAAAAAAGTCTCCCTCTTCAATTGATTTCGTGATTCTGGTTAATTCTTGATAGACAATTCTTCCTGCTCCAATATTGGTATGCCCTACTTCTGAATTTCCCATTTGTCCTTCTGGTAATCCCACTGCTAGACCACTTGTATGAATTTCTGTATGATTATATTTTTTCATTAGTTTATCTATATTAGGGGTTTGGGCTAGCTTAATTGCATTTCCATTGTTATTTGGATTGTCTCCAAAACCATCTAATATCATTAGCATTGTTAGTTTGTTTTTCATAATTCTATCACCTTTTCTTAAAAGTTACCATCGGTTTCGGTTTTCTTTGGCAACTTATACTAATTTTTTGTTAGCGTGTATGTTGTATAAAAATGCAGTGACGTACAGTTTGGAAGGACACCTATTCATACAGAACAAACAGATTAACTTTTCTATTAATGAATGATAACTATTGTATTTATATGATTCGTCCAACCAGTAAGGAACGAAATTTTTATATAATATAGACGCTAAATAATTTAATTTTCATTTGTTGCCAAAAAACCAGAACCGATGGCAACTTTTTATTTTTCAAAATTTACAATCTTACTAAATTCGTCTGCTTTAAGACTTGCTCCTCCCACTAGGCCACCATCTATATCAGACATTTCAAATAATTCTTTGGCATTTGTGCTTTTAACACTTCCACCATATTGTATTATAACGCTATCAGCTACCGTTTGTCCATAGATTTCGGCAATTTTATTTCTGATTGCTTGAATACTGTTATTAGCATCTTCTTTGGTTGCTGTTTTTCCTGTTCCAATGGCCCATATTGGTTCATAGGCTATAATTGTATTTTCTACTTGTTTTTCTGTTAATCCTTCTAAGGCTAATTCAGTTTGTTTGGTAATCACTTCTTCTGTCTTACCCTCTTCCCTTTGTTCTAATGTTTCTCCTACACATACAATCGGTTTTAATTCATTTTGAAAAGCTGCTTTGATTTTTTTGTTTACGGTTTCATCTGTTTCCTTAAAATATTGTCTTCTTTCTGAATGGCCTATGATAACATATTCTACATTGATAGCTTTTAACATTTTCCCAGATACTTCTCCTGTGTATGCTCCACTTTCTTCAAAGTGCATATTTTGTGCTCCAATTTTTATGTTGGTATTTTGTGCTGTTAATAAAGCATAAAATAAATCGGTATATGGCACACATAAAACAACTTCATTTTGCGTGTCTTTTACTAATGGTGCTAATTCCTCAATAAAACTTATGGCTTCATTTGGTAACATGTTCATTTTCCAGTTTCCTGCTATTACTTTCTTTCTCATACTTCTTACCTTCTTTCTAAAATTTTTTCTTCTAAATACTTAATAACCTCTTGAATATACTCCCATTTTCCGAATAAATAATTGCTATCTTGTTTTTCTACTACTTCTTTTAATTCTTCAATGGTAATATATTTTAATTCACTTACTTCTTCTTCCTGTTTTATAAAATCTGAAATTTTCTTATCTGTTTTTAAAAAATATCCATATCGAAAGGCATTATTGTCTCCTCTATAAGATCGATGTTTTGCTATTAAAATTAATTTTAGTTCCTCTTTTTTACACTTTATGCCTATTTCTTCTTCTATTTCTCTTACCATCGCATCTTCAACATTTTCTCCACTTTCTACATGCCCTGCTGTTATGGAATATTTATTGGGTGCTTGTTTCTTTATTTCTGATCTTTTTTGTATTAAAATTTTCCCTTCTTCATTTACAATCCACACCTCTACTTCTTTATGCCATAAACCTTTTGCATGTATAATATCTTTATCTTCCGTTTTTCCTGTTATGTTTCCTTCTTCATCTAAAACATCCAATAGTTCCATTTTTTTCCTCATTCCCTTTTACTATTTCCTGATAAAACTTTCTTACTTGTTGGAATTCTTTTTCAAGTCTTTCGTCATATATAATACCTGTTTTTCCCTGTCGTATCATTTCAAATAATTCTTCCATTGGAACCCATCTTACACTTTTGACTTCTTCTTTTTCTAAGGTAAATGTTTTTATGTTGGTTAGCATCATATAAAATTGAATATAATAGGCTCTTCCATTACAAACCAGATATAATTCTTCTAATTTCTTTAAGTTTTCAATCGCTTCATTTCTTGCTTCTTCTTGTTCTTCTTTGCTTCCATTGTGTAGTTCTTCTACATATTCTCGAATCATTGCTTGGATTGGTATTTCGTTATTATCTATATGTCCAGAAACAATATCAAGAGTTCCTGGATCAATCTTTTTGTTCCTTGTTCTTTCTTCTACTAAAATTTCTCCTTTTTCATTTAAGACAAAGCACGAAACAGTCCCTATTACACAATTAGAATTCAATTCTAATTGCGGTGCAATGCTTCCTGTATAAATTTTCTTACCGTCTTTTCCTTCCCTATAAGTTTTATAAAAGCTTCTTGTATCATTTTTTCGTGTATTTAATTTTTCTTTAAATTGATTCATATTTTTACATCCTATCTTCATATTATCAATAACCTTATTTTATTCTTTAAACAAGTCAAAATTAGTAAAATGTGCAAGATGCTAATTTTCACTTGTTTAAAAGGCATTCGATTCCTGGTAACGCCTTCCCCTCTAAAAACTCTAAAGAAGCTCCTCCACCTGTTGAAATATGGGTCATTTTATCTTCTAATCCTGCTTTTTTAACAGCAGCTGCGGAATCTCCTCCACCAATAATAGTAGTACAATCCATTTGAGCTAATGCTTTTGCTATCTCATTCGTTCCTATTGCAAATTGAGCAAATTCAAATAGCCCTAGCGGTCCATTCCATACCACTGTTTTTGCCTTTTTTAATTCTTCTACAAATAATTTTATCGATTCTTCTCCTATATCAAAACCTTCCCAATCTGCTGGAATTTCATCATATCTTACTGTTTTGCTCTCTGTATCTTCTTTAAATTCTTTTCCTATTTTGGTATCAACAGGAAGCATGAATTTAACCCCTTTTTCTTGTGCTTTTTTCATTAAATTGGTTGCTAATTCTAATTTATCTAATTCACAAATTGAATTTCCTACCTCATATCCTTGTGCTTTAAAGAATGTATATGCCATTCCTCCACCTATTATTAACGTATCCACTTTTTCCAATAAACTGTCAATTACTCCTATTTTATCTGATACTTTTGCTCCTCCTAAAATAGCTACAAATGGTCTTTCTGGATGAGAAATAGCATTTCCTAAAAATTTTAATTCTTTTTCAATTAAAAATCCTGATACAGCTGGTAAAAATTGTGCTACTCCTGCTGTTGAAGCATGTGCTCTATGGGCTGCCCCAAAAGCATCATTTACATAGATTTCGGCCATACTAGCTAATTCTTTTGCAAATTCTGGATTATTGTCTGTTTCTTCTTTGTGAAATCTAACGTTTTCTAATAACATGACTTGTCCATTTTTTAATGCTTGTGCTTTTGCTTTGGCATCTTCTCCTATGACATCTTTCGCCATGATGATTTCTTTTCCTAATAATTTTGATAATTCTTCTGCCACTGGTTCTAATGAATATTCTGGTTTAACTTCTCCTTTTGGTCTTCCTAAGTGAGAACACAAAATAACAGCACAATCATTTTCTAATAAATATTGAATGGTTGGCAAGGCTGCCACTATTCTTGTGTTGTCTGTTATGTTTTGATTTTCATCCATTGGTACGTTAAAATCGCAACGAACTAATACTTTCTTTCCTTTTAACTCCATGTCTTTTACTGTTTTTTTATTCATTTTTACAATCATTCCTTTCTTGAGGCTCAAATCTGATTGAAAAAATTAGATACTTTTCAATCTTCTTCCTCTTAAAATGTTTTTTTCTTCTATTAGTATTACCTTTTATTCCCAAGTCAATACTATTTTATACTAAAAAAGAATACTTTTCAAGTATTCTTTTTTCAAGTTTGGACTTTTTACCTATTTTATGATTGTTTCCTATCTATTCTACAATATGAATGATTCTTATTACTTCCGTTGTATTTCCTGCTGCATCTTGAGCTGTATAAGTAACGGTATAATCTCCTGGTATCGCTAGATTAATTTCAGAAACTTCTTTTATATTAACTTCACTAATAATTTGTTTAATAGATGTAGTAACTGCTATTGTTTGACCTTTCGCGTCAGTTGCTGTTACATTTGGTAATTCTACTTTTCCAGTATTTTTTGGTAGTGTAATTTCTTCTTTTTCAAACATACCTGTTATGACTGGGTCTGTAAGATAGATATTATCCACTGTTATTTCAATTGGTGTTTCTATTTGGTTTCCTGCTAAATCTATTATTTTAACTGTTTCTGTTGCATTATTTATAAATATTTTAGTTAGTGTTTGTTTGTCATCTGATAATTTCCAACCATCTACTTCTTGTATTGGCTCACTAGCTTCGATGATTACTGTTACTGGATCTTTGGTTGCTGCTGTTTCACTATAAAATGGTTCTTCTGCTGTTGGTGCCATTTTGTCAATTCCTTCTACTACAATGGTAAGCGTTTCTGAATTCCCTACTAAATCAAAGACAGTAACTGCTTCTGTTTTGTTATCTTCATACACTTTTGTCATAGAAAGTGCATCTTTTGATAAAGCCCAACCTGTTACTGGTTTTAATTTTTCTTCTGCTTTTATGGTTACCATAACAGAATCTTTGGTCGGCTTATTATTATTTTCTGTCGTAAATCTTAGGCCTTTTACTTGTGTATCAATTTCAAATTCAATCGTTGTTGTATTACCTGCCTTATCGGCTACTGTTAATTGATATTTTCCATCTGCCGTAATTGGTGCTAATGTTGTATAGGTTTTATCTTCTACCCCATCTTTTATTAGAATAACGTTTGCTACGTCTCCTGCCGCATTTACAGGTGTTACTGCTAATGTATAAATTTCACCGTCCATGATTCCTGTTATTTCTGGTGCTACATTATCAATTTTAAATATAATCGTTCTAGCATTGCCGACTTCATCGGTTACTACTAAAGTATATTCTCCATCTGAAGCTAGTTTTGTCCCTGATACAAAGTCGTCATTTTTTTCTCCTCCTGTTTTTTGCAAGGTTGCTGTTCCTTCTGTGAATATAGGAGTTACTGTTTTATATTCTCCATTCATTTCTACGCCACTTACTTCTGGAGCTGTTTTGTCAATAATAAATTTAACTGTGCTTGTATTTTCTAAATCATCTGTTACTTTTAGTTCATAACTTCCTTCTTCTGTAATTTCTCCTAATGATGTCGTATATCCTTCTACGATTTCATTATTTTTCTTTAAAACCACACTTTTTATGGTTCCTGTTGTTGTTACAATAGGCGTTATGTTAGTTCCATAAGTTTTATTGTTTTCTACTCCTGTGATAACTGGGCCTGTTACATCAACTATAAATGTTACCGTTGCTATGTTTCCAGCAGCATCTGTTACCACTAACTTATATTTTCCACTTTCTGTAATTGGTGTTCCTGATTGATATAGAATAGTAGAAATAACGGCATCCCCATTTTCTGGATCTAGTTTACTTAGTTCTCCTGTTCCTTCTGTAAAGGTTGGAGCAACAGAAGTATATCTTTCCCCATTCTTTACCTGATTAATGGTAACTGTTGTATCAATGGTAAATAGGATTGTTATGGTATTATTTAAACCATCTTTTACCACTAATTTATAAGTACCTTCTTCATTAACTTCTGTTCCAGAAGTAAAATCAATTGGTCCTTCTGTTCCTTTTTGTAAAGTTGCTGTTATTGGTCCATTTGGATCCGTAAATACTGGGGTTACGGTTTGATAAGATTTGCCATCTTCTACACCTGTTACGGTTGGTGCTTCACGATCAATCATATTTACGTTTACTGTAATGGTTGCTTCATTTCCTGCTAAATCTTTTACCGTGATTGTTTCTGGTGCAATGGTATTTTGTGTATAAGTTTTTTCCATAGAACATTTATCTTGCGCTAATTTCCATCCCTCTACTACTTGTAATTCTTCTCCAGCTACAATGGTTACTATGACATTTTGTGTAGTAGGATTGGTTTCTGAATAAGATACACTTGGCGTTGGTGCTACTTTATCAATATTGTCTACTTCTACTAATACAGAAGCCTGATTTCCTGCTAAATCTTTGATAATAACAGTTTCCGTTTTATTTTCTGTATAAGTTTTTTTCATAGAAAGTTGATCTGCTGACAATGTCCATCCATTTACTGGTTGTAATTCTTCTCCAGCTGCAATGGTTACTGTTACAGTTCCATTTGTAGGTTCTTCTATGTCATAATCAATGGAATAAGATGGTACATCACTATCGATATTATTAATTACAATGTTAACTTTTGTTTCATTTCCTGCCATATCTGTAAATATTACGGTTTCATTTACATTCGCTGTATATTTTTTAGTAAAGGCAAGTTGGTTTTCGTCTACTGGTACCCATTCACTATCTGTTTTTGGAGCTTCTACTTTCTCATCAAAGGTAACTCTGGCAATAACTTCTGTGGTAGCACTTGTTTCACTATATTTAACTTGACCTACTCTTTTAGCTGGTGTTGCATCGACTGTAACAGTTCTAGTTGCTGTGGCTGTATTTCCTGCTTCATCTGTTGCTGTATATGTCAAAATATATTCTCCATCTTGTGCTCCTGTTGTATCAATTTGTGTTACTTCATTTGTATTCAAGGTGATTTTTAAGCTTGCTGGAATCTCTCCATCTACGGCATCGTTTGCTACCATGCTTGTGTCAAATGTATCACCTTTTTTCAAAATGACTGGTTCTAATGTTTCTTCAAATACTGGTGCTACGTTATCAACGATAAATTCTTTAGTTGTCGTGTTTCCAGCTGGATCGGTTACCACTAAAACGTAGTTTCCATCTACTGTAATAGGTGTTTCCGATACATATTTTTGTGGTGCTTCGTCATCTTTTTGTAATGTGGCAACTCCTTCTGTAAATTTTAAAGTAACCGTTTGATAAGAGGTTTTTCCTTCTGTCAAACCTTCTACAACTGGTGCTTCTTTATCAATATTCGCTATGGTAATGGTTGCTATTGCTTCATTTCCTGCTAAATCTTTTACTTTGACGTCTTCTGAAATATTAGCACTATATTCTTTTGACATAGATAAGCCATCTTCCGCTAAATCCCAACCATCTAATGCTTGTAATTTTTCATTTCCTTTTATGGTTGCCATTACATTTTGATTGGTTAAACTGGTTATATTGTATTCTGTTGTAAGCACTGGTGCGGTTTTATCTATATTCGATACGGTAACTGGTATGATGGCGTCATTTCCTGCCAAATCTGTTACAGTAACATCTTCTGTGCCATTTGCCGTAAAGGTTGCGGTAGCTCTGGTTGGATTTTCTGTATCTAATTGCCAAGTACTGATTCCTGTTACTGCTTGTAATTTTTCATTGGCTATAATGGTAACTTGCACATTTCCATTTGTTAATTCCGTTACATCGTATTGTACTTCTGCTTTTGGTGCAACATGATCTATATTTTGTATGTTAATGGTAACTGTTGTTTGATTTCCTAACATATCTTTTACCATTACATCTTCAATGACATTTTGCGTATACTCTTTTGTCATTGACATTTTATCACTGGCTAAATCCCAACCATCTATTTCTTGTAGCACTTCATCTGATGTAATAGTTGCTATAACACTTCCTTTTGTAGGATTGGTTGTGCTGTAACTTGGTGTAGCTGTTACTTCTTTATCAATATTGGTAATGATAATTTGTGCTTCTGTTTCATTTCCCGCTAAGTCACTTACCATCAATTTTTCATTGACATTTCCTGTATATAGCTTTTTCATGGATAATCCATCTTCTGCTAGTTCCCAGTCTTCTGATGCTTGAATCGGTTCGTCTGAAATAATGGTAACCATAACATCTTCTTTGGTTAGAACCGTTGTACTATAATTAACATCTGCTTTTGGTGCGGTTCCATCTACTACTACGGTTACGGTTGCTGTTGTTTTATTTTCGATACTATCTGTTGCTTCATATACGATTTCATATTCTCCTTCTGTTGTTACATCAAAAGTTCCTGTTTTGGTTACTGTTACTTCTCCATCCACAGCATCTTCTGCTGTTACTTCTGGTAAGGTAAAATCGCTATTATTTATTTTAAGATAGAATTTTTCTCCGTCTGTAATTCCTTTTAATTCAGGTGCTTGGTTATCAACAACAACGGTTAAGGTTGCTGTTGCTTGATTTCCAGCTGTATCGGTTGCGGTATAGATGATGGCATATTCGCCTTCTTCTGCTATTTTAACTTCTCCTGTCATAACGACTTCTACTGCTCCGTCATAATCATCTGTGGCGGTTACTGTTGGCATTCGGGTTTCATATTGAGCATCGTTTAGATTGATATATAGTCTATCTCCATTGGTAATGCCATGAATAACAGGTGGCGTTACATCTTCTACTGGAGGTAGCTGATTAATAACACTATCCATTTGCCCTATCCCTAATACATATTTTTGTACTCTTGCCGCATCCATGGTTGTAACATTATGTACATTGACATCATTTACAACATCGGCAGCTTCTAAGGCAAATTTGCTTACCTTTGCCATAGTATTTGTATCTTTTAAAGCTATTTTTTGTATCATAGAAGCATCTAGTGTTGTAATTCTTCCATCTCCATTGACATCTCCATAGATAATGATGGTATATTGTCTGGTATTATCTTTTACTTTAAAAGTATCACCTGTTTTCAAAATAAAAGAATCTTCTATTTCTGCTACTGGTTTTCCTCCTATTGTTTCTACATTGGCAAATTCACATTTTATATCTTTTGCTGTTAAGAATGTATTTTTATGTAATACATAAGGTACTACTAATTCTCCTTCTACTAATTTTTGATATACACCAACAGGTTTTAAATAATCTTGTTTTTCTGTTGTTGCGTTTACGTTTGTTCCTAAAACACTAGCAGTCATAATTCCTGCTAGTGCTAAGGATGAAAATATTTTTTTCTTATCCAAAATATTTCGCCCCCAATTTCTTTATTTATTTTTTATCATTTTATAACCACCTACAAAAGCTATTCCTAACATAACTACACCAAAGGTAGCAACTGGCATAATGCTTCCTGTTTGAGGTAATTTTTTAATTTTTTCTCCTTCATCGTTTGTATATTCTTCTGTATTGGTAGCTCCTGTTTCTTGTTTGTTTTGTTCTTGGTTTTCGTTGCCTGTTCCCTCATTGTTTCCTTGATTATTGTTTTCTTGGTCGTTATCTCCTTTGTTGTCATCATCTGGGATTACTGGATCTGCTACTTTAATAAAAATAGTTGAAGTAACAATTTTGTCATCTAACGCTACATCATCTTTTCCAAATTCTGTGTTTTCAATGGCAAATCTAGCTCCTTCCGCATTTTTTAATGCTTTAAATTTTAAAGTTAAAGTTGTTGTTGTTCCATCATAAGCAGAAACCCTTAAAGTTCCATTAGTTATTGAATTAGATTTTGCCACTCCAAATGCAGTCCCTATATTGTCATCTCCTAAATATTCAAATTTATCTGTTTCATAATCAATTTCAAATTGCATTGATTCTACTGGTTCACTGGTTGTAACTGTTAATGTTACAATATCTCCTATTTTTACATTTTCCTTGTCTGTTTCAAATGTTGCTGCGTTTACAGATGTTGCTAATACTCCTACTAATATGATAGCGATTGCTATTACTCCTAAAATTGTTTTTTTCATTTTTTTCCTCCTTAGATTTTCTATAATTTTGAAATAATAAATTATTTCCTTTTTTGATGAGGTTCCTTCTATATTTCTACCTCGTGTGCCTTAATAATAAGTCTAGTTAAGCCTCCGTGGATTACATGTTATTAATGTTACCTCTCTTTTATTTGTATCTTGGTTCAAACATTTTAAATCAGTAGGATTGACAGTGTATTTATCATAGATTTGATAGACAACCTTTTGATTACTTTCTTTTGCAATCATATAAAAGGTATCCTCTTTTTCTAATTCTTTTAGGTTTTTAAATAGGGATTCTTTGGTATTGTGACCCGTGATACAAAAATTTCCTTTTTGATTGATTTGAGGTCCATAAAATTTAGTAATGGAAGAATTTAAAGAATCTTCTGTCGTTTTGCTCAAGATATAATTATTGAAGTTGATTTTCTCTATGACAAGTTGCCCGATTACATCAAAATCTCCTATTTTGTCTGGCATATCAACAGCCATTATTCCTTCTGCAACTGACATTGTTTCTTCTGTTATTCCATTGCTTGGCTCATACATTTCCATTTCTTTTTTCTGTCTTGGTATGTTTAAAATAATAATGGTAAATACTATGAGTGACAAAGTCATATAAAGAATTACTTTCTTCGTTTTGTTTTTCTTACTCTTTCTTACGATTAAATGCTTTCCACGTGAATTACTTTTTTTCACTTAATTGATAGAATTCACCTCCTTTTTAACCTGTTTTAGGTTATCCAATAAAATTCTAACCTATTTTAGGTTAAATGTCAATAACCTAAAATAGATTATTTTAAAATAATTTTATATATTGTAGTTTTAGGAGGATTTATGTATAAAAGATTGAGAGAATTAAGAGAAGATAAAGATTTTACCCAATCAAAAATTGCAAAACATCTAAATATGTCACAAACCCGGCTACTCTAAGTATGAAACCGGTGAAAATGATATTCCTACTAGGATATTAATTGATTTAGCTATGCTTTATAATACTTCTGTTGATTATTTACTTGAGTTAACAAATGATATAACTCCTTATCCAAGAATAAAAAAAAATTGAAACAAAAAATCCAATATCTCTTTTTAAGATATTGGATTTTTGTTACTTTTTTTAACCAAATAGTCCACGTTTTTTAACGGGTGGTTGTTCATTCATAGTTTTTGCCAATTGTGTTAATAGGTCTCTTTGTTCTTTGGATAATCTTTTTGGCGTTTGTACGGTTACGGTAAATACAAAATCCCCTACGCTACTTGAATTAACAGACTTGAACCCTTTGTTTCGGATTGTAAATTTGGTCCCTGTCTGTGTACCTTCTGGTATTTTATATTTTTCTTTTGATCCATCTACCATTGGAATTTCCAATTCAGCTCCTAAGGTTGCTTGTGTAATGGTAATTGGTACTTCGCATAAAACTTGATTGCCTTTTCTGGTATAAATACTATGTCTTTTTATTCTAACCGTAATATATAAATCGCCTTTTGGTCCACCTTTTTCTCCTGGTTCTCCTTCTCCTCTTAATACAACAGTTTGGTTATCATCAATTCCAGCTGGAATTTTTACTTTTATCTTTGGTTGCTTTCTTATCGTTCCTTTTCCATGACAGGTTTCACATGGTTCTTTGATGATTTCTCCTGTTCCATGACAAGTAGTACAAGTTCTTCTTGTTTGCATTTGCCCTAGAATCGTATTTTGTACTTGTGTAACTTGACCTGTACCATTACATGTTGTACATTTCATTTTGGAGGTTCCTGGCTTTGCTCCGCTTCCATGACAAGTTTCACAAGTATCATTTCTGGTAATAATAACTTCTTTTTCTATTCCTAAAAAGGCTTGTTCAAAAGTTATATCCATTGCTAAGTTCAAATCAGCGCCTTTTTTAGGTCCTGTTTGTCTTCTTCCAGAAGAGGATCTGCCTCCAAATCCTCCTCCAAAGAAGGAAGAAAAGATGTCGCCTAAATCTCCAAAGTCTCCAAAATCAGAACTACTATAAGAATAATAACCGCCTTGCCCTCCAAAAGGTCCGCCAGCTCCACCAAATCCTTGTGGGTCGACTGTTCCAAATTGGTCATACATTCTTCTTTTTTGTGGGTCAGATAAATTTTCGTAGGCTTCATTTACTTCTTTAAATTTGGCTTCTGCTCCTGCTTTGTCATCTGGATTGGCGTCTGGATGATATTTTTTGGCTAATTTACGATAAGCTTTTTTTAACTCATCGTCTGTTGCGTTTTTATTGACACCTAATATTTCATAATAATCTCTTTTGCTTGCCATTTCCTTATTCTCCTCTTTCTAACATCTTTTTTTCGATTGCCAAATCTTTTCATTCATACCCTTCTTCTATTTACAAAGTTTAAAGATAGATTTACAATATACTATCCATCTCATAAACTTATTTTACTTCTTATTTATTGTCGTCATCTTCTACTTTATAATCTGCATCATATACAGTACCATCATTATTGGCTTCTTCACCAGTTGCTTGCCCTGCTTCTGCTCCTGCGTCCGTACCTGCTGCGCCATTTGGATTAGCTGCTTTATATAATTTTTCTGACATTTCATAAAATACTTTTGTTAGTTTTTCGGTTGCTTCCTTAATTTTTTCTGTGTCGTTTGTTTCTAATGCTTTTTTGGTGTTGTCAATTTCTGTTTCAACTTTTGCTTTCTCTTCTCCGCTAATTTTATCTCCTAAGTCTGTTAATGTTTTTTCACTGTTATAAATTAAGCTTTCTGCATTATTTTTTACTTCGATTTCTTCTTTTTTCTTTTTGTCCTCTTCTGCATGAGCTTCTGCGTCTTTTACTGCTTTGTCAATATCTTCATCCGTTAAGTTGGTAGAAGCTGTAATGGATACATCTTGGCTATTTCCGGTTGCCATGTCTTTGGCTGATACATGAACAATTCCGTTCGCATCAATATCAAAAGTTACTTCGATTTGTGGCACGCCTCTTGGTGCTGCTGGAATTCCTGTTAATTGAAATCTTCCTAATGTTTTGTTATATGCTGCCATCTCTCTTTCTCCTTGTAATACGTGTACTTCAACTGATGTTTGCCCATCTGCTGCTGTTGAGAAGATTTGTGATTTTTTGGTTGGAATGGTGGTATTTCTTTCGATTAATTTAGTAAATACCCCACCATATGTTTCAATTCCAAGTGAAAGTGGTGTTACGTCTAATAATACTAAGTCTTTTACATCTCCTGATAATACACCACCTTGAATAGCTGCTCCAATCGCAACACATTCATCAGGGTTAATGCCTTTATCAGCATCTTTTCCCGTAATTCTTTTTACGGCTTCTTGCACAGCTGGCACTCTTGTAGATCCACCTACTAATAATACTTTGTGAATATCATTTGGTGTTAATCCTGCATCTTTTAAAGCTTGATTAACTGGTCCTGCTGTTGCCTCTACTAAATCATGGATTAATTCTTCAAATTTAGCTCTTGTTAAGTTAATATCTAAATGTTTTGGACCTGTGCTATCTGCTGTGATAAATGGTAAGTTGATTTGTGTTTGTTGTACTCCAGATAATTCAATTTTTGCTTTTTCTGCTGCTTCTTTTAGTCTTTGCATTGCCATTTTATCAGTTTTTAAATCAATTCCATTTGATTTTTTGAATTCATCTACTAAATAGTTAATAATTGCTTCATCAAAGTCATCTCCACCTAATTTGGTATTACCATTGGTAGCTAAAACTTCAAATACTCCATCTCCAATATCTAGGATAGAAACGTCGAATGTTCCTCCCCCTAAATCATAAATCATGATTTTTTGGTCTTGTTCTTTATCCATTCCATAAGCAAGGGATGCTGCTGTTGGCTCATTGATAATTCTTAATACTTCAAGCCCTGCTATTTTTCCAGCATCTTTCGTTGCTTGTCTTTGGCTATCACTAAAATAAGCTGGTACCGTGATAACGGCTTGTGTAACTTTTTGTCCCAAATAATTTTCAGCATCTGCTTTTAATTTTTGTAATATCATGGCTGAAATTTCTTGTGGTGAAAATTTATCACCTTCTATACTAACTTTTTCATTGGTTCCCATTTTTCTTTTGATCGAAATAACAGTATTGTCTGGATTGGTAACGGCTTGACGTTTCGCAATTTGTCCTACCAATCTTTCTCCGTTGTTAGAAAATGCTACAACAGATGGTGTTGTTCTATTTCCTTCTGCGTTTGGTATAACGACTGGTTCGCCACCTTCCATTACTGCTACACATGAATTTGTTGTTCCTAAATCAATTCCTATGATTTTTCCCATTTTAAAATTCCTCCCTTTGATCTTTTTTAGGCGGTCCAAAAACATCATTTTGTTTTTTCTTATTTATATTTAGATAATTTTACCGCCTTTTTAAAATTATCTTTCAAAATTAATAACTAATTTTATTGCTACCTTGTTATCCTTTAGTAGTACATCGAAAAATTTTACTGTTTGTTCATACGTTCATAAAACGAATCAAAAGTGATAAGATGTGCATTATTGGTATTTGTTACAAGCTGAAGGCGTACATTGGTACGTCGAAGTTTGTAACAAATAGCGATAATGTGCAGATTGTTGTTTTTCATTCGTTTAATTTGCGACAACTACCATCGAATGACGCACAACCCTACTTCCAATCTTGTAACCCTTTCGATACTCCTCAGCAATTTCCTTCTCTCCCAAATTCGCATCTTGAATACTGCTAACAGCCTCATGAAGTTCAGGATCAAACGTTTCGCCTACGGTTTTAATTTCTTCTACTCCTTTGGAAGCCAAAACATCTTTTAATTGTTTTAATACCAATTCAATACCTTTTTTATATTCTTCATCTTGTGTATCAATTTTTACAGCATTTTCTAAATTGTCAACTACTGGCAAAATTACTTCTACCACATCAGAAAGAATAGAATTATATAATCCTTCTCTTTCTTTATTACTTCTTTTTTTGAAGTTCTCAAACTCTGCTAAAATTCTTTTATAGCGATCCTCTAGTTCCTCATAATCTTGCTTTGGTACCATATCTTTACAGGTGTTATCTTTGTTGTCTTTTTCTAATTCTTCTTGCTTTTCTTCTAAATTCTCTTTTTCATTTTCTGCCATTTATATCGCTTCCTTTCCATTCAATTTGTGTCGTTTGAAAAACCATAACGATTTTCAAACTAATCCATTTCTTTCAATTTTTTATTCATATATTTCATAACGGAAATAACTTTTGAATAATCCATTCTTTTTGGTCCAATAATTCCAATGGTTCCCAAATCTTTTCCATTTACCTTATGTTTGAAGGTAACAACACTAAAATCCTTTAATTCTTGTTGTTCATTTTCTTCTCCTATATAGACATTAATATCTTCCGCAAATCCCGAATTTAGCATATCTGTTACTAATTCTTTTGTGTCTAATATATTGATAAAATTTTTGGCTACTTCTAAACTATTAAATTCTGGTAAATCAAAAGATTTATTAGCACCCTCTAAATAAATTTTATTGTCTTCTTCTAATACTTTTTTAATTTGTTCAATGATTGGTTTAATAACATTAACGCTATATGTCATTTCATCATATAGATACTCTTCTAACGGTCTATCAATTGTTTCAATGGGTTGATTTTTCAATTTATTGTTAAACATATAATTCATGGTTTCCACTTGTTTTTCGTTGATGTCTTCATCAAATTTTATAATGGTTTCTTTGATTAATCCCGAATCTGTTAAAATAACTGCCATCATCATTCTTGTTCCCAATAAAACAAATTTGATTTCTTCAATTAATTGTGTGGTCGTCTTGGGTCCAATGGAAACAGTTGTATAATGTGTTACTTCTGATATGGTATTGGCTGCTATTTTGGTTAGGTCTTCGATTTCATTTACTTTGGTTTCTAATTTTGAACTAATATATTTGATTTCTTCTATACTAATATCTTCATCATTAATAAGTTCGTCTACATAGTAGCGATAGCCTTTGGCAGATGGAATTCTTCCACTTGAGGTATGGGTTTTATCTAAAAATCCCCCTTTTTCTAATTCTGACATTTCATTCCTTATGGTGGCACTACTACATTCTAGTCCATGATTTTGTGTTAGGGCATTTGAACTTACTGGCTCAGCTGTGTTGATATACTCTTCTACAATGGCTTGTAAGACTTTCTTTTTTCTTTCATCTAACAACTTTTTCACCTCTTTTAGCACTCTTTTGGTTTGATTGCTAACTTCTTATATATTATACCCGTTTTTAGCACTTGTCAATACCTTCTGCTAATTTTTTTGTGAATTCTTTGTGAATGCGGTTGGGTAGCATACGAAAAAAAGCTATGTTTTCATAGCTTTTCTTACACAATATCTTCTAATTAGCTTTCCATCATTTGATTTAACATCCACAATATTTTTGTATAATCTAAAATATAATTATCCATTAAACTAGAAGTAAGATAATCTGTTTGTTCTTCTGCCTTCTTTTTTATCATAGTTACATTTTGAAGTAATGTACCATAATCTTTTATAAGAGCATCAAAAACTTCATGATCTTTTACTTTTTCATTTTTGGCTTCTTGTATAGAACTGTTTTCTAGGTAATCTTTCATAGTTCCCAAAGGTTGCCCCTTCAACATTAAAATGTGTTCTGCTATTTCGTCAATTTGTTCATTGATTTTGTCGTAATATTCTTCCAACTTACTATGAAATACAAAAAAGTCCTTTCCTACAATATTCCAATGATAATTTTGTAATTTACGATAAAATACATTTAAATTAGCTAAAAAACTATTTAATTCTTTTAACATACATTCCATATTCCATTCTCCTTTTCTTTATTTTATATCAATTTTACCCAAATCATTTTTTCTTTATTCACTTTATTATAGTTAATATCAATACACATAAAAATATTCCTGCTATCATTAGATATTTTTTCCAGCTTATTTTTTCCTTTAAAATAATTCTAGAAGCCAGTAATGTAATTACAATAGAGCTGGTTTCAATTACTGAAATAACAGATACATTACCAGTTAACATAGCAAATCGAGTAAAAATAGAAGAAGAAGCATCACACAATGATTGCAATAAAAAATATCCTCTATTATTAATTTTTCTGATATCTATATAATCCCATTTTTTAGTTACCAGACAATAAATTAGTACAGCTATTATTGTGATTATTCCATAGGTAAAAACCACATATAATGGATTTTCAAATTGTGTAACATATACCTTATTTAAGGTTTTAGATATCCCATTACATATTACATATCCATAAGCAAAAAGAATAGCTTTCCTTTCTAATTTTTTATCTATTATAGTATTATCATTTTTTTGTTTCCCTATTATAATGGATAAGAAAATCAAAATCCCAGAGACAATCACTTGTAAAACTGTACAATCTTCTTTTAAAACAAAAATTCCTAATATAAATACCATTACAACATTGCACTTTCGAATAGGTGTTGTTATAGCTACTTTTCCATATTTAATAGAAGAAATAAAGCAATAAAAGCCAATTGCTTGCATTGTTAATCCTGGCAACATTTCTAGGCAATCTTCCCCATTTAATTTAGTTATAAATTCTGGATGAATCAATAGACTTGTTACTATCATAATTAGGTGATACACAAATAAACCAGTAATTACCATCCTTTTCGAATCATTATTGGATGATTTTTTTACCGCTATTGCTGTAAAGCCACTTATTACTGTTGATAATATGCACCAATGTAACCACATATTTTTCTCCTTCTTTCTTTTTAGACTTATTGTAACATAAAAAAAGGAAAAACAACAAGCATAATTTTTTCTTTTTTTGGTTATATTAAGAAAAATTAAAGGAGGAGTGAATATGGATAGTCCTGGCTATATTTTAAATGAAGTTAACAAAGGAATCAAAATGGGAATGGATTCTATTTCTAATGTTTCTGAAAAAATCCAAGATGACGAATTTAAAAAAGATTTAAAATTTCAATACGATAAATACAATGATATTTTAAATAAAGTAAATAATGAATTAACCAAATACGATGATTTTCCCAAAGAATTAAATCCTATGCAAAAAGCAATGGGATGGATGAGTGTTGAATTTAACACAATGGACGATAAAAGCAATTCTAAAATTGCTGAGATGATGTTACAGGGTACCAATATGGGAATTATTAAAGGAGTAAAACTTTTGAATCATAACCCTGATACCGATCAACCTGTAAAAAATATCTTAACAGAGTTTGTTCAATTTCAAGAAAATACCGTAGAACAATTAAAAAAATATTTATAAGAACAACGTTGTCAATTCAAGGTAATTTATTTTTTCAAGTTTCGACTTTTTGTAAGGAAAATTATCTTATATAATTTTTGAAACGCTGCGTAAGCGACCAAACGAGCTATGCAAGTGCGATTGGAGCAACCGACAGATATTCTTTAAATTTGGTAGGTTGCTTTCGCACAAAGTGTGAAAAAATTATATAAGATAATCTCCCTTACAAAAAGTCGAAACTTGAAAATTTATTTTGGATTGACAGCTTTTACTTCCTCTTTATCCTTTATTTTAGTATATATTTCTTCCATTTGATTATCTGTTGCCGTATAATGACTTATAATTTGATTTATTTCTCTACTCTGTGCCTGTTTCTTATTTTCCATATTGATTACAAAACTAACTAACATGAACATAATAAACAAACAAGACACTGTAACAAATAGTGTAATAGAACCTCTTTCACCCTTATTTTTCAATCTAATCAACCCCCTATTTCGCTTTTTAATATTTCGAAAAATCGTTCTTTTTTTTCTATTAATCCTTGCGAATCTTCAAATTCTATTTTCCCTTCTCCTTCTTGTAAAAGTTTTTTTTCCACTAATACATTTTTTAAATGGCTAGCTAAATTAGGAGCTCCATTAAAAAATTGAACTTCTCCTAATATTTCTCTTATTTCTTCTTTTACTAATGGATAATGAGTACAACCTAATACCACATTTTCTACTTTTCCTTGATAAATACCAATCGTTTCTTTTAAATATCTTCTAATTTCTTCTTTGTCTCCTTTTTCAATTCGCTCTGCTAATCCTATACAAGGTAATAGAAAAGTTCTATGATTATCAAATTTCTTTAGCAATATATTAAATTTCTCACTGTTAATCGTCCCTTTTGTTGCCATTACTAAAGTTGCTCCCTCATAAGCATAATCATGTACCATTTTATAAGCTGGCTCTATGGCTATAAACGGTATTTGAGTATACTTTCTTCTTAAATATTGAACTGCCTTTGCACTTGCTGTATTACACGCTATCACGATTATTTTACAATCTTGCTTTAACAAATACTGTGTAATATCATCACATAATTGTTTGATTTCTTGGTCTGTTTTGTTTCCATAGGGATTATTTTTTGAATCACTATAATAAAAATAGTTTTCCTTTGGTAACATTTTAACAATTTCACCTAATACCGTAACACCGCCAATTCCTGAATCAAAAATTCCTATCTTTCCCGTCTTGTTCACCTTATTTCACTCTTTCTTCTATGTTTTTTCTATATTGGGATGAAAAGCTAATATCGTTTGAAAAATTGGTGGAAAGAACAACAAACCAAATCCAAATAAAGCTCCTCTTCCAAATTCTTTTGCTAAGCAAAATCTTTTCATAATAGCAATTACAAACATTGCTATCCATCCCAATATAGGCACTAGCCATAATAACATTAACCATGCTGATAACCCACAAACTTGATACATTACAATTTGTCTGTATACTGGTACAATCGCTGCCCAACCTGGTTTTCCTGCTTTAGTATAAATTCTCCATCTAAGAATCGTTCCATAAATAAATAAGATAACAGCTACAATCATGATTGTTTTTACGATTCGATTAGATAATAATAATTTAGTTGCGATTTCTACTTTCTTCTCATTTGGTGCTTCTTGTACCATGCTACTTACAATTTGTTCTGGCGTATAACCTTTTTCTATTTTCTGTTTTATATCTTCTACATCAATGTCATTTTCTATGATTTCTCTTATACTTTCTGTATCTGTTTCTCTAATAAAATTAGCTCCTGCTGATACGAGTTCTTTGCTAATCCCCTGTGCTTCTATTTCTTCTGCATTTTCTTCTAACATGTCTGCTATATTTTCTGGTGAGTACTCCGCACTTATTTCGTCATATATTTGTAAAATGTCCTCTTTTGAAATGTTATTGACATCTATATTTCTTCCATAATATTCTATTGGTTCTTCTATTAAATTTTCACTTTCTGTTGCTTGCACTTGCCCATTTATAGTATACGCAAAAAATAACATGCTTATTATGATTATGATCTTTATGATATTTTTACAGATTGTTTTCATCTTTTACCTCATTCCTTCCATTTTTTTATATTATATCTTTATTTTTTATCGATGGCAAGTATTTTCAAAAAACGAAACTTAAATTTTCAAAATGATTTTGAGGACGGTGATTTTTTCCCCGTCCCCAAAATCATTTTATAAAATTAGTAGCTATAACTGGTTCATTTTTTGGTAATGCAATTCCTGCTTTTTTTCCTGCTTCGATCGACTTTAATAGCCATGCCATATTGTTTCCTAACGTTCTCATGGTTTGCATACCTTCTTCATCTTTTTTGACTTCTTCTGGCTTTGTTCCATGTACCATATTCCAATATTGAGAAGATACAATCGGCATATTACTAATACCAAAATATTTATTAATTTCATCTAATGTAGCCGTTGCTCCCCCTCTTCTACAACTTGCTATGGCGGAAGCTGGTTTGTTACTAAATAAATTTCTTCTACCATAAAAAACTCGATCCATAAAAGAAGATAACATGCCTGAACTTGCTGCAAAATGCACTGGTGTTCCAAATATAAATCCATCCGTTTCTGGTACTTTTGCTAAAAATTCATTCACTTTATCTTGTACAAAACATGCTCCTGTTTTTAGACAACTACCACAACCAATACAACCTGCTACCGGTTTATTTCCTAACCAAAAAATGTCTGTTTCTATTCCATTTTGATTAAGCGTTTTTTCTACTTCTTTTAATGCTGTATAGGTACAACCTTTTTCATGTGGGCTTCCATTTACTAATATTACTTTCATATTCTACTTTCATTCCTTTCTAATGTACAATGTTATATTCTAATTATATTACTTTTAACATTGATTGTATACCGAATCAATTTTATTTTGTATTAATATCAATTAAAAAAGGTTGCCTATAACAACCTTTTAATAAATATTCTTTATCTTGCTGTTCCCATATACAATAAACTTGATAATTTTGAAATAGGCATTGTTTGTAGCCATACGGTTCCTGGACCTTCTAATGTAGTTAAAAATAATCCTTCGCCTCCAAATACAATATTTTTCATTCCTTTCACTGTTTCAATGTTTAATTGTACATCTTTTGTCATAGCTGCCACATAGCCATTATCTACCTTTAATTTTTCACCTGCTTGTAATTCTTTTTTAACAACTGTTCCATCTATTTCTAAAAATACTTTTCCTGGTCCTGTTATTTTTTGCATGATGAAACCTTCTCCACCAAAAAATCCAGCTCCTAATTTTTTACGGAATTGCATAGCAATATCTACTGTATTTTCTGAACAAAGAAAAGCACGCTTTTGAGCAATAATCGTTTCTCCTTCTTTTAAATCAAATTCTAGAATTTGTCCCGGAAAACAGGATGAAAAGCCAATTTCTACGTCATCTTGTTCCGCTGTATATACATTCATAAAAAGTGATTCTCCTGCAAAAGCTCTTCCGATTCCTTTCATAATTCCACCATTGGTAGTTGTTTTCATGGCAATCCCATTATCCATCCAACTCATTCCGCCATTTTCAGTTAAGATGGATTCTCCTTTTTGTAGTTTGCAAATAACTGCTGGTAATGTTTCTCCAATAATTTTTGTTTGCATTTTTATTCCCCCTTATTTTTTATGCCACCATTATATACCATTTTAATACATAATTCAACATACCAAAACTTTAAGTTTCGACTTTTTGCAAGTAAAGGCTATCCTATATAATTTTTGAAACTACTCAGTAAGCGACCAAACGATCTGTGCGAGTGCGATTGGAGCAACCAACCAATTTTTCTTTATTTTTGGTGGTCGCGACACACAAAGTGTAAAAAAATTATATAGGATAGCCTTCACTTGCAAAAAGTCGAAACTTAAAACAAAAACTCTTAAACTTAAATATTTTTAATATTTCTCTTTCTAAAAGTAATAAAAGTAGGTACTATCATTACTATAAAATATAAAATGCAAACAATCGTTGAAAAACCGAAGGTCATTCCTTCCATACTTGGCAAATTACCAAATAGATATTCCTCAAAATTCCAATTCAAACTAACAAACAATTTCATAAACTGTACTTTATATTGAATCACCAACATATTAATCATATCTGCTGACATATAGCCTAATAAAGGAATGGCAATTCCTACTGCACTATTCGTAAATAAAGTACTACAAGCAAAAGCAAGAGTTGCTAATAAAACTAATTTGGGTAATTGAGTCATAACCATTATTCCTAAATAAGTAAATACATTCATACTTTCTAATGTATGTGTTGTAAAATTGTATTCCAAAATAGGTACAGATAAACTATCATAGCCAAAAACAATGCCACCTACTATTAATTCCATCACTACTACTGCCAAGATAGTAAATAAAATCATAATCAAAACTGTTATAAACTTAGCTAGTAGGATTTTATTTCTGCTATATGGTTTTACTAATAATAACTTAATGGTCCCTTTGTTAAATTCTTCGCTTACGATTGTTCCTGCTATCATAACAATCATAACAATAATAAATAATCCATATTCATTAAATAAATTTTTTAAAATGCCTCTAATATTATTTTCCTTATTAATATCTACATTATTTTCTAAAATGTATCGATTCACTTCTCTTTTTTCTAAGCTATCATTATATTCTTTCTTCTGGCTATATTCTAGTTCTTGTGTTTCACTTTCCATATTGATAATGTTTTTTGCTTCACTTTTATACCCATTTAAAGCTCTATTTCTAAAACCATTTCCATATTGAATTTCTTTACTCAATCGCATTTGCGCTACTTCTTTGTCTATTTTGGCATTTTTAATGGCCATTTCTAATGACATTAAATCTTGCTTATCTTGTGTATTAGCTTGTTGTTCTTCTAAATTACTTAATTCTGTTTTGGCTTGTTCTAATTCTTCTTGTGCAAAATATTTCCAATCTCCTTCCTCTAATCTTTTAAGCACTTTTTGTATCGTTTCTTCTATTTCTGATACTTTTTTAGCGTCTTTATTCTCACCATACAAATAGGTATTTTTTTCACTCACATAACCAATCATTTGCATAGATAGGATATCTCTTTGCCAACTATCTTTTTCATATTTTTGCATCATATCATAAACATCTAAATTAGATTTAAGCTCAATGTACATCTTTGTATCACTTGGTTTGTTAGGATCTAATTTAGCTATTTCTTCTTTTACATATTTAATATAATTATCACCATATTCATCATAACTTCCTGTATGGAAGAAAAATTTATAGATACAATTGGTTAAAATCACAAAAGCTAAAATAACCAATAATGTAATATAAATACTTTTCTTTTTAAAAATTTTTGTTAATTCATTTTTAATTAATTTACTCAATGATATTCCCCCCTGTCTTTTCAAAGAATGCTTGTTCTAATGATTTTTCTTCTTCTTTTACTTCATAAATTTTAATTTGATTTTCTACCAATTTTACAATCACCTCTGCTACTTCTTTTTTTGGTATGTCTAATTTGAATTGTTTTTGGTTTATCCTAATCGCATTTGGTAATAATGTTTTTACTTTTTCTACATCATTTACTTCAAATATTTTAAATTGTTTACCTGCTTCTTTTTTTATACCTGAAATATCACTTGTTTCAATAATCTCTCCGTTTTTAATAATACATACCTTATTACACAAATTGTCTAATTCAGCTAAATTATGGCTGGATATTAAAATTGCCATTTTTTCTTGTTTAGCTAATGCTAATAAAAGCTCTCTCATCTCCTTAATTCCCTCTGGATCTAATCCATTGGTTGGTTCATCTAATATCAATAAATTGGGGCTATGCAAAATAGCTTGTGCAATTCCTAATCTTTGTCTCATACCTAAGGAGTATTTAGAGACCTTATCTTTAATCCTATTTTCTAACTTAACCAGTTTTACCACTTCGTCTATCCTATCTTGCGTAATTCCTGGATATAAATTAGCAATTAATTTTAAATTCTCATAACCTGATAAATACATATATAAGTCTGGATTTTCTACAATAGCTCCTACTTTTTCAATTGCCTTTGTAAATTGACTTTCTCGATCATAACCATTGATGGTAACTTTTCCACTCGTTAAACTTTGCAGCCCTAATACTAATTTTATGGTAGTCGTTTTTCCTGCCCCATTTGGTCCAATAAATCCTAGAATATCTCCCTCTTCCATTTCGAAAGAAACATTGTTTAGAATTTGTTTTTTACCAAATTTTTTGTTTAAGTTTTCACACTTTAATACAATTTTCTCCATTTCTTTCCCCTTTCTTTTGAGAAACAATGTCCATTGGGGACGGTTCTTTTTGGTCAAGTGTCCATTAGGGACGGTTCTTTTTGGACATTGCTGATCAAACACATTTATTAAGAATTAATTTTTGAAAGCAATGTCCAAAAAGAACCGTCCCTAATGGACACTTGACCAAAAAGAACCGTCCCCAATGGACATTGTTTCTCAATCTCTTTTTTTATTCTAACACAAGTCTATGTTAAATCCTATTGATTTTTTCTTAATTTTGTCTAAAGTTTTTATTAAGATAACATAAAAGAAGTTTAGAACTTAAAAAGCTAAACTTCTTTCATATCCTTATATACGATCTTTTCAACATAATTTTCATTCTTTTTGATTTCTTTTCGGATGGCTGTTCCACTAATAGGAAACTTTTCTCTTTTTCGATCTACTTGCACTTCTTTAATTCCTAAATCTCTTGCTACAAATTTCCCATATGCTTCGCTATTATAAAAATGGGTTACCTCTATTCCTTTTAATATTTCTTTTAAATAATCTGTCTGTGTCTTTACACTTTCTTCGTCTAGTCCATATTGACTTGGTGGATTTTTAGCATAAATTAAATGGATATCTGGATAAATTTGCTTAATCCAATTGGCTCTTGTTTCAATTGGTATTTGTGTTACTGTTGTTTCATAGATAATCACATAAAACTTGTCCATTTCACTTATTCCTTTTTCTATTAAATATTGATGCCCGCTTGTGTAATGGAGCAAATTTTCCAATGGTAAATCCTATGTTCATAATTATCCCTCTTTTAATACTTTTCTCCTTCTATTATAACCCTTTTTATTGATAGAAGCAACCTCTTATTTTCTGTATTGGATTACAAATAAAGTATTAAACGGAAAGTTTCGAAACTATTAGCATAAATGGTATCATAGTAGTCTTGAGAACTGGTATAATAAGTACTACTATAACTATATCCACTTCCCCTAATTACACAAGGGCTAGAAGGATCTACATGGGTTTCTGTTGTCCATTCCCACTCATTACTTGCCATATCCCATATATTGCATACCTTATCTTGCTTTGCTGTATTTGATAAATTATTAGTTCCCTGTTTTGCAAAAGTAGTATTTAAACTATTTTGTCTTGCATATGGTTTGCTTGTATCATTTCTATTATCAAAAACTTGTGCAAATACAATTGCTGTATCCCATGCATAACTATTAATCAAATCACTTGTAAAGTTTTTTCCTACATACATTTTCTTACTCAAATCTGCTGCCTGTAATTGTGTTACCCAATTATATATATAGTCATTTTCTCTTACTGTTACTGGTGCTAATCCATTATCATCTGTTTTTGCTGTTCTTTCCACACCTGTTCTTGCCTCATATCTTCCAATATAATATCCACCATTATCTCCTACACTTGTTTTAAATTCTTCGATATTTTTTGCTATACTATTTCCATAATTCAATAAATTTGCTGTATCGTTTACATTTTCTTCTTTAAAATTTCCAGAATAAGCAGTCGGAGTTCCATCTTCTGCGAAATTATATCTTCCCAGTTTTATTGTTTTCTTATTGGCCTCTGTATGTTCTTGTGCTGTATATATTTCTCCCACTGGTACCCACACAAATTGACTTCCTTTTGTTTCTTCATAACTTATATCTTCTATTACAACACCACCTGTCACATCATCTGCAGAATCGTTTGCTATTTTAAATCCCTCTGGTATTACTATTTTATTCCCATACTGATCTTTTACCTTTGTATTCTTTTCAAATTTTTCTATTTCTCTTGCTTCTTCCATTGTTATAAATGGATCTATTTCTGAAGTTTCAGGACCAGTTATGATTCCTTTATTATCTATTGTATAAATATTTCCAGTTTTACTAAATGTTACTGTAATTGGATTATCCCCACTTGCTATGGCTTCAACATTCAAATTTTCTAATTCATGATTCAATTCATCTACTATAATAATACCGTCATAATCTTTTTTGGTTAACGATGCACTATAAGCTAACTTAATTTGTTCCTTTTCTTCTTCTATTATTGTATTTTTCTTGGCATCCGTCGCTTTGGTTAAAATCCCATTTTCCCCTGTTAAGGTTGCAATACTTACTGCTGCCAAAATTAATAATACAATAATGGTAATTACTAAAGCTATTAGTGTAATACCTTTGCTATTATTTCTTTTTTCCTTTATGTTTGTTGCTTTTTTCATATTAATTTTCATTTTTCTTTTGTCCTTTCTACATTCTTATTTTAATTTTTATTATGACTATTTTATCAATGTTTTATTTTACTGTCAATTAGTTTAGACTTTTCATTATATTTTACAAAATCTATTATTTACTGTATAATATAAGTATTATTAGAAAGGAATCCTATTATGAACATCTACCAATCTTTAAACCAAATGATAGCCTATATTGAACAAAATTTAGACCAAGACATATCCTATATAAAACTAGCTCAATTTTTAGGAGTCAATGAATACACTATGCAAAGTTTATTCTCTTTACTTTGCAATATTTCTGTTTCTGATTACATTCGAAAAAGAAGATTATCAGAAGCTGGGTTTTACTTATATAAAACAGATGCCAAAATAATAGATATCGCCTTAAAATATCAATATGAAAACCCAACCTCTTTTTCAAGAGCCTTTGAAAAATTTCATGGCATCAAGCCAAGTCAAATAAAAAATAACCCTGAAAAATTAAAACTTTACCCTAAATTACATTTTAATGAAAACATAGACGATAGAAATGAAAAATTTGAATATAGCATTATTGAACAAGAAGAACTGGTTTTATATGGTAAAGGATTTGAAACCACACATGAAAACATTGGAAAAGAAATCCCTTTATTCTTAAAAGAAATATATGAAAAGTATTTTGATTTATATGGTTACATTGACTATGGCATGATCGTTTATAAAGATACGATAGAAGATCGATATACCACACCACATTTAGAATACTGGGTTTTATATAAAAAGGAAATACCAGAATTTAAAAAATATACCATACCAAAAAGTAAATGGATATCTCTTTCTATCCATTCCTTCGAACCTAAAATAATTCAAGAAATGTCACAAAAATTCTACTTATCCTTTTTACCAAGCAGCCAGTATAACATTCGACCTCTCCCAGAATTAGAATACTATCATGATGACATTACTGAATTTTTAGTTCCTATTGAAGATTAATGGATACAACTGACTTTTTTTTATAGTAAAAAGTCAGTTTCTTTTTATGTTATTTTGTTATAATAATTTCAAATTGAATTCACATTTTAGGAAAGGATTGTATAAATATGAAAGAAAAAATTTTATCTGAAATCATTTTAACAGAAGAACACATCGAACCACAAGCTTGGCTTGATTTATTAAATGCTATTTCTAAACTAAATGGTTTATTTAGAAGTTGGACCATGTATGCCAAAATAGAATTAAACGAAGTGCATTTTTTCTGTCAAACTTCTCGTATCTTACCTCCTATTATTAATTCCTTAGGAAATTTTATGATTAAAAAATTAGATATTACAGAAGATGAATTAATGGACTTCACCAGTAGAAAAGGAAGACCTTTTATTCTAACTAATAAAGAAAAAAATGTATTAGATATTTTTGATAAAGTAGAATCTTCTCGTAAACAAGAACTGAAACTAGCTAAAATGTGTATCTTTAGTTATCGAAAAAATCATTTTTTTACCAAAACTCGCCTATTTTTTGAAAAAGCAAATAAAAGAAAAATGATTCAAAGAAAAGCACTTTTCGTTATTCCTCATGATTTTTTTAGTATTGATTTTTCTATTTATACACGTTTCTTTTATCTAAAATATGAAAATGAATATTTAGATATTCAAAAAGCATTACCTTTACTAAGAAGTGAAAAACATAATGCTATTTTGAAAATAGATACTTTTCCTTATTTAGCAGATGACTTTTACTTATCACAAAATACTTTTGACTTTGACAATCATTCTATTATTATAGGATCAAGTGGAACAGGAAAATCAAAATTAGCTAGTTCTATTATCTCTAATATGAATCATGAAGCGTCATTTTCCGCCAATTATAAAGTTGTTGTTATCGATCCCCATGCCGCTTTAGAAAAAGAAATTGGTGGTTTAGATAATACAAAAGTAATTGATTTTAAAAGTCTTGACAATAGTAGTGACTTATTTATGAATTCGCCTAAAAAAGACATTCTTTCTTCAGTTGAATTAATTTTATCACTATTTCAAACTTTGATGGCTGACCAATTCAATTCTAGATTAGAAAGAGTATTAAGGCATAGTGTTCATCTATTAATGGAAACAAATTGTCTAAATTTTACTAACTTAAGAAAATTGATTTTAGAAATGGAATATCGAAATAACCTTATTAACCAACATAAAACAAATCTGCCAGAAAGTATCCTGAATTTCTTTTTAACTGACTTTAATGAGTTGAAATCAAATTCTTATCAAGAAGCCATTGCACCAATTATCTCTTTTATTGATGAGATGGAGCTACTTCCTGCTTTTCAAAAAGAGGGCTTAAAACCACAAGTAAAAGATATTATCAAAGACAACTTTCTTACTATCTTTTCTTTGGATCAAGCAATCTTAGGCCAAAAAGTAACAAAAACCATATCTGGACTTGTTATGCAACAATTACTAGAACTGATCCAATCTTATAGCTATGAAGAACACATTATTTTAGTAATTGATGAAGTAGCCCTAATAGAAAATCCTATTTTAAGTAGATTTTTAGCAGAAGCTAGAAAATATAACCTTTCTTTAATTTTAATACAACAATATTTTACACAAATTACAGAAGAGTTACGAAATGCGATTTTTGCCAATGTATCTAACTTCTATGTCTTTCGCGTTTCCAAGTCAGATGCTATGTTATTAGAAAATAATATGCATATGAATCTAGCAGTCCGAAATTCCTACAAAATAAAATTAAAAATGCTAACCGAATTAAAAAATCGTGAATGTATTGTACGTGTCAGTAGTAATGGTGTTCCTCTTCCCGCTTTTAAAGCAAAAACTTTAGAATTTGTCCCTTCTCCTAGAAGGAGAATGAATCAAATTTTAAGAACGGATCCCTTATTAAAAGAGTTCAAAATAAAAGAACCCCCTACGGAAAAATCTTTACCCGAAAAAAACATATCGTTTCAAATTGGGGATTCTATGGAGTCACTTATGTCTCTTATGTATTCACAATCCACTGGTAGAAAAGAGGTAGAAAGTCATGGATAAAAAACAAGCACTTGAAATTGTTAATCAAACTTTTAAAATGATATTTGAAAAACCAAATCCTGTTCCCTTAGAAACTATCTTTTCTAAGTTTGCTTTTGATATCAAACTTCCTAAAAAAGTAACAGATAGTTTAACTGGGCAAGAAACTTGGACAGAAATTTTGCATAGTAATCTTTTTATTACACAAACCAATATGAGAACCTATGATCAGCAAAAAGGCTGGATGCTTCCTAAACAAGATGTAAAGAATCTGAAAGATGTCCTTGATATCTGGAAAAAAATCAATTATACCACAACGGAAAGACAATATGATTGTATTAATGTGGCTCAAAGTGATCCTGTTTACAAATGTGAAAATGTTTTTCACTGTTCGGATTGTCACCGTAGTAAAAATATTGTATTTTGTGATGGAGCAGTTAATTGTGAATCTACAATTGCCTCTCAAAGAACGGCTGATTCTGGATTTTGCTTACGTGTAGATGATTCGACTTCTTGTACTAATAGCTATAATGTAATCTGTTCCAATACGATTAGTAATTCTTTTTTTATACAAGATTGTAGTAATTTACATGAGTGCCTTTTTTGTAGCCATATTGCGAATAAAAAATATTGCATTTCTAATATGCAATTTGAGGAAAAAGAATACTTTATGATTAAAAATGAGGTTATTAATTGGATCTTAAATTCTTTAGAAAAATAAGTATTGTTTGGACAAATTTTGGACAAGTAACACGCTTTTATTGCTTTTTCATAAATATGGATAGCATTCTAATTATATTTATTTGGCGGAGTGAGTGGGATTCGAACCCACGGGCCGCTATTCGCGACTACTACAGTTCCAGTGTAGCTCGTTATGACCACTTCGATACCACTCCGTTTCTATTGCCTATTATACACTATTTTCTTTCATAATACAATCCCTTATTTTTTTTAGTGTGATTAATTTATGATAAGATCACCCTAAGAGAATATCTGATGAAAAGTTCACC
>CANPNZ010000012.1 GCA_947575605.1 uncultured Clostridium sp.
AATGTCTAAAACAAAGGCTAGAATTTATATGTGAGTTTTCTAAAGTTACTCCTACTTTTATCAATGGCAGTATTAGAAAATTAGAGAGAACAAATCTTACATATATCGAGCCACATAGAGTGATTATTAAGAATATTACTTTTTTAGTTTTTAATTACTCTAATGATGTGTATATCTCTAACTTAACTAAAAAGATTAAATTATCAGAATTAGAAGAATATTTGAAAAATATATAATTGTAAAAATTTGACATTTCTTAAAATCGTGATATAATATAGGCAATTAATTAAATATAGCTGTCCGTCAAAAGCTATATAATTATGAGTACTTTGAAAAAATTATATTATATTGCATTATTTATTTTAGTTTATGATAAATGGATTTAAGAGATGTCAACGGTACTCGTGTACTTTGATGTCTCTTTTTGTTTTATTAAGGAGGTTTGAAAATTGAACGAAGAAAAGAAAAAATGTGGATTGTATATGAGAGTTTCAACAGATGAACAAGCAAGAGAACGGATTTAGTTTGCCAGAGCAAAAAGAAAGATTAGAAAGTTTTTGCAAATTTAAAGGCTATGAGATAGTAGATTATTACGAAGATGCTGGAATAAGTGCAAAAACTGGTAATCATAGACCAGATTTTGAAAGATTAAAAAGTGATATAAAGGCTAAAAAGATAAATACTATTGTTTCTCTAAAGCTAGATAGAATAACAAGAAGTATCTATGATTGGGAAAATCTAATGACTTTCTTAGATGACAATAATGCTTACTTAGATTGTGTAAATGATGAAATAAATACTACAAGTGCAAATGGCAAGATGATTTCAAGACTTTTAATGAGTGTTAGTCAAAATGAAATAGAAAGAACAAGTGAAAGAACAAAAATAGGTTTAGCAGGTGCTATAAAACAAGGACATATTCCTCACGTTGCACCACTTGGATATAAACGTGAAAATAAAAAGCTAGTAATTGATTACACTACCAAAGATATTGTAATTAGAATATTTGATATGTATTACAATGGTTTATCTTATAAAAAGATAAGTAATGTGTTAAATGAAGAAAAGGTATTAGGAAAAGAAAATTGGCGAGATTCAACTATTGTTGGTATTTTAGAAAATGAAATATATAAAGGGGATTTTGTTCACGGAAAGAATACTAAACACCCAACTTATTATGAAGATGTTGTAGAGCCTATTATTTCAAAAGAAATGTGGTCAGACTGTCAAGTGCAGAAAAAGAAAAATTCAAGAAGCTATCAAAGAACATTGACATATTTATACTTACAGAAATTGAAATGTCCTAAATGTAACAGAATACTAGGTGGCAAAGCAACTACAAAGAAAAATGGTAATGCTTATTTCTACTATTATTGTAATGATTGTAAAATTGAATTTAAAGAAAAAGTGATAAACGATTATTTTAATCAATTCATTAGTGAATTAGTAGAGTATGACTCTGTTGTAAATCAATTCTTCTTGCCTATGATAAAGCAAAAATTTGACGAGCCTAAAGAACAGCTAGAAAAAGAAATAAAAGAACAAAATAGTAAACTGGAAAGAATTAAAAAAGCATATATTAATGGAGTATTTGAACTAAAGGAATATAACGAAGAAAAGAAAATAGTTGAAAATGCAATAAGTGAACTAGAAAATAAACTAGAAACTACTGATTGCACCGAAGAACTAAAATTTACACCAAAAGACATTTTATTAAAAAGGGACATTGACTTTATAAACAAAGTTAAGCTAGAAAAAGAATATCAAGCAAGAACTAAAATTTGGAAAGATTATACAAGGCAAGAACAAGCAGAACTAATAATGAAATATGTAGATAATATAGAACTTGCTTTAGTTGGTGATGAAGTTGTTGTAACACAAATCAATTTTAGAGACTCAATTTGTAAACCTTGTCAAGAATTATATGATAATGGTTATATAGATACTACAAAGCCTATGATATTAGGTAATGTGCTTGGTAGTGTTAGATTTAGTAATTATTTGCCAGAGGAAGAAGTTGGAGAAATAATAATGAGATTAAGACAATACTATGATGTTGGTTATACTGAAGCAACATACTATGTTCAAAGCCAAATGTTTTATTTTAACTTTGCTGAAGACAATAGTGCTATTGTCAGAGTGTTCCCATTAGAAGATTATTACAAATTAGATCCAGATAATAAAATGGAAACTTATGAATTTGGAATTATATATATTCGTGAAGAAGATAAATTCCAAATGCAAGAAATAGATACTGCATTTGATTATATACCAGATGAAACAAATACAAGTGTAATTTATACAAAAGAGCCTATACCTATTTCAGTAGGTGTTAAGCCAGTAAAATTCTGCGAAGAAAAAGCAGAATAATTGTTGCAACTATATAAAAATAATTTACTATGTTGCAACAACAAATTAACGAGAACAAATTTATATTTGCGATTAGCAAATATAAATTTTGTAGCGAGTTAATTTGATAAATTGTAGCCTGTGAGATAAAATTTATTGCCTCGCAGAGCCCCCATGTTATGATAGTATGTCATAACATATAGGGGGTTAGGACTTCAGTCAAGACGAAGTCCTGTGCTACGAAGAAATTTCAAAGGAGGGATTTTATGGAGCAAGAATTAGCATATTCTTTTCACTTGGGTAGTGATAAAAACAAAAGTAAATTAGCAAAGAAAGTTGCAAAAGAAAATGTATCTGGTACTACTTCTCTATCAAATAATGCAATTCAAACTGCAAAAGATTTATCAGATGTAAATAGACACAATCTAAGAGATTATGATAATCAAATAGAATTGATTAGAACTATATATGGAACAAATGATATTGTAAATGATGTAAAACAAGTATATTTAGACGAATTTGAACAAGCAAAAATTGAATATAACAATAAGCAAACTCGTGAAGATAGAAAAATCAAAGATTATTTCAAAAAAGTATGTGAATCTCAAAATGATGTAGCTTGTGAAATTATAATAGAACTTGGAGATATGGATTTTTGGAATGATAAAGACGAAAGATATAGATTTAAAATGGTTGATGTATATAATGAGCAAGTAAAAGACTTAATGAAAATTGTACCAGATTTTAAGATAGCAAATGCTACAATACATTTTGATGAAGTTTCTCCACATATGCACATTGTAGGTGTTCCAGTAACTACAAATTGCACTAGAGGAATGAAAAAGCAAGTAGGAAAAAGTAAGTTATTTACAAAGGCAACACTTACTGAAATACAAGATAAAATGAGAAATGCTTGTATTAAGTCATATAATAAGTTTTATGAAGTTAATACTAGACTAAAAGAAAAGCAAAAAGGCAGAAATCAAGACATAAATGTTAAGGAAATGGGAAATTATAGAGAAATCAAGAAACAACTAGCTAAAAAAGAACAGAAACTTGAAAAAGCAAATATTCAAACTAGAGAACTTGATAATTCTAGTAAAGATATAAATACAATATTAGATAATTTAAAGCCTACTTTGATGAATAAAAATAATATGGTTATTTCAAGCGAGGATGTCCAGAAAATTAAAAACTATACAGAAGATGTAAAAGATATAACCCAGACAGTAAGAAGTGTCAATGACTTGAATATGGCAATTAAAGATTTTGAACATTCTGCTTTTGAAATAGAAAAAGAAAATTGTTCACTTAAATATGAAATAGAACTAAAAGATAATGAAATCGGCAGTTTGAAAAATGAACTTTCTACTAAAGATAAAATTATAGGAAGATTACAAGCTGAAAAAGAAAAACTAAAACAAGAATTACAGAGATTTAAAGGGTTTTGGCATAGTATTATGAACCATTTTCATAAAAGAATTTGCTATGATAAAGATAGTAACTATAAAATTGTAAGTGATGACCTATACAAGAACGGAATATTTGATAACAATGATAATGAAATTGCAAATAATATTGCTAGAAAAGTAACTATACCTGATGAAAACAAGCAAACAAAGAATAAAAAGAAAAATAATGATACTAGATTTTAAAAGGAGGAAAATTGAATATGTATAATGATAAAGTAAAATATTTGATAGATATGATAAATGATATGAATATTAAAGATAAACTAAGATTAGCAATTTGTATGAGCCAAAGCGAGTGGACTGGTCTTATATATAATACTAAGGAAAATTTTGAAAAGTTTGATTATATGCTAAAGAGCATAGATGAAGAATATAGAACTACACTTATAAATTTTGGAAAGTATAAAATTGTAATGTTTGCAATGTCTAAACTTATGGAAATGCAGACAACGGAACAAAATAAAGTTGCATTATATTTATTTAATAATATAAAGATTTTAAAATAACATAAAAATCCCCTCTAGGTCTGATTAAATCTTATCATACTTAGAGGGGATTTGTTGTACAGGTCATATTAACCTGCAAGGAGAACTTTTAGCTCTCAAGGAAATCTTTTCTGGCAATCTGTACGCCGTCTATGAAGATGTCAACGTCCTTGTTACCATTTACAACTTCCTTAGCTTCTTCCAACTGGTTGCTGTAAAAAGCATAACTGCCAATCGGTCCTTCGTCATCGACGGAAACATCCCAGATGTTGAGATGTATTGGGCAATCGCTCAATGGTTTGCATTCTTCAGGAACGTAATCAGTATTAAACAGCTCTACAGATGTTGTTACCATACCTTCCTCGTCTGCAGGACTGCTACCGAATCCTGAGCGAAAAGGTATTTCAGTTGTGTAGAATTTACCATTGTACTGAATAATCGTTCCCTGAATTACCTTAGATGTTTCCTTAGTGGCAAACCGACCGACATAAGTTAATTCGTCCTTGAGCCGACAAAATTCTTCCATATCGAAAATTGCCTCTTTCCCTTTAAGTTCAAATAAAATAGCCATAGTTTATCCTCCTTTTATTGTTTGCTAATGGTGTTGTACTACATTTATATTATACTACAATTTTATGTAAAATGCAAATACAAGAACGTATCCAAATATACAATTACATTTTTTATTTGAATATTTTTAAAAATTATGTTAAAATATGCACATAATAATATTATAAGAGGAGAAAAAATATGGGTTTATTATTTAAATTAACAGATAAAGATTTTGGAATAGCTCCACAAGAAATGAATAATTGTAATATAAGACTAGCAGCAAGAGGAATTGTACTAAAAGAAGATGGAAAAATTGCTTTACAAAATAAAAGTAATAAAAATGAATATAAACTTGTAGGTGGAGGAATGGAAGGGGACGAAGATCCAAAAATAGCTTTTCAAAGAGAAGTATTGGAGGAAGCAGGTTGTGAAATAGAAATTATACAACAATTAGGAACAACTGAAGAGTATAAGAGTGTACAAAATTTAAAGCAAACATCACATATTTTTGTAGCAAAAGTAATAAAAGATATTCATCATCTAAATCTTACAGAAAAAGAAAAAGATGAGGGTGCTAAACTGTTATGGGTAGAGCCTAAAGAAGCATTAAAACTTATTACAGAGTGTTATGATAAATTATTACCATCTAATTATGATGATGTATATGATACTAGATTTGTAGTTCTAAGAGATAGGAAGATTTTAGAATATTATTTAAAAAACTAAAAATATTTTTAGGATTTGAGAAAAAAGTATTGATAAATTAAGAAATTTATGTTAGATTGTTAATAATAAAATTGATTGATATTTGTATCACTCGTTAAGAGAGAAAAAAGTTGTAGATAACTACGACGTTCGCTCCAAGAAATTAGCATTTTAAGCAAATGGTACAGAGTATCACAAAGTATCATATATTAGCAAAAAATGCATAAATACTCTCTTTGTAAGGGAGTATTTTTCGTTTTACATGATAGATACCTATCATAGATTATCACAGTTTAGTATAAAATATGCTGTACATTTGCTATATTTTAATGTAAGCAAATTTTTATAGTATAAATTAAAAACTACTAAATAATAAGTTTTATATAATAACCTATTATTTAGTAGTTTATTGTTCTTTATTTAGATTTTTTGATAGCATACTTCGTAAATTGAATTTATTACATTACTTAGCTACAAAAAAATATACAAAATTTTGTTTTGTTCGCTTGTATTTTAAAAATAAATATTGTATAGTTAATCTACAAAAAATCTAGTAAAAATTAATTAAAGAATAAACAAGGTAAATTATTTTGATTAGAGAGAGGAGAAATAGATGAAATCATTAGAATTATTGGAAGAATTAAATAAAATACTGATAGAAGCAAATAAGAGATGCAACATAGTTTATGAAAATGTGGGAGAACAAGACAAATTAAGAAGTGATATCGAACATGATATATTAAATAACTATAAAACAATGTCGGCAAAAGAAAAAAGAGAATGTACAGATAAGATGTTTGAATGTTTAGTAGAAAGACACAATTGCAAATATGAGTATAGAGAACTTGAAATATTAAAAGATTTATATAATACACAACAAAATATAGAAACAGCATTTAATGTAGCTATTAATAAGCTAAGGAAATTAAATCAAGAGCAAAGAACACCAATTTATTATAAAAGAGCTAAAAAGAATGAAGGAGAAGTTATTATTGTAAAAAAATAGCTTTAATTAAGTTGATTTTGTGGACAAATTTTAACTCTAAAAAGGTGATTTTTAATGTTTTTATTGAAAAAGAAAGAGTAATATAAAAAATGTAAATTATTCACAAGATTTAGAAGCAGCAATAGTATTTAAAGTATCACCTAATTGGGAGAACATAGAACCTAGCAAATTTAATTCATCTGGAGATTTATCCTTTGCAATAACACAAGCAAGAGAAGTAATAAAACTAACAAATTCACAAGATCCCAAATCAAACACCTCAATGTATCATATGAAAAAGAGACTTAGTTGCTACCTAAATCTCTTTAAAAAATCTATATTCGCTACCACTTGTATTTTTTCCTCTAAATACATAACCGTTGTAAATACCACCATTGGTATCATCTAAGTTAACATCTAACTTCATATTATAAACAAATTTTTGATTTAAGTTATTAACAATATGAATTTTAAAAGTCAAAGTATAATTAATATCTTCTAAGTTAACATTTGCTTCTTTTAAAACCTTGCCATTAAAAGAAACGGTATTAGCATCTTGAGAAACAGCGTAATTAGTCACAATATCTTGATTCATATATCCTAAAGAAATAGGATTGGAACAATCCGTATAGAAAGTAGGATTGGTATAATCATTACTTTCATTTTCAGAATTAGTGTTAACAATATTAAAATTAATTCTATTGTTTTCAGGGCTTTCTATCGTTTTATATTTACCAAAATCTAAAGGACTTTTATAATTTAAAATTTTAGTACCTCTATCAGCTGTTGAAGTTGCTACTATATTATCAATATAAAGTTCTTTAATTGTATTTTCATCGGTTAACTCAGAAATAGTACTAATATTATCAATATAGATAGAAATATCAGTATATTGATTAATACTCATATCTCTTAAAGATTGATCTTCTGAATTGTCGATGGCATTGGCACTACTATATAACAATACTTTCTGTATCGTAAAAATAGGTGATTCATTTTGGTCTGAAATTTCTATCATTTCATTCGCAAAAGTATTTCTAGCTAATACAACTGAAAATACCAAATTGTAATATAGTAGAAAAACGACAAATAAAACTAGAATTAAGATAGTAAAGACCAATCTTTCATTTTTCAATTTTAACTTTTTCATATTTAAAATCATTCCTTTTCTATTGAAGCCTATTATATAAAGTTTCCATATACTTAAATACTTTTTCATTCCATTCTGGATCACTTGCATATCTTGTATTAACGCCTTTTAAAGTAGGGCCATTGTAATACCAAGCAGCAGCAGATTCACCATCATAAATTTTAGTACCAGATGGATTTAGATAATATTTTACTAAAGATTTAGCAACCGTTTCGATTCCTTCTGCATAATCTTCAAATTCAAAAGAAGATTCATAAGGTGTAGCATCATAAGAACCATAGCCAAATAGGTTTTTCTTATCATTAGCAATTTGTGATGTTCCCCAATTGCTTTCATGAATAGCAATAGATGCTAGGAAAATACCATTAATATTGTATTTCTTTTCCGCATTATAAAAAGCAGTATAATTATCTTGGAATATTTTATTTTTATCGTTTGAAATACCAGTAAATATTTTCTTATAATCATTTAACGTCAATCCGCTAGTTCTATTTAATTCCATATCAATATTCACTTTAATTAGAATTCTTTGAATTCGATTTTTCTCTATAATATTTGGTGTAGAGTAAGAAGAAGTTAGATTAGAAGTTTTAATATAGCCTTCTATATTGTCAAAAGAAACTTTACACCATTCTTCACTTGGTAATTCTAATAATTTAACATCTAAATTGTGTTTTACTTCTGCTACATCTTTGGCAGAATCTTCAGGAGATTCCTTTAAATTAGCAGTAGTTACAAAATACATGATGTCACCAATATGTACTTTATGTTTGGCTAAGAATTCAGAAGTACCAATATCAATCATTTTTGAAACTGGTTCGACTAATTTTTCTTTGCTCAATATAATTTCTTCTACAAAATTCCCATTTTCATAAGTTTTAATAGCTGTTACATTTTCTTTTCCCAGACTACCTTCTTGGGTTACAATTTCTTCACTTTTTGGAAGGGTAGGATTGTTGGTATATTCTGTTACAAATTCAATGTCTCTTTCTTCCGTGATCTGTTCTTTTACTCGGTCAATATCAGCATTTTCAGATATAATGCTTTGTATATTTAAACGATGACGATTTAATTCATATTCTGAAATGGCTTCCAGATTTTCTTCTTTAGCGTAACTTTGCGTAAAGGAAGTGTTTTTTGGAAAGAAAACAGCTAGTCCAATAATTAAAATACTACATCCTACAATAATGTGGGAAAGTTGTAAGTCAGCGTTTTTATAAGGATTGTGCATACGAAAACGAAAAGCAAAGTTTCTTTTTGCTTTTGGTGTTTTTCTATTTTTATGCTGTCTAGTTGTTGCAACAGTTTGAGATTGTTGTATTTGTTGTAATTCTTTAAATACATCAGATAAATTTCTGTTATCGTGATTATCTAACATAGTTTTTCTCTCTTTCTTTACTTATAATTATACACATTTATTATACAATAATAGTTGCTACTTGTCCATATAAATAATAAAAAAAATACTGGTATTTTGTAGTAAAATGAAAAGCTTTAAGTTTCGTTTTTTTTTGGTAAGATTATCTCCCACGTCTGGGTGTAAAATATGGTTATTTTTCATAAATTATTCGGTTTCCTTCATAATTCAAGGAATTCTAATATAATTTTACGGGTCCTTTCCAAAACAAGCTTGAACTCTTACCGTAAAATGATTAAGAATTCCTAATTTTATTTCGGTCACATTCATCATTTATTCAAAATAACCATATTTTACGCTTAGACGTGGGAGATAATCTTACCAAAAAAACCGAAACTTAAAAACAAATAACCTCTTGCAAAATTTGTAAAATAGTATATAATATAACTACGTAAATCATGGAAAAAACAAGGAGGACAAAATGGAAAAGATAGAAGAAAACATACGGATATCAATTCCAACATACTAATTTGCTAAAACAAGCATTAACCCATACTTCTTATGCTTACGAAAATAAACTGGAAAGCAATGAAAAATTGGAATTTTTGGGAGACAGTATCCTAGAATTTATATCTAGCAAATACCTATATGAAAACTATCCTAACCTAAGAGAAGGAGAAATGACTAAAGTTAGAGCAACCGTAGTCTGTGAAAAAAGTCTATACAAAATAGCTAAATTGCATAATTTTAGTGATTTCTTATATCTTGGAAGGTCAGAAAGAAAAATGGGAGGAGAAAATAGACCAGCTATTTTGGCAGATAGCGTAGAAGCGGTAATTGCTGCTATTTATTTAGATGGAGGATTAGAAGAGGCCGAGAAGTTTATCATACAAAATCTAAAAGAAGAGATTAAAATTGCTACTCAGCATGTAGGAGATAGAGACTATAAAACAGTATTGCAAGAAAAGTTACAAGAACATGGTGATGTGAAAATTCAATATGAAATAACGAAAGAAGAAGGTCCAGACCATGACAAGAAATTTGAAGCACAAGTAAGTTGCAATGGAAAAATCTTAGCAAAAGGGCAAGGAAAAAGTAAAAAAGAAGCTCACATGAGTGCTGCTCAAAAAGCATTAGAAAATATAAAATAGAAAAGGGGTAAATCTATGAAGAAACAATATATCATACCAATATTTGTACCACATTTAGGATGTCCCAATGATTGTATTTTTTGTAATCAAAAATCAATTAGTGGACAAAAAGAACAAATGACGAAAGAAGAAGCAAAAAAAATAATAGATGAATACCTAGAAAATATAAAGAAGGAAGACGCTGAGGTTGAAATTGCCTTTTATGGAGGGAGCTTTACAGCCATAGAAGAAAATTTGCAAGAAGAATTATTAAAAACAGCTTATCAGTATATAGAAGAAGGAAAAGTAGAATCCATTAGAGTTTCTACTAGACCAGATGCCATTAACAAAGAAATCTTAAAAAGATTAAAGAAATACAAAGTAAAAACCATAGAATTGGGAGTGCAATCAGCCAATGACTATATTTTAAAAAGAACCAATCGAGGTCATAACTTTACCGATGTAAAAAAAGCATCTAAGATGATTCGTTGGAATGGATTTAAGTTGGGTCATCAAATGATGGTAGGATTGCCAGAAAGTACAAGAATTGATGAAATCAATACCGCTAAGGCATTAATCAAGTTAAAACCTAAAATGGTAAGAATTTATCCTGTATTAGTAGTAAAAAATACAAAATTAGCCCAAGAATATCAAGAAGGAAAATATCAGCCATTACCATTAGTACAAGCAGTGGAAATTTGTAAAGAATTAGTTAGAATGTTTGCTGATAAAAAAATAGAAGTGATTAGAGTTGGGTTACAAAATACAGATGAAATAGCAGAACCAGGAAGCCAAGAAAGTGAAGTAGTAGCAGGACCTTACCACCCAGCTTTCAGACAATTGGTAGAATCAGCTATGTGGTATGATGCCGTAGTAGGAAAAATAAAAAAATTAAATGTAAAAGTAAAAGAGGTAGAAGTAACTATCAATCCAATCGATGCCAATAATGTAATTGGGCATAAGAAAGAAAATGTGTTAAAATTAAAGGAAACTTATGATGTGGATTTGATTTTACAACAAGATGAAACCATAAAACAAGGTAAATCCAAAATAGAAATTACTAAAACATATAATGATTTCTTAGAAGAATAAGAAAATAAGAACAATAGGGGCTTAATTAAAGATAGTATAAAATCACCAATATATGCAAATACTGCTTATAAAGGTGATTTTTTGATGTTAAGGAGTAATTATGAATATAAAAAAATTAGTAATTGAAATAATAGGAACAATAGTAGGAGCTTTTATTATGGCAGTAGGCGTTTCTTTATTTTTATTACCAAACCAACTATCATCAGGAGGAATAGCAGGAATTGCAACCATTACTTATTATTTATTAAATATACCAATGGGAACCATGATATTATTAATCAATGTACCATTATTTCTCTTTTCTATTTATAAAATAGGAAAAAGTTTTTTTGTAAAATCTTTAATAGGAACCATAGCCTTGTCTACTTTTATTGATTTTTTAGACAAATTAGAGCCATTAACCAATGACCGATTTCTAGCTTGCATCTATGGTGGAATTGTAATAGGACTACGGTACGGCACTTATATTAAAAGTAAATTCTTCTACTGGTGGAACTGATTTAGTTAGCTATCTAGCAAAAGAATATCGACCAACCATTAGTATGAGTAGAGCCATTATTATTATGGATACCATAATTGTTTCCCTAAATGTATTTTTCTTCAAAGAAATAGAAATAGGGTTATATTCAGCAATTGCCATTTATTTAATGGGAAAAATGATTGATATTTTGTTTGAGGGAATTTATTTCACAAAATTATTATTAATTATATCCAATAAAAATGAAGAGATTGCCAAACAAATTGGAGATAAAATCAAAAGAGGAACAACAGGGCTTTTTGGAAAAGGAATGTATACCAATGAGGAAAAATTAATTTTAATGTGTGCAGCCTCCAGAGGTGATATTGCTAAAATTAAGATGATTGCGAGAAAGATAGATCCAGAAAGTTTTATTGTGATAACTAATTCAAGAGAAGTAGTTGGTTTGGGCTTCAAAAAAACATAGCATTTATCCTGAGATTGCTCCCCTCCCTTTTTTGATGAAAGGGAGGGGAGCAATCTTGTTATTTTTAAAGGTCAAAGGAATAGGAATCGTCTTTTCCCTTAAAATTTGTATAAGAACCAAGTTTTTTTGCAAATCTTTTAACGTTCTTTTCTGTTAATTTTAATGATGTATGAATGATAATTTTTTTTCCTTCATTCCGAAACATGATAGGTTCTGCAGAAAAGACTTGCTTGAAGATAGCTTTTAGCCGTGCGTTTGTTAATCCTTGAGATCCTTTTTGTGGTTTAATACAAATTCGATTTAACATAGGTTGTCCTCCTCTTAAAATCTATTAATGATTTTTTTTTGATATCCCTTATGATGTAGTTCTAAAAGAGAGTCAAAAAAACTTAAATATATTATACAATGATTTACATAAAAAGTCAAATAAAAATTCAAGAAATTCTAGGAAATTAGTAATTAGTATAGTATAATAAAAGTGGAAGGAAAACTTAGAAAGTTTAACAAATGAAAGGAAGAGTAACCAATGAAAGAACAAAAAATGGTATTACAGAAAATAGAATCATTTGAATTAAAAGATATATTTGATTGTGGACAATGTTTTCGATGGAATGAACAAGAAGATGGAAGCTACACAGGAATATTTGAAAAAAACGTTTTAAATATCAAACAAAGAAAAGATAAAATAGAGATAGAAGGTATATTTTCCAAAGATATAAAAGAAACCGTAGAAGAATACTTTGATTTAAAGAGAGACTACAACCAATTAAAACAGAAATTAGCTAGTATAGACAAAAACATGGAAACAAGTGTGAAATATGGACAAGGTATACGCTTATTAAATCAAGACTTATGGGAAACCATTATTTCTTTTATTATTTCTGCTAATAACAACATACCAAGAATAAAAGGAATTATAGAAAGACTAGCCAAAAAATATGGAGATAAAATAGAATGGAAAGGACAAGATTATTATACTTTTCCAACAGCTGAACAATTAAAAGATATTAGTGTAGAAGAATATAGAAAATTAGGGTTAGGATTCAGAGATAAAAGATTATACGAAACAACACAAATGATAGTAAAGAAACAAATAGATTTAGAAAAAATGCGAAGAAATCCAAACACATTTGAAGTAAAGGAACAATTACTAACATTGTCTGGTGTAGGTCCCAAAGTGGCAGATTGTATTTTGTTATTTTCAACCTTAAAAAGATTAGAAGTGTTTCCTATTGATGTTTGGGTAAGAAGAGTAATGAATGACTTATATTTGAAACAACCAGATGAAGTAAAGATAAGCAAGAAGCAAATAGAACAAATGGCAAGAGAAAAGTTTGGAGATTTGGCAGGATTGGCACAACAATATTTATATTATTGGAGAAGAGAGGAAAATTTTATAGAATCGAGATAACAACACTTCTTCAAGTTTCGGTTTTTTTCGTAAGATTAGCTCCCACCTTTAGGCGTAAAATATGTTTATTTTTCATAAATTCTTCGGTTTCCTTCATAATTCAAGGAATTCTAATATAATTTTACGGGTCCTTTCCAAGACAAGCTTGAACTCTTACCATAAAATTATTAAGAATTCCTAATATTATTCCGGTCACATTCATCATTTATTCAAAATAGCCATATTTTACGCCTAAAGGTGGGAGCTAATCTTACGAAAAAAACCGAAATTTGAATAGCATTTTTTATTGTGAAAAAAGAAACAATATGATAAAATATTAACAAATTATAAAAAAGAGTTAATGGAAAGAACTTACCAGATAGAAAGATTAAGAAAGCTGGAGGCTATTCAATATGAGTATTGAATTGAAAGATTCTATAATAGAGGCCAATACGGGGGCAGATGCTATACAGAGGGCTCCTATCGTCGATTATAATACAGGAAAGAAATGTTTAAGAATAGGTGATATTTCCAATCACAGAAAATATAACGAATGGGGTTATACAGAAGTAACGGAAGAAAATTATAAAAAATACAAATTAGAAAAAGAAGATATTTTAATTGCTAGAACAGGAAGTACAATAGGAATCAACCTATTTATGGAACAAGATTATCAATCCGTATATAATAATGGATTAATCAGATTAAAAATTGATAAATAGTAAATTTATTTATTATATGATGCAAACTAATAAATTTAAGAATTATATCAATGGAATTGCTTTTGGAACAACTGGGCAACCAAATATGAAAATAAATGATTTATTAAAATTTAAGTTTCAGCATGTTTCATTAGAAATACAAAATAAAATTGTAAAAATTTTAGATGCTTTGGACAAGAAGGTAGAATTAAATAACCAAATGAATGATAATTTGTATCATATATCAAAAAGTATATTTAAAAATTTTTATAAAAATAATTCTGGAAATTGGAATTTAATTAAAATAAGTGATGTTGGACTATACATATCAGATTACGTCGCTAATGGAAGCTTTAAAAATTTAGCTGAAAATGTAAAGATATATGATGAGAAAAATTATGCTTTATTAGAAATACAGATTTAAAAGTAAGTTTTACACAAGGAAAAAAATATGTAGATAAACATTCTTATAATTTTTTAAATAAAAGTAAGTTATTCGGAAGTGAACTTATCATTTCAAATGATGGAGATGTAGGAAGTATATTTCTATGTCCTTCTTTTAAAATTCCTATGACATTAGGTAATAATATTATTATTGAAAAAAACATAAAAGAAAATAGTATCTTAGAAAAAATCAAAAACATATTACTACCAAAACTAATGAGAGGAGAAATGAACTTAGAAAAGATAGTAATAGAATAAATAGTATAAGTCAAAAAAAGAAAGGAAAAAGGTAAAAAATGGCATTAAGAATCATATATGGAAAGCCAGGAAGCGGAAAAAGCCAATACTGCTTCCACGAGATAATAGAACAACTAACAAACGAAAAAAAGATATATATGATAACACCAGAGCAGTTTTCATTCACAGCAGAAGAAAAGCTAATGAAAGCTGCTAAAACGCATGCCATCATCAATGCGGAAGTAGTAACTTTAAGTAGAATGGCTTATCGTGTTTTAAACGAAGTAGGGGGAAGTAGTAAAATCCATTTATCCAAGCAAGGAAAAGCCATGCTAATCTATTCGATTTTAAGCCAAAACAAAAAAGAATTAAAATTTTTAGGAAAATCAGATGAGAACATTGATTTAAGCATGCAGGCCATAACAGAATTTAAAAAACATGGAATAACGGTACAAGATTTACAACAAGAAATAGAAAAAATAGAAGATCCCTATTTAAAAACTAAAATAAGAGATATGACATTAATTTATGAGAAATTTGAAGAACAAATACAAGGGAAATACTTAGAAGAAACCGACCTACTAACCATACTAGCCAATCACATAGAAGAAACCAATCTAATTCAAAATAGTATCGTTTATTTAGATGAATTTTCAGGCTTTACGAAACAAGAATATGAAATAATTCAAAAATTTATCAAACTTGCGAAACAAGTCAATATAACCATTTGTACAGATGACTTAAACATCAATACCAACCCAGACATTGACATATTCTATTCCAACAAAACGACAATATCTAAAATCTGGAATATGGTAAATGAAAATAATTTGCTACTAGAAGAGCCAGTTCATTTACAAAAGCAATATCGTTTCAAAACAGAAGAATTACAACATCTAAGCGAAAATATTAACAATCACCAATCCACAAAATACGAAAAAAATGTGGAAAACATAGAGCTATTTTTAGCACAAAATCCTTATTCAGAAATAGAAAATGTAGCCAAAAAGATAACGCAATTAGTCAAAAAAGAAAACATGAGATATAAAGATATCGCAATTATCACAAAAAACATACAGGAATACAATTCCTTAGTAAGAGCCATTTTTTCAAAATATAAAATCCCTGTATTTATGGATGAAAAAAGAGATGTGAATCAAAATATTATCATACAATATGTTTTGGCACTGTTGGAAGTTATGAATCAAAATTTCTCATCAGAAGCGATGTTCAATTATTTAAAACTGGGCTTTTCTGACATAGAATTAGATGAGATATTTGAACTAGAAAACTATTGTAATAAATGGGGAATTAAACAAAACAAATGGAAAAAAGACTTTATCTATGAAAGCGAGAAAGAAGAGGAAAAACAAAAAGTAGAAAGATACAATGAAATAAGAAAGCAAATCATGGAGCCATTACTAGAATTAAAAGAAAAAATCAGTCCAAATAAGACCATAGAAAATATAACCAAATGTTTATATAATCGATTGCAAGAAGAAAACCTAGAAGAAAAAATAACGAAAAAAATACAGGAATTAGAAGAAAAGTCTTTCATTGATTTAGCCAATGAATACATAGCCAGTTATAAAATAATCTTAGAATTATTTGACGAGATGATTTTAGTATTTGGACAAGATAAAGCAACCATTGACCAATATAGTAAAATACTAAAAGTAGGCTTAAAAAATAGCGAATTAGGAAAAATTCCAGGAACACAAGATCAAGTAACATTTGGAGACATTGACCGATCCAGAAGCCACAAAGTTAAAACTGTCTTTATCATTGGATTAAATGATGGAAGTTTTCCAAGTGTCAACAAAGAAGAAGGATTTTTTGATGATGAAGATAGAGAAAAGTTAAAGCAAGATGGTATTGAACTAGCCAAAGGAACATTAGAAAAATTATATGAAGATAATTTCAATATCTATAAAGCCTTTACAACCGCTGAAAATCGAGTCTATCTATCCTATACATCATCCGATAAAGAAGGGAAGTCATTAAGACCCTCTCTATTAATCCATAAAGTAAAAAAGACCTATCCCAAATTGCAAGAAAAAAGTGATATGATAGGCAAACAATATGACATCATAAACGAACAAGTAACTTATGAAGAATTATTAGAAAACATAGCCAAACAAAAAGAGGAAGAACCAATATCCCCAATATGGTACTCTATTTATCAATATTATAAAGAAAAAACTGGATGGCAAGAAAAGTTACAAAATGATTTACAAGGTTTAACTTATACCAATTTACCACAAGAAATAAAAAAAGAGAACATAGACAAATTATATGGAAATACCTTACATACAAGTGTATCCAGACTTGAAAAATATAGAAGTTGTCCATTTTCTTACTATTTGCAATATGGATTAAAGCTAAAAGAAAAAGAAAATTTAAAAATTCATACGTTTGAAACAGGATCTTTTATGCACGAAACCATAGATGAGTTCTTTGAGCAAGTAAAAGAACAGGGGTTGGGATTGGCAGAAATAGAGGAAGAACAAATTTATCAAATGGTTTGCCACATTATAGATAGCAGCCTACAACTAAATAAAAACTATATTTTCCGTTCAACGGCGAAATATAAAGCGTTAGTAAAAAGACTAAAAAGAATTGTTAGCAAAGCTTTAAAATACATTATACAAACCTTGTTATATAGTGATTTTTCGATAGAAGGAACAGAAATTGAATTTGGGAAAAAGGGAAAGTATCAACCCATTATCTTAACCTTAGAAGATGGAAAAAAAGTTGAAATTACAGGGAAAATTGATAGAATTGACACAGCCACACGGAGAAGATGGAAAGTACTTGAGAATTATTGACTATAAATCTTCTAGTAAGAACATAGATTTAAACGAAGTCTATGCAGGGCTTCAAATTCAGTTATTAACCTATTCGGATGCCATTTGTAAAGAAGAGGACATTATGCCAGCAGGAATATTTTACTTTTCTTTATTAGAGCAGATGATAAAAGCAGATAAAAAAATAACAGAGGAAGAAATAGAAGAATTAATTAGAAAAAACTTTAGAATGAAAGGCTTAATTTTAGCTGATGTCAAAATTATTCAAATGAATGATAATACACTAACTTCAGGAAGTTCAAAATTAGTGCCAGCAGCTATTACAGCTTCTGGAGCAGTCAATGAAAAGTGGACCAATGGGGTAAACAAAGAAGAATTTAAAATTTTACAAGATTACATAGATTTTATCATCAAACAAATAGCCAAAGAAATCTTGAGTGGAAAAATAGACTTAAAGCCATATTATAAAAATGGTAAAACCCCATGTGAATATTGCGAATATAAGCCGATTTGTGGTTTTAATACCAAACAGACCAATAATAATTACAATTATATTGACAAAAAATCAAAAGATGATATCATAAAAAAAATGAAAGGACAAACGAATGGAAGAAACGAATAAAAGACAAATGAGAAAGCGAAATATGAAACTATTTCCAGCTTATAAGGCACTTAGTTGGGATTACATATTTTTTTATACTGTAAACTTTTTATTTTTAACGCAGGTAAAAAATATTAATGCAGCAGATGTTGTATTAATTGATTCTTTTTATTATTTATTTGCCATGTTTTCGCAAATACCAGCAACCTTTATCATAGAATTTTTAGGAAGAAAGAATAGTATTATTTTAGGAAATATTTTGAGTTGTGTTTATATTGTGGTAGTTATATTTAGTAACAATTTATTTAATCTAATTATTGCAGAAATTTTAAGTGCTACCTCATTTGCCATCAAGGAAAGTGCAGAACCAAGTTTATTAAATGAATCGATACCACCAACTAAATTAAAAAGTAAGATATTTGCTAAAATTAGTGAAAAGGGTGCAGCAAGATACCATATGATAAATGCTATTTCTACCATTATAGCAGGAATATTATATGAGGTGAATCCATATATACCATTATTGCTATCACTTTTTGTTTTGGTAATCGTAACTACTATGTCCATTCTTTTTATCGAGCCAGTAAAAAAAGTTAAGAAGAAAAAAGTACAAGGAATAGGAGAGTTCAAGGAAATACGAGAAGCTTTTAAATTTGTATTAAAATCAGAAAGAGTAAAAAGTTTGATTTTGTTTGCGGCTGTTATAAAAGGAATTACCAGTATATTAGCTAATTATGAAATTAGTATGATGGAAGAGCTAGAAATATCGGCTAGTTACTTAGGGATATTATTTGCTGTATTAGGAATTGTAGCAGGAATAGCAACCAAAAAACAAGACGAGTTTCACAATCGATTAAGAAATAAAACGCTATCGGTATTAGGTTTTTCCATTGTAGGAACTTGTATTTTAGCGGGAGCATTTGGGATCCTAGCAAAAGAATACCGAATTGCAATTTTAGTCATTGTAGGAATGTATATGATAAAATATATATTTACAGGTATGTATGATCCTTTAATAGAAAAATACCTGAGTAATTTTACCAATGAAGAAATTGACACAAAAATCTTTACAGCCAATAACTTTTTAAAAGGGATTGCAGGTGCAATGGCTGGAATTTTAGCAGCTTTTCTATTAGATAGAATGGAAACAGCATATGCCATGATTGCAATTGGTATGATATTTGGTATATTAATGATATTAGTTTGTAAATTTATGAAAACTAGAGTAGGATTAAAACCAGAAGAATACTCCAAAGAGGAAGTAAAATATGATAAAATAAAAGAAATCGTTTAGTAATAGCTGTGTAGTCAAAAATTAACTAAAATTAGAATAAAAACATACAGAGAAAGGAGAAAAAAGGGTGGATTTGTCCAATGAAAATGTAATACATCTTCAAAAAGATGGGGTAGAATATTTGCAATTTAGAAGATTATTAAACTATCAAAATGTGATTACCCATGCTTATAGTTTAGGTTTGGATAAAAATTATAGAACTGCTAAAGTGAATAAAGAAAAATTAGAAAAAGAGATATATCAAAAGGCAGTCCAAGATTATCAAAATTTGTGTTCTGCTATTGGATCAAAAGCAGAACATTTAGTAAAAACCAATCAAGAACATACTAATGAAGTAAAAATAGTCAAAGAAAAGGTAAAACCAAATGAGCCAGACATCAATTTAGAATCGTATACGAAAACAGATGGATTAATCACCAATCAAAAAAATATCATGCTTTCTACAACGAATGCAGACTGTATTTTATTGTTATTCTTCGATCCTGTAAAAAAAGTAATTGCCAATATCCATTCAGGATGGAGAGGAACCGTACAACGAATTTCTGTAAAAACAATAGAAAAAATGAGAACACAATTTGATTGTAAACCAGAAGATATTATCTGTTGTATTTGCCCAAGTATTAGAAAATGTCATTTCGAAGTAGAGCGAGAAGTAAAAGAAATTTTTGAAAAGGAATTTCAAGATATGGAAAATATAGCAGAAATAATCGAAGAAACCATTTCTAATGAAAAGTGGCATATAGATACCGTAAAAATCAATCAAATTTTGTTACAAAAAGAAGGATTGAAAATAGAAAATATAATCGATAGCGGAATTTGTAGTGTTTGTCATTCTGATCGAATACATTCCTATCGAGTCGAAAAACAAGGATATGGATTAAATACCGCACTAATTGAATTGAGATAGGTTGCAATGTGCCAATGGGGACAGACCTTTTTGGCACATTGCAACTTCAGAGGAGGAAAAATGAGAAGTAAAGAAGAAATACAAAAGATGAGAAAAACCAATATGAAAATATTTCCAACCTATAAAAAATTAGCATGGGATTATTTATTTTTTTATACCATTGACTTTTTGTTTTTAACCCAAATAAAAGGAATTAGTGGCGCAGATGTTGTGTTAAAAAGTACATTTTATGCCTTTTTTAGTATTATACTACAAATTCCAGCTAATATCATTGTAGAATTTTTAGGAAGAAAAAATAGTATTATTTTAGGAAATATTTTAAATTGCTTTTATATCGTAATTATTATGCTAAGTAGAAATTTGCCAGATTTGATATTTGCAGAACTGGTAAGTGCCATAGCCTTTTCTATCAAAAATATAGCAGAGCCAAGCTTATTGAACGAATCCATACCACCATCAAGATATAAGGGAGAAATTTATTCCAAAATAAGTGCGAAAGGAGCAGCAGGTTATTATTTAATAGGGGCTATTTCCAAAGTAATAGCAGGATTTTTATATCCAATTAATGGCTATCTACCAATGATATGTTCACTGATGGTATTAGTTATAGTAGCAATCATGTCAATAGGATTTATTGAGCCATTACAGAAGAAAAAAAGGAATGCAAATGAAGCTTTAGGTAAAAAGCAATTAAAAGAGATAAAAGAAGGATTTACCTATATTTTGAAATCAGAGAGATTAAAAGCACTGATTTTATGTGCTGCTTTAATTGCTTCTTTATTGTCGATTCTTAGTAACTATTATGTAAGTTTACTAGAAGAATTAGAAATATCTTCTGTTGTCATAGGAATTGTGGGAGCAGTAGCCACTTATATATGTGCCTATGCTTCTAAAAAGCAAGATGTATTTCATAATCGATTAAGAAATAAGACGTTAACTGCGATAGCTATAATGTTATCCATTAGTACCGTTATAGCAGGTATATGTGGTATAAAAGCACAGAATTATATAGTATTATTAGTAATCATAGTTATTATGAATTTTATTCATGGATTTGGAAAAGGAATGTATTATACCATTATAGATAAGTACCTAAGAAATTTTACCAATGAAAAAATAGATACCAAAATATTTGCAGCCAAGAACTTATTTGCAAGTATCGTTAGGGTAATAGTGGGATTATTTGCTTCGTTCTTATTAGATAAAACAAAAACAGCATACTGTATGATAATTATTGGTATTATTTTTACAATTTTATATATACTTATGGAAAAATATATGAGTAGTAGGGTAGGTCTAAAGCCAGAAGAATATTCAAAAGAAGAAAGAAAATACGATGAAGAGGGATTAAGGGATGTTCCTTAATTCCCTTAGTGCCAGTAGTGAAAGGAGACAAGCCATGATAATTCCAGATAGATTAAAATTAGGGGATACGATTGGAGTAGTAGCTCCATCCAATCCCATTATAGGTGACAATATAGAAGAATTACAAAAAGCAAAGCAGATCGTAGAAAAAAGGGGATTTAAAGTAAAATTTTCTAAAAATATATATGCTAATACAAATGGTTATAGTAGTACAGCACAAGAAAAAGCAGAAGATATTAATGAGATGTTTCAAGATCAAGAAGTGAAAATGATTTGGTGTGCAAAAGGAGGAGAAAATTCAAACGCAACTTTTGAATATTTAGACTATGAAGTGATAGAACAAAATCCCAAAATTATATGTGGGTATAGTGATGCGGCTTCTATTACAAGTATGATTAATGCTAAAACAGGATTAGTAACTTTTAATGGAACCAACTTTAAAACCATTGCTACGGACGAAACGGATTATAGTTTCCAAGAAGCATTAAAAAGACTGGTAGAGGGAAGTCTTGTATTAGGAAAAGAAGAGGAAGAATATAAAACGATTCAAGAAGGACAAGCAGAAGGAGCATTACTAGGGGGAAACCTAAGTATCATAAAAGGATTAGTTGCAGGAACCTATCAATTAGATTTTCAAGATAAGATTTTATTTTTAGAAGAATTTGGATTAGAGACATCACCAGCTTTAGCTAATAATTACTTATACTATATGAAACAAAATGGAGTATTCAACCAAATAAAAGGAATATGGATAGGAAGTTATCAACATGAAAGTAATATTCGTTTAGAGCAAATTGTGTTAGATGTATTAGGGAAAGAATATCGATTTCCAATTATTAAATCCAACAACTTTGGTCATATTGAAACGAAAACAGTGATACCAATGGGAACCAAAGCAAAAATAGATACCAATCAAAACAGGAAAATAGAATTAGTAGAAAATTGTGTAAAATGAAAAATAAAAAGGAGGATACCTGTTCTAAACAGGTAACAAAAGTAGCAATGTACGAAACATGGGAAGAATTAGAACAATCCATTATGAATTGTGAAAAATGTAAATTGTGTAAAACACGACAAAACATTGTATTTGGAGTAGGAAATAAGGAAGCAAAAATCATGTTCATTGGAGAAGGACCTGGTGCAGACGAGGATAGATTGCGGAGAGCCTTTTGTAGGAAGAGCAGGGAAATTAATGGATATGGCCTTTCAAACACTAGGTATCAAAAGAGAAGAGATTTATATTGCTAATGTTGTGAAATGCAGACCACCAGCAAATCGAAATCCAGAAGAAGATGAATCCCAAGCTTGCTTAGATTATTTAAGAAATCAAGTATTGTTAGTAAAACCAGAAATTATTGTATTATTGGGAAGTGTGGCACTTAAAAATATCTTGGGAAAGGAATATGGAATAACAGCATCTAGGGGAAAATGGGTGGAAAGAAAAGGGATTAAATATATGCCAACTTGGCATCCAGCAGCTTTACTTCGTGATGATACGAAGAAAATTGATTTTATTTATGACTTGAAATTGGTAATAGAAAAAATTAATTTATATAGTTAAACTTTTAAATAAGAACTATTAAATATAGATATATACTATGTAGTCAATGAATTGACAGACGGAGGCATCTATAATAAAATACAAAGAAAAATAAGTTTTAGTCTAAAGGAAGGAAAAAGAATGGAAAAAATAGACGAAAAAGTTAACTATTGTTTAAATTGCAAAACGAAGCCATGTTCTAACAAAGGTTGTCCCTTAGGAAATCAAATTCCACAATTTATTGAGCAAATAAAACAAGAAAATTATAAAAAGGCCTATGAAATATTATCGGAAACAACGGTATTACAGGGAGTCTGTGGAAGAATATGTCCTCATCAAAAGCAATGTCAAGGTTCTTGTGTAAGAGGAATAAAAGGAGAACCAGTATCCATAGGAGATTTAGAAGCTTTTACTTTTGATGCTATGATGGAAGAAGAGGACAGTTTGCTAAACTGTTATGCTGAAGAAATCAAGAAAAATAAAAGTAATAAAAAAGTAGCAGTGATAGGAGGAGGGCCAGCAGGCCTAACAGCTAGTGCATTTTTAGCAAAGCAAGGACTACAAGTAACCATATATGAAAAATACGATTATTTAGGTGGCTTATTAGTACATGGAATTCCAGAATTTAGACTACCAAAAGAAATTGTGAAAAGAACAGTGGATAAAATTTTACAGTTAGGCATTCAAGTGAAATATCATCAACAATTAGGAAAGGATATTTTATTACAGGATTTAGAAAAACAATATGATGCTATTTTTTTAAGTATGGGTGCTAATCAATCTTCTAAAATGGGAGTAGAAGGTGAGCAATTAAAAGGTGTTTATGGAGGAAATGAACTTTTAGAGCATCAATTACATCCAGATTATAAAGGAAAAACAGTAGCTGTTGTTGGTGGCGGAAATGTAGCGATGGATTGTGCCAGAACGATTAAAAAGTTGGGGGCAAAAGAAGTAAAGGTTATCTATCGAAGAGCAAGAGAGCAAATGCCAGCAGAAGACAAAGAAGTAGAAGAAGCTATGGAAGAGGGAATTGAATTCGTATTCCAAAATAATATTGTAAAAATAATAGGACAAGAAAAAGTAGAAAAAGTGGAATTGATAAAAACGGAATTAATACAAAAAGAAGGGGATGATAGATTAGTACCAGTTAATATCCAAGATAGTAATTATGAAATAAAAATGGATTATATTATAATGGCACTTGGTTCAGGAGTAGAATCCTTTGTAGAAAATTTAGGACTAAAGACCAACAAATGGGGAAATATAATGGTAAATGAAAATTATCAAACTTCTAATCCTAAAATATATGCTGGTGGAGATTTAGCAGGAATGAAAGCAACAGTGGCTTGGGCAGCACATTCTGGAAGAGAAGCAGCTAACAATATAATTGAAAATTTGAAAAATGAAAGAACAAAAAATAGATAGGTAAGAAAATTTTATACACAAACAAATTAACAGAAAGCTTTAAAATTATGCTAATTTTAAGGCTTTCCAATTTGTTTTTTGACTTTACAATTCTTCATTTGAAATAGTATTTTTGTCAGTAGAAGTTCCAAAAATAAGTTTTTTAAGTGTTTTCATAACACGAATAAAAACATTTTCTTTTTTGGTAATAACTTTAAGAGCTGTTTCCAATTGGCCACTTTCTAATAAATTATATTTGTGTTCTAGTGCTTCCATTTTTGAAACGTAATAATCATTAAAAAAAGTATATCCTTCTGTACAACCAATTAAATCTTTAAAATTGTATAATTTTTGTCTATATTCTTCTACTCCCTGTAAATCAGAAATGATATCAAAAGCATGATCGAAATAACTAGAAATAATAAGATTTTGTGTTCTCATAAAGGTTAAAGTTATTTCGTGTTTCAATTCATCTATTTTCTCAATCATGCCATCTACTTTTTTGTTTCTATCATCAATTTGAGCAATTTTATTATTGATTTTAATAATTTCTTCTTCATGATTTAGAATATCATCCACAGCATTTTGTATAGCCATAAAAGTTTTGGGAGAAGTTAATTCAGAAAATACTTCTTTAAAATGATTGGTACTTTTTAAAGTACTTTCAAATAAAACATCTTCACCAGTAATATAAGCTAATTGATTTACTAAACAACATTCTAAAGGATAATAAGAAGGGCTAGTAGTTTCAAAACTAATATCAAAGTATTTTACATATTCCTTTGGAATACCATTGATTTTAGAGGATATTAATTGAACAGCAGCTTCATTTAAACCTAATCCATATATTTTAAATTCGGTATAATCACAAAGTCCCATTTTTATTAAATAGTTTCTTTTATCTTTTACCTCTTGTAGATAGTGGATACATTCGTGGATGGCAAATTCTTCTATATCTTCATTAGCAATATGTTCATTAAAATAGATAGAAGTATTTTTATAAAGATAATTTGCTTCTGCCATACCTTCAGGCATTTTGGCTTTATACATATTTAATCTAGATAGTCGTATAAATAAATCATTTTGGTTAAAACCATAATTAGGAAATGTATCACAAATTTTTTGGGATATATTTCTTGCCATTGAGTTGATTTTTAGAGTATCTAAAGGTTCCATTACTTCAATTCCGTCTTTTTTTAAATCGGTTTCTATACTCATAGATAATTCTCCTTAGTATAATTCTGTTTTTATTATACTATAAAAATGAATCTAGTGTATTGCAAGAATATTAAATCTTTTTTACAATTTAATGACAGGAAAATAATAACTAACAGTAGGAAAATGTCGAAAAATATCTATGAAATTTTCTTGACATATTAGTTCTAGCTATGTATAATAGTAACACAATCGATTGTAATAAAAAATAGAAAGGAGGAAATGTATGGACATAGAAATGAAAAATGAAATACTTGCTGCTATTGAGAATGTAAATAAAAAAGTAGATGAAATACAAAAAGAAGTAGCAAAAATTCCGAAAATAGAAAAACAAGTAGCAAAAATTCCAGAAATGCAAGAAGATATAGCAGAGTTAAAAACAGATGTAGCAGCACTACAAATAGATGTATCAGAGCTAAAAAATAAAACCTTAGAAATGGAAAAGGATATATCAGAATTTAAGGATCAATCATCAAAAATACAAATAGATATTAGAAGCATTAGTAGAAGTGTTGCTGTCATCGAACAAGAACATGGAGACAAATTAAAGGCATTATTTGACGCATTTACAACAAATACAGAAGCAATCGAAAAACAAAATAATAAAATTAGCTTTTGTAAGCAAAAAATAGAAAACCATGACATAGAAATAGATACCTTAAAAACTAGAGTTCAAGGATTATAAAAGCCTATTAGAACTTAGAAAAAATATAATAAGTCCTAATAGGCTAAAAATCATTTCACAACAATATTATAAATTTTATTTTTTACATAAATTTCTTTTACAATCATTTTATCCCCTAATTTAGAATCAATTACCTCATGAACCTTTTGTTTCACAACAGATTCTTCTTCATCTGGAATGATTTGAATCGTTGCTTTTAATTTACCATTAAATTGAATTGGTAAAGTTATTTCATTTGCAATTGTTTTTTCCTCATCATATTCAGGCCATTTTTGATAAGAAATCGTATCTGTATGCCCTAAAATGTTCCAAAGTTCTTCTGTAATATGAGGAGCGACTGGATTAAGTAATTTTAAAAAGTTTTCAGCATAAACAGTAGGGAAAACATTTTCTTTATTTACTTGATTGATAAAAATCATCATTTGCGAAATTGCCGTATTGAAGTTCATTGTTTCGTAATCATGAGTGACCTTTTTTACCGTATAATGATAAACCCTTTCAAGATTTGGATTATTTTCTTCTTTTATTTTATTAGATTCGGTATATAATCTCCAAACTCTATCTAAGAATTTTTTAGAACCATCAATTCCATTTGGATCCCATGGTTTAGCACTTTCAATAGGTCCCATAAACATTTCGTAAACTCTTAGGCTATCTGCTCCATATTGTTTTACCATATCATCAGGATTAATAACATTGCCTTTTGATTTACTCATTTTTTCACCATTGGTACCTAGAATCATACCTTGATGGCGAAGTTTAGCAAAAGGTTCTTTGACAGGAACAACCCCCTTATTATATAAATATTGATTCCAAAATCTTGAATATAGTAAATGTCCAACAGCATGTTCTGGACCGCCAACATATAAATCAACAGGCAACCAATATTCTAACAATTTCTTGTTTGCTAATTCATCTTGATTTTTAGGGTCAATATATCGCAAGAAATACCAACTAGAACCAGCAGCACCTGGCATGGTACTGGTTTCACGTTTAGCAGATTTGTCATTCCATTTTGTATTTACCCAATCAGATGCTTTATCTAAAGGAGAAGCACCTGCTTTGGATGGAGCATAGTCCTCTAATTCAGGTAAAACTAAAGGTAAATCGGAATCAGCTAGAGCTTTCATTTCATCATCTACATATACAATTGGAATTGGTTCTCCCCAATAACGTTGTCTTGCAAAAATCCATTCACGAAGTTTGTAGTTCACCTTTTTAGTACCAATGTTATTTTCTTCTAACCAAGTAATGATTTTCGAAATAGCATCTTCTTTGTTTAAACCATTTAGAAAGTCAGAATTAATATGTAATCCATCTTCTGTAAAAGCTTCTTTTGCAATGTCTCCACCTTCTAGCACAGGAATAATGGTAAGACCAAATTTAGTGGCAAATTCGTAATCTCTTTGATCATGAGCAGGTACAGCCATAATACATCCTGTTCCATAAGTAGCTAAAACATAATCAGAAATCCAAATAGGAATTTCTTTTCCATTAACGGGGTTGATGGCATAACTACCGGTAAATACACCAGTTTTATCCTTATTCAATTCCGTTCTTTCTAAATCAGATTTACTAGCAGCTAATTTTTTATATTCATCAATAGCTTGTTTTTGTTCCGCAGTAGTAATTTGATTTACTAATTCTAATTCTGGTGCTAAAACACAATAAGTAGCACCAAATAGCGTATCTGGTCTAGTAGTAAATACGGTAAATGATAGATTATCGTTATTGGCAACTTTAAAAGTTACTTCTGCCCCTTCTGATTTACCTATCCAATTTCTTTGAATTTCTTTGGTAGATTCAGGCCAATCAATTTCATCTAAACCGTCTAATAAAATATCAGCATATTGAGGAATATCTAATACCCATTGTTTCATATTCTTACGAATAACAGGGAATCCACCTCTTTCACTTTTCCCGTTAATAACTTCGTCATTGGATAATACGCAACCTAACTCTTCACACCAGTTAACAGGCATTTCGATTAATTTTGCAAGACCATCCTCATACAATAGTTTAAAAATCCATTGTGTCCATTTATAATAATCTGGGTCACAAGTAGAAATTTCTTTATCCCAATCAAAAGAAAGTCCAAGCATTTTTAGTTGCTTTTTAAAAGTAACGATGTTGTTAGCAGTAAAGCCAGCAGGATGATTTCCTGTTTTGATAGCATATTGTTCTGCTGGAAGCCCAAAAGCATCCCATCCCATAGGATGTAAAACATTATATCCTTGCATTCTTTTCATTCTGGATAGAATATCAGTTGCGGTATAACCTTCTGGATGTCCTACGTGTAGCCCTTGACCAGATGGGTAGGGAAACATATCTAAGGCATAGAATTTGGGCTTTGAAAAGTCCCATACATCAGTATAAAAGGTTTTATTTTTTTCCCAATAATCTTGCCATTTTTTTTCTATTTCATTAAATTTGTATTCCATAAAATGAAACTCCTTTCATCTTTATTGTTTAGGAAAAAGCAACGGAAAAAAGGATTTTCCATCTCGCCTATAACTTTCCCTATTATATAACAAAAATGTTAGTGTTTCAAGGCTTTTCATTTAGGTTGCGTTTTTTTCTAAAGATTAGCCCTCACCTCTTGGCATAAAATAGGGCTATTTTATGCCAAGAGGTGAGGGTTAATCTTTAGAAAAAAACAGAAAATTAAAAATTTTGTATGCTTGAATTTAAAAAATAAAGATGATACAATGTGGAGGGTGAAAATAGACATGATAGAGATACAAAAAGCGAAACAAGAGATAAAAAAATATGTTAGTAAATATGACATAAAAAACGAAAGAATCAGAGTAAAAATAGGTCATATTGAAAGAACAGCAAACATAGCTAAGCAAATAGCAAAAGGCATGAAGCTAGAGAAAGAAGATATTGAACTAGCAGAGCTAATTGGGTTATTACATGATATAGGAAGATTTGAACAAGTAAAGCAATACAATACTTTTATCGACAAAGACAGTGTAAATCATGGAGAATTAGGCGTACACATCTTATTTGAAGAAGGATTCATTTCTAATTTTATAGAAGATAGACAATATGATGAAACCATAAGAAGAGCTATTTTAAATCACAATAGAAATAAAGAAAATATAGAAACTACCAATGATAAAGAATTACTCCATTCTAAAATCATTAGAGATGCGGACAAAACCGATATTATATACATGTTAACATTTGAAGATGTAGAAACAGCATGGGGAAATGCTAATATGGAGCAACAAAAAATGACAGATGAGATTTATCGTGAATTTATCGAAGAAAAATCAATTAATTACCAGCAAAGGAAAACGGCAGTTGATATGTTAGTAAGCCATTTTGCTTATGTATTTGATTTTAATGATAAACATGCTTTACAAATCATAAAAGAAAAAGGATATTATGATAAGATTTATAACAGATTTCATTTTGAGGACAAACAGACAAAAGATAGAATGGAACAGATTTATCAAATTGTAAAAGAGTATTTAGAGAGGCAATCATAAAATAAATAGGAAACGAAGAAAGGAAACGAAGAAAGATTGAGCAAAAAATTATTAATAACAGAAAAGCCGTCAGTAGCAATGGAATTTGCGAAAGCACTAAAAATAACAACCAATCGAAAAAATGGATATTTGGAATCAGAAAATTGGATTATTACTTGGTGTGTAGGTCATTTAGTAACCATGAGTTATCCAGAAAAGTATGATGAAAAGTTAAAATTATGGCGATTAGAAACCCTACCCTTTATTCCAGAAGAGTGGAAATATGAGATTATTCCAGCTGTACAAAATCAATTTAACATTGTAAAAGAATTAATGCAAAGAGAAGACATAGAAGAGATTTATAATGCAGGAGACTCTGGGCGTGAAGGAGAGTACATACAAAGGTTAGTATTTATGATGGCAAAACCAAATCCAAAAGCTAAAATGAAAAGAGTTTGGATTGATTCTCAAACAGAAGAAGAAATAACAAGAGGAATTCGAGAAGCAAAAGATTTATCAGAATATGACAGCTTATCCGACAGTGCCTATTTAAGAGCCAAAGAAGATTATCTAATTGGTATCAATTTTTCTAGGTTATTATCCATTATTTATGGAAGAAAATTAGCACAAAGTATTCATGAGGAGAGAGCTTCTATATCAGTAGGTAGAGTGATGACCTGTGTATTAGGAATGATTGTTCAAAGAGAAAGAGAGATTAGAAATTTTGTAAAAACAAAGTATTATAAAATAGTAGGCGAGTTCGGACAAGAAAATGCTTCTTTTAAGGCAGAATGGAAGGTAAATGAAAAATCCAAAATGTATGAATCTAGCAAACTATATAATGAGACAGGGTTCAAAAAGGAAGAAGATGCCAAAGAGTTTATCACCAGTTTAACAGGAAAGCAAGCAACCATAACCGAATTAAAGAAATCAAAGCAAAAAGAAAATGCACCACTTTTATTCAACTTGGCAGAAATTCAAAACGAATGTACCAAAAGATTTAAAATTAAACCAGATGAAACGCTAGAAATCATACAAAATCTATATGAAAAAAAATTAGTAACGTATCCTAGAACGGATGCAAGGGTACTTTCCACAGCAGTAGCCAAAGAAATATCCAAAAATTTAAACGGTATAGCAAGAGGCTTTAAAGATGAGGAAATACAAGGATACATTAAAAAAATGGTAGATGAAAAATATTCAACAGACTTAATAAAAACGAAATATGTTAATGATAGCAAAATTACAGATCACTATGCCATTACACCAACAGGTCAAGGGTATGAAAATTACAATCAGTTACCAAACCTACAAAAGGAAATCTACAAAGTAATTGTAAAAAGGTTTTTAGCCATTTTTTATCCACCAGCTGAATACAACAAAATACAGGTAACCGTAAACATTGAAGATGAGACTTTTTATTGTAGTGGCAAAGTATGTATTAAACAAGGATTTTTAGAAATATTGAAACCAAAATCCACAGAAAAAGAAAAAAGTGTGGAAACAGAGAATGAAAATTCTGAAGAGGACAAAAATAAAAAGGAAGAAAATAAGAAACAAGAAGATAATAACTTAGAGATTTTAAAAACGTTAAAAAAAGGACAAAAAATAGAAATAAAAAACTTCGAGATAAAAGATGCGGAAACCTCTCCACCAACTAGATATAATTCGGGCTCCATTATTTTGGCGATGGAAAACGCAGGGAAACTAATTGAAGAAGAGGAATTAAGAGAACAAATCAAAGGAGCTGGTATTGGAACCAGTGCAACAAGAGCAGAAATTATGAAAAAGCTAGAAAAGATTCGATATATTGAAATTAATGGGAAGACACAAATTATTACACCAACAGATAAAGGAGAAAGAATTTATGATATTGTGTTTCGCTCTATGCCAGATATGCTAAATCCTAAATTGACAGCTAGCTGGGAAAAAGGGCTAGATATGGTGGCTAAAAAGGAAATTAAACCAGAAGAATTTATGATGAAGTTGAAAAATTATATTCATACTAAATTTGATAAATTAGTAGTGAAAATGTAGACAATTTAAGTTTCGTTTTTTTTTGGTAAGATGGGTTCCCACGTCTGGGCGTAAAATATAGTTATTTTTCATAAATTCTTCGGTTTCCTTCATAATTCAAGGAATTCTAATATAATTTTACGGGTCCTTTCCAAGACAAGCTTGAACTCTTATCGTAAAATTATTAAGAATTCCTAATCTTATTTCGGTCACATTTATCATTTATTTAAAATAACCATATTTTACGCCCAGACGTGGGAGCGCATCTTACCAAAAAAACCAAAACTTAAAGTAAACAAATATTGATTTTGTAATGAAAATAGTTTAAAATAATAAAGGTAACAATGCCGTAGAAGTAATGTTTAGGAGGTTAGGTTATAATGGAAAGTAGCATCATTTATCAAGAAATACAAGAGAAGGGACGGACAATTAGAGAAATAGACGACATGTTTGTACAGAAGATTAAAGAAGCTATTAAGTTAAAAAGGGAGATAGATAAGGAAACAGAGTTTGAACAAGAATTAATTGTTGCGTTTAACATTGATTCTTGGAATAACTCAATAGAACTAATAAAAGAAAGAATGACAATTCTGAAAGGATTGGGAGAAATATCTGATAATGAATGTGTAGAAAAACGAAGATATTTTCGTTATACAGATATTGAATTAAACGATAACGTAGTAACCATTAAACTTATCAAAGATTGGAGGTGGGTATACCCTGAAGCTTAATCTTTGATACAAAAAGCAAAAGGGGGCTCTTGTGTTTTCAAGAGTCCCCTTTTGCTTTTTGTAAATTTGTATTGAGTTAGAGGATAATTAAATATAAAAAAATGGCTATATGGTTTTCATAAATAATTTTAAACAATAGTACCACCATTGACATGAATGATTTGACCAGTAACATATCTGGAATCATCACTAGCTAAATATAAATAAGCAGGAGCAACTTCAAAGGGTTGCCCAGCACGTTTTAGAGGAGTATCTGTACCAAAAATCTCAACTTCATTTTCTGAAAAAGAAGCAGGAATTAGAGGCGTCCAAATAGGTCCAGGTGCTACGGCATTAACTCTTATTTTTTGATCGGCTAAAGATAGGGCAAGTGATTTTGTAAATACGGAAATAGCACCTTTGGTACTAGAATAGTCAATTAAATTCTTTTTTCCTTCGTAGGCAGTAACTGAAGTGGTATTAATAATACTACTATTTACTTTTAAATAAGGTAAAACAGCTTTTGTTAGATAAAAAAAGGAAAAAATATTAGTTTCAAAAGTAGTACGTAGTTGTTCAGCACTAATATCTAAAATACTATTTTGAGGAAATTGAACCCCACAATTATTAATAAGAATATCTATTTTTCCAAAAGTTTGTAATGTATTTTGAACAATATAATCGGAAAGTCTTTCGTCTCTTAAATCACCAGGAATTAAAAGACAGCGGCGACCATAACTTTCTACTAATTGTTTGGTATCATTAGCATCTTCTTGTTCATTTAAATAACTAATAACAATATCTGCCCCTTCTTTGGCAAATAAAACAGAAATAGACCTACCAATTCCACTATCTCCACCAGAAACAATAACCACTTTATCTTGTAACTTACCACTAGGAATGTAATTAGGATTATCAAAAATAGGAAGAGGGTTCATAACGTATTCCAAGCCAGGTTGAACATTTTGATGTTGTTTAGGAAAAGTAAGAGGTGTCTTTAAGTTTTCGTCTTTAAAGCCAATATAAGGGTATTCAGGATAATTAGAATAAATAAAAATCATCTCCTTAAAATAAATCTTTTTTATAGTATATAAAAATACGTTGAAATTTATGAGAAGAAAATATTAGGATTTTGTATATAATTCTAGTAACACTAACTAAAAATAAAACTTGAATGCTACTAGGTCTTTTTTTTTTGCATAAAATATAGTATAATAATGAAAAATTACTAAAAGCTGCCAATAGTTGCCAATGGTTCCAGGTTTAAATGGCAACCAATAAATTTTTATATATCATACAATCTAGTAAAAAATAGAAAAAGTTGCCAAATAAACCCAGAACCAGTGGCAAATTAAAAAAAGTAAAAATTGCCAAAAAGGTCCGTCCCTTTTGGCACATCATTGGAAGTTTTCGTCAACTAGGAGAAAAAGATGAATACAATATTAGGAGAACTTGGTAAATCATCAAAATTTATTGATTTACTAAAGCAAATAGAGGATAAAACCAGTCCGGTAGCAATATCGGGCTTAACTGACGTAGGCATGATACAAATCATAACAGCTATCCATGAATTTGGTAAAAAACCAATATGTCTTGTTACATATAACGAGATTCAAGCGAAAAAGCTGTACGAAGATTTAAAATATTTTACAGATAATGTGGTATTATTTCCTAAAAAAGAAATTGTAACATATGACTATATCGCAGAAAGTAAAGAGATTTCTTATCAAAGAATTGAAGCATTGAATCAAATAAAAACAAAAAAAAATTTAATCATTATTACAACAATAGAAGCCATTATGCAAAAGCTACCTAGTAAAAAGACATTATATCATAATGAACTAAATTTCAAAATAGGAGAAACACATTCACTAGAAGAAGTTAAGAAAAAGCTAATTCAATTAGGCTATGTAAGATATGATTTAATCGAAGGAAGAGGACAATTTAGTATTAGAGGTGGAATCGTAGATATTGCAACCAATGAGAACACAGGTATTAGAATTGAATTCTGGGGCGATGAAGTAGATTCCATTCGAAGTTTTAATATAACAAGTCAAAGATCCATCCATACGCTAGACAAAGCCACTATTTATCCAGCACATGAATATATTTTAGAAAATAGTATAGAGAATATTGATCATAAAATAAAGCAAATAGAAGTAGACAGCAAGAAAAAACAAAGTATCCTAGAAGAAGATAGGGAACAAATCAAAGCAGGAAACTATATCAGTAAAATTGATAAATATTTTGATTGTTTTTATGAAAAACAAGAGACGATACTGGAATATTTATCAAGTAATTATGGTATATTTTTAGACGAAATTGGAAAAATAAAACAAAGAGCAACTAACATTTCAATCGATCATCAGAATTTAAGAAAAGCATTAGTAGAAAAAGAGAAAATAGTACCAGAAGCAATTACTAATGTATTAACTTACGAAGAAATAGAAGAAAAATTGGAAAACAAGCCAATTATTTATCTGGAAAAGCAAGATGTAGAAAATAAACTAGTCAATCAAAAATATAAATTTGCATACAGAGAAGTCAATTACTATAAAAGTGAAATAGAAAACTTGATTCAAGATTTGCAAAAAGGGATTCAGGAAAAGAAGAAAATCTATATGTTGGTATCTACCAAAGAAAAAGCAAAAAAATTACAAAGCCTATTAAATGAGAAAGAAATATTTAATAAAATAGAAGAAAAACTAAATCAGACAATTATCGTAAAATCAAATGAATCTATTGTAACCATTACCATTGGAAAACTATCATCAGGCTGGGAAGCTTATGATTTAAACCAATTAGTGATTGTTGCCGAAGATTTAATGGAGGGAGAAAAAAGAAGAAAACGAATCGTAAACAATGACTTTAAAGAAGGTGAAAGGGTTGTATTTGCCGATTTAAAAATAGGTGATTATGTCGTTCACAAAAGATATGGAATAGGAATTTATATAGGAGTTAATACGATAAAAGCAGATGGAACCATTAAAGACTATATCAAAATAAAATATAGAAATGATGATATTCTTTATATTCCGACCAATGATTTAGATTCGATTCGAAAATACATTGGTGGTGATGCCATTCAGCCTAAAATCAATCGTTTAGGAAGCAAAGAATGGGAAAATACGAAAACAAAAGTAAAAAATAATTTGCGAGAAGTAGCCAAAGAATTAATTGAACTATATGCTAAGAGAGAAAAAGTACAAGGGTTTGGTTTTAGCAAAGATACGACATGGCAAAACGAATTTGAAGCCAAATTTCCATTTCAAGAAACAGAAGATCAATTACGTTGTATTGAAGAAGTAAAAAAAGACATGGAAATGACAAAACCAATGGATAGATTACTATGTGGAGATGTAGGGTATGGAAAAACAGAAGTAGCACTAAGAGCAGCCTTTAAAGCGGTAATGGATCAAAAACAAGTAGCCTATTTAGCACCAACAACAGTATTAGCAGAGCAGCAGTATCAAGAATTCAAAGAAAGAGTAAGAGATTTCCCAATTCAAGTAGAAATATTAAACCGATTTAAGAGCAAAAAATACCAAGAAGAAGTAATAAGAAAACTTAAATTAGGAGAAGTGGATATAGTAATTGGAACCCATAGAGTTTTAAGCAAAGACGTAGAATTTAAAGATTTGGGATTATTAATTATAGATGAAGAACATAGATTTGGCGTAAAAGACAAAGAAAAAATCAAACAACTAAAGACCAATGTAGATGTTTTAACGATGACAGCAACACCAATACCAAGAACCATGCATATGTCAATTGTAGGAATTCGAGACATGTCAGTTATTTATGAACCACCACATAATCGAAGACCAGTTCAAACCTATGTATTAGAATATGATGAAGAAGTCATTAAAGAAGCAATTACCAAAGAATTAGAAAGAAATGGTCAAATATTTTATTTATTCAATAACGTAGAAGGAATTCAAAAGAAAGCAGATGATATAGCTAGATTAGTACCAGAAGCCAATGTAGTTTATGCACATGGGAAAATGACAGGAACTAAAATAGAAGAAATCATGAGAGAATTTATAGAAGGAAAAACCAATGTATTAGTATGTACCACCATATTAGAATCTGGAATAGACATCCCAAATGCCAATACCATAATTGTGGAAAATGCTGATAGAATGGGACTAGCACAATTATATCAAATACGAGGTAGAGTAGGAAGAGCTGATCGACAGGCCTATGCATACATCACGTATAAAAAAGATAAATTACTATCAGAAGTAGCAGACAAAAGGTTAAAAGCCATCAAAGAATTTACCGAATTTGGATCTGGATTTAAAATTGCCATGAGAGACTTAGAAATCAGAGGAGCAGGAAGTTTACTTCGGAGAAATACAATCAGGTCATTTAGAGCAAGTAGGATATGACACCTATTGTAATTTATTAGACGAAGTAGTAAAAGAAATGAAAGGCATAAAAGTAGAACCAGAACTAGACCTTCAAATTGACTTAAACGTAACCAGTTATATACCAGATGAATACATACCAGATGCCAATCAAAAAATAGAAATTTATCAAAACATTGCCCTATGTCAAAACGAACAGCACATTCAAAACGTAATAGACGAAATCATAGATCGTTTTGGAAACATGCCAAAAGAACTAGAAAACCTAATTGCCATAGCCAGAATAAAATACCTAGCCAAAGCTTTAAACATCAGTAAAATTGCCAGCAAACAAAAAGCAGTCGTATTTACCTTTGAGCCAAACAAATTTGAATTAGACTTAAATAAATTAGTCAAAACTTATGGCAATAAAATAAAATTCTCAGCAGGCATAAAACCTATGATAACACTACAAATAGGAACCAATAACGAAAGGCAAATTTTAAATGATGTAACAGAATTTTTGACTGTGTGATGGCTAGTTTGGGACAGGCACTGATTGACCATGCTTGGCTATGGCTAATTTGGGACAGGTACAACTTATCCCTTTTGGTATGTTTTGGGACAGGTCTAAATTTAAGTTTTGACTTTTGGCAAGTGCAGGTTGTAATATATAATTTTTGCAACACTGCGTAAGCGACCAAATGAGTGAAACGAGTGCGATTGGAGCAACCCACAGATAAATTTTTGATTCTGTAGGTTGCGACACACAAAGTGTAAAAAATTATATATTACAACCTGCACTTGCCAAAAGTCAAAACTTGAAAGGTCTAAACAATGGATAAGTATAAAAAGTTTATGGTATGATTATTCTGCCGTAAAAGCTAATGACTAATTGAAGTATTACTTATGGATATTTTGAGGAAAAATTTTAATGCTAATGGAAAAGGAGAGGACAATGCAAGGAATTACAAGTAAAGAAAATGAATTCATTAAACATATAAAGAAATTAAAAGATAAAAAATATAGAGACATCAGCCATGAATATGTGATAGAAGGGATAAAATTAGTAGCAGAAGCGATTCAAGAAAAAGCACCGATTAAACAAATTATAGTATGTGATGATTGTGAGAAAAATGCAGCAATTCCAAAAGACTTAATGTATGAAATAGCAAAATATGAGTGTATTTATGTTACAGAGAAGATTTTTAAATATCTGTCAGAAGTGCAGACACCGCAAGGGATTTTAGCGGTTATGGACAGAAATAAGCAAGAGATAGAAATAGATTATACACAAGACATTATAGTAGCTTTAGATGATGTACAAGATCCTGGAAATCTAGGAACCATATTAAGAACGGTTGATAGTATTGGACTAACACAAATTCTGGTATCAAAAGGAACAGCAGATGCCTATAATCCAAAGGTAGTACGTTCTACGATGGGAGCTATATTTAGAGTAAAAATAATAGAATGTGAGGACTTAAAACAAACGTTAAAAGAAATCAAAAAACATAAATTTAGAGTAGTGGTATCTTCCTTGCAAACAGATAACACAATTTATGATATTAATTATCACAAAAAGGTAATTGTGATTGGAAATGAAGCAAATGGAGTAGAACCAGAAATCCAAAAGCAAGCAGATGAAAAAATAAAAATTCCCATGTTAGGAAAAACGGAAAGCCTTAATGCTTCAGTAGCTACTGGAATTATATTGTATGAATATGTAAGACAAAAACGTAACTAATTTGACGTGGCTAACTTGGGACAGGCACTAATTGACCATGCTTGGCTGTGGCTAACTTGGGACAGGCACAGTTTATCCCTTTTGGTATGTTTTGGGACAGGTCTGGTAGTTTAATAAAATTAGAAAAGGAAAAATAAAAGAGAAGATTAGAAAGAAGGAATAATTGTGAATATACATGTGGTTATGATTGAACCAGAGATTCCCCAAAATACGGGAAATATTGCAAGAACTTGTGCCATAACAGGAGCAAAGCTTCATTTAGTACATCCATTAGGTTTTAAGATAGATGAGAAATCATTAAAAAGGGCTGGATTAGATTATTGGGATAAAATAGAAATGGAAGAGCATAATTCATTAGAAGAATTTTTAAGAAAGTATCCACCAGAAAGGAATCATATGTTTTTTGCAACAACAAAGGGAAAAACGAAATATACCGATGTAGATTATTCAAAGATGGATGAAGTTTTTGTTTTGTATGGAAAGGAAACAAAAGGATTACCAGAGTGGCTTTTAGAAAAATACTTAAATACCAAAACAATAAGAATACCAATGCTTCCTACATTAAGATCATTAAATTTATCCAATTCTGTTGCTATTATTACTTATGAAATTTTAAGGCAACAAAATTTTGAAACTTTGCAAGGGATAAGTACCTATTTTGATGAATAAAATTAGATAATTTATGATGGTATTATTTAAAAATCATGAAAAGAAGAGAAAAAAATTAGAGAAATAATGTCGAACCATGAGAAGATTTGTAAAAAAGCTTGCAAATCTTCTCATTTGATGTTTTAATACAAATAGTTTTCAAATCCAACAAAAATTGATTCAAAATTTAGATTAAAATTAAATCAAGATTACCCAAAATAGTAACCAAAGAAATGAAATGAGAAAAAAAGAGAAATAGTAACAAAGGAAAGAATTTAGATAAGAAACTGTACAGTAATAAATTAAAAAACAATTTACCTATTAATAAAATTAAATACGAAAATTAAAAGTAAAATATAGGAGGAATTATATTGAAAGTATTTACATACAATCAATACATTAAATGTATTCATACATTTAGATTGAATGCCGTTATGCAATTGGCAGAAGAAAGTGCAGAATATAACTTGAGTCAATCAGACAAAAAATATTCACATAACAAATTAATCAAAAACATATTACAAAATCAAAAAGAAGCAACGGAATTTATTAATCAGTTTGTAGGACCAAGAGAAAAAGTGAAAGAAGAACAATTGATTCGATATACCAATAGTTATATTACTAAAAAATATAAATCGAAAGAAGCAGATTTGGTATATAAATTAAAAAACCAAGAGATATTCTTCTTAATTGAACATCAATCAACCATTGATGATAATATGCCATATAGAATGTTAAATTATTGTCTTGATATTATGAGAGAGTGGAGTAGAACTAAAAAAATAGGAAAAAATACAAGTTATCCTATTGTAGTTCCTATTGTCATTTATACAGGAAAGCAGAAATGGAAAATGCCAACAAGCTTCAACGAAAAGCAATTTCATAGTTATGTCTATGAAAGATATAAAATGAATATGGAATACAATTTTATTGATATTAATAGATTGTCAAAGCAAATTTTATTAGAAAAAAATACAATGTTTGGTTATGTTATGTTGATAGAAAAAGCAGAGAATAGGGAAGAATTAGTGGAAAACTTAAATATCATTATAAAATTAATAGAGAATAAAAGCTGTTTAGAAGAGTTAGCTAATAGGATAGGTTATTTATTAGATAATACTTTAGAAGATAGAATTCAGCAAAAATTATTAAGAAAAATAGAAAGAAAGGTAGGCGAAAAAAATATGAGTAGCATGAGTGATTTATTAGACAGATTAGCAACACAAAGTAGTAGAGATATACAGAGAGGAAAAGAATGGGAGCAAAGAATGATTGTTGAAAATATGTTGAATTTAAAATTAGATGAAAAAATTATATTAGAGGCAACTAAAATAAAAAAACAAGAACTTGAAAAAATCAAAAGTGAATTAGCCTCAGCTAGTTAAACAAAAAAATACATTACACAGAAAATTTTTACAGAATTTTCGCAGGCGAACAAAAACGGGGCATGTAAGTTTATTTAAAAGGTCAAGAAATTTTAATCATGCCCCTTTTGTTCTATTTTAGAAGAGTTTGACTAAAAGAAAAAGCCTTCTGTAAAAGATAGTTATGAGAATTTATTAATCTAGTTCTTTAAATCACTCCTTTTGTTAATTTAACATAAAATATAATAGGATAAATGCTTAACGAAGGAGGAATAAAAACAATGGAAAAGATACTAGAAGTCAAAAATATAACGAAAAAATATCAAAATAAAGAAGGCGAAATACTAGCCATCCAAAATATTAATCTAAGAATTAATAAAGGAGAATTTATCAGTATTATTGGACCAAGTGGATGTGGAAAATCTACTCTACTATCCATTATAGCAGGACTAGAAGAAAAGACATCTGGGGAAATCTACATAGAAGGGGAAAAAGTGAGTGGCATATCGCCTAAAGTAGGATATATGCTACAAAGAGACTGCTTATTAGAATGGAGAAGTATACTAAGCAATACGATGTTTGGTCTAGAAATGAAAGGCATCAAGGATAAAGCATCTAAAAACTATGTAGAAGAATTATTAAGAAAATATGATTTGTATGATTTTAAGGATAAATATCCATCTGAATTATCTGGTGGTATGAGACAAAGGGTAGCTCTAATTAGAACACTAGCTGTAAAGCCTAAAATTCTATTATTAGATGAAGCTTTTTCAGCTTTAGATTATCAGACAAGAATCATGGTAACCAATGATATTTATAATATTTTGCGAAAGGAAGGCATTACAGCTATTGTGGTAACACATGATATTTCAGAAGCAATTAGTATGTCAGATAGGGTTGTAGTTTTAAATGCAAGACCAGGAACGGTAAAAGATATTCATAAAATAGATTTTGGAATTGAGAATAGAAATCCAATTAATTGTAGAGAAAGTCCTAAATTCAGCCAATATTTTAATACCTTATGGAAGGAGTTGGGAGTAGATGAATAAAGTATTTCTATCAAAAGAAAGAAAACAATATTTAAGAAATAAAAAATATAAAAAGTATAGGATATGGCTAACACAAATAGCCATATTAGTAGGATTTCTTGCTATATGGGAGATATTAGCTAATCAAAAAATAATTGATAGTTTTATTATGAGTCAACCAAGTAGAATATGGGCAACTTTTACCAATTTAAGTTCGAATGATTTAATGCACCATATTGCTGTTACTGTTTATGAAACAGTAGTTGGATTTCTAGTAGGAACCGGACTTGGCATTATGATTGCCATTATCTTGTGGTGGTCAGATTTTTTATCAAAAGTAGCAGAACCATATTTAGTAGTGCTAAATAGTTTGCCTAAAGTAGCTTTACGGACCTGTTATTATTATTTGGGTAGGAGCAGGAACACCAGCTATTATTGTAATGGCAGTAGCTATTTCATTAATTGTAACGATTCTGGAAAATCTAAATGGATTTTTAAAAACAGATAAAGAAGTTATTAAAATGGCCAAAACATTTAAGGCGAGTAAATTTCAAATACTAACCAAAATTGTGATACCAGCTAATCTTTCAACTTTTATTAATTCTCTAAAGGTTAATATAGGACTTTCTTTAGTAGGTGTAATATCTGGTGAATTTTTAGTGTCAAAAGCAGGCCTTGGTTACTTAATCGTTTATGGCGGTCAAGTTTTTAAATTAGATTTAGTTATGACAAGTGTAATTATTTTGGGAATAGTGGCTGGCATTATGTATGCAGCAGTATTGTTATTAGAAAAATTTATCCTACAAGCAAAAAAATTTAAATAATTCAAAAAAGGCGACTTTTAATTTTAAGATAGTTGCCTTTTTTCAAGTTGCCTATCTTTTATAAAAAATTAAGGGTCTGAGTAGTAATTTTTTGAAAGATAAATCGAGTAGGAAGTACAAATGAGATTCAAAATTTTTTCACAAATTGCAATTCTTAACATAAAATATACAAAATAAAAAAGGAGGTGTACTATGAAGAAAAAAAGACTAATTGTTATTATCATTGTACTTATCATAGCCATAGTAATTGGAATTGTTACAACCATAAAACAAACCAATCAAAAAGAGAATTTACAAACCATTAAAGTCAACGAAGTAACTCGTTCTGTTTTCTATGCCCCACAATATGTAGCCATTAATAATGGATATTTCAAGGAAAATGGAATGGACATAGAATTAACAACAGGACAAGGAGCAGATGCTGTCATGACAGCCGTATTAGCCAATCAATGTGATATTGGATTTGCGGGACCAGAAGCATCCATTTATGTTTATAATGAAGGAAAAGAAGATTATACCCAAGTATTTGCACAAATGACGAAAAAAGATGGTTCTTTTTTAGTAGCAAGAAATCAAACAGAAAACTTTAGTTGGCAAGATCTAAAGGGAAAAATGGTGATACCAGGAAGAAAAGGTGGCGTACCTTATATGACACTAGAATATGTGTTAAAGAAAAATGGAATCAATCCACAAAAAGATACCACTTTAGATGATAGTATCAAATTTGATTTGATGGCAGGTGCTTTTGCTAGTGGTGATGCAGACTATGTCACGCTATTTGAGCCAACAGCCTCTATGACACAAAAGCAAGAAAAAGGATATATTGTAGCATCCGTAGGAGAGGCGGCAGGAGAAATTCCTTATACCGCATACTTTGCCAAAAAAAGCTATATAGAAGGAAATCAAGAGACAATTCAAAAATTTACAAATGCTATATACAAAGGGCAACAATGGGTAAAAGAACATAGTAGCAAAGAAATAGCAGAAACCATTGAAAGTTTTTTCCCAGACACTGACATAGAAATGCTAGAAGCAGCGATTCAAAGTTATAAAAATATTGATGCTTGGAACGATAATCCTGTTTTAAAAGAAGAAGTATTTAATCGTTTAGAAGAAGTTATGACAATGGCCGGAGAGTTAAAAGAAAAAGCACCATATGACAAAATTGTAACAAATCAATATGCTGAGCAAGCTATAAAATAGTGTCCATTTGGGACGGTTCTTTTTGGACATTGTGCCACTGGGGACGGACCTTTTTGGCAATTTGTTTGTCATGAATAATAAATAG
>CANPNZ010000013.1 GCA_947575605.1 uncultured Clostridium sp.
GTTCATAATAAAAATATAAGGTTAATAATAGTTGAGCCAAGAGTATAAATAGATTTTTATTAGTTTATTTATATTCGGACAAAGATGTATTATAGTGTATTTTTTATATTATAATATGTCGGCGATAAGAGTATATTATTTGTTTGTAGGCTATATTATTTATTTTTATTCTTTTAATTTTTATATGGTCAAATGATAGGTAATATATTCGAGCTAAGATTATTTTTATATCTAGTGTATGTTTTATGAAGTGGTTATTAGTAGTCCTTTTAGGATGAATATAGTTACTTGTGGTGTACTAATGGTCGAGCGAATGATTAATATATTTGGTATGGGGCTTATTTATATAGTAATATATATTAGGTTTAAATATTAGGTATATTAGTTTTAGTGGAGATTATTATTAGCTTTATGATTAATGGCAGACAATTTGATATTGTCTGCCATTAAATTATATTTATTTATGTCTAATAAGAACCGTCCCCAATGGACACTATATATCCAAATTTTTTACATACTTTGCATTTGCTTGGATGAATTGTCTTCTTGGTTCTACTTCATCTCCCATTAATAACGTAAATATTTCATCTGCCTTTATGGCATCGTCCATTGTTACTTTTACTAATGTTCTGGTTTCTGGATTCATTGTTGTTTCCCATAATTGCTCTGGATTCATTTCTCCTAAACCTTTATATCTTTGAAGTCCTAGTTGTTCTCTTGCAATTCCTTTTTCCTCTAATTCTTTGTAAGCAATTTCTAAGTCTTCATCTGTATAGCAGTATTTATCTTCCATTCCTTTTTTAGATAATTTATATAATGGTGGTTGTGCTAAAAATACGTTTCCATTTTCGATTAATGGTCTCATGTATCTGAAAAAGAAGGTTAATAATAAAGTTCTTATATGAGCACCGTCTACATCAGCATCTGCCATGATGATTACTTTTCCATATCTTATTTTTGTTACATCAAAGTCACTTCCAATTCCTGCTCCTACTGCTAAAATAACAGGGTTAAGTTTATCATTTCCATATATTTTATCTGCTCTGGATTTTTCGACATTTAACATTTTTCCCCATAAAGGTAAGATTGCTTGGAACTTCCTGTCTCTTCCTTGTTTTGCACTTCCTCCTGCTGAATCTCCCTCTACGATATATACTTCACATTCATCTGGATTTTTACTACTACAATCTGCTAATTTCCCTGGCAAAGTAGATGTTTCTAGTGAATTTTTCTTTCTTGCCAATTCTCTTGCTTTTCTTGCTGCCTCTCTTGCTCTTGAAGCACTAATACATTTTTCCAATATAGATTTTGCAACCGCTGGATTTTCTTCTAAAAATGATGATAATGCTTCATTAACCATGCTTTGTACGACTCCAGTCACTTCACTATTTCCTAATTTAGTTTTAGTTTGTCCTTCAAATTGAGGCTCTTTTACTTTTACTGATACAACGGCTGTAATCCCCTCTCTTATGTCTTCCCCTTGTAAGTTTGGATCTTTTTCTTTTAAAATATTATGACTTCTTGCATAATCATTGAAAACTTTTGTTAGTGATCTTTTAAATCCTTCTAAGTGAGTTCCTCCCTCTATCGTATTAATGTTATTAACAAAAGTATAAATATTTTCAGAATAACTAGATGTATATTGTATGGCTATTTCCACTGGAACTTCTCCATCTTTTTCTATATAAATTGGTGATTTGTGCAATTTATCTTTGTTTTTATTTAAAAATTCAACAAATGAAATAAGTCCCCCTTCAAAGCAAAAATCTGCTTTTTTCGGTGTTTCTTCCCTTTGATCTTCAATTGTAATTTTTAAACCTTTTGTTAAAAATGCAATTTCTCTAAATCTTTTCTCTAAAACTTCATATTCATAATCTGTTGTTTCAAAAATCGTATCATCTGCTAAAAATCTGACTTTTGTTCCTGTTCCTTCTGCTGAACCTATTTTTTCTAATGGTTGTATGGTTTTTCCTTTTTCAAACTTCATTTGATACAAGCTACCATCTCTTCGAATGGTTACTTCTGTCCAATTGGATAAAGCATTTACAACAGATGCACCAACGCCATGTAATCCTCCTGATACTTTGTATCCACTATCTCCACCAAATTTTCCTCCAGCATGTAATACGGTATAAACTGTTTCTGCTGTTGAAATCCCTGTTTTTGGATGAATTTCTACTGGAATTCCTCTTCCATTATCTTCTACACTAATAATATTTCCTGGTTCTATCACAATATTTATTTCTTTGCAATAACCAGCTAAAGCTTCATCTACTCCATTGTCTACAATTTCATAAACTAAATGATGTAATCCTCTAACAGATGTACTTCCTATATACATACCAGGTCTTTTTCTTACTGCCTCAAGACCTTCTAATACTTGAATTTGGTCGGCTCCGTATTCATGTTCAAATTTTTCCATTTGTTTTCCTCCTTTAGGTTAGGGCTTATTTCTTATAATCTCTGTTTTAGAAATTTATAAATGCTCCTTCTCCTTTATTGTTTTTTTGCATTTCCTTCTTTCACATTATATATTAAAATCTTTTTATTTTCAACCTTTATTTTTTCAGTACAAGTTATAATTACTTGTGTATTTTCTATTTTTTCTAAAAAACATTTAATCCTTTTTTCATCTAACTCAGACATAAAATCATCTAATAGTAAAATAGGATTTTCTTCTATTTCATCTTTTACAATATTTAATTCTGCTAATTTTAAAGAAAGTATTGCTGTTCTGTGCTGACCTTGTGAACCATAAGTAGCAATTTCTTTTTTATTAATGTAAATTGCAAAATCATCTCTATGAATTCCTTTCGTAGTAAATCCTTTTATAATATCTAATTTTCTTCTTTCTTTTAAAACTTTTAAAAATTCCTCTTTATTTTTGCATTCCGTTATATATTCTATTTCTATTATTTCTTTATTATCAGTTATCTCCGCATGAATTTTTTCTATTTTTTCTTTTATTTTTTGGATATATTCATCTCGATATTGATAAATAATTTTGGCATATTCTGCTAATTTTTCATCCCATATTTCTAGTAAATTTTCATCTTTTTTTTCTTCCCTTATTTGTCTTAAATAATTATTCCTCTGCTCTAAAGTTTTTAAATATAAATTTAAATGATACATATAATTAGGTTTTAATTGACTAATCATAATATCTAAAAACCTTCTTCTATTTTGTGGGCCGCCTTTTAAAATATGAATATCATCTGGCGTAAAAATGACAATATGAATTTTTCCTAATAATTCACTTAATTTTTTTATTTTTATTCCATTAAAAAAAATATTCTTTTTATTTCCTAAATCAATTTTTATTTTCCCATCTCTATCTGATTTTTGATATTGAATTTCTACTTCAGCTCTTTCAGAATTCAAATTTATCATTTCTTTGTCTTTTTTCGCTCTAAAAGATTTTCCCATACTACTTAAAAAAATAGCTTCTATTATATTCGTTTTTCCTTGTGCATTTTCTCCATAAAATAAATTAATATTGGGTTCTAATTCAATTTCCTGTTTTTGATAATTTCTAAAATTATTGATTTTTATTTTATTTATCCACATATTATTCTCCGTTTGTGTATAATTTTTATCTATTTTTTTCTAATTCTTTCTTTTTTTATCTTATTTTTTGATAGTTACTTATATTAAAAAAAAATAAAATCGCCTTATTTTTAATTTTCGTGCCTCGTTTTTTTTATTTATTTTTTATAATAATTCTATTTTTCAAAAAAAAGAAAATTTAATAAACTTATTTTTTTATTAAAAATTTTTTTTAATTTTAATAAAAATAATTTCATAATTTTTTTATTTTTTAGATATTTAAAATCTTTCAAATATATTTATTCTGTTTTTTTTAGAATTATTTATGTTCTTATAGACGTGTTCCTATATTATTTTCTTTTTTTTTCTTTTTATTACTTTTAAAATCTATTTTTTTCTTATTTATCCACATTTCAAAAATATTTTGTGGATAAATATTTTTTATTTTTTATAATAGAAGAAAATTCTCCTGTTAGGAGAATTTCTAATTTTAATCTTCTTTTAATCGAATTGGTAAAATCATATAAGTATAATCATTATTTTCAATTGATTTGATTAAACATGGTGAGATATTAGTTCCAAATTCTATATATACCTCTTCATCTTCAATTGCTTTTAAACTATCAAGAAAATATTTTGGATTAAATCCTGCTTCTAAATTTTTACCTTCTGTCGAAACATATAGTTCTTCTTTGGCATCTCCTGTTTGATTGGTACAAGAAATAATAACTTTTCCAATATCCACTTGTACTTTTACAGGATATTTTTTTTCTTTTTCTACGGTTGAGGCAGAAATTAAACTAATTCTTTCAAAACTATTTTGAATATTTCCTTTATTTACTTTTATTCTTGTTTCCCAATTACTTGGAATAACATTTTTATAATTTAAAAATTCACCATCTAAAATTCTAGTAACCACTTTACAATTATCCATTTCGAATAAAGCTTGGTTTTTAGCTACTCCTATTTTTACAGGTTCAAAAGAATCAGCTATAATTTTATTTACTTCATTTAAGGTTTTACCTGGTATAACCGCTTTAAAATTATTACTTTGTTTATTTAAAAAGATAGATCGTAAAGCTAATCTAAAACCATCTACTGAAACTAAAGATAATTTATTATTTTCTATTTCAAATAAACAACCTGTAAAAATTGGTCTACTTTCCTCTGTACTTACAGCAAAAATTGTTTTTCTTATCATATTTTTTAAAATGCTTTGATCTACTTCAATAGAATTTTCTACTTCTATCTTTGGAAGTTCTGGAAATTCCTCTGGATTCATAGTGGCTAATTTGTATAAAGAACCTTCACATTCAATTTCTAATAAGTTTTTATCATTAACTGAAATATGAATTTCGGTATCTGGCAATTTTCTAATAATTTCACTAAACATGATAGCATTTACTACCGTACTTCCTTGTTCTTTTACATCACATGCCATTACATATTCAATTCCTATTTCTAAATCATAGGTAGTTAATTTTATTTCATTATCATTGGTTTGGATTAAGATTCCTTCTAGTATAGGCATTGTAGTTTTAGAAGCTACCCCTTTAACTACGGAATTAATAGCTTTAAGGATAGTATCCTTGTAACAAACTATTTGCATTTTGCTTCCTCCTTTTATATTATATAATATTATTAGTAGTAATAGTATTAGGCATTGTGGAAAATGTGGAAAACTGTGTTGATAGTTACAATCCCTAATAAAAAGCTTGTTTATAACTTAGTGGAAAACTCTTTTGGTTATCCACATCTTTCTAAAAGGTTTGTGTAAAATTAAGATGTACACAGTTTATTAACAGCTTATTAACAAATGGGTGTGGATATCCAATGCTTTTATTCCGTAAGAATAGATTGGATATCTTGTAGACAAACAATGTTTTTTCAAACATAGATTTTAAAAAAGTTCGAAACCTATTTTCCCTATGCTTGTTTGCCATCTATGATAATGTTTTTCACACTATCCACAATTAACTTGGTATTACTTTTTTCTTTGATTTCTTTTTCTATTTTTTTACAACCATGCATTACCGTTGAATGGTCTCTTCCTCCAAAGTCTGCTCCTATCTGAGGGTAAGACATGTTAGCAATTTCTCTACATAGATACATAGCAATTTGTCTTGGAAAAGCGATATCATTAGAACGTTTATTACCTGATAAATCATCTTTATTAATGCTAAAATATTTGGCTACCGTTTCTTTTATAAAATCACAAGAAATTACTTTTTCACTTTCGTATTTGAATTCATTTATAATTTTTTCCGCTAGTTCTATGGTAATAGGACTATGGGTTAAAGAAGCCCTAGCTACTACTTTATTAAAGACTCCTTCTAATTCTCTTATATTCGAATCTATCTTATTGGCAATATTAGAAAGAATATAATCGTCAATCACAACACTTTCATCTTGTGCTTTTTTTCTTAAAATAGCGAAACGTGTTTCATAGTCTGGACAAGAAATATCCGCTAAAAGTCCCCATTCGAATCTTGATTTTAGCCTATCTTCTAGGAACGGAATATCTCTAGGTGGTTTATCACTCGAAATGATAATTTGTTTTCTTTCTTCATAAAGAGAGTTAAAAGTATGGAAAAATTCTTCTTGAATTCTCTCTTTTCCAGCGATAAATTGAATATCATCAATTAATAAAACATCTATGGTTCTATATTTTTTTCTAAAAATTTCATTTTTGTTATCTTTAATAGCATTAATTAATTGGTTGGTGAATTTTTCAGAAGTTACATATAAAATATTGCAATTTCTATCATTTTCTAATATTCTATTTCCTATTGCATGCATTAAATGGGTTTTTCCTAAACCAACGCCTCCATACAAAAACAACGGATTATAAGATTTGGCTGGTTCATTTCCAACCGCTAAGGCAGCAGCGTGAGCGAATTTATTATTATCACCAACCACAAAAGTTTCAAAAGTATATTTTGGGTTTAGATTAGAATGATTATTTCTTACTTCTGTTGTGGTAACTTCTGATGTCGTTTCTTCGGCTTCCTCTAAAATCCCCTCTTTAGCCTCTTTTTCTAAATCAATAACGGTATATTCCCAATCTCGATTCGTTATAAACTTTAACGTATTTAGAAGCAATGGTTTATATTTATTTTCTACAAAATCTCTTTGAAACTCAGAAACCGTAGTAAAAACAATATGGTTTCCATCAATACTTCTAATATTTAATGGATTAATCCAAGTATCAAAAGAAATTTGAGTAAGTTCAGGTCTTAATTCATTTTTTATTTTTTCCATTAATTCTTTTTTGTCTATACTCAATTAAAATCATCCCTTCAAAATAAGTTTATCCACAAAGTTATCCACAAGTGTTGATAACTAGATAGTATTTTTGTAAAAATAAAGATGATTTATACGAACATAATTTCAGGTGTTTTCAGTAAAAATCTCTCATAATTTTTTACCCCCCAATCATAACAGATTTATACACAAGAAGTCAATAAAATTGTGGAAAAAAATTATTTTATGTGGATAAAAAATGAAAAATCTGTGGAATATTAAAAAAAAAATGAAAAATTTAGTAAAAATAATGAAAAAAAAGTGATACAAAAATCATAAAAATTGACATAAAAGAGAAAAGAGGAAAGTAAGGTTTTTAGAGAAATATTAAAAAATTACTTGACTTTTTATAGGTTTTTGAGGTATAATCGTAATACTTGTTAATTAATAAAAATAATTTCCAAGAAATTGGAATTCAATAAAAAAATCAGTAGGAGGTGTAGGAAGAATGAAAAGAACATTTCAACCAAAAAACAGACAAGAGAAAAAAGAACACGGATTTATGAAAAGAATGAAAACAAGAGCAGGAAGAAATATATTAAAAGCAAGAAGAGCAAAAGGAAGAAAAAAATTAACCGCTTAAGTTGTGCAAAGCAATAAAAGAAGGCCGCTATGTGCGAGCCTTTTAGCATAACAAGCAGAAAAACAGATTTTTTTCATTGTATTTGCCTTGAAAGAAAGGAAAAAAGAATAATGAAAAAAACCGAAATGATGAAAAAAAACTATGAATTTAGAAATGTTTTATCAAAAGGAAAATACTATTCCGGAAAATACATAGAAACCTTTATAAAAAAGGGTCCAAAGCCAAAGGTAAACTTTTTAGGAATAGCCGTAAGCGTAAAAGTAGCAAAAGCCGTAAAGAGAAATCATATCAAGAGGCTAATTAGAGAAAATTATAGAAACTGTGAAGATTGTATACAAAGTGGCTATCAAATGGTTATCTTATGGAAAAAGAAAGCGGAAATGAAACAAGCAACCTTTCAAAATATAAAAAAAGATATGCAATATATTTTTGATAAAGCAAAATTGAAAAAGGAGTAATATGAAAAAATTACTAATATGGCTAATAAAAGGATATCAAAAACATATCTCTTTAGCTTTAGAAAGTAAAAATATTCATTGCAAATATTATCCAACATGTTCAGAATACGCCATACAGGCGATTCAAAAATATGGAGCAGGGAGAGGAACCATAAAAGGATTTTTTAGAATCCTAAGATGTAATCCTTTTTCGAAAGGTGGATATGATCCATTAAAATAAGCTTAGGAGGCATATATTCATGTTTGAATTTTTGGCAAGTATCTTTGGTTATCTGTTATCATTTTTGTATAACATTGTAAGTAATTACGGATTAGCCATTATCTTATTTACACTTATTATAAAATTATTGTTGTTACCCTTATCCATAAAACAACAAAAAACCATGAGAAAAAGTGCTAAATTACAAGAAAAAATGAAAGTGATTCAATTTAAATATAAAAATGACCCAGAAAAAATGAACCAAGAAGTCATGAACTTATACAAAACAGAAAAAATGAGTCCATTTAGTGGCTGTTTAACAGCTATTATCCAATTTTTATTGTTATTATCTATTTTCTATTTAGTAAGAAATCCACTTACCTATATGGAAAAAATAGCAACAGAGGATATTAACAAATATGTGGCACAACTACAAGAAGAGGGAAAAGAAATTAGTAAGGTATATCCTGAAATTGACTTAATTCGAGAATATAATTGGTTAAAAGAAAAAAATCCAGAAGATAGTAACATTGAAAAATTAAATCTTCAGATGAATTTCTTAGGACTAGATTTAAGTAAAATACCACAACAAAATATGTCAGATTATACCGTTTATATTATACCTATCTTGTATATTTTATCTTCTTTTATCTCAATTCGAATGACAACAGCAATGCAACAAAAGCAAAATACAAAGAAAAAAGAAACAGTAATTGATGGTGAAACAGGGGAAGAGGTAGAAGAAAAGGAAAATGAAGTTGATGCTGTTATGCAAACCAACAAAATGATGTCTTGGATGATGCCAATCATGTCTATTTCGATTGCTTTTGTAGCACCTTTAGGATTAGCACTATACTGGTTAGTAAGCAATATTCTTATGATTTTAGAAAGATTGGTATTGGACAAAGCAATCAAACAAGAAGACGAGGACTAAAGGTTGAAAAATAATTAGTATAAAAAGGAATGTGATAACAAATGGAAAAAACTATAATTTCTGAAGGAAAAACTACCAATGAAGCCATTGAAAATGGATTAAAGAAATTAAATGTTTCGAAAGATTGTGTAGATATAAAAGTTTTAGATAGTGAAGACAAAAGAAGTTTTTTTAGTATTTTGACGCCTAGAGTCGTAAAAGTTGAAATGACAATAAAAGAAAGAAAAAATAATGAAGTACAAACCTATCAAAAGGAAGAGAATAAGCCAAAAAGAGAAATAGAACTAAGTCAAGAAGAGCAAAATAAGGCAAAAGAAAACTTAGAAATATTCATGAAAGACTTTGTAGAAAAATTACCAGAAGGGACGACTTATAAGATAGAAACGACAACAGCCTATATAAATGTTGATATCATGAGCAAAGATTTAGGTTATCTAATTGGATATAGGGGAGATACCCTATATGCCTTACAAAATGTTCTTTCCGCAATAGCAGGAAAAGAGATTGAAAATAGAGTTAGAGTTATTTTAGACATAGAAGGATACAAAGCAAAAAGAGAAAAAACACTAGAAGAATTAGCAGAAAAAGTAGCAAAAACCGTAATTAGAACGAAAAAGCCTATAAAATTAGAACCAATGCAAGCCTATGAAAGAAAAATTATCCATAGTAAATTGCAACAAAACTCAAAAATCGAGACAATCAGTGTAGGAGAAGAACCACATAGAAGAATCATAATATCTTTAAAAAACAAGTAAACAGATAAAATCGGAGGTCAAAGGTCGGATTTTACAAAGTAATTTGTAATCTATCTTTGACCTCATTATTTTCGCGGACGAACAAAAATAGGGCATGTAAGTTCATTTAAAAGGTTAAGAAATTTTAATCATGCCTTTTTGTTCTTATTTGTTCTGTTAAACTAATTTATTATATTTTTTTGAAATAACAATTCGGGGGGACCAGCAAGGTACAGTCTGTTATGAATAAAATTACGAATAAATATATCATCAGAAGTATTGAAATTAGAAAAAAAGGAGGTAAAAGCATGAGTACAATTGCATCCATATCTACGGCACCAGGAATTGGAGGAATTGGAATCATTCGAATGAGTGGAAAGGACTGTTTTTCCATATTAGACAAAATATTCGAGCCAAAAAACAAGCAAAACATAGACCAAATAAAAGGATACAGCATTAAATACGGAAACATTGTAGAAAAGGGAGAAATCGTAGACGAAGTTTTAGTCTCATACTTTAAAGCACCCAAAAGTTATACAACAGAAAACATGTGTGAAATCAACTCACATGGAGGAAATATTATCATTAGAAAAATATTAGAAATCTGCCTAAAAAATGGAGCAGAACTAGCAGAACCAGGTGAATTTACCAAAAGAGCCTTTCTTAATGGAAGAATTGACTTATTACAAGCAGAATCAGTAATTGACGTAATTCATGCCAAATCGGAAAGAGAAGCCAAAACAGGAATCAAACAATTAGAAGGCATATTATCTAAGCAAATAGCTGAAATTAAGCAAGAAATATTAGATGTCATGGTCAACATAGAAGTAGCTATTGATTACCCAGAATATGATGTAGATGATGTTACCAATCAACAGATTTTAGAAATGTTAGGAAAAGTAGAAGAAAAATTGGTAAAATTAGAAAAAAGTTTTGACAACGGGAAAATCATCAAAGAAGGAATTAAGACAGCCATTATAGGCAAGCCAAATGCGGGAAAATCCTCTCTTTTAAATGCTATTTTAAAAGAAGATAGAGCCATTGTCACAGAATATGAAGGAACCACAAGAGATACCATAGAAGAATTTGTAACCATTAATGGAATACCACTTAAATTAATTGATACAGCAGGAATCAGAGAAGCAAAAGACGAAGTAGAGAAAATAGGAATTGCTAAATCTAGGGAAATAGCAAAAGAAGCGGATCTAATCATTAGTATTTTTGATAGTACCAAAGATTTGACAGCAGAGGACAGGGAAATATTAGAGTTAATCAAAGACAAAAAATCAATTATCATACTAAATAAAATGGATCTAAAAACAATCTTACAAGAAAATGATGTTAGATTACAAAAAGCAAGTCATCATATTATTAAAATGTCAGCTTTAAATTATGTAGGAATTGAAAATCTATATAAAGAGATAACGGATTTATTTCAATTAGACGAGATTAACATAGATAATGAAATTGTAATTACGAATCTAAGACATAAAAATTTAATCACAAAAGCCATTGAAAATGTAAAAAAGACAAAAGAAACTGTAAATCAAAAAATGCCATTAGATATTATAGCCATTTTTATCAAGGACATTTTAGAGGATTTAGGAAATATAACAGGAGAAATGGTAAACGAAGATATTATCAATGAAATTTTCTCTAAGTTTTGTTTAGGAAAATAGAATAAAAAAGAAGCCATGAAAATAAAAAATAAGGCGTTTTTATATAAAAATAATATAACATGTAAGATAAAGATGAAAAACCAAATAAAAACCAAATAAAGTCCAAATAAAGGTCAACCAGTAATGTAATAAAAAAGAGAAGAAAAAAGATAAAAAATCAAGAAAATATCAAATATACATAAAAATTAAACAAAAAAGTAAAATTTTATTCCAAAAACAAAAACAAACAAAACAATTTGGAATAAAGAAAAGAAAAGAATTCGAAATAAAACCAAATGGAATAAATAAGTAAAAAAAGACAAAGAAAGAAAAAAAACAACCATTTCTGTTTCACAAGGAAGAGAAGATGGATAAGTTGTGCCTGTCCCACTTTATCCAATAAGGTACTTTTTGGGACAGGTTGATTTAGCAAGAAAAGGAGAGAAAAAATGAGTTATATAGCAGGAGAATATGATGTAGCAGTAGTAGGAGCAGGACATGCAGGATGTGAAGCAGCATTGGCAGCAGCTAGATTAGGAATGAAAACATTGATTTTTTCTATCAGTTTAGAAGCCATAGCCAATATGCCATGTAATCCACATATAGGAGGAAGTTCAAAAGGGCATTTAGTAAGAGAAATAGACGCACTTGGTGGAGAAATGGGAAAAAATATCGACAAAACCATGATACAAATAAAGATGTTAAATACTTCAAAAGGGCCAGCGGTACATTCATTAAGAGCACAAGCCGATCGAAAAAGATACCAGGCAGAAATGAAACATACATTAGAAAAACAAGAAAATTTAGAAGTAAAACAAGGGGAAATTGTAGATATCCAAGTAGAGAATGGGAAAATAGTAGCCGTTGAAACAGATGTGGGAGCTATTTATAAAGTAAAGACGGTTATTTTGGCAACGGGAACGTATTTAAAAGGGAAAATATTTATAGGAGAGTTTTCTAAGGAAAGTGGACCAGATGGCGTAGCAGCAGCGAATCAATTATCAGATTGTTTAAAGAAAATGGGAATTGAATTAATTCGTTTCAAAACTGGAACACCAGCTAGAATTAATCGAAGAAGTATTGATTTTAGTAAAATGGAAATACAAAAAGGAGATGAGGGAATAGAAGCTTTTTCCTTTGAGAACACGTCAAAAGACTTCGAACAAGTAGATTGCTATTTAACCTATACCAATGAAAAAACGCATGAAATCATTCGAGAAAATTTACACAGATCACCACTTTATGCAGGAATGATAGAAGGAACCGGCCCTAGATATTGTCCTTCTATCGAAGATAAAGTAGTTAGATTTAGTGATAAACCAAGACATCAAGCTTTTGTCGAACCAGTAGGAATTGATACTGAAGAAATGTATATACAAGGGATGAGTTCTTCTTTACCAGAAGATGTGCAAATAGCATTATATCATACGATTCCGGGATTAGAGAAAGCGGAATTCACAAGACCTGCGTATGCCATTGAATATGATTGCATCGATCCATCGAACCTTAAACTCTCTTTAGAATATAAAGGAATAGAGGGGTTATTTATGGCAGGACAAATCAATGGAACTTCTGGTTATGAAGAAGCTGCTTGTCAAGGTTTAATGGCAGGGATTAATGCTGTCCATAAAATAAAGGGAAAGGAACCTATCATTTTAGATAGAACACAAGGTTATATTGGTGTTTTAATTGACGATATTGTTACAAAAGGAACCAATGAACCGTATCGAATGATGACTTCCAGAGCAGAATATAGATTATTGTTAAGACAGGACAATGCCGATTTAAGATTAACTGAAATAGGACATGAAATTGGATTGATTTCAGAAGAAAGATATGAAAAATTTAAAAGAAAAAGAGAAAACATACAAAAAGAAATAGAAAGATTAAAGGGAACCATTGTAAAACCAGACGAAGAAGTCAATCAGTTATTAAGAGAAAATGAAACTTCAGAATTATCAACAGGGACAAAGATGTCAGAACTATTAAAAAGAACGGAATTAAACTATGAAAAATTAGCAATCATTGATAAGGAAAGGCCAAACTTAACCAAACAAGAACAAGAGGAAGTAGAAATTTCCATTAAATATGAAGGATATATTAAAATGCAAGAGGCTCAAGTTGAAAAATTCAAGAAATTAGAGACAAAACTGTTACCAGAAGATGTTGACTATGAAACCATAAGAGGAATTAGCTTAGAAGGAAGACAAAAGTTAAATAAATTTAAACCACGTTCTATTGGTCAGGCTTCAAGAATATCAGGTGTTTCACCGGCAGATATATCCGTCTTATTAGTTTATTTACAGCAATTAAATAATAAATAGAGAAAATTTATGGAAAGGCTGCTAACCTGAGATAATGTATCATATTTTTGTAACACTTTGTGCAAAAGCAACCTTCTAAACAAAAAGAGAAAGGAGTACTATTAATAATGGAAGAATTTAGCCAGAAAATGAAAGAATATGCCAATCAAATTGGAGTTTTGTTGGAAGAAAAACAAATCCAACAATTTTATCACTATATGACATTATTATTACAATGGAATGAGAAAATTAATTTAACAGCTATTACCAAGCCAGAAGAAATCATATTGAAACATTTTATTGATTCCTTAACTATTGCTAAACATATCAAAAAAGAGGCTAAAATAATTGATGTAGGTACAGGAGCAGGATTTCCGGGAATTCCCTTAAAAATCGTTAGGAATGATATAAAAGTTACTTTGTTAGATTCTTTAAATAAGAGAATTACCTTTTTAGAAGAAGTAATTAAGAAATTGGAATTATTACATATACAAGCAATTCATTCTCGCGTTGAAGATTATGGGAAAAATAAAAAATACAGAGAAAGCTTTGATTATGCTACTTCGAGGGCAGTAGCGAATTTGTCAACGTTATCTGAATATTTGCTACCATTGGTTAAACAAAATGGGTGTGTTATTAGCATGAAAGGTTCAGAAGTAAAAAGTGAAATTAAGCAAAGCCAAAAGGCTATTTCCTTATTGGGAGGAGAAATTCAAGAAATCAACCAATTTCAGTTGCCTCAAAGTGATATGAATAGAACGATAATTATAATAAAAAAAGTAAAACAAACACCAGCGAAATATCCAAGAAAGGCAGGATTGCCAGCAAAAGAGCCAATTTAGCAACGAAGATTTGGGGCGAGATGGTGAGGTGTCAAAGTTGGGATGGCGAGGTTGGGACAGGCACAACATTGCCATTGTGGCGGGATTGTGCCTGTCCCAACCTCGCCATCCCAACTTTGACACTCGTTACCTCGTCACGAAAAAGTCAACAAATTTTGCGATTTTTATTGACTTTTTTTCTATATTTTTATATCATTATAATGTGGAACAATAAGAATATATTAATAAATATTAACTAAAAATGGAGGCAATAAATTGGGAAAAATTATATCAGTAGCAAATCAAAAAGGTGGCGTAGGAAAAACCACAACAACGGTTAATTTATGTACGATTTTAGCACAAAAGGGTAAAAAAGTATTATTAATTGATGCTGATCCACAAGGAAATGCAACGAGTGGACTTGGTGTGGAAAAAGAAGTAGAATTTTCAACTTATGATATTTTAGTCAATGAAACAGAAATGGAAGACACCTTACAAAAAACGATGATAAGAAATCTAAAAGTATGTCCATCTAATATCAATTTAGCGGGAGCAGAAGTAGAATTAGTGTCTATGATGTCAAGAGAGCAAAGATTAAAAGAAAAACTAGATGTTATAAAGGAAAGATTTGATTACATTTTTATTGATTGTCCACCATCTTTAGGATTGGTAACGCTAAATGCTTTTACCGCATCAGATAGTGTATTAATCCCCGTACAATGTGAATATTTTGCGTTAGAAGGATTAGGACAACTATTAAATACGGTCAATTTAGTTAAAAAGCATTTAAACAAAGATTTCCAAATAGAAGGGGCATTACTAACAATGTATGATATAAGAACTAACCTTTCGAATCAAGTGGTAAAAGAAGTTCAGAAATATTTTAATAATAAAGTTTATAAAACGGTAATACCAAGAAATGTAAGATTAAGTGAGGCACCAAGTTATGGATTACCAATTACCGAATACGATCCAAAATCAAAAGGAGCAAAAAGTTATATAAAACTGGCTAAAGAGTTTTTAAGCATGAATGAAGAAGAGAAAAAAGCAAAACATATGCTATAAAAAAGGAAATTTGAAAAAGCCCCCATTATTTTTCAAATTTGTTGGCAAGAAAGGAATGATGTAAAATGGCAAAAATGACAGGATTAGGCAAAGGATTAGATGCCTTATTTGGGCCAGCACCAGAAGAAGAACAAATGCAAGAAAATGACACATTAAAAAACCTAAAAATAATAGAAGTGGAACCCAATCGAGATCAACCAAGAAAAAGATTTGACCAAGAGGCATTAGAAGAATTAGCCGAATCCATTAAAGAATATGGATTAATTCAACCAATCGTGGTAACCCAAAAAGATGGTTATTATAGTATTATTGCAGGAGAGAGACGTTGGAGAGCATCTAAAATTGCAGGATTAAAAGAAATTCCAGCCATTATCAGAGAAGACAATGAAAAAATAAATTCAGAAATAGCCTTAATTGAAAATATGCAAAGAGAAGACTTGAATCCAGTAGAAAAAGCAATGGGAATCAAAACATTAATTGACAATTATGGCATGTCACAAGAAGAGGTGGCTAAAAAACTAGGAAAAGGAAGAAGTACCGTAGCTAACTGGGTAAGAGTTTTAAATTTGGAACCACGTGTATTGGAAATGGCCAAAGAAGGAAAAATATCAGAAGGATATTGCAAAGCGCTGTTGGCTATCACTGACCCAGAAAAACAATATCAAACAGCTATTCAAATGTTAGAAAGAGGGTCAACTGTAAGGCAGGTAGAAAAAAAGGCAAAAACGAAAGAAAGCAAAGAAGAACAAAATAGAAATCATATTTTATATAAAAGCATTGAAGACAATTTCCAGAGCTTTTTTGGAAGTAAAGTTAGATTAGATGCTGGAAAAAGAAGAGGAAAAATTATTATTGAATATACTTCCAATGATGATTTAGAGCGAATTTTAGACTTAATTAAATAAAAGAAAGGAGCGTATGATTTTATTTAAGTTATTAAATATATCATACAAGGGGAAATATGGAAAACGTGATGGAAATAATAAGAACTGACATATTTTTAGTAGCAATAGCCAGCATAATGATTTTATTATTAATAGGGTTTGTGGTTTTATTCGTAAGATTCTCTAAATTAAATAAAAGATATAAAAATTTCATGGAAAAGCTTGGTCAGGGGAAAAATTTAGAGGAAGACTTAGAAACTTATATGTATCGAGTAGATAAAGTAGAAAGACAAAATGCAGAAATTTCAAATCAAGTAGAAACAATGGAAAAGGATCTAACCAATTGTGTTCAAAAAATTGGAATGGTAAGATATAATGCTTTTAAGGATGTTGGTAGTGATTTGAGTTTTGCTTTAGCCTTGTTAGATGAAAATAACAATGGAGTTGTATTAAATGGAATCTATGCAAGAGAGATGTCTAATATTTATGCCAAACCAATCGAAAATGGAAAGTCCACTTATGTTGTTTCAGAAGAGGAAGCACAGGCAATTCAAAAGGCAATGGACGCATGAAAATAATAAATATAAAAATTTAAAAACCCCTATTTTTTTAGAATAATAGGGGTTTTTACTATTGAAAATATTAAGCAAAGGCGAAAAACATAATAATAACAACAAGTATAATTAATGCCATAACACCTAGCCAGGCATATGTCAAACAATTTTTAGCTAATGAATCATTGCTGTCAATATGTATAGCACCAGAAATAAAGCCAATAAGAGGAAATAAGAAACACGTTATTAACAAAAAGGTATACTGATTATAAGTAATATTTTTTGTACTTTGCTTATTTTCTGTATTTGTATTTTCAATAATTCCCATTGCCTCTAGTTCGTCATTATTTATCATTTTTATAACTCCTTTCTAGTAATTCATAATAATTATAAAAATATGGTATAATGGACAAATAGCTTAATGCCAATACAATAGAGTAAATCGTAAAATTACTAATTAAAATGTTACTTACATAAATAAGTAAAGCAGTTGTAAAAATCATATTATTTATAAATGGAATATTTATTCTGAATAGTATTTTACAAAAGTATAAGCTAGAAATAACATGCACAATTATTGGTATAATAAAAATAAATATGCTGTCAAAAAATGTAATAGAAGAAATTTTGAAAACATTTATTAGTAAAAATAAGGTTCTTACTATAAAGTAAAGGATTAATATACAATTTGCTACTTTTACATTTCCTTTTTTTTGATAAAGTCTAAATGAAATAATGATAAAATAAATTAATATTCCTGCATTTTCCAAACAAGCCATTAAACATATTCCTATACCATAAGAACGATATACAAAATACACACTTATTATTGTCAGAATATTCATAATTAAAGCTATTGCCACTGTTTTCTTGGAATTGCTAAAAAAAGCTTTCAAAGTCTCCATTTTAGTACTCCTTTCTAGGTTATTTAGTTCGTGTGGTTACAGAAGAAACACTTACACTTCCAGTTTTTTTGTCTACTCTTAATTTGGCATCAAAGGTAAAGGTTTTAAATTTAGTATCATAAGTATCAGTATATCCACTACCATTTCCATTTAATAAAACTTCATAATCGCTATAATTTTCTTTTGCACTTGAATCTGTAATTTCAATACGTCTAACACTATGTAAAGAGGCAGAACTTTTAACTTGTGAAGATAAACTACTATAAGTATTTGCGTATTCTTTTGCATAAGTAATCGCTTCATAGGATGTAGATACTTTTTCAGTATGATAGGTATTAGTATTACTATTAGAGGTACTATTTTGTTGAGTGCGGTTAGAAGTGTTACTAGTTTTTGTTATAACAACGTTGAATTGATGCAAAACACAAACAAGTACAAAAACGAGAATAATAATAACAACAATTAACCATTGCTTTTGCTTCTTATCCATTTGTTTTATCATTTCTTTTAAATTTTTCATTTTTTACCTCCTTCCTTTTTAATCGTTACACCTCTTTTTTATGGTATAGGTAAAATCTTCGATTTTTTCTATACCATAAAAAATACATTCCCACGATAATTCTTACAGAATTTTCGCAGACGAACCAAAACGGGGCATGTAAGTTTATTTAAAGGGTCAAGAAATTTTAATCATCCCCCTTTTGTTCTAATTGTTGAAATTATGATACTATATATTTTTAGAAAAAGTAATAAAAAGTTTCAAATTTATGTAAATTTTATACAAATACAAAAATAGTATTTTCTGACTTAAAAAATTTCCTGTTCTTGTTTATTCAAGCAAGAAATATATGACTAACAGAATAATTTTAAAAAAAACTAAACTTAAATAGATTTTATCTTGACAATTTTATGCCAAAATGTTAAAATAAATATCGTTGTTGGACAAAGTACAACTTGTCTAATAATAAGGAGAGGTGGTCGAGTTGGTTTATGGCACCAGTCTTGAAAATTGGCGTGCGTTAATAGCGTACCGTGGGTTCGAATCCCACCCTCTCCGCCAAAGAATAAAAGTTAGATGTAAGCCTATATGTCTAACTTTTATTGATAAAAATGGAGATGTACCCAAGTGGTGAAGGGGACTGTTTGCTAAACAGTTAGGTCGCGAAAGCGGCGCGGAGGTTCGAACCCTCTCATCTCCGCCAAAACAGCGTTTGAGTTTTACGAAAAAACTCAAACGCTGTTTTAATATCAAATGACAAACTAGCAGAACTTAAGTAAAAATGATGAAAAATGTTGAAAATAAAACAGAAAAATATTATAATAAATATGAGAGTGATGTGGAGGTGATAGTATGAATAAAATAAAAATCTTTATGATGACCCTTATTATAATCATAGTGAGTGGAGTATTTTGTATTTCCTATGGTGTAGTTAGAAGATCAACAGAAGATAAACCAGAATATGCTGAAATGTGGGAAAAACTAGATTCCTATGCAGAGGGGACGTCGACTTTTAATCCAGCAACTTGTGAACTTACAGAAGCTATGAAATGGATTGATTGGTTTGAGATACAAGATTTTGAAGAAGATGAATTAGAAAAATATTATAAAGAGGAATGTATAAAAATATTAGGGCAATTGAAAAAAAATCCCAATATATTATTAGCTGGTAACAGTACACAGCTTATGAACAAAATAGCTAAGATTGGTGAATATGTAACAGATACCTGGACATTATCAGAAGAACAACAAGAAACGTTAGGAGTAGAGCAAGCTAAAAAAAATGAGGAAGCTTTAGAAACTATTGATGAAAAAGAAAATAATAAGCCAAGTACAGATACTACACCAAAACCAATAAATAAAGGAACAGACGAAAAAACAGTTACAAGCATAAATCCAACAGATTATATGCCGAGTGCTTCTCCTGACAATGCAGATAAACTAGCGGATATAGGAAACACTATTATAGGGGTAGTGCAAATTATAGGTTCTATTGTGTCAGTAGCTGTTTTAGCTATTCTAGGTATTAAATATATGATAGGAAGTGCAGAAGAAAGAGCCGAATATAAAAAATCTATGAAACCCTATATAATAGGAGCAGTTATGGTATTTTCCATTACTAATATATTAGTAATAATACTTAAGATAGCAAGAGGTTTATTCTAGGCAGTAATAAAAAGAAGGTGATAAAAATGGTAAAAAAAATAATATATTCAATTATAATAATGATTAGTATATATATGGGAATCAATTTATACAGTTATAAAATATATGGGGCAACCGTTCCAGGAGAAGAGGCACCTAAGAATCCTCAAGCGCATGACGCTTTAGTGCCAGGAGAAGAAGCACCTAAAAAGTCTCAAACACAAAGTAGTGGTATACCAGGAGAAGAAGCACCGAAAGATAAAACTACGCCAACACAAGGTGGTTTAGTACCAGGAGAGGAATCACCTACCAAAGAGACACCAAGTACAGTAGATAGCGTAATAGAAGGAGCACAAAGTTTTTTAGACACAGGAACAAAAGGTACAGTAAAAGAGGCACAATTAAAATCAACATCCAATTTTATTTATAATATATTATTAGGAATAGCGATGGTAGTTGCCGTTATCATAGGAATGATTATAGGAATTCAATTTATGGTAGTAAGTGTAGAAGAAAAAGCAAAAATAAAAGAAGCTTTAGTACCCTATGTTGTAGGTTGTATTGTTGTTTTTGGTGCTTTTGGTATCTGGAAACTAGCCATGAATATATTATCAAACTGGTAAGGAGGAACACCATATGAAAAGAAAAAGAATCATTTTATTTTTTGTTTTGCTAATTGCTATCATTCTATCTTTTGTAACAACATGTTATGGATTTGAATTAAGAGAATTAACGGGAACACAAACAGAAACAGAAGCACTACAAAAAGCAGGAAATAGTATAGTAAAAGTAATTACAACAATTGGTATGGTTATATCTGTGGTTATGCTAATTGTATTAGGCATTAAATATATGATGGGAAGCACCAGTGAAAAAGCGGAATATAAAAAGACATTATTACCATATATAATAGGAGCAGGATTAGTATTTGCAGCATCGGGAATTGCTCAATTAATCTATGAACTTGCAATTCAATTATAAATGTAGTATAATAAGATTAGAGTTGTTATTAAAATTCTCTACAAACATAGAGAGATTGATAAAATATACATAGAAAGTAAAGGAGGAAAAGATATGAAAAAAATGTCTAAAATAGTATCTATTATATTAATGGCAATGATATTAGTAACCATGACAACAACAGTAATGGCAGCAGGAGAAACAGCAAAAGCAGCTCCTATAACACCTAGCTCAATAGATGGATCAACATCAGATGTAGATGTAACAAACATTAGTACATTAGGTAATAGTGTTGTTAGAATATTAACAACCGTAGGAGTAGTAGCATCTGTTATTGTATTAGTTGTATTGGGTATTAAGTATATGATGGGAAGTGCAGAAGAAAAAGCAGAATACAAGAAAACATTAATGCCATATGTGATAGGAGCAGGATTAGTATTTGCGGCATCAGGAATTGCCAATATTGTTTATACCTTTATGCAAGACGCAGTATAATAAAATAATTAATGATAAAGAAGCAAGAGATAACTATTTTTATCTCTTGTTTTTTTTGCTATTCTATTACAAAAACATTACAAATTCATTAAAAAACAAAAAAATGACAGAAATAGTTACAATTCTCTACTTTTTGTGCTATAATATATGTAGTTATAATTGTGTTCATTATACGTGCAGAACAAAGGAGGAAAAACTATGCAAACCTATGAAATACCAAGAGATTATAAAGGAGAAAGTAGAATATTATATATATTTTCCATGAAAGCATTAATGTATACAGCAATAGGAATTGTACCTGGATTAGTATTTTATTTTATTTTCAATCTATTTGGAGCTAAAGTGCCAGGCATTATAGCAACAGTTATTTGTGGTGGAATTGGTTTTGCCATAGGAACTTTTAAGATGCCAGATACCCGTAAATTTAAGATTACAGAAAAGACAGGTGGGGAGAACATAGACGACATTATAAAAAGAGCTATCAAATTTAAACAAAAGAAAAACAGAATTTATGTATATATGAAGGAGGAAGCAAAAGATGAATAGTGATCAAGTAACGAATTTACTAACCATTATTTTATGTATTATGTTAGGAGTTCTATTTTTCCTTTCTATTATATACATTATGTTAAAAATCAAAGAAAACAAAATAAAACATAAAAGAGAAGAAAACATTTCTTTGGATCAAAATAAAACAAAAACAAAAGAGGAGAAAGCCACAACAGTCCAATACAGCAAACAATCAATCTTTTCCTTCATGAAATTTGACAAAATAGAAGATGATATGATTATAAGAAAGAACGGTACTAAATATTTAATGGTCATTGAGTGTCAAGGGATTAATTATGATTTAATGTCAGCAATTGAAAAAAACAGTGTGGAACAAGGATTTTTGCAATTTTTAAATACCTTAAAACACCCAATACAAATTTATACACAAACTAGAACCGTTAATTTAGGAAGTAGTATCCAAAAATATAAAGAAAGACTAAAAGTAATTGAAAATAGATTAATTAGTAAACAAATGGAATACAATAGCAAGGCAAATTCGAATCAATATACACCAGAACAACTTATGAAGGAAAAGTTAGATGTAGTAAGAGAAAGAAATCTATATGAATACGGGAAAGACATTATTAACAATACAGAGAAGATGAACTTAAATAAAAATATTTTAAGAAGGCATTATTACATCATTATAGCTCATACACCAGAAGAAGTAAATAATCCAGATATTCAAAAGTCAGAATTACGCGATATGGCATTTAACGAATTATATACCAAATGTCAATCTGCCATTGGTTCCTTATCAGTTTGTGGATTACATGGGAAAATACTAAACTCAAACGAATTAGCAGAATTGCTATATATGGCTTATAATAGAGACGATGCCGATATCTATCAACTAGATCAAGCTTTAAATGCAAAATATGATGAATTATATGTAACAGCACAAGACGTACTAGAAAAAAGAATGAAAGTATTAGACAAAAGAATAGAAGAAGAAGCTATTAGAAAAGCTAACGAAAAATTAACAGAAGCAGCACAAGAAACAGAAAAAGAAAGAGAAGTCAGAAAAAAAGAGCGAGATATGCAAGCATTAATCAATAAAATGGCTAAAATGTTAATTGACGAAAACGAGCAATTAGTTGGAACAGAAGTAGCTAAAAAAGCAAAAGACAAAATAGAAGAAGAAAACGAAGGAGAAGGAGGAAAGGAAAATGAAGAAAAACAAACAACCAGAAGAAAGAAAAAAGTCTCCTGAGGAAAATGAAGATAATTTCTTACAGGGACAAACCATAAAAGACTTAATAGCACCTTCAGGAGTGGATGTATCCAACATAGACCATTTGGAAATTATCTCTCATACCAAAAGATATGCAAGAAGTTTCTTCGTTTCGACCCTTCCTAGAATGTGTACATTTCCAGAACTATTTAGGGATATGTATTTATTTGGAGATGTCAATACTTCGATTTATATTACGCCAGTTAAAGAGGAAAGGTCACAAAATGAGCTTAATAGAGTAATCAATGAATTAGAAACCGAAAGAATTGTGGCAATGGATAAAGGAAATATCAACAGAGAAAGTACCATATCACAAAAGAGATTTGAGGCAGAACAATTAAGAGACGAAATTGCCGCAGGATTTAATAAATTGTATGAAGCTTCTATTGTTTCTACATTATTTGCTTATAATTTAGCAGATTTGGACAGATTCTCAAAAATGTTAGCAACAGAGATGTCAAAAACATTAGTAGGAATTAAAACGGCATGGGGAATTCAGGAAGAAGCATTCCAATCTAATTTACCATTAATGGAAGACCAGGTTCAAAAAGTACATACTTTTGATCGAAATTCTATGGGAACAGTATTTCCCTTTACCACATCAGAAATTGGACATCCTTCTGGCGTACCATTAGGCTTTAACAAACAAACAGGAACACCAATTCTTTTTGATAATTTTCATAGTTCTCTTACCAATTACAATATGGTTATTTTTGCAAAATCTGGAGCTGGTAAATCAGTTACTATGAAAACGTTAGTTTCCAGATCTTCTGTTCTTATGGGAATAGAAAGTTTAGCACTAGATGCAGAAGGTGAATATACAGTTGTAGCAGAGAGCTTAGGGGGAATTAATGTTGTTATTAGTCCTACCTCTAAAACAGTTATTAATATATTTGATATCGAGACAGAAACAGTAAAAGACGAAATAACAGGAAAAGAAAGAACTATTTTAGGAATTGAAAACAAAGTAGAAGACGTTACGCAAGGACTACTTACCATGGCAAGAGGAAGTACAAGAAGTGCGGAAGTAAACGAGCTTACGAAACAAATTATAGCAGAATCCGTAGCAGAAGAATATGCTGCTCTTGGCATTACCAGTAATCCAAACAGTTTATATCAAAAAAATGAAGATGCCGTAAGAGGAAGTTTATTGACAAAACGTAAGAAAAATATGCCAACCATAGGTAGCTGGTATAGAAGAATTCAAGCAAAAGCACAAGAAAATGAAAATCCAGATTATCAATATCATTATAGCTATTTATTAAAGGTTATGAAGCAATACATTAGAGAATATGATGGACAAATGGCATATTTTGATGGACAATCTACCTTTGACCTTTTAGATGGAGCACCATTTATTAATTTGGATATTTCTCAATTAGAAGAAAGATTTGCTAGACCATTAGCACAACAAATATTACTTTCTTGGATTTGGGAGAAATTTGTTAAGAAAAATAGTGAAGATAAGAGCAAAGCAAGCAGAAAAAGAGTGTTAGTGGATGAAGCATGGATGTTACTTCCTTATCCAGAAGCAGTAGACTTTTTAAATAAAATGGCGAGGCGTGCCAGAAAAAGAAATGTATCTCTTGCTATTATATCACAAAGATTTCAGGATTTTTATGAGAAGCAAGAAGCACAAGCAGTTTTAACATCTTCTGATACAAAGCTATTTTTAGCACAAGATAAATCAGAAATTGCTTATTTGAAAGAAGTATTTAAACTTTCAGAGGGAGAAGCAAACTTTTTAGTAACTTGCCAAAGAGGAGAAGGATTATTAAAAGTTGGCGCTGATACAGCAATTTTAAAAATTGTACCAACGAAAAAAGAATTTGAATTTGTAGAAACAAATTTAAATCAATTGGCGAAGAAAAGAATGAACTAAATTTGGGAGGTTATACCTTATGAAGATTTTTACGAATAAAAGTATAGGGAAAAAGATTGTAATTGCCATATTAATTGTCTTATCATTTCAAATAGTTATGATGAAACCCGTTCAAGCAGATGTAGTAGAATTTGGAGGTAAATTACTAAGTCCAATTTTATCACTGTTAGTTGGTATAGGAGATGGTATTAATGATCTTATTGGTAGAACTATAATGGGGACCAATTCTTCTTTATATGAAGTCGAAATGGGAAGTACATTTTGGGAAACGTTAGGAAGCATTTTAGTAGCTATTGCGGTAGCGGCCATAGCTATTGTAGCCATTGTAGCAACTATGGGACTCGCTGCCGTAGCACTTGCAGCTGTGGGAATAACTGCTACTGTAACAATTGGAATGGGAACTATTTTAGCAGGAGTAGGAACAGGCCTTATGGCAGCTGTTTGGTTTAATGATCAAGTATTACCAGATGATGTTTATTTACCGATGTATTCTTATAGTGCAGAAGAAATTTTTAAAGGCAACATCTTACTATTTGATGTAAATTATTTTCAAAAGGCACCTGAAATAAAAGAACGCAAAAATGACAAAGGGGAAATACAATATTATTATTATATAGATGAAAATGGAAATGAAGTTAAAACTTCGAATCAAAATTCAGCCGTTGTTTTAAAAAATACTATAAGCTCATGGTATAATGGTTTAAGAAATATATGTTTAGTTTTGATGCTTTCTGTATTAGTTTATATAGGTATTAGAATTTTATTATCAAGTGTAGCCTCTGATAAAGCTAAATATCTAGCCATGTTAAAAGATTGGTTTATAGGACTTTGTTTATTGTTTTTAATGCATTATATTATGGCATTTTCAGTTACGATAGTTGAAAAGTTAACAGATGTTGTAAAAACTTCAGTAGATGAAGATTCTTATGCGGTTGTTATAGAAGCTAATGATAAAATAAAAAAGGCAGTAGATAAGGATCATCTTAATATGCCAGATGCTATTCAAGAAGGTGATGGAGGAAAGGATTTCTTAACATGGCCAACTAATCTTATGGGAAGTTTAAGACTACAATTACAAATGGAACAATATGGTGCCCAATATGTTGGTTTAAGTATATGCTTTTTAATGCTTTGTCTATTTACTTTATATTTTACCATTATCTATATGAAGAGGGTTTTACATATAGCATTTTTAACAATAATAGCGCCAATGGTAGCACTTACTTATTGTATAGATAAAGTTAATGATGGACAAGCACAAGGATTTAATAAATGGTTTAAAGAATATATTTTTAATTTATTAATACAACCATTGCATTTGTTATTATATTATATTTTAGTTACTTCAGCATTTGAATTAGCATCAACTAATGTAATTTATAGCATTGTTGCACTTGGCTTCATGATACCAGCAGAAAAATTATTACGTGGTTTCTTCGGATTCGAAAAAGCACAAACAGCTCCAGCAATGGGACCAGCAGGTGCAATGATGGCATCAACAGCATTAAGTCATATGCTAAATAAAGGTTCAAAAGGAAAAGGAAAAGATGGAGGAAGTGCAAGTGGAAAAACAGATGGAAGTTCTGATAGTGTGCCAAATCCAATAAGAGGTAGAGACCCAATGGAAAGCTTTATGGGAAGTGGAGAAGAAACTCCAGCACAGCAACAACAGGATGCTTATAATGAAAATTTTGGAACAGGAGATTGGAATCCGCTAGAAGCTAATGCATTAGCAGAAGCAGCCAATAGTGGTCAAGGTGGCATGCAATATTCAAGAGAAGACTATGAGCAAATGGCAAGAAACGATTTAGGAGAAGATGCTACCCAACAACAAATACAAGACCATATGAGAGATGTTTTTGGAATTGAACCACCACAAGAATTAACCGCATCAGGGCCAACCGTACCACAACCACATCCTCAACAAGTGCAAACGAAAGAAAAGCCAAAAACAGGAGTAAGAAGAAGAATAAAAAGAATGGCTCATGCAAGTTGGGCAGCACAGAAGGCAAATGTGAGAAGTTTTCCACAAAGATTGGTAAGAAAAATTGAAAATTCACATCCTATGAAAGCACTTGGTAAAACCGCAGCAGGAGTAACATTAGGAGCAGCAGGAGCAGCAGCAGGGGTAGCCATAGCAGCTACGACAGGAGATCCAAGCAATCTTACTAAAATTGCAGGAGGAGCAGCCATAGCAGGATATGCCACAGGTTCTGGAAGAGCACAAGCAATTGCTTCACCAATGGATCGTGAAGAGATAAAGGCTGTTCGTGATGTAGCCTATAACAAAGGAGAATATAAACAAGATGCTATGAATGACTATGTAAAAGATTATATAAAAGATGTACAAAATCGAAATTACTTTGAGCAAAAATTTGGAAAAAATGGTGCAAAGGAAATGTTGAAAAAAGGTGGAATTGTAGAGAAATGTTTATACAATGAAATTACTGATAAAAAAGAAATAGCAGCAGCCTATAAGTTACAAAAAGAAGGCGTTGTAAGAAATGATGAAGAAGCTATTTCTATTGCTCAATTAGGACAAATGGTAGGTGACAATACAAATCATATGACAACTAAAAGAAGAAACGAATGGAAAACAAGATTCAGCGATATGGCAGCAGAAAGTGGCGTAAAAGATAGAGAACAATTTGCTGCGAACAGATTAAGAGAACTTGATAAATTCTATGATTTCAAAAAATAATTAAAAAGCGGAGGAAATAATTATGAACCTTATACGATATTATCATCAAAACAGAAAAAAAATAGGGAGGATTATAATAATTATATTCTCTGCTTTTATCTTATTACAATTAATCAATACTATTTATAGTACCAATCTTCAAAAAAAAGCAATAAATCCAGAAAATAAGCAAGTAGGAGAAAACAATGTAAATACTACCCATTTAACAACCAATCAATCGGTTATTACAGGACAAAAAATAGCGAAGGAAGAACTAGAAAGTGCTACGGTTACCATTGATCAATTTATATCTTATTGTAATCAAAAGGAATTACAAAAAGCATATGACCTATTAACAGAAGAATGTAAGACGCAGATGTATCCGACATTAGAAATTTTTGAACAAGCTTACTATAACGATGTTTTTAAGGGGGAAAGTAAAAATTGTTCCGTAGAAAATTGGATAAACGATACTTACAAAGTAGAAATAAAAGAAGATATACTTGTAACAGGAAAAAGTAATGATTATGCCAAACAAGATTATATAACAGTAAAAAAAGAAAAGGACCAATATAAATTAAACATTAATAGTTATATTGGAAAAACAGAATTAAATGAAACCACCAAGCAAGATAACATTTATATGGAAGTTTTAAATAAAAATACTTATATGGAATACGAAGAATATACCATAAAAGTTACCAATGATACAGAACATTTAATGCTATTAGATGGTAAAACTAATATAAAAACATTATATTTACAAGATAGCAAAGGAAATCGATATGATTCCTATACACAACAATTAACAGAACCGATGTTAACCATTAGTGCAGGAGAAACCAAAGAAGTAACCATTAGATTTTATAGTGCTTATCAATCTACGAAAAGAATAGAATATGTTGTTTTTTCAGATATCATATTATACAATGGCCAATTTAGTGAAATAAGAGAATTGAAAGCAAGAGTTTAAAAAGAAGAAATAAAAAAGGAAGCAAGAATCGAGGTGAGTATATGGGTGAGGGAAAAGAATTCATTAAACAATTTATTTTAAGACACCCTAAGAGAATAAAACGAGCAGCAATTGTCATTATATTTGGCATCGTATTAGGTGTTATGGCATTATCGGCATCCTTCTATTTTTTGACGGTAGATGATGGTACTTACAAAGAAGATGATTGGAGTAGTACGCCTTATGGAGCAGAACAATATACCAATGGAGTTTCTGCTAATAGTGAAGGAAATCTTGAAGTAAGTATGACAGCCCAAGAATTATGGGACAAGATGTTAGAAAATAAAAGTAGGGTAAAGGAATACCTAGACACGCCAGAAGAATTAGCTAGATTGATGAAAGCAGAAATTGTAACACAATACCCAGATACTCGTCCCAATCCAGACGAAGAAATCAATTGGGAAGAAATTATTGCCAATCCTGATAAATTACAAGGAATTATAAAATTTAAAAGAGCAGATGACAATAATAATAAATCAACCATGATTTATGCTGATCCAGAAACATTTCAAGGGTATATTGATGAATACAATAAAACAGGAAGTGAAACAGCCAAACAAAATGCACTAAGTCATTTTACCTTAAAAAAATCAACAACGACAGTGAATTCAAACAAAACAGAGAATAAATCAGAGAATCAAGATAAAGATAAAAAAGAAGAAAAGAAAGAGAAGAAAAATAAGAAGGAAACAGCACAACCAGCAACCATAACACAAGTAACAGGAGATGGTTATAGCCAAGAATATACATCATCAGCAGGAATTACCTATAAACATTATAAACAAGGAAAATCAGCAGGTGGTACTTATGCAGGAAACTCCTATTGGGATGGAACAATATCGAGTTCAGGGTGTGGGCCGACTGCAGTCGCTATTTTAGCAAGTGGTTTAACAAATTTGGATTACAATCCAGGAGATATTGCCCAAGAAATGGATTCTAAATATGGACAGACGTCTTATGAAACATTACATCAAGAAATGGATTCACTTGGTATGACGTCACAAGTTATACAAAGTCCTTCGGCAGAAATTATATTAGATAATTTAAGAAATGGAAAAGTAATGTTAGTTTCTGTTAATGCTGCCACTAGATTTACAAGTAATAAACATATTATGGCGATTGTAGATATCAATAGTGATGGGCAGATTTATATCTGTAACCCAAGTGGAAGTGGTGAAGGATGGTATGATGTAAGTGCCATCACAAATGGATGCAATTATATTGTTGTAACAGAGGCTGGAGCAACAGGAATTGCCCCTACCACGACAGGAAATTCTAACTATACAGCGGTAGTTGCAACGTGGAAACAATCGAATACAACGATTACTAGCAATGATCCTAATGTAGAAACAACCCCCGAATCACAATATTCCATGATAAGTACTAACATTAATTATGAAGCAATGGTAAAACCATATACGATGCCTTTCGACTTATTATGGGCATTATTAGTAGTAGGAGAAGACAAAGACTTTATATTTGAATTAACAGATTTAATTTATCATAGTGATATAGAATTAACAATTTATGATGATTTAACGGAAAATACAAGTGTAGATGAATGGAATTATACCAAAAGAACAAAAGCAGTAGTGAATGCAAATATTACAGCAAATTGTGAAGGAAATAAAGCAACTGGTAGCATTTCGAATGATGAGCATGATCCAGATAAAGAAGAAACATATACTACCACTAAAACGATAGTAACAAAAACCAATACCATTCATTCAGCCATAACAAGAGCAAATGTCTGGGTTGTTGATTATCGAAATGAATATACCTATAATTCACCAGAACAGGCTACGACTTCTAATACGGTTACACATGATGATGAAACCTATCCAGATTCTCCAAATGACACAGGAGATAGCTATTCTTGTGAACATATTGATAATAAAAAAGAACAATTGAAAAACCAAGTCATAGCAAAAGCATTTAAAGATGAAGAACAAACATCAGAAAAAGAAGATAATGATTCAAGCAATAATAATAACAAAAAAACAGAAGCGACCTCCAAAAAAGTTACTTATGATGAAACCATAAATGTTGATTATTATAGTAAATATGTTAATATATCTGATCGTATAACGAATACGACGAATACACAAAAATATGTGGAAGGAGTACCATCCTTAGTAGAAAAAACAGATAAAAATACAGCACCAAACTTTGTAACCATATTTAAAAAGAATCAATACTTAGATAATAAACATAAAACAAAAGATGCAAGCGGATGGTTATTTGAGATTATAGAAAATAATGAAACAATATCAGATAAATTAGATTTAATAAAATATTTATTACAAAAAGCAACAGGAGAAAACTATTATGGTAAAGATGAATTTGATTTTAATATGTTTTATCCAGGAAAATTAACATCATTAGGAGCTGGTATCTATGGTGGAAATTTAGAGGAAAAAGTATGGTTTTCATTACGAAATCTTGGTTATAGCGAATATGCAGTAGCTGGGGTAATGGGAAATATGTATGGTGAGTCTGGATTTAATCCAAGTATTGTAGAGTATGGTAAAGATGAATATAAATATGGAATTGGTCTATGCCAATGGTCTTTTGGTAGAAATGCACAATTAAGAGCGTATGCCGCATCAAAAGGAAAAGAGTGGACAGACGAAGACATACAAATAGAGTTTTTAATAGCTGAACTATCAAGAGAAGGAGATGCTGTTCCTTTTACAGAAAATCAAATTTCGGGAACTTACCGTACGAATTGGGAAAATGCTACTACTGTTGAAGAAGCTACTCTTAATTTCTGTTTAGGTTTCGAAAGATGTTCAACAAAAGCATACTATGATAGTAAGGATAAGAGAGTAAATGCAGCATTAGGATATTATGCTCAATTTCAAGGAAAAACATGGCAAGGTTCAGCTTCCGCAGTTGTTAAAGAAGCACGTGGAGCTCTTGGGGTTCCTTATGTATGGGGCGGAGAGAGCTATACAAGTGGAATGGATTGTTCTGGATTAGTAAAAGTATGTTACCAACGTGCATTAAATGTTAGTTTACCACATAAGGCAGCGGCTTTAATGACAGATAGCCATTTTACAACGGTTCAATCAGTAGAAGAATTAACTCCAGGAGACATTATTGTAACCCCTACACATGTAGGAATTTACACAGGAGAGGGAACCGTTATACATGAACCGCAAACAGGTGATGTATGTAAAGAAGTAAGTTTGGAATCATTTATAAAAGGAAGAACAAATCTTCTTTATCGACACTATAATCAATAAAAAATAAAGAGGTAAATATGAAAAAATCAGTCATAAAAAAATGGATAATAGGGTTAATCATTGGAATAGCAATTATTATAGGCCTGTTAGTAATCATAATAGGCAAAGGAAATAAAGAAAATCAACCAAAAGAATTAATAGCTAAAAATGAAAATTTAGAAGAAACGCAAAAAATTGTAACAGATGAAGAAAGAATAGAACAATATGATTTTTTAGTAGTATCCAATTGTATTAATTCCTATTTATCTGGTATTAATCAAAATAGTTCAAGCTATTATGGACGAGACGAAAACGATAATTATACAATAGTAGTAGAACAAGAACAAATTAATAAAAATGCCTATCATTTATTAAGTGATGAATATATCGAAAAAAATGCAATTACTTTAGAAAATGTATATGATTATGTACCAGAAGTAAGACAGAATTTAATATTTATTCCCCTTGATATGAAATTACAACAAGGAGAAAATATTAATCAATATAAAGTTTATGGATATGTAACAGATTTAGAATATAATTTTATAAATTATCTCTATACAATTGTTAATTTAGATGTAAATAATAAAACTTTTTCCATTGAACCAATAAACAAGAAAACATATGATAATGATTCAATTGAAAATAGTAATATAGTAGAAGTAAAAAGAAATGAAAACAATCAATATAAGTATCAACAGTTATCCGAAGAATATAGATTAAAACAATATTTTCAAAATTATAAAGTAATGTTATTATCTAATATAGATATAGCCTATGAGTTTTTAGATAAAAATTATAAAGAGAAATGCTTTGGAAATATAGAGAACTTTAAAAAATATGTAAATGAAAATAAGGACAAAATAGTAAGTGCAACCTTAGAAGGATATGATTCAACAGTAAAGGAAGATGTTACAGAATACATGGAAAGAGACTTAAAAGGAAACTATTATATATTTAATATATCGAATCAAAATTCAGCAGAATTTAAAGTAATGTTAGACAATTATGTAATTGGTTTTTCAGGATTGCAAGAAGATTACGAAAAAAGTAGTATACAAGAAAAAGTATCTATGAATACAATGAGATTTATTCAAGCAATTAATGATAAAAAATATTACTATGTTTATAATCTTTTAGCGGAATCTTTTAGAGAGCGTAATTTCAAGACACAAGAAGATTTTGAAGAATATATAAAAGATAAGTTTTTTGAAAGCAATATTATTCAAGAGGGAGACTTTCAAGAAGAAGGAAATTATTATACCTATGATTTAATCATAGCAGATGATGAGGGAAATACCAAAAAACTTGGTATTGTAATGCAATTGCAAGAGGAAAACGACTTTGTTATGTCATTTAATATAGAATAAAAAAAGTTGCCAAAAGGGACAGACCTTTTTGGCAATTTTCTTATTTGGCAAACTCTTGCATATTTAATGGTAATTTTATATAATAGAAACAAAAATAGGAGGTAATCCATGATTGAAATAAAAAACGTCTCTAAATCATATAAAAAAGGAACAAAAGTTATAGACAATATCAACTTAAAAATAGAAGATGGAGAAATTTTTGGCTTTTTAGGACCAAATGGAGCAGGAAAAACCACGACGATAAAAATGATGACAGGAATATTAGACATAGATGAAGGAGAAATTTTAATTGATGGAAAAAGTATCAGAAAAAATCCAATTGAAGCTAAAAAGCAAATAGGATTTGTATCCGATAATCCAGACATGTTTTTAAAATTAAGAGGAATAGAATATTTAAACTTTATAGCAGATATCTATGAAATAACAAAAGAAGAAAGAGAAAAAAGGATAGAAGAATTAGCTAAAGAATTTGGCATATATGATGTTTTAAACGATAAAATTCAAAGTTATTCTCATGGTATGAGACAAAAAATAATTATAGTATCTGTTTTATTACATAATCCTAAAAACTGGATTTTAGACGAACCTCTTACAGGTTTAGACCCAGAAGCGGCATTTTATCTAAAAGCTAAAATGAAAGAACATGCGAAAACTAATCATGCCGTATTCTTTTCCACACATATACTAGAAATTGCGGAAAGATTATGTGATAGAATTGGAATTATTGATCAAGGAAAATTAATTTTTGTTGGTACCTATGAAGAGATGAAAAAAGAATTTAAGGAAAATGCTTCTTTAGAAGAATTATTTATGGAGATAACAAAGAAAAATGAAAAAAATAATTAGTTTAACAAAAGTTTTTATCAAAGAGTTTTATCAAAATATTCCTATTTTTGATAAAGAACAAAAAAAATTAAATAAAAAATCAATATTTTTTTGGTTAATAGCCATTGTTTTTTTAGGGATTACCTATGTAAGTTATCAAATTGCTACTTTTTTAATAGATATTGGACAAGAGCAAATATTCTTGAATTTATATTTTTTCATTTTAGCCATACTAATATTATTTCAGACCGTATTAGTCTGTGCTAATATATTCTTTTTTTCAAAAGATATAGAAAAAATTTTACACATGCCCTTAAAGCCAGTAGAATTATTAATAGCAAAATTTAACACATTACTATGTATGCTATATTTCTCAGAAGCAATTTTTGGTTTCGTGCCACTCACATTATATGGATTATTAACAGGTGCTTATTTTACTTTTTATCTGTGGGAAATCATCATTTTAGCACTATTTCCAATCTTATTAGCGGTTGTGATTAGTACTATTATGATGCTTATTATGAGATTTGCTAAATTTATAAGAAATAAAGATGTTTTTCAAATAATGATTACCATAATTATGATTACGTTAATTTGTATTTTAGAAGCTAAGATGATAAGTGGAGTATTTAAAATACAAAATGATGAACAAGCCATACAAGAATTTACGAATTTAAATCAAAAAGTAGAACAAGCAGGAGAATATTTTTTAATTATCAATCCAAGTATAGCCATATTATTAAATCCCTCTAGTATGGTAGCAGTTATATCGGTAATAAAATTAATATGTTACAATGTAATAGGTATGACTATTTTTATAAGTATAGGGAAAATTACCTATTTAAAAGATATCTTAAGAAACATGGTAAATAGTACCAACAAAAAAAGAAAGAACATTGATATTAAAAAAGATACCAAAACACAAAGTATTAGAAAGAGTTATATCAAAAAGGAATTAAGAATGATGATAAGGCAACCCATATTTCTTATGCAATGCGTTTTTCCAGTGTTTATTATTCTAGTAACAGGGATCCTATTAGTATTTATTTTACTACCAATTATTACAGAGGCACTTCAAGATGAATCCTTACAAAATGCGATACAGAACTTGTCATTTAATGCAGAAGCAGTATGTGATATATTGATTCTATTACAAGTGTTATTCTCAATTTCTAATATTTCTTTAACAGCCATTTCGAGAGAAGGGAAAAATGCTATTTTTATCAAATATGTTCCCATAGAATTATATAAGCAATTTGTTTATAAAAATGTACCTCAAATTATATTGAACTTTATAGTATCAATCGTAGTTTTAGGAATAATTGGGTATTTGATACCAAGTATAAATATAGGGTATTTGATTATGATATTTATAATTTCTATGTTAATCAATATAATCAATAGTTATTTAATGCTAATAGTTGATTTAAGAAGACCAAATTTAAATTGGGATACAGAATATTCTGTTGTTAAAAAAAGTGATAATAAACTTTTTCAATATGCTTTTATGATAATCAATGTATTATTCTTAATGTATATAGCTAATGTATGTGAAGAGTTAAATATTTTAATTACACTGATTGTAGAAGTAACTATTTTTGCCATCTTATTTATCATTTTAGACCGAGGTATTAAAAAGTGGCAAGAGAAATTATTTAATAAAATTATATAAAATTGTGTGCCACTAGGGACGGACCTTTTTGGCAAATTATGAAATTAAATAGAATAAAATATAAAAAATTAAAAAGTTTTTTGTTCAAGCTAATTTTCATAGAAATTTTAAATTCATGATATGGCACCCTTCCACGTCAAGCGTGAACACTTTCCATATCATGAATTAACAATTTCTACTTCAATTACTTTCAAGCAAAACTTTTTAATTTTTTATTATTTATTATTAAGAATTAATAGTTTGCCAAAAAGGTCCGTCCCCAGTGGCAACTTAAACCTGGAAGCAATCACAACCTTTAGTAATTTTACATTTTGAATAAGGCACGTAGTATTTCATTTTCTTCAAATAATTGAAGGATAAAGTTTTGAACAAAAGGAATTTGCCATAGTAGAAACAAAATAAGGATAGTAAGTATAATAGCAGTAAAATCTTTTATGTAATCTTTTAAAGATTTTTTATATCGTATTTTATAACCGCGATTTTTTAAATCCTGAATATAAGCATCATAGTATGCCTTTTCTCTAGCTTGTTGTAATTGTTCTTGATAGGCTAATTCTTTTTCACGCTGTAATTGTTGTTGATATTGTTGTTCTTGCTGTAATTTTTGCTGGCGTAATAATTCTTGTTGTTGTTCATATTTTAGTTCATGGATAGGAATAGAATTAGAATTCGTATCAGTATTTTCGCGGTCATAATAAGCATTTGATTCGGAATGTTTTTGCGTTTCTTCTTCTAAAAGAAAGTCATCGTAATCTTTTTTCTTTTCAGGGTTTGATAAAACTTCGTATGCTTCATTAATTTCTTTTAAAATCTCCTCTGCTTGTTTTTTTTGCTCTTCTGGCTGTAAATCTGGATGATATTTTTTAGCTAATATCTTATAAGCTTTTTCTATAATTTCAGGAGAAGCGTTTTTATTTACTTGTAGGATATCATAATAATTTTTATTCATATTAGTACAAGTCCTTTCCAAAATAATATAACACAAAATAAAAAATGTTTCAATGGGGCAATTCTTTAAATTTCGTTCTTTTTTCATAAGATTAGCTCCCACCTCTTGGCATAAATAAGGTCTATTTTATTCCTACCTTGTTCATTCCACTTGAAAAGAAATTATAAAGTAAAAAAACGAGCCGCTTTCACGTTCAAGACAGAATACTGTCTTGCCTTGAACATCCCTCATTTTCTTACTTAATAATTTCTATTTCTCGTTCCAATCAAGCGGTAGGAATAAAAGACCTTATTTACGCCCAAACGTGGGAGCTAATCTTACCAAAAAAACAAAATTCAAAGCAAATTCTTCCACTTGCAAAAAGAACCAAACTTAAAAGTGATACATAAAATGTGGTAGAACATAGTATTGGTTAAGGTGTTAATTTAAAATACGTTTGGAAAGGAAGGAACAACAATGAAAAATAAAAGAGGATTATGCTTGGCTGGTGGTGGTGTGAAAGGGGCAGCTCATATTGGAGCCATTAAAGCATTGGAAGAAAGCAACATAAAATTTGATTATGTAGGAGGTACTTCTTCTCGGAAGTATTGTAGCTTGTTTATATGCTATGGGTTTTCAAGCAGAAGAAATGTATAAAATATTTAAAAAATACTGTAAAAAGATAAAATATGTTGATATTGGAAATATTCTTAAATTAATTTTAGGTCTAATCTTTACAGGACAAATTTGTATTGATGGATTAAATAGTGGGAAACAAATTGAAAAACTGATGAATCAAATAGGAAAATCTAAACAAATTTATAATATATCAGATATTCGAAAACCATTAGTCATACCAAGTGTTGATTTATGCAAGGGAGAAGTGGTTTGTTTTACCTCTTGTCAATTTAGAAAAGACGATATTTCCAATTCAGTTGTATACATAAATGATATGAATATAGGAAAAGCAGTTAGAGCTAGTTGTAGTTATCCCGTTGTTTTTTCTCCCTGTCCTTATAAAAATACAAAATTAATTGATGGAGGAATTCGAGAAAATGTACCATGGAAAGAATTAAAAGCGTTAGGGGCAGAACAAGTTTTGAATATTGTTTTTGATGAAGAAGAAAATCAAAGCTGTGATAAAAATTTAGTAGAAGTAGCAGGTCGTTCCATTAGTCTATTATGTAAAGAACTATCAAATTATGAGATGAAAGGTGCTGACAGTATTCTAAGAATTAAAAGTAATAAAGTTGGTTTATTAGATATGTCAAAAATTGATGCGTTATATGAATTAGGCTATACAGAAACTAAGAAAATTTGCAAAATTATGTAAAATATGCTATAATGGACTTAATTAGGAGCAGAAAAATAGGTATAAAGGAAGGAGAATGATTATGTTGCAGCGGATTATTATACCTTGGGGTATAGGAATGGCAATTTTAGGAATCGTGATTATGCTTATCTGCAATCTCATGAATTCATATGAACCAAAAGAAAAATGGGGTGCGGGGGAAAGCAGTAGTAGAATTGATAGTAGTTGTCATTATTGGAATTATGATTCTGTAAAGCTTAGCTTTTACCTCAGAAAGAAAAACCTCCCCTCTGAAGTTTAGAGGGGAGGTTTTTCTGTTAACATTAAAGTAAAGAAGGCTCCTTATTTTAGGACACCCTCTAATTATTTAAAGAAGTTCTTTTGGTTTCTTTTCTATTATTGCATTCTCATGATTCAGAGCTTGTATTTCCTTTTGTTTCATATGTAAATTATCCTTAGCAACCGTCATTAAAAGCTTAATTCTATTCGCCTGATTGGCTTCACTAGCACCTGGATCATAATCAACAGGAGAAATATTAGCCTCTGGATATTTTTCACGAATCGTTTTAATAACACCTTTTCCAACCACATGGTTTGGTAGACAAGCAAAAGGTTGAACACAAACAATATTGGGAATATCATTTTCAATATATTCAATCATCTCAGCTGTTAAAAACCAACCTTCGCCAGTTTGATTTCCGATGGATAATACATCTTTCACCTTTTCTTCTAAATGCCAAATATCACAAGGTGGCAAGTAATTCTTTTTAGAATTAGCCAAAGCAATTTTAACATCTTTTTCTAAAATATCAATTAATTTAATAGCAGCTTTCATCAATTTCGAAGAAGTTTTATTAATATTTAATAAATGATTAAAAGTAATTTTGTGTGTACACATAAACTTAGCAAAACCCATAAAATCTGGTAAAATAACTTCTGCGCTTTCTTTTTCTAAAAGGTCAGCAACATAATTATTGCCAAAAGGATGGTATTTAATTAAGACTTCACCAACAATACCAACACGTGGTTTTTGAAGAGTAGTATCTAGCTCAATTTTTTCAAAATCAGCTACTATATCATAAATGCTCTGTTTGAACTCTTTATTGGTTGCTTTTTCTAATAATTTTTTGCATTTATCCATCCAAACGTCGAACAATTTTTGCGTTTCGCCTTTATGTACTTCATAAGCTCTATTTTTAGATAACATTTTTTGTAATAAGTCACCATAAACTAACATTCTCAATAATTTTTCCATAAGAGGAACCGTTAATTTAAAGCCAGGCATTTTTTCCATGCCAACAATATTAAAGGAGATAACTGGGACATTTTCAAATCCAGCATCTTTTAGAGCTTTACGGATAAATCCGATATAATTTGTTGCTCTACATCCACCTCCTGTTTGTGACATAATAAGAGCGGTTTTATTTAAGTCATATTTACCAGATTGAAGTGCTTCTATCATTTGTCCTGTTACTAAAATAGAAGGGTAACAAGCATCGTTATTCACATATTTTAGACCAGTTTCTACTGTTTTTTGCGTACATTCTCTTAGTAGCTCTACATGATAGCCAGAAGAGCGTACAGCAGCTTCTAGTAATTCAAAGTGGATAGGAGCCATTTGAGGAATTAAAATCGTATAATCCTTACGCATTTCTTTGGTGAAGACTTTTTTCTTTACACCATAATCGCCATTTTCTTGTTCCTTTTTTGTTTCTTGTTCACGTTTCTTCATACTAGCCAATAAAGAACGAATACGTATCCTAACAGCCCCTAAGTTATTTACCTCATCAATTTTAATTAAAGTATACATTTTGTGGAAACTAGATAGGATCTCTTCTACTTGATCCGTTGTTACAGCATCCACACCACATCCGAAGGAATTTAATTGCACTAATTCCAAGCAATCATGTTTTCCCACAAAATCAGCAGCTGCATATAGTCTAGCATGATATACCCATTGGTCTACCACACGAATTGGTCTTTTAGCTTCTGTCTGATTCGAAATGCTATCTTCTGTTAATACGCTAAGACCTAAGGAAGTAATTAGTGTATCAATACCATGATTAATTTCAGGATCCACATGATAAGGACGACCTGCTAAAACAATACCTTTCAAGTTATTTTCTTCTAAATATCTTACTGTTTCAGCTCCTTTATCTTGAATATCTTTTTTGCATTTTTGGTATTCCAATTCTGCTTTTTCGGCAGCTTCCATCAATTCAGATTTAGTAAAATGATATTCCTTAAACTCTTCTAACTCCATCATCTTTTTTACTAAATTTTTCTTATCAAAAGGTAAAAATGGGTTTAAGAATTTTATGTTACTTTTTTTCAATCCTTCTACGTTATTTTTCAATACCTCAGAATAAGAAATAACAATAGGACAATTATAGTGGTTATCGGCTTTTTCATATTCCTTCCTAGAATATGGCATACAAGGATAGAAAATAGTAGTAATTCCTTGTTCTAATAAGCTTTCCATATGACCATGAGAAAGTTTGGCTGGATAGCAAACAGATTCGGATGGCATAGATTCCATTCCTTTTTCATAGGTTTTACGTGTACTTTTTTCGGAAAGAATAACACGGAAGCCTAAAGAAGTTAAAAAGGTAAACCAAAATGGATAATCCTCGTACATATTTAACACTCTAGGAATACCAATAATTCCTCTAGGTGCATAAGCTTCTTCTAAAGGTTTATAATCAAAAAGTCTCTCTTGCTTGTATTGAATTAAATTTGGTAATTTTTTCTGTTTGGTAATCATGCCTGCTCCTCTTTCACAACGATTACCAGATACGTGTATTTGCCCATTACTAAATTTATTAATCGTTAATTTACAATGATTTTCACAGACTTTACAGCGTGTATGAGTTACTTTGATTTCTAACTGATCTAATGCTTCCGTCTTTAAAATAGTAGAAGTATATTCCATATCCAAGTTTGCTTCATACTGTTCTTTGGATAAAAGAGCCATTCCGTAAGCTCCCATTAAACCAGAAATATCTGGTCGAACTACATTTTTTCCAACAATTAACTCAAAAGCACGTAAAACAGCATCATTATAAAAAGTGCCACCTTGTACCACAATATGTTTTCCAAGTGTTTCTACATCTCTTACCTTCATAACCTTTTGAATGGCATTTTTAATAACGGAATAAGACAAACCACTAGAAATATCACCCACAGAATAACCTTCTTTTTGGGCTTGTTTTATTTTAGAATTCATAAATACCGTACAACGAGACCCTAAATCCACAGGTCTTTTAGCGTTAATGGCCTCTTTTACAAATTCTGTTATCTCTAAATTTAAACTCTTAGCAAAGGTTTCAATAAAAGAACCACAACCAGAAGAACAAGCTTCATTTAACATGATATTGTCAATGGATCCCTCTTTCATACGAATATATTTCATATCTTGTCCACCAATATCAACAATAGCAGTTACCTTTGGTTCAAAAGTTTTAGCAGCCGTATAGTGAGCGATCGTTTCAATTTCATTTAAATCCACATTTAAAGCTGTTTGAATCAACTTTTCTCCATATCCAGTAACGCCACTATATCTTATAACAGCTTTTTCAGGTAATACTGTATAGAGTTGTTTTAACATATTCATAACACTTTTTAGAGGATTTCCCTCATTACTTTCGTAAAGAGAATACAATAATTTTCCATCTTTATCAATTAAAACTAACTTGGTAGTAGTGGAACCAGCGTCGATTCCAAGATAACAATCTCCCTCATATCCTTCTAAGGAAGCCTTTGGAACGGTTGTTTTTGCATGTCTTTCCTTAAAAATTTTATAATCTTCTGCATCCTTAAATAAAGGATCCAAAGGAAGAGTTGTATTATCTTGTGAATTTTTCAAGGTTTCAATTTTTTCATGTAATTCATTTGTAGTAATCACATCTGAATGGATAGAATCCAAAGCGGCGCCTTTTGCTACTAAAAGATGAGCTTCCTCTGGCACAATAATTTCATCATCTTTTAAATGAAGAGTTTCAATAAATCTAGCTCTTAATTCTGATAAATAATTTAAAGGGCCACCTAAAAAAGCCACATTACCTCTAATTGGTCTACCACAAGCAAGACCACTAATTGTCTGATTCACAACAGCTTGAAAAATAGAGGCTGCAATATCTTCTTTGGCAGCTCCTTCATTAATCAAAGGTTGAATATCGGTTTTAGCAAAAACACCACAACGAGAAGCAATGGGATAAATAGTAGAGTGATTTTTCGCTAATTCGTTTAAACCAGCTGTATCCGTATGTAACAAAGAAGCCATTTGATCCAAAAAAGCTCCTGTACCGACCAGCACAAGTACCATTCATACGTTGTTCAATAGACTGATCAAAATAAATAATTTTAGCATCTTCACCACCAAGTTCAATGACAACATCGGTTTTAGGAATATACTTTTCAACAGAACGTTTACAAGAGACCACTTCTTGAATAAAATTAACACCTAAAAACTTAGCAGCTGACATAGCACCTGAACCCGTAAGAGCCAAAGTAAAAGAATGTAAAGGGAACTTAGCCAATAAATCTTCCAAAACGTTACAAACTGTATTTTTCGTATCGGAAAAATGTCTTTGATAATCTTTATATATTGTATTTTTATTTTTATCCATAACAATAATTTTAACCGTAGTTGAACCAACATCGAGTCCAACATGTAAAATGTTTTCTATCTTCTTCATGACAAAAACTTCCTTTCTGTACCTAAAATCAATCTATGTAAGTATCCTCATTTTATACGGAAAACGGCGTTTTGTCAAATGGAAAATACTGGACGTGGCGAGCTTGGGACAGGCACAACCTATCCACGTTGTTATTTTTTGTGATAGGTTTAATTTGGCAAGTTTGAGATGGCGGGCTTAGTGGCGGGATTGGGACAGGCACAAAGTAGCCATTTGTTAGGACAGGTTTGATTTTGGCAAACTTACGGATAAGTAATATTTTTACGTATAGAGGAAAAATACTTGATAAAGATAGTCTTATTAAAATTTTATACATTATTTGAAAATGTCATAAAAAAGAAAAGAAATTTTAATAATAGTAGAAAAAAAGAAAAAAAGTCGAATTTCCGTAGCAGAAGAATAATAAAAAGCTTGTAATATAAGTGAATATGAAGAAATTGACTCTTGTTTTTCAAGAAAAAAGCTTGTAGTATTAATTAGGATAGATAAGATATAGGAAGTCTACGTAAAACTAAAAATGAGGAGGAAAAGCTCTTGGTAAACAGAGGGAAAAGCGATAAAGGAATAACTATATTAGCACTTGTAGTAACCATTATAGTATTATTAATTTTGGCTGGGATTACGTTAGCAACGTTGACAGGAGAAAATGGAATTCTAACCAAAGCCAAAACAGCCAAAGAAGAGTATAAAAAAGCTCAATACGAAGAGGCAATAAATTTTGCTAAGTTACAAGCACATACAGAACAAGGAAAATATAAGATAGATGCAGAAGCGTTTTTAAAAAGAGTAAGAGAAATACTACAAAAAAATGAGTTATTTACAGATGCTAGAAAGCCAGAAGAAAATGCAGAGGCATGGAGAATAGAAAATAAAATAGATGGTGATGACAATAAGTGGAGATTAACAATAATAACAGCAGAAGATTGGGATTATCGTGTAACAGAAGAAAACACAAAATATATAGGTATAGAGGAAGAAATAAAAACAGTTATTGATAAAGATATAGCATTTAGTTATGATGATAGATGGAC
>CANPNZ010000014.1 GCA_947575605.1 uncultured Clostridium sp.
TAGAACCGTCCCTAATGGACATTTGACCAAAAACAGAACCGTCCCCAATGGCACAATCCTGAATGGACACGCAAAAGGAGAGAGATAGATTGAAAAATAAAAAACAATGGATAATTCTATTATTAATTATTTTAATAGCAATAGCTTTTTTATTTAAAAATAATTTTTTGAAAATTTTGTATCCTAGAACCTATCAAGAAGCAGTTTTAATCTATCAGGAGAAATACAAGATAGAAGAAAATCTTATTTTTGCTGTGATAAAAGCAGAAAGTAATTTTGATAAAGACGCAGTTTCTAGCCGAAATGCAATAGGTTTAATGCAAATTATGGAAGAAACGGCAAAAGATGTTGCTAGAAAAAATAACATAGAATTAAAGGATGATAGGGTAAAAGAAGAACTTAGCGATGTTTATAAAAATATTGAAATAGGTACCTGTTATTTGGCTACTCTTATGGAACGCTATCAAAATAAGGAAGTGGCATTGGCTGCTTATAATGCTGGGATAGGAACAGTTGATGGCTGGATTGAAAAGGGAATTATCAAAAAGGATGGAACCGATATTGAAAAGATACCTTATAAAGAGACAAATAACTACGTAAGAAAGATATTAAGAGATTATAAAATTTATGAAGATTTATATAAAAACTAGACAAATGACGAAAAATGAAATAAAATATACATGTTAAAAAGAGAAGGAGAAAACAAAATGATAGTAGAACCATTAATTTTCATAGTCATTTCATTTGCTATTTTTGTCTATATGTTTTTTCGTATGATACGAAATAATGATACCACCTATGTATTTATTTTAGGGTTGGAGTTTATAGGGATAGCACTTAATTTTGCAGAAGTATTATTTCGTGTAAAATTAAATATGATATTTGTCATTTTAAAATACATATTATCCATTATGCTTCCAATTATGATTATGATTTTAGAAAAAAGAGGCATTACCTTATTTGAAATGGTATACATTCAAAAAGCAAAACTATATTTATTTTTGGGTGATAATAAAAAAGCAAAACAAGCTTTAATTGATTTGATAGAAAAAAATACAAAATCTTATAAAGCTCATAAAATGTTAGCAGAAATATATGAATTAGAAGGTGGTATGCGAAAAGCAATTGATGAATATGTGCAAGCCATAGATTTAAACAAAAAAGATTATGACTCTTACTATAAAGTGGCAGAATTATTAACGAATTTAGATAAAAAAGAAGAAGCCTCTGAAATGTTATTTAGTCTATTAAATAAAAAGCCAGACATGTATAAAGCAACAGAATTATTAGGAGAGATTCTAATCGAAAAAGAGAGATACAAAGAAGCAGTTAATATTTATCAAGAAGCTTTAAGATATCATCCTGTAAGTTATGAACTACATTATAATTTAGGAATTGTTTATACCATGTTAAATGACTTCCAAAATGCCAAGATATGTTATGAAAAAGCAGCAGAGATTAATTCGCTCCTATATAATGCTAAGTATTCTTTAGCTGAAATTGCTTTGATTTATGAAGATTTAGAAGAAGCCGAAAGAAGGTTTTTAGAAGCCATTGAAGAAGAGGAATTATCAGCAGATGGCTATTATGAATTAGCTAAAATTTATTTAATGAAAGGGGATAAAGATACAGCCATAAAATACATTAATACGGCAGTAGATAGTAACCCAAAGAAAATAGTAGAAAAAGTAAAAAAAGAGCCAATATTTATTCCCATTATGGCCAAAATATCCATACCATTTAACTTAGAAGAACCAGAGCAAGAACAAGAAAAGACACAGAAATTGCAAGAAAAAGAAGTGAAAGCCAAAGAGCATTTGGAGGAAATGAGTGAAATAACAAGACATTTAAGTTATCATGACATCAAAATGTTAAAAAAGAATCAGGCAGGCAAAACAAAGAAGATGGATGAACAAGAAGAGAAAGAATGGAATATGGATAGTGAGAAAGAAAGACAAGATTAGAAATAAGCATAGAATCATAAATTAAAATAAAAAATAATATAAATGGAAACTCATAAAATTCGCAAATTGAAATATACTAAGATAGAAAAAGGAGGAATTTTATGAGTACAAATTTTGCTATTGTTGGTGGAGATTTACGAATTATAAAATTGGCAAAAATGCTGGCACAAGAAGGAAATAAAATTTATACGTATGGTTTGGAAAAGGCGGAAGAATTAAAAAATACAGAAAATATTTTCTTTTGCGAAAAATTAAGTCATGCTATTCAAGAAACAGAAGTGGTGATAGGACCAATTCCATTTTCCAGTAATGGGAAAGATATTAATAGCCCATTTGGTGAAAATACGATATCAGTTCGTGATTTAATGCACCATATTAATGCTAAAATATTAATAGCAGGAAGTATGACTCCTGAAATTTATGATTTGGCAAATGATGAATATATCGAAATTATTGATATTATGAAAAGAGAAGAGCTAGCCGTATTAAACACAATTTCAACAGCAGAAGGAACCATAGAAATTGCCATTTCCAATACCAATAAAATTCTTCATGGAAGTAATGTATTGATTTTAGGATTTGGAAGAATAGGGAAGGTATTAGCTAAAAAAATGGCAGGACTTTCTGCTATTGTTACTTGTGCAGCTAGAAAAGATGAGGATATTGCTTGGATTAAGGCATATGGTCATAAATCTACCATTATTAATAATTTAGGAGAAAATTTATCACAATATGATTTGATTATTAATACGGTTCCCCATTTAATTTTAACGCCTGAAAAATTACAATATGTGAATAAAGAATGTTTATTAATTGATTTAGCTTCTAATCCAGGAGGCATTGATAAAAAGACAGCAAAAGATAGAGAGTTAAAGTTGATATGGGCCTTAGCTTTACCAGGTAAAGTAGCTCCTATTACAACAGCAGAATTTATCAAAGATACCATTTATAATATTTTAAAAGAAGTATATAAGAAATAGTATTAGATAACAAGATTACAAAAAGTCGAAACTTGAATACAAAGGAGAGGAAGAGATGTTTTTAGAAATTATGAAAGCCGTTTTGTTTGGAATCGTAGAAGGAATTACAGAGTGGCTACCAATTAGTAGTACAGGACATTTAATTTTAGTAGAACAATTTATAAAATTAAAAGACGTATCACCAGAATTTTGGAGTATGTTCCAAGTAGTGATACAATTAGGAGCCATTTTAGCGGTTGTATTGTTATATTGGAATAAAATATGGCCAATTACAACAGACCAAAAAAAAGGCATCAAAGTAACTGGTTTATGGTCTTATTTCAATAAAGATATTATGATATTATGGTCTAAAATTTTAGTAGCTTGTATACCAGCAGCAGTAATTGGAGTATTTTTCGATGAAGTGTTTGAAGCTTTATTCTACAATCCATTTTGTATTGCTCTTGCTTTAATCGTATTTGGAATTGCATTTATTGTAGTGGAAAACTTCAATCAAAAGAGAAAAGGCGAAAAGTTAAAAGAAAGCAATTCTCAAATTACCTATAAAGATGCCATTATGATTGGAATATTCCAATTGTTAGCAGCTATCTTTCCAGGAACTTCCCGTTCACGGAGCAACGATAATAGGAGGATTATTAATAGGATTGTCACGACCAAATGCAGCAGAATTTACTTTTTATTTAGCGATACCAACTATGATGGGGGCAAGCTTGCTAAAATTAGTTAAATTTGGATTTAGCTTCACAGGCATGGAACTAATTATTTTGTTGGTAGGAATGCTGGTATCTTTCCTAGTTTCAATCATGGTGATTAAATTTTTAATGAATTACATAAAGAAACACGATTTTAAACCATTTGGCTATTATAGAATTGCTTTAGGAGTGATAGTATTAGTTTATTTCTGGTTGGTAAGATAGAAATTATAAAATAAAAAGATGGGCTAGCTTGAAAGTAGCCTATTTTTTTATATTCTAGGAAAGTTCGACAAAAAGTAGAAACTTGAAAACTCTAAAAACATTGACAAATACAAAAAAGCATAGTATCATAAAAAATATCATTGAATCAAAAGATTTTAAATTTCAATATAAAAAATTTTATCTAGTAAATTTCCAAAAATGAAATAAAAAGTAGGAAAAAAGAGAAAAAAAGAAAAACATCCATAATTTTACCTAAAAAACAAACTTGACTAATAGTTAAAAAACAAATAAAATAAAGAAAAGAGGAATCCTATGAAAGAAACTAAAAAATTCACTTATGAAGATTATATAAAATATACAAAGGAATTAGCATTAAGAGAAGAGGAACAAGATTATAAAATAGAAAAATTACATCAATACAAAGACAAAGGATTTAAACTTGTTTTAGAAGAAAAAGAAGAAGCAGTACAGTTTATTAATAAAACATTGATGTTAGAAAAAACCTCTTATGCTCTCGAAAAAGAAGAGATAGAAAAATATAGTAGTAATTTTATTACCCAAGATTTTAAATCCAAAGAATCTGATATTGTATATAAGAAGAAAGACGAAGACATATTTTTCTTAATAGAGCAACAATCAAAAATAGATTATTCAATGGCATATAGAATATTAAATTATTGTATTGAAATTATAAGAAGTGCGGTTGATAAGAAAAAATTAGGAAAAAGAAACTATCAGATGCCAATCGTATATCCAATTGTATTGTATACAGGAAAAATAAAATGGGATGCTAAAAGATATTTTGAAGAATGTCAAGTTAGATTAAGAGGAATACAAGGAAAAAATTTCACATCGTATAATTTAGTTGATATTAATAATTATACAGAGGAAGAACTATGGAAACAAGAAAATTTTTTATCTAGAATATTGTTGCTGGAAAAAGCAAATCAGAAAGATAAAATAGCACAATACTTACATAAAATAGAAAAAGAAGATTTAAACGAGAAAGAGATCAATATACTAATAAAAATGATTTATGGCTCTTTTCATAGAAAAATAGGAGAAAGTAGTATTCAAGAATTTATAAAAAAAATGAAAAATAAAAAAGGAGGTAATGATATGGGGTTAACAGCATTTGAGAAGTATTTAGATAATTTGATTGAAGAAAAGCTTGAAAAAGGAAGAAAACGAGTATTGAAACAAGGGATGGAGCAAGGAATAGAGCAAGGAATAGAGCAGGGAATGAAACAAGGAAAAGAAAATGGAAAATTGGAAATATTAAAAAAAGCAGTAAAAAATATGATACAATCTGGAGAAAAAGACGAAAAAATAATGAAATATATGGGAATAAAGGAAGAAGAATTAGAAAATATTAAAGGCATGATTTAATTCATGCCTTATTCCACTTTTCTATGGATTCTTTCACTAGAAGAGTTACACATTTTTTCATATTCTTTACATTTTATTTTATAATCCATTTGCAAGCATAAATAGCGATAGTAACTACAAGCTTGTTCATATTGCATCATCATTTCATTCATATCCATATTAGGTGGAGGCATATTATAATCCATATAAGGTGGCATAAAGCCATTATTAAAATCTCTTTCCATTTTTTATCAACTCCTTAATTTTAATATATGCATGATCATGAGAGATATAACAAATTAATGATTGTAACTTACTTATTATAAATCAAAATTAAAAAAAGGAAAAACAGTCATAAATAAATAAGTGTAAAAAGCAGCTAATATTCCATGTAATAATTTACCATACAAATAAGGTTTAATAGATAAATCAGTTTTAGAAGTAATACTCCAAACTTGAAGTAAAATAGAAATCCCACCAAATCCAAGTAAGAAAGCCGTAAATATAATATTCAAAGAAAGTTTTTTACAAGCAATAGAAGAAATGATATTCAAACCATTAGTAATTTCTAATAAGCCAGTTAAAAGACCAGGTATAAAATTAATATCAATAGTTAAACATTGAAAAAAGGGACTTAATAAAACAGTTATACTATTTAAAATACCACTCGCTTTTAAAATAGAAATAATACTAGAAAAAATAACTACAAATCCTCCAATCAAAAGAATAGTAGATATACTACTGGTAATACTTTCTGCTAAAATTTCACCTAAGTTAGAAAAAGAAGCTGACTTCTTTTGTTGATTAGATACATTAGAAATTGTATTTGGAAGAAATGTATGAGAATCCTTTTTCCAATAACGAAACATAAAACCAACGGTTACACAAGCTAATAAATGAGTGATAAATAATAAGATACCAATGGTTGTATTTTTGAACATTAGAATACCAACGGTTCCAATAATAAATAGGGGACCAGAATTATTGGTAAAGCTAAGTAATCTTTCACATTCTTCTTTACTACAAATGTCATTTTGTCTAAAGTGACAGGCTATTTTTGCTCCCACAGGATAGCCACTGATAATTCCCATAATAAAAGCAAAGGCACCTTCTCCTCTAATATTAAAAAATGGTTTCATGAAAGGATTTAAAATATTACCTAATTGTGAGACCATATTTGTGTGCATTAATAATTCGGTAGCAACAAAGAACGGAAAAAGTGATGGGACAACCGAATTAGCCCAAAGTAGTAAACCAGACTTCACGGCAGGTAGATTACTTTTTGAAAAAATTAGTAAACAAAAAGTAAAGACTAAAAATAGAATAGGTAATAGATTTCTTTTTAATTTTATAACATAAATGCTTGGTTTGCTAATCATGATCAACCTCTCTTAAAAAAACTATATTACAATATATTTGTTAGAAGATGGATTATGAATGAAAAAACGATTTAATCCAATTAACTCCTTAGTTACAAGAGAAAAATTGCTAACAATTTTTTAAAAGTGAAATGAAGAAAATAGGAATGAAATAGCTTCTATTTATGCCAAGAGGTCGAAGCAAATCTTACGAAAAAAATGAAACTTAAAAGCTTTAAGAAACCTTGCTTTTTTTATCAATTTATAGTAGAATAAAAAACATAAAAATAAAAGATATGATATAAGATAGAAATAGAATCAAACAAAATTAAAAGGGGTGAAATTTTTGGATATTGAGAAGCAAATTAAGAACTTAAAAATTTCGAAGGACAAAATATTTTATCAAGAGCCAATGAAAAAACACACAACTTTTAAAATTGGAGGAAAGGCAGAATATCTTATAAAAATAGATAAAATAGAAGACTTAAAAGAAATAATAGAGATAGCCAATCAAAATAATATACCAATAACCATTATAGGAAATGGAAGTAATTTATTAGTTTTAGACAAAGGAATTCCAGGAATTACGGTAATGATTAAGCTAGAAAAAATAGAAATCGAAGAAATAGGGGAAACCATACAAATAACAGTAGGAGCAGGAGAAAAGTTAGGAAAATTAGCCCAAATCTGTTTACAAAAAGAAATTATGGGATTAGAAGAATTATCAGGAATACCAGGTACCATAGGGGGAGCTGTCAGAATGAATGCTGGTGCACATGGTAGAGAAATGAAAGATATTGTAAAAACGGTAAAATGTATAGACTATCAAGGAAACGAAATAGAATTTAAGAATGAGGAACTAGGATTTGATTATAGGAGCAGTATTTTTAAAAAAGAAAAATATGTCATTACAGAAGTAACACTAGAATTGAAAGAAGGACAAAAAGAAGAAATAAAAGATAAAATGGAAGAGTATGCAACTTATAGAAAAGAAAAACAACCAATTGAATATCCAAGTGCAGGAAGCACTTTTAAAAGAGGTACTGACTTTATAACAGCTAAGTTAATTGATGAAGCAGGATTAAAAGGATATACCATAGGAGATGCGGAAGTATCCACCAAACATAGTGGATTTATTATTAACAAAGGAGAAGCAACCGCAGAACAGGTATTAGCATTAGTAAAACATGTACAAGAAAAAGTATATGAAAAATTTCATAAAAAGATAGAATTAGAGATTGAAATATTAGGAGAACCATTTGAAAAATAGTTAGTAGATTATATTTTAAATGGAAGAAGGGAATGAAAATAGAAATATGAAGGGTTTTATGCAATGGTTTAAATCTAGTAACAAAATGAAAAGGTGGATGTTTTTAATACTAATAGGAATTTTACTAGCTTGTTATGGGTTAGCAGAAATATTAGTCATGAAAGAAATATCTTTTGAAGAAGTAGGAAAAGTAGTAGTTATATTTGTATTAGGATTTATTTCTATTGTATTGGGACTCATTTTCTTAAACAAAAGAACATTGGAAGTTTTAATTGAATCAACTGACAATCGAATGGAAAACAAGAAAAATGTGAATGTAAAATCATTAATCTTCAATAAAACGATATATGATCAAGGACCAAACATTGTAGTAATTGGTGGAGGAACGGGCTTAAATACCGTATTGGAAGGACTAAAGAATTATACCAGTAATGTAACCGCTATTGTAACGATTTCCGATTATGGAGAAGAAGCCACGAATTCAAGAAAAGCATTAGAAATGTTACCTTTAGGAGATGTAAAAGATAGTATTATTTCTCTTGCTTCGAAAAAAGGAGAAATTGAAAATTTATTTAATTATCAATTTACCAAAGGAAAACTAGAAGGACTTAATTTTTTAGATATTTACTTTTCTGCCATGAAAGAAATTCATGGTAACTTAGGAGATGCCATCATAAAAAGTAATGAAATATTAGGTATGATTGGAAAAGTAATACCAGTAACCCTAGATGAAATGAAAATTGTAGCGGAATTAGCCAATGGTTATATGATAGAAAAGAAAGCAAAAATTCAAGAAGTAATAGAAGAAAAAATAACAAAAATCACTCGTGTTGTATTAAAACCATCTAATTGTAAAGCAGCACCAGGAGTAGTGGAAGCAATCAAAAAAGCAGATTGTATTATTATTGGACCAGGAAGTTTATATACCAATGTTATTCCTAATTTATTAGTAAACGGAGTAGCCAAAGCCATTAAAGAAAGTCCAGCGATTAAAGTCTATATTAGTAACATTATGACAGAGAGAGGACAAACCGATGAATATAGTGTTTCTGACCATTTGAATGCCATTATAGAACATTGCGGAAATGGTATCATTGATTATTGTATCTATGATACAGGAGAAGTCATACCAGAATTTATTAAAAAATACAATAGAGAAGGACAAGAATTAGTAGAACAAGATATTGACAAAGTAAGAGGGATCAAATTTTTACAAAGAAATTTATCTATGGTAGCCAATGATCATGTTAGACATGATCCTAATTTGGTAGCAGCTTCTGTTATAGAGTTAATTTGTGATGACTTAAAATATCAAGACAAACAAAACGATCCTCAATACTTAATGCTAAACAATAAATTAAGAGAAGAAAAAAGAATTGGAAAAATTAAAAAATCCATGAAGAAAAAAGCAAAAAAGAAAGAAGGAAAACGTCTTAAAACAACAAGAGGAAAAAGTAAATTTAGTAATAAATATAGAAGTAGAATACAATCGATTCGTGAAGCAGATGAAAAAATCCATGTACAAGAACCAAAAGAAGCAATTGTGAAAGAGGAAGAAACCGAGCAAAAAGAAAATAGAATAGAAGAAATACAAGTACCAGTAAAAGAAACAAAACCATATGTAGAAGAACCAATTATTATAAAAGAGGAAAAAGAAGAGACAATAGAGGTAGAAGCAACAGAGAAAAAAGAAATAGAAACACCAAAACTAACAACACAACTAGACTTAGAAAAAGCCAGAGAAGCACTTGAAAAAATGTTGGCAAATGCAAGAGCAGATTTAGAGAAAGATTTAGAGAGAAACAAAGGCACACAAGAGGAAAATCTGAAAGAAGAAAAAGAGAACTTAAATAGAGAGGAAACATTGCTAGAAGAAGAGAAAAAAGCAAAAAGTCCAAAACCTAAAAGTGCAAGAGGGATGAAACGAAAAAAGCAAACCACAGAAGAAGTTTAGAAAGAGATGGGGACGTTCTTTGCCAATGGTTCCAGGTTTAAATGGCAGATGAGGGATTGGGGGACGTTCCTTAAAATCCCTCATAGATAAGAGAGCCCTAAATCCCTTTTAGAAGGAGGAAGAAATGATGCAAATTACGAAAGAAAAATTAAGTTTAGAAGAAGGACTAAAGAAAGAGTGGATTATTACCAATGGAATAGGAGGATTTAGTTCTTCTACTGTCATTGGAGCTAATACACGAAAGTATCATGGCTTATTGATTGCCCCCTTAACACCACCTGCGAGAAGATTTTTGATTTTATCTAAATTAGATGAAAGCATAGAAATAAGAAATAAAAAATATGATTTATATACCAATGTATGTAAATCCTACATTTCTCATGGACATGAATATCAAGAAGAATTTAGAAGAGATTATGTGCCAATCTTTAAATATCAAGTCGGAAAAGTAGAAATAACAAAGATGGTTAGTATGGAATATGGGCATAATACCGTAGGCGTGTTTTATAAAGTTAAAAATGAAGGAACCAAAGCAAAATTAACTTTAGCACCAGTAGTCAATTTTAGGGATTTTCATCAAATGAATTCAGACCATTATTTTGATGTCCAACAAACAGTAAATAAAACAAAAGTGAAACTAATCATAGATGGTAATTCACAGACACCAATTTATATGAACTTATCAGAAGGTGGTTATATAGAACATTATAATGATACCTTCTCTAACATGTTTTACATAGAGGAAGAAAAAAGAGGTTTTTATCCAGAAGAAAATCATTCTGTGCCAGGTGTATATGAAGTTGAAATACCAGCTAAAACAGAAAAAGAAATTTCATTTGTTTGTTCTTTAGAAGAAAATATAGAACAAAAAAGTGTAAAAAGATTTATTAATAATGAAATTATTCGTTTAGGCGAAATGTTTAATGAATCTTTATTAATTGATAACAGAAAGCAAAATAAAACACCGAAAGAAATAGAAAGAGATGACTTAATTAAAACCTATTTAATAGCAGCAGACAGTTTTGTAGTATATAGACCAGCTTTTAATTTACATACGATTATGGCAGGCTATCCATGGTTTTTAGACTGGGGACGTGATACTTTAATTGCTTTTGAAGGATTGTTATTGATTCCTAAAAGATTTGAAATAGCAAAAGAAGTATTATCAACTATGATTCGAGATATTAAATTTGGATTAATTCCAAATGGCTATTCTGGTTATGATAATCGACCATTATATAACAGCGTAGATGCTTCCTTATTATTATTTGAACAAGTACAAAAATATGTCCAATATACAGGAGATTATGAATTTGTAAAAGAAAAATTGTATCCAGTTTTGCAAGATATTATAGAAAATTATAGCAAGGGAATTGATGTAGATGATAATAACATCTATTTAGATGTTGATGGTTTAATGGTTTCTGGTACAGAGAAAACGCAAAATACGTGGATGGATGCTAAATATGATGGCGTAGCGGTTACCCCAAGAAATGGAAAAGCTGTTGAAATAAATGCTATGTGGTATAATGCTAATTGCATCATGGCTGAATTTTCGAAGAAGTTTAAACATCTCCTTTTAACTAAAAAATATAAAGAAATGGCAGATAATTGCAAAAGTACTTTTGAGGAAAAATTTTATAATAGTAAAAAGAAATGTTTATATGATGTACTTCGGAGATGATAAGATAAGACCAAATCAACTATTTGCTTTAAGCTTGACCTATCCTATACTAGAACCAAATTCAGAACCAGCCAATCAAATGTTAGCAACCGTAGAAAAGAAATTATTAAATAATTTTGGATTGAAAACTTTGGCAAAAGGGGAAGAAAATTATGTGGAAGTTTATGAGGGAAGTCCAGAAAAAAGAGATACGAGTTATCATCAAGGAATTACTTGGCCTTGGCTATTAGGTTTGTATTATAACAGCTTGAAAAATAGCTTACAAGCTACTAAACATTCAGAACAAAAGAAAATCTGGGAAGAGAAGCTAGATAAATTTGTTGATAAAACAACGAAAACTTTTCAAAAGGAAATTTATACCAATGGTTGTATAGGTGGCATTGCTGAACTTTATGATTCCGTAAAACCACAATTACCAAAGGGAACATTCAATCAGGCTTGGAGTGTGGCAGAGGTATTTCGAATTGTTTTAAGGAAGTGAATAAAATGAAAATAGAATTTATAGGAACAGGAGCAATTGGAGCTGTTTCATTGAGTGCTAGTACGCTTATTGATGATAAATTATTAATTGACATGGGAAATGGAATTATAAAAAAATTAAAGCTAACCAATCATAAATTAGACAATATAGAAAACTGTTTTATCACACATTTACATGGTGACCATTTTGCAGATATACCATTTTTAATGTTAGATAGATTTTTTCATAAAACTGAAAATCCAATTCATATTTATGGACCAAAAGGAATAGAAGAAACAGTGAAACAATTATTTGATATACTATTTCCTGGAGATTATGAAAGAGTAAACGAAATAGCAAATGTTAAATTTATAGAATTAGAATCCAAACAACAAATAGAAATAGAAAAGAAGATGATTGTTAATATTTTAGAAGTAGAACATGGAAAGTGTAACCCAGCTTATGGATTTATTATAGAAAAAGATAATCAAAAATTAGGATTTTCTGGTGATAGTACATACTGTGAAACAATTTCTGAGATTGTAAAAAAAAGCGATGTGTCTATTTTAGATATGAGTGCTGTTGATTCTAATAAAAATCATATGGGACTAGAAGATATTATAAAAATAACGGAAAATTATCCGAATAAAAAAATAGCTACAACGCATATGCAAGAAGGAGTAAGAAAAATAGCAAAAGAAAAAAAGATAAAAAATTTAATCATTCCAAATGATGAAGACATAATCAATTTATAAACTAGGAGAAAAGGATGCTAACAATTGAAAACTTAGAAAAAGAATTAAAAAGTGGTAAACTACAAAATTTATATCTTTTGTATGGAGAAGAATTATTTCTATTAGAAACTATCCTAAAAAAAATAAAAAGCCTATTTGGAGAAGCAATCAAAGGAATCAACTACATTCAGATAGATGAGACCAATTGTGATAGCTTAATAGCAGATATAGAAACACCAAGTTTTGGTTATGAAAAAAAATTAATCATAGCAAGAAATACAGGTCTATTCAAAAAAGAAGGAAAAAGGAAAAATGTAGAATTAGTACATTTAAGAGAGAAAATCAATCATTATTTAGAAGAAAATATAGACATGATAAATAGTAGTGTAGTATTAGTTTTTGTAGAGGAAGAAGCGGACACGAAGCAAGCGTTATATACGACATTGGACAAACTAGGTGTGATTTGTAAGTTTGATTATCAAAAACCCATTCAGATTGAAAAAAGACTGGGAGCAATTTGTCATGGGTATAAAGTAGAGATTGATGCTTCTACTTTGCGATACTTAATGGAATGTTGTGGTACAAATATGCAAGATTTAATCAATGAAATACGAAAACTAATTGAATATGCAGGTGAGGGCGGAAAAATACAAAAGGAAGATATTGATCAGTTATCAACTAAAAAATTAGAAAGTGTTATTTTTGATTTAACAGATTCATTAGGGAAAAAAGATATTGCAAAAGCATTAGAAGTTTTGAAAAATTTGATTTATACGAAAGAGCCATTACAAAAAATCTTAATTACCTTATACAATCATTTTAAGAAACTATATTTTGTAAAGCTTTCTTTGAAATATCATAAAGACATAATTAGTAGTTTGAATTTAAAACCAAATCAAACGTTTTTAGTCAATAAATATAAAACACAAGCAAATTATTTTAAAGAAGGTGAATTACGAAATATTTTACAAAGCTTGATGGATTTAGATTGTAATTATAAAATTGGATTAATGGATTTACAAGTAGGATTGCAAACAATTCTTTGTGAATATTGTTCCTAAAAATTCAAAAATAAAATTCCAAAAACGTATAATAAATCATCTTAATGACAAAAATAGTAAAAAGGAAATTATGAAATTAAGGTGATGAAATGTTAAAAAACAAGAAAATAGTAATAGGAAGTATAGCACTTCTATTAATAGCTATCATAGTATTTATTGTATTATATAAAAACAACACAGTAGAAGCATTATCGAAATATGGTTCCAGAGGGAATGAAGTTACACAAATACAAACCAAATTAAAAAGATGGGGTTATTACAATGGAAATGTAGATGGTATTTATGGGACACAAACATTAAATGCTGTAAAATATTTTCAAAGAAAAAATGGGCTAACAGTAGATGGCATTGCGGGGCCAGCTACTCTAAAAGCAATGGGAATTTATAATTCAAATTCTTCTTCTGGTAGCAGTTCTAGTAATTCCAGTAATGTAAATTTATTAGCTAGGCTAATTTATGGAGAAGCAAGAGGCGAACCCTATACAGGACAAGTAGCAGTAGGGGCTGTTGTTATGAATCGAGTAAGAAGCAGCTCATTTCCAAACAGCATATCAGGCGTTATTTATCAATCAGGATCCTTTGATGCGGTAAGAGATGGTCAAATAAATTTGACTCCAGATGCAACGGCTAAAAAGGCAGCACAAGATGCTATGAATGGTTGGGATCCAAGTTATGGAGCAATTTATTATTTTAATCCTTCCACAGCAACCAATAAATGGATCTGGTCAAGACCAATGACGGTAACAATTGGTAGACATAGATTTTGTAAATAAAAAAGAAACTCTAAATAGAAGCAAAATTCTAATTTAGAGTTGTTTTTTTGTTCTCTAAAGTGATTAGAGTATCTTGGCGTTTATTAGTTTGCATCAAATAATAAATAAATTTACTATGTTAAAAGCCATAATTTCTTGACAAACCCCCAGCAAATTGATAAGATATAATTGATTTTGACAAGTGCCAGAAAGGAAGATAGAAAATGAAAATCTATCCCAAAGAATATATAGATAAAGTAGAGCAAATAACCCTACCATTTTTATACAAAAACAAAATAACAGCACTTATTTTAGATGTTGATAATACGCTAATAGACTATCATAGAAATATGCAAGAAAGCATAGTCAATTGGGCAAAAGAACTGAAAAAGCAAGGAATAAAATTATATATTTTATCCAACACCAATCACAAAGAAAAAGTAGAAGAAGTAGCAAAAAAATTAGACATACCCTATCGAAATTTAGCCAAAAAGCCATGTAAAGCAGGATTTTTAAAAGTACAACAAGAATTAGGAGAAAAGCCAGAAAACATAGCAGTAGTAGGGGATCAAATTTTTACAGATATCATAGGAGGAAATCGTTGTCATATGTTTACCATTCTAGTAGAACCAATCGACCAAAAAGATTTCTGGTATACGGCATGGAAAAGACCAATAGAGAATAAAATAAAAAGTAGATATAAAATAAAGCAAATGAAGGAGAAAGAAAATGTATCTAAATGATGTACACATTGCCTATTATTTAGGAGCCGCGTTGATCGGCTTAATAGTAGGGCAATTAGTAGATTGGGCGAATCAAAGATTGCCAGAATATAAAAGTGTTATTTCCAAAGATATTATCAGTGAATATAAAATGAAGGGCAAGCCAAACTATATATTAATGTTACTAACAGCCATTATCTATGTAACTTTAATTTATACTTTTGGAATCAAAGAAACAATAATTGCCAACCTAGATTTAATCAAATTTTTCATCTTAACACCAATGTTATTATCTGTGTTTGTGATTGATTACAAATTGCAAATTATACCAAACCGATTAAACTTAACCATATTTGAAATTGGATTTATATTTGCTTTTTTATATGGGCTATCCAATGTAGCTATCACCATCAATATGTTATTAGGAATGTTAGTAGGAGGAGGCATTTTCTTAGCCATTACACTACTAGGAGGTCTTTTCTATGGCAAAGAAGCAATGGGATTTGGTGATGTCAAATTAATGGGAGCTTTAGGTTTATATTTCGGATTATCTAACATAATCATTATAACATTAGTGTCCTTCTTAATAGGAGCTATCCTAAGTATTGTGTTACTAATCGCAAAGATTAAAAAATCGGATGAATACATACCATTTGGGCCATTTATTGTGCTAGCAACATTTATTAGTATGTATGTACCTTTTGAACAAATAAAGACAGCTTTGATGCAGATATTTACATTAGGGATGTATGATGGATAAGCAAAAATTGTAAATTAAATGGGGGAAGAGTATGAACGAAAAATTACAGTGGTTAAGAAATAAAATGGCAAGTTTAGACTTGCAAGGATTCATTATAACAAATCCTATTAATATCCGTTATTTAACCAATATAGAAGCAGAAGGAATTTTTCTTTTAACAAGAAAGGAAAATATCTATATTACAGATGCACGCTATATTGAGCAAGTACATAGTACCTTAACCTTATTTGACGAAATCATTGTATATGATGTTCATGATGTATCCAAAGATGATTATGAAAATTTCTTTCTATTTTGTGAAAATGTAGGATTTGAAGAATATGATATATCCTATGCAAAATATAAAGAATATATCCGAAAATTTAAAATTCATAATTTTGTAGAAACAGAACATATGATAGAAAAGCAAAGAATGATAAAAGACCAGGAAGAAATTAGTCATATTGAAAAAGCTTGTGAGATAACAGACAATTGTTTTAAATATCTAGTATCTTACATCAAACCAGGAATGACAGAACAGCAAATAGCCAATGAAATAGAGGAATATTACAAACAGCGAACTGATGGATTAGCTTTTGATACCATTGTTGCCTCTGGTGAAAATACTTCTAAACCACATGCTGTGCCAACCGATCGAAAAATACAGGAAAAAGACATTATAACGATTGACATGGGGTGTAAAGTTAATGGCTATTGTTCTGATATGACAAGAACTATTTTTGTGGGAGAAGTACCAGAAGAAGTAAAACCAGTTTATGACTTAGTATTAAAAAATCAGAAACAAACAGCAGAGCAATATAAGGATGGGGCAAGTACCAGATTACTTACCAAAATGGTAGAAAATGATTTTAAATTATATGGCTATGATTTAGTTCATAGTTTAGGTCATGGCGTTGGCATGGAAATTCATGAAGCACCTTATATTAGTTATCATTCTGATACACAGTTACGAGAAAATATGGTGGTTACCAATGAGCCAGGTATTTATATAGTAGGGAAATTTGGGGTTCGCATAGAAGATACTACATTAATTACGAAATTTGGATGTATAAATTTAACCAAATCTGGGAAAAATTATATTATCATATAGCCATACTTGATTTTTCCAAAGATATGTAGTAAAATAGAAACGCAAATAAAAAAGAGAATATAATAAATGAAAATTGAAAGGAGAAATAATTATGGCATCCGTATACTCAGCAGGAGATTTTAGAAATGGAACAACATTTGAAATGGAAGGTAATGTATATAGAATTGTAGAATTTCAACACGTAAAACCAGGAAAGGGGTCAGCCTTTGTAAGAACGAAATTAAAAAATGTTATTACAGGAGCAACATTAGAAAAAACATTTAATCCATCTGACAAATTTCCAGCAGCAGAAATTGAGAAAAAAACAATGCAATATTTGTACAATGATGGAGGATTGTATTATTTCATGGATAATGAAACCTATGATCAAACGCCATTAAATGAAGAACAATTAGGAGATTGTTTAAAATATTTAAAAGAAAATATGGAAGTTACCATGCTTTCTTATAAAGGAAATACTTTTGCAGTAGAACCACCAACATTTGTAGAATTAGAAGTTACCTATACAGAACCAGGATTTAGTGGAAATACTACAACAACATCAGGAAAACCAGCTAAATTAGAAACTGGTTTGGAAATCCAAGTTCCATTATTCGTAAACATTGGAGACATTTTAAAAATTGATACTAGAACATGTGAATACATGGAAAGAATTTAGGAAAGGTGATTACAAAATGAGAAAATTAAAAAACGAATATAAAAGTTTTTTAGATGACATAGAAAAAAACATAAAAAATGAGGAAGAATTAGATTATATCAGAAAAAGATTTACTTCCTTCGTAGACGTTGTATTAGAAGAAATGGATTACATTATGGATTTTAAACAAGAAGAAATGGAAAAACTAGAAGATACACAAAATCAATTAAGTGCTAAAATTGATCAAATGCAACAAGTCGTTGATAATATAGAAAAAGACATCTATTCAGAAGATGGATTTGACTTTGAAATTGTTTGCCCATACTGTAATTATGAATTTATTATTGACGTAGACGAGAATAAAACAGAAATTGAATGTCCAGAATGTCAAAATGTAATTGAATTAGATTGGTCAGGCGACATAGACGGAGAAGGAGAAGAACAGGAAAGTTGTTCAGGAAATTGTCATGGTTGTCATGATTGTGATGATGAAAGCGACGAAGAAGATGATATGTAAAAATGAAATAGCTTAACACTTATTATTTAGGTATTAAGCTATTTTTTATATTCTAGGAAAGTTCTCCTGGTAGAAGGAATTTTTGTACAAGATAACTATTAGAAAAAGTCAATAGGATTCACATACTTACCATCAATACGAATTCCTAGATGGAGATGGGGGCCAGTAGTAGCTCCATTGGTAGGATTACCTTCTGAATCAAAATATGGATTTCCTTTTACACCATAAACATTTTTAGGACCGACACATCCAATGACTTGTCCTTGTTTGATGTTATCACCAACCGATACGATCCAATTGGGATCGCAATGGCAGTAACTGACTTTATAATTTTCGAAGGAGAGTGTTATGGTATAGCCACCAGCCCCTAAAAACTCTCTAAAAGTAATTTCGCCATCATGAATTGCAATAAATTTGCTACCAGGTGGAGCAGGAATGTCAATTCCTGAATGGGAAGAAGAAGCACCGTGAAGTAGGAGAGGTACGCTTTCCAAAAGGAGAGCTTATTCTGGTATAACCAGGAATAGGCCAAACAAAACCATTGGGATTAAAGGCTAGAATTTCAGAATCATCAGAATTAGAGTAAGATAGATTATTACTATTAAAGATAGGAATGAAAAAGATGATGATAAAAAATGTTATGACAAATAACAATAGATAAAAGTTTTTTGAATTTTTAAATATGAAAATCACCTCATTGATAGAAATTAATAGATAAAATTATTTTTGAATAAATAAATGGCAGGGGTAGAAGGACTCGAACCCTCACAGGCGGTTTTGGAGACCGATGTGCTACCATTGACACTATACCCCTAAGTTTTTATAACAATTATTATCTTAGCATAAAAAAAGCATTTTAGCAATAATTTTTAGAAAAATTATTGACTTTTTTTCCGTCCGATAATATAATATATGAAATTAAATAATTACGGTGAAGAAGAAAAAGTATGATATTATTCATTTAAAAGAGAACTGGTGGCGGTGAAATTCCAGTAATGAGTACATATGGGGAGCTTTGGAGTAATAATAATAATAATAAATTGAGGTGCTTAAAATTTTATTTTTTAATTTTAAGAATTAGGGTGGAATCGCGGAAATGAACTTTCGTCCCTAGCTAGGCTAGGTTGCGGAAGTTTTTTGTTTTAAATTAATGAAAATTAATGTCTTGCACATTTTCGATATTTATTACAAACTTCGACGTACCAACGTACGCCTTCAGCTTGTAATAAATACCAAAAATGCACAATACATCAATTTTGATTAATTTAAAAAAATTAACGGAATGAAAATCAGCATATTGTACATTTTCGTTATCTATTTCAAATTTCGACGTACCAACGTACGCCTTCAATTTGAACTATCCAACAAAAATGTACAATATACTAATTTTGATTGATTTCAAGATTAAAGGAAATGAAAATTAATGTCTTGCACATCAGCAGACCTTGCCAGTTTAGAAAAGAAGGAGGAATTTTTATGGTAAAATCAATGGACACTTTAGTAGCACTTTGTAAAAACAGAGGATATGTGTATCCAGGTTCTGAAATTTATGGAGGACTAGCAAATACTTGGGACTATGGACCTTTAGGAGTAGAACTAAAAAATAATGTAAAAAAAGCATGGAGAAAAAAATTTATACAAGAAAACAAATATAATGTAGGATTAGATGCAGCTATCTTAATGAATCCAACAACATGGGTAGCATCACGGACATGTGGGAGGATTTTCCGATCCATTAATAGACTGTAAAGAATGTAAAACTAGACATAGAGCAGATAAACTAATAGAAGAATGGATGCACGAAAATAATTGTGAAGAAATTGTAGATGGATGGCCAGATGAAAAAATGATAGTTTATATGGATGAACATAAAATTAACTGTCCTAATTGTGGAAAACACAATTTTACAGATATTAGAAAATTTAATTTAATGTTCAAAACTTTTCAAGGGGTAACAGAAGATGCCAAAGCCGAGATTTATTTGAGACCAGAAACAGCGCAAGGAATCTTTGTTAACTTTAAAAATGTAATGAGAACGACTAGAAAAAAATTACCAATGGGAATTGCACAAATTGGCAAAGCTTTTAGAAATGAAATAACACCAGGAAACTTTACCTTTCGAACGAGAGAATTTGAACAAATGGAACTAGAGTTTTTCTGTAAGCCAGGAACAGACATAGAATGGCAAGCCTATTGGAAGAATTTCTGTAAACAATGGCTATTAAATTTAGGAATGACAGAAGAAAACATCAGATTAAGAGACCATTCACCAGAAGAATTATCACATTATAGTAATGGAACAACAGACATTGAATATGCTTTCCCATTTGGTTGGGGAGAATTATGGGGAATTGCGGATAGAACAGACTTTGACTTAAAAAGCCATATGAATGTATCCAAAGAAGATTTTCACTATATGGATCCAGAAACAGGAGAGAAATTTGTACCATATTGTATTGAACCATCCGTAGGAGCTGACAGAGTAACACTAGCATTTTTATGTGATAGTTACGAAGAAGAGGAAATAGCAGAAGGTGACACAAGAATTGTATTACATTTGCATCCAGCCCTAGCACCATATAAGGTAGCAGTATTGCCACTTTCTAAAAAATTATCAGAGAAAGCAGAAAGCGTTTATGAAGAACTTTCAAAGAAATTTATGTGTGATTATGATGAAACAGGAAGTATTGGAAAGCGTTATAGAAGAGAAGATGAAATTGGTACGCCATATTGTGTTACCATAGATTTTGATACGCTAGAAGATAATACCGTAACCATTAGAGATAGAGATACAATGGAACAAATTAGATTAAAAATTGATGAAGTTTCTAAATGGATTGAAGAGAAATTAGAATTTTAAAAGAAAAGTTGCCACTGGTTCCCAGTTTAATTAGCAAGTAATCTGACTAGGAACCAACCTTTTTGGCTACTTTCTCTTATTAATAATAAAAATAGTAAAAAATAAAAAAGTTTTTTGTTCAAGCTAATTATCATAGAACTTCTAAATTCATAATATGGCACCCTTCCATGCACGACGCATGAACTCTTTCCCTATTATGAATTAAGAAGTTCTAATTCAATTACTTTCAAGCAAAACTTTTTTACTTTTTGTATTTTTATTTTATTAATTTGAAAACTTGCGAAAAAGGTTGGTTCCTAGTCAGATTACTTGCCAATTAAACCGGGAACCAGTGGCAACGTTACAAAGTTCTTTCATATAAATCTTTAATAAAAACATCTTTTTCTTCGAAATTATCAACAAAGCCAACTTTAGCCATTTGTTCATTTTCATTAATTCCTTGCACCCAAACAGGTCTTTCATCGTAATAAATATCAAACTTTTCATCATTATTCAAAACTGTATACATTCTTTCTAAATTCATAAGCAAAACCTCCATTCTATTCTTAATAAAAGTATATCCACTAGAAGTAAAATTATAACAAATTTGACTTATATTTTTATTTACGTTACAATAGGTTTGATGTTTTTTGTTCATGATTTTGGGGACAGAGGAAAGAATCATGACGAATTATTAATCGAATATGGAGATAACATGATTTTTCCTCTATTCCCAAAATCATCCATCCAAAAATGCAAAGGAGGAAAGATTTATGAAGATACAATATCAAAACAAAATAATAGAAGTAGAAAAAGGAATTAGTATACAAGAATTATTAAAAGAAGAAATAGAAAACAGCCAATATCCTATTATAGGAGCAGTATTCAACAATGAATATGTAAATTTAGGATATCAAGTAATAACAGATGGAGAAATAAGATTAATTGATATTTCATCCAAAGAAGGGACAAAAATGTACCGAAGAACGATTATTTATATGTTAGGGAAAGCAGTAGAAGCAATATGTCCAGACAAAAAAATAATCGTAAACTATCAATTACCCAATGCTATGTTTTGTGAAATAGAAAACACCGAAATAACAGAGCAATTTATTCAAAAGTTAGATGACAAAATGCATGAAATAGCAAGAAAAGACTTACCAATCAAGCAAGTGGTAATGACACGAAAAGAAGCAGAAGAATTTTATAAAAAAAATGATATATCAAAAGGAAGATTACAATTAGATGCGGAAGATAATCAAGAAATCTACATGTATTATTGTGAAGAATATTATAACTATTGTTATGGAACCATAGCGAATAGAACAGGAGTAACACAAATATTTGAAGTAATAAAATATGAAGATGGTTTTTTAGTAAGATATCCAAGTTCAAGTAAGCCAGATCAATTGCCCAAATTAATGCAAACCAAGAAATTAGCATGGGCATTGAATGAATATGATGATATTCATAAAATATTAGATGTCAATACCGTATACAAATTAAATAAAGCAGTAAAAGAAGATAATATAAAAGATATTATTATGTTAGACGAAGCTTTACATGAAAAGAAAATTGCTAATATAGCAGATAAAATAGCAAAAAATAGAAATGTAAAAATGATATTAATTGCAGGGCCTTCCTCATCTGGAAAAACCACTTTTGCCCAGAGATTAGGGCTTCAATTAAGAATCAATCGAATTAAACCAGTTACTATTTCAGTAGATAATTACTTTGTTGAGAGAAGAGATACGCCAAAAGATGAAAAGGGAAATTATGACTTCGAATGTATCGAAGCAATTGACTTAGCACTATTTAATGAACATCTAACAAAATTGTTAAATGGAGAAGAAGTAGAGATTCCAGAATTTGATTTCCATGAAGGAACCAAAAGATATAATGGTAAAAAATTAAAATTAGAATCCGATCAAGTGTTAGTCATTGAAGGGATACATTGCCTAAATGATAAATTAACCAGTAAAATTGCAAAAGATCAAAAATATAAAATCTATATCAGTGCCTTAACTGTATTAAATATGGACAGATACAATCGAATTTCAACAACAGATACTAGACTAATCAGAAGAATTGTAAGGGACTATCAATTCAGAAGTTATGACGCTAAGCATACCATAGCCACTTGGCATATGGTAAACAATGGAGAAGAAAAAAATATATTCCCATACCAAGAAGAAGCAAACAGTATATTTAACACTTCATTGATTTATGAATTAGGGGTATTAAAGGGCGTGGTCATGCCATTGTTAGAGGAAATCAAGCAAGAAGAACCAGAATATGCAGAAGCAAGAAGATTAATTAATATGTTAAAATATTTTGAAACGATACCAACAGAATATGTACCAACTAACTCTCTTCTAAAAGAGTTTTTAGGGGGAGGGAATTTTAAATATTAATGTCCATTGGGGATTTCTTAGCTGTATGAAGCGAAGCGAATTACAGATAAGTTATACCTTTAGGTATGGTTCTTTTTGGACATTGCCAATAGTTCTAAGTTTAACTTGCCAACGGTTCTGGGTTTAAATGGCAACCTTTTGTCTAATTCTATTTTTTAATAATAATTGTAATTAAAGGTTGTCATTTAAACCCGGAACTGTTGGCAACCTACTAAAGGAGAAAAAATGAAAGCAAGAAATTTTATTGAAATGGATGAAGAGTTTATCTGTGAAAATTGTGGACGAAAAGTTTCAAAATTAGGATATTCATGTAGAAATCATTGCCCCTATTGTTTGCATTCTAAACATGTAGACAAAAATCCAGGCGATAGAGAAGAACAATGTCATGGCGATTTGGAACCAGTTAGCTTAGAAATAGATGGAAAAAAAGGATATGTGATTGTTTTTCGTTGTAAAAAGTGTGGAGCTATTCGAAGAAATAAAGCGGCTAAAGATGATAATATGGATTTAATGATTGATTTGAGTAGTAAGCAAATTTAGAATGTTAATTGAGTGTCCATTGGGGACGGTTCTTTTTGGTCAATGTCCAAAAAGAACCGTCCCCAATGGACACTCAATTAACATTTTTAGATATCACGACTTAGATTTCCATTGGTATAATCTTTACCTTCCAATCGTTTACCAGATTTGACGGTTTCTACGATATGATTTATTTCGGAGATATTTTCTTCTAAAATATCAATTCTAGCAAAATTAATAGAAAAATCTTGTGGAGAAATAGAAGTTATTTTACTATTAAATAGAGTGGTTACTGTTTGAATATTATCAGGCATAATAGGAAAATTCATATGTAAACGGTCTTTTAAATAGTAAGAATGACCGCTTTGACAACGAGCTTTGCATTCTGGGTAACATTTATCAGTTTCGCCAAGCAAACAATAATTCATATTAAGTAGAGGAATTCGCCCATATACAATCATCTCTTTTTCTAAATAATGATAATCACACAAAGATTGAAGAGAAATTTTATCTAATTCTGGTGATAGGGTAAAACGGCTGATGCCAAGATTTTTTAAGGCTAATACGGTTTGTAAATTAAAAGCGTTGAAAGTATAATTACTGGTTAATTTAAAATATTTGTCTAAATCTGTGAAAAGTTCATTCAAAAGCTTAATATTACATATATTTGAAATTACAAATCCTTTAATTTCATATTTCTTAATAGAACTTTCTGCATTGGCATAAAATAAATTCTTATAATTTCCCTTTACAATCGTTGGCATGTAAATAGAAACATTAAAATTCTTACTTAAATCTTTTAATATATTATCGTATTTTTTACTGGTAAAAAACTTTAAAGGAATGTAGATATTAGAGATATGATTACTTAATTTTGAATAATCAAAGCTAAGATTAATATTGTTTAATAAAACAGAGATTTTAGGCGATTGCAGTTTAGCCAAATTCACATCATTTTTTACATAGTTTCTCATATCAGAAAGAATATCATCTTTCATGGCATAAGATTTACAGTGTGTAGTTTGTTTTTTGGATGAATCAGAGTAAACTCGAAGGCAGTGAGCGGTCGCATAATCTTGGACTTGTTCTAAAGCTACTCTACGCAGTTGGTTCAAAATACTTAGTTTAGGAATAAATACATTATCATCTAAAATAACATCCAAATTTTTAAATTGATAGGGAGTAGAAGCCGTTTTGGTCAATTGTTGAATAACAGTTTGTCTTTCTAACGGTTTATTTTTGGCTTCTATTGGGATTTCGTTCAATTCATATTCAATATTCAAATCTTTATATAAAGCAATAGAATTAGCAGGTGTAATATGAATAGAAATAGGTTTTCCTTTTTTTATGATTACCTTACCATGTAAAGGAATTTGGCGATATTCTTTTTGATAACTTTCTTTGGCTAAAGTAGATAATTCTTTGGAAGACATTTTGTAAATTTTATCATTACAAGAGATATTTCCTTTCATTCTTCCAATTGTAACGGTTTGTCCAATTTTAGTTTGGGTTATATTTTTGTTATTTTCCATTAATTCTGAAACCGTATAACTTCCCGTTTCATTTTCTAAAGAAACCGTATCGCCAATTTTTATGGGTTCTCTTAATTTTACGGTAAGAAGTCCTTTATTTTTATTAAAATTTTGCACTTTTCCAAGTAATAGTCCCATATTACTTGGTTTATCTTTAAAAACTAAATTTCTATTTGGTTCGGTATCTAAATGACCAGAAGAAGACATACCACGATTAAACACTTGCATTAAGGCTTTAAGATCAGCTTTATTTACAACGTAAGGTTCATCCGATAAGGCTAGATCAATATATTTTCTATAAATTCTAGTAACAGTTGCTACGTATTCTGGTGATTTCATTCTTCCTTCAATTTTCAGACATTTTACTCCAGCTTGTACAAAAGAAGGGATATAATCCAAACTACATAAATCACGAGTGCTAAGTAAATAACCAGAATTAATTTTTTTATCGTTTTCCAACAATTCATAAGGAAGGCGACAAGGTCCAGCACATTTTCCACGATTGCCAGAACGACCACCTAACATACTAGAGAATAAACATTGCCCAGAATAAGAAATACATAAGGCACCATGAGCAAAACATTCAATCTCTATTTTTGTATTTTTGCAAATGTAATCAATTTCATTCATAGAAAGTTCACGAGCAAGAACGACCCTTTTAAAACCAAGTTCTTGTAATGCTAAAGCACCATTTAAATTATGGACAGTCATTTGTGTACTACCATGAATTGGTAAATCTGGGAAAGCTTCTATAAGCTTAGTTGCTAGCCCTAAATCTTGTACAATAATACTATCAATTCCATATTCATAAGCTGTTTTAGCTAAAGACAAAGCATTTTCCCATTCATTATCTTTAATGAGAGTGTTTAAGGTTAAGTTTGTTTTGACACCACGAATTTTGGCATAGTGAATGGCTTTTTTTAAATCTTCCATGCTAAAATTATGGGCAAAAGCTCTTGCACTAAAGGTATCTGCTCCAAGATAAACACTGTCTGCTCCATTTTGTACAGCCGCTTTTAAACATTCAAAATCACCAACAGGTGAAAGTAATTCCATCATAATAAACTCCTTAATAGGTTTCTTAAATTTAAATGTGCCATTGGGGACGGACCTTTTTGGCAATTAATATAATTACTATTAGTTAGATTGTATCGTATATAAAAATTTCGTTCCTTACTGGTCGGACGAATCATATAAGGCCATCAGTTATATTTCATAAATAGAAAAGTTAATCTAATTGTTCTGTATGAATTAGTGTCCTTCCAAACTGCGCGTCACTCTATTTTTATATACGATACAATCTAATAAAAATAAATGAAAAATTGCCAAAAAGGTCCGTCCCCAATGGCACCCAATGGCACATTTAAACTTAAGAAACCAGTGACAACTTTTACTATATTGTATCATAAAAAATAAAGTTTTTGACAAATAAATAGATATTTTATAAAATAAGAAAAGAAAAATAGTAAAAAGAGGTATAAAGATGAATGAAAACAGGGTTAAAATATTAGAAACTAAAAAGATAAAATCAGTTGACGAAAAAAAACACAAATGATAAAATGAGTGCATAGTAAAGATTAAAAAATGAAATAGAAATAGAATGATATAATTAAAGAATCTCATCTATGTATTAGGAAAGGAATGATAAAAAATGAAAAACGAAAGAATAAAAAGACAATCAAATGTTGTTTTCATCTTATTTTGTATCAGTATTTTTATAAATTTGCTGATCCATTCAACACAAGCAGCCAATCAAACTACTACGAATAATACAAACAATACAAAAGCCACTCAAAATACAGTAACACAACAAAACACCAGTAATACGACCAACCAAGCAACAGAAAAATCCAGCAATGCTAACTTGAGTAATTTAGGAATTAGACCGCATGATTTTACAGGATTTAGATATGGGACAACCTCTTATGAAGTGGCAGTACCAGAAGATACAGAAACCGTAGAAGTTTATGCAAGTGCACAAGATGAAAAAGCAAAAGTAACAGGAACAGGAAAAAAGAACTTAGAAAAAGGAGAAAATAAGGCGGAAGTAGTTGTTACTGCAGAAGATGGAACGATAAAAACGTATACAATAAACATTATCCGAGAAATGCAACAAGAACAATATGATGATACAGATGAAATAACCAATTCACAAAAAGGTAATGGATTAGCCAAATTAAAAATTAACGATTTAAAATTGTCACCGGACTTCAAAACAAATGTATATCAATATGAGGTTAAATACATAGGAGAAGATAGCAGATTAGAAATAGAAGCACAGCCAACAGAAGAAGGATATGTAATTGAAGTAATAGGAAATGAAAATTTGCAAGAGGGAGAAAATTTTATTACGATATTAGTGTCAGAGGAGGATGGAGCCAATATTGCCACCTATCAAATAACGGTTAATAAAAGTTTGGTAGATGACGAATCAATGGCAAAAGGAAACGCAGTATTTCCAAAAATAATAGTTGGTGTAGTGGTGGCAATTATGGCTATCATTGCTATGGTTGTAATATTTATGATGATTCATAAAAGAAATACTAGATTAGAAGAAGAGTTTTCAGGCAGAATGTCTTATGATGATAACGAAAATAGTGATTATGAAGAGGACTACGAAGAAGAAGTTCCTAAAGCATTAAAAGGTAAAAGATTTCTAGGAGAAGATACGGAAGAAATTACAATTATAAATAAAGGATTTGAAGAAAACGAAGAAAAATCAGAAGAAAAGGAATGGAATGCCAACACAACCAATCAATTAGAAGATGAGGAAGAGGATTTTGAAAAAATGCCAAAAGATCAATTAAAAGAAAAGTTCTTAAATGGCTATACTTCTCAGATGGATGTTAATTTTGATTTTGAAGATACCAGATATCAAAATAATAGAAAAAAGGGAAAACATAAGGGAAAAAGATTCAAATAGAAAGAACGTGTAAGACTAGAGACAAGTCTTACACGTTCTTTAGCATGTTGTTTAAATTAACAACATCCTCCTCTGTTACCACCGCAACAACAACAGATTAATAATATTAGGATTATAATCCAGCAACAATCATCACCAAATCCGAATCCACCGCATCCTCTATTTTCTGGCATAGTCTAGACCTCCTTCCATAAAGAAATATGTTTTCGTTATATTTTTTTCTTTTGTTGTTTTCCTTTGTATGATATATAATATGTGGTGTGGAAAAATGTGTTACAAATTTTTTTCATTTATTTTTTTTATAGGTAACTCTGAATAGTCAATGCTGTCAACCTAACTGCAAAAGCCCTATAAATTTTGATTTTTAAAGTAAATTATTAAAAAAAGAAAGGAGACTCTAAAATATTTCTTCAAATTCTCGGCATGCCTTACAAACATTAAGAAATTCTAATCCAATCAAATGCACCACTTTCACGTTCAAAATCATTATTATATTAAATTCGAATAAATGACGAATGCGACTGGAATAGTCATACAAATTCTAAAACAAAAGTCACAAAGGGTCCTGTTTTCGGGTATAGTTGTGACTTTTGTTAAAGAATTTGTTGACGTTATGAAGGGTAGCCGAGTAATTTATAAGAATTTAATATAATAATGATTTTGCCTTGAAGATTCCTCATTTGATTGAATAAGAATTTCTAAATATTTTCCAGTTGCATTCGAATTTTCAGAAATATTTTAGAGTTTCCTTTCCCTTTATCCAATTGCCAGCTTAAAAATCAAAAGTTATAGGACTTGTGCAATTAGGTTGACAGCATTGTCTAAATCGTTACTTTTTGATAAGAAACTTAAAATGTTCGCTTTTTTTCTATCCTGAAATATGATACAATTGAAAAAACAAACTAGGTAGGTATGAGAAAGGATTGAAACAAAAAATGGAGCAAAAACCAAAAAAAGTAGGGGAAATATTCAGTGATTACAAAACGAATGCTAACATAAAATATGCAGAAGTAAGAAGTCTAAACATTATAAAGAAAACAAATACACTACAAGTCATCTTATACTTAGACGAATATATAGAAATCAAAGAAACCTGGTACTTTGAGAACTTTTTAAAAGAAAGATTTCGATTTGAACATATTGATGTAACCATACAATATCATGAAAAAGTAGAAAAAAAATCAATCCTAGAAGAATGGAAAAACATCATAGCCTATATGTCGCACAAATACCCACTTATGAAACCGATGTTATTATTAAAAAGTGAATTAGAAGTAAAAGAAAATACCATATACATTCAAATGCACATCAAAGGAGCCGATTTTTTAAGAGCCAAAAAAACAGACAAAGAATTGCAGAAAACCATCCAAAACCTATTTGGAAAAGAATATGTCATAGATATTACGGAAAAACTATCAGCCAATGAGATGAAAGAGATGCAAGAAGTTATTCAAAAGCAAGAAGCAAAAATGATAGCACACATAGAAGAAAATAGGCAGCAGGTAAGCCAAACAGAAAATGAGAGAGAAGAAATAGAAGGTTATCATGATCCAGATTATGTTCCACCAACTGATTTAGAAGGCTATATACCAGATGAAATAGAAATGCCAGCCATAGAAGAACCAGCCTACATCATGGGAAAACCATCGAGAGCTAAAGAAAAACAGGTCAAAATTAAAGATATTACGGCAAATGATGGAAGGGTAACAATAGAAGGGAGATTAGTTACCAGTGATGTACGTGAAACCAAATCGGGAAAAGGAATGATACTATTTGATTTATACGATGGAACAGGAACTATTACATGTAAATCGTTTGGAAAAGATTATACAGAAGGAAAAGAAATAGAAGAGAAAATAAGCAATAGCAAAGCCATTAAAGCTACTGGAAAAGCTGGTTTGGATAATTATGCTGGAGATGTTACGATTATGGTAAATACCATTGTAGAAATCAGTGATAGCAATTTACCAGAATTACCAAGTGAAGAAGAAATAGAAGATACGCCATTAATTTTAGGAAGTACACAAAATATTACAGATCCACTTGTAAAAGTAGAAGATTTAGGGGTAGATGATGGAAGAATAGCCTTACAAGGAGAGGTGATTTTTACAGAAGATAGAACCTTAAAATCTGGGAAAACCTTATTTAGTTTTGATTTATACGATGGAACCAGTACCATTACTTGTAAAGCCTTTTTGGACAAAGAAAAAGCTAAAAGAACCATGAAGCGTATTCAAAAGGCAAAAGGCTTAATGGTTGCAGGAACCGCACAAATGGATACTTTTTCAAATGAATTAACTGTTATGGCCAACACAATTATAGAAACAGAAAATGGATTAAAGAAAGAAACCAGACAAGATAACAGTGAAGTAAAAAGAGTAGAATTACACATGCATACCCAGATGAGTCAAATGGATGCCATGACATCTGCCAAAGATTTAATCAAAAGAGCCATGAAGTGGGGAATGAAATCCATAGCCATTACCGATCATGGCGTGGTACAAGCCTTTCCAGAAGCTCATAAAATGTTAGGCTATGACAATCCAGATATGAAAATTTTATATGGAGTGGAAGCTTATTTGGCACCAGATAAAAATGCTATTGTAACCAATAGTAAAGGGCAAGATATTGACACCACTTATTGTGTACTAGATTTAGAGACGACAGGATTTTCAGCAACAACGGAAAAAATCACAGAAATAGGAATCATGAAAATAAAAGAGGGAGAAGTAATTGACCAATTTAGTTGTTTTGTCAATCCCCAAAAACATATTCCACAAAGGGTAACAGAAGTCACGAATATAACAGATGAGATGGTAAAAGATGCCGAAACGATTGAACAAGTATTTCCTAAAATGTTAGCCTTTATTCAAGATTCTGTTTTAGTCGCCCACAATGCACCATTTGACATGGGATTTTTTAAACAAAATGCTAAAAATTTAGGATATGAATTTGATTATACTTATTTAGATACCTTAAGTTTAGCCAAAGACTTATTTCCAGATTATAAAAAATATAAGTTAGGAAAAATTGCGGAAAATCTAGGAATAAAAGTAGAAGTTGCCCATCGTGCCTTAGATGATGTTGATACAACGGTTAAGGTATTTCACGTCATGATGGAGATGTTGAAAAAACGAGGAGCAAAGACAGTAGATGACATTGACGAAGTAAGTAGTACAGAGGAAACCAAAAAAGAAGAATACAAAAAGTTAAAAACCTATCATGCTATCATTTTAGCCAAAAATTACATAGGATTGCGTAACCTTTATAAGTTAGTATCTCTTTCGCATTTACACTATTTTTATAGAAAGCCTAGAATTTTAAAGAGTTTATACAAGAAATATTCCGAAGGGTTAATCTTAGGAAGTGCCTGTGAAGCGGGAGAATTATATCAAGCCATTGAACTTGGAAAAACGGATGAAGAAATTGAGGCAATAGCCAGTGATTATGACTATTTAGAAATTCAGCCAATAGGAAATAATCAATTTTTAATTCGAAATGAAATCGTAAAAGATGAAGAAGCTCTGCGAGATATTAATCGAAAAATAGTAGACATAGGGGAAAAACTAAAAAAACCAGTCGTAGCAACCTGTGATGTACACTTTATGGATCCACAAGATGAAGTGTATCGACGTATTTTAGAAGCGGGACAAGGCTATGATGACGCAGACCACCAAGCACCATTGTATCTAAGAACAACAGAAGAAATGTTGGAAGAATTTAGTTATTTAGGAAAAGAAAAAGCATATGAAGTTGTTGTTACCAATACCAATTTAATATCTGATATGTGCGATCAAATCAGTCCTATTTCGCCAGAAAAATGTCCACCACATATACCAGGTTGTGAACAAACGATTAAGGATATAGCTTATGAAAAAGCACATCAATTATATGGCGATCCTTTGCCAGAAATTGTGCAAGAAAGACTAGATAAAGAGTTAGATTCCATTATAAGAAATGGATTTTCGGTGATGTATATCATTGCCCAAAAATTAGTGTGGAAATCGAATGAAGATGGTTATATTGTAGGATCCAGAGGTTCAGTCGGATCTTCTTTTGCGGCGAATATGACAGGAATTACAGAAGTTAATTCCTTACCAGCTCATTATCGTTGTCCTAATTGTAAATTTTCAGACTTTACGGATTATGGCTATAAAAATGGATTCGATTTACCAGATAAGGAATGTCCGAAATGTGGACATCCACTAGACAAAGACGGAATGGATATTCCCTTTGAGACTTTCTTAGGATTTAATGGAGATAAAGAGCCAGATATTGACTTAAACTTTTCAGGAGAATATCAATCCAAAGCCCATAGATATACCGAAGTTATTTTTGGAAAAGGAACCACGTTTAAGGCGGGAACCATAGGAACCATAGCAGATAAAACAGCATTTGGTTATGTAAAAAAATATTTTGAAGAAAGAAACATTCCAATTAACCGAGCCGAAACACAAAGGTTAGCAAGTGGTTGTACGGGAATTAAAAGGACGACAGGACAACATCCAGGCGGGATTATCGTGGTACCAAAGGGAAGAGAAATTTATGAATTCTGTCCCGTACAACATCCAGCAGATGACCCCAATTCAGATATTGTAACCACTCATTTTGATTATCATTCCATCGATCAAAACTTGTTAAAATTAGATATACTAGGACATGACGATCCAACGATGATAAGAATGTTACAAGATATTACAGGAATTGATCCAACCAAAGTACCATTAGATGACAAAGAAACCATGTCAATTTTTAGTTCAACCAAAGCACTTGGTGTAACGCCAGAGCAGATCCATTCAGAAGTAGGAAGCTTTGGGGTACCAGAATTTGGAACGAAATTTGTAAGAGGAATGCTAGTAGATACAAGACCAACGACATTTGATGAACTAATTAGAATATCTGGATTATCACATGGTACCGATGTGTGGCTAGGCAATGCACAAAGTTTAATTGAGGCAGGAACGGTAACCCTGCAAGATGCTATTTGTTGTCGTGATGACATCATGATATACTTAATCAAACAAGGTTTACCACCAAATCCAGCCTTTAAAATCATGGAAACAGTGCGTAAAGGAAAAGCTTTAAAAGACCCAGAAAAATGGGCAGAATATGTAACTTTGATGAAAGAACATGACGTACCAGATTGGTATATTAAATCTTGTGAGAAGATAAAATACATGTTCCCAAAAGCCCATGCAGCAGCCTATGTAACCAATGCTTTTCGTATTGCATGGTTTAAAGTGCATGAGCCATTGGCGTATTATGCTTCCTATTTCTCTATTAGGGCTGACGAATTTGATAGTGAATGTATGATATTTGGAAAAGAAAAGGTAAAAAACAAAATGAAGGAAATTGACTTAGCAGGAAATGCGGCAACGGTTAAAGACAAGAATATGTATGCTATTTTGGAATTAGTATTAGAAATGTATGAGAGAGGATTTAACTTCTTACCAATGGATTTATACCAATCAGATGCCACTAAATTCCTAGTAGAAGAAAATGGAATTCGACCACCATTAAATAGCATACCTGGACTTGGAACCGTAGCAGCACAAGGAATTGTGCAAGCAAGGAAAGAAGGAAAATTCATGTCAATTGATGATTTAAAGATACGTTCTAAGGTAGGAAATTCTGTTACCGATTTATTGAAGAGTTTTGGTTGCCTAGAGGGAATGAGTCAAAGTAATCAAATGAGCCTATTTGGTTAATGTCCATTGGGGATTTCTTAGCTGTAGCATTTTAAATGCGTACAGATAAGTTATACCTTTAGGTACGGTTCTTTTTGGACATTTTTGTCATATTAGGCAATGCTGTCACCTAATTGTATAAGTCCTATAAATCTTGATTTTTAAAGTGTGCTATTGAATAAAGGGAATGGAAACTCTAAAATATTTCTGAAAATTTGAATGCAACTGGAAAATATTTAAAAATTCTTATCCAATCAAATGAGAGATGTTCAAGGCAAAACCATTATTATATTAAATTCTTATAAATTACTCGGCTACCCTTCATGACGTCAACAAATTCTTTAACAAAAGTCACAACTATACCCGAAAACAGGACCCTTTGTGACTTTTGTTTTAGAATTTGTATGACTATTCCAGTCGCATTCGTCATTTATGCGAATTTAATATAATAATGGTTTTGAACGTGAAGAGGCGCATTTGATTGAATTAGAATTTTTTAATGTTTGTAAGGCACGCCGAGAATTTGAAGAAATATTTTAGAGTTTCTAATCTATTTAAAAGAATAATCTACCTTAAAAATCAAGATTATAGGACTTGTACACAAGTTGACAAAGCAATCAACGTAATATAAAATAAGGAAAAATAGAATGGGAGAGAATTATGAAAAAATATTTAGAAACGGTAAGACCAGCAACAATAGAATACTTTAAAATACTATCACCAGACGGAATACCAGAATTCTTAAATCAATACATAGAAACGCCAGAAATGCAAAAACAAGGAAAAATCAGTACATCTTGTGGGACCGTATATTCTAAACTTTTTAATTATAAGATTTTAAATACAACATTAGACCATAGTATAGGAGTTGCTTTAATTATATGGAATTTTACAAAAGATAAGAAGCAAACCCTAGCAGGGCTGTTTCATGATATAGCAACACCAGTATTTAAACATACGATTGATTTCATGAATCGAGATTATGAAACTCAAGAATCAACAGAAGAACTAACCTATCAAATAATTCATGAATCAAAAGAAATTATGACTTTATTAAAGAAAGATGAAATAAAGATAGAAGAAGTAGTAGACTATCATATTTATCCAATTGCTGATAATGATACACCACAATTATCCAGTGATCGACTAGAATATACGCTTTCTAATGGTTTAGGGGCAACCAAAGAAATATGGAATTTAGACGAGATAAAAGAAATGTATCAAAATATAGAAATACAAAAAAATGAAGAAGGAATTGAAGAATTAGGATTTAAAAATCAAGAAATGGCAGAAAAGTTTGTGCATGGTATGAGTCAATTATCTTCTATTTATATAGAAAATAGGACTAAATTTTCGATGCAATTTTTAGCCGATATACTAAAGAAAATGATGCAAGAAAATCTTATTCATCAAAAAGATTTATATATTTTATCGGAACAAGAGATAATAGATAAAATTGAGAATTGTAAAATAGGCAATATTGCTAAAAATTTTGAAACTTGGAGAAATGCTACTAAAATAGAAGAAAGTAAAACACCAGTAAATGGCAAATATTGTGTAAGTATTACCAATGCAAAAATAAGATATATTAATCCATTAGTAAGGATGAATAATAAGTTCATAAGGATTAGTAAAATTTCAGAAATGGCGAGAGCAGATATTGAAAGAGCAAAAAACTTTAAAACTGAGAAATATGCGTATTTAGATTTTAAATTTTAAGATAGAAAAGAGAGGGAAATAAGATGTTTGAACAACAAGCAACGATTCATTTTGAAGAATTATTTTCAATACAAAACATATTACTTTATTTATTAGCAGTTAATATTTTTGGTTTTTTCATCATGTGGTTAGATAAAAGAAAAGCCAAAAAAGGTTCCTGGAGAATTCCAGAAAAAACATTATTTATAGTAACAGCTTTAGGAGGAGGCATTGGAACGATAGTGGGAATGTATACGTTTAGACACAAAACACAGAAACTTAATTTTGTCATAGGTTTTCCCTTTATTACAATACTAGAAATAATAGGAATTATATGGTTTTTTGTGGCAAAATAAAAATTATGTAACTTGTAGAAAAAAAGAAAAGATAGCAAATGCTTTGTTTATAAGTATTTGCTATTTTTCCTTCCTATGAGATAAAATGAAAAAGTGAGTACACATAAAAAGTGGCAAACATAAAACAAAAGTTAAGATATTATAGCAACTAGATTAAAATGTGAACAACTTATGAACAAAAAACAAGTAAATTAAGTTATTCACAAAGTTATCCACAGTTTCCACTTTTTTTAATAAAAAGTGAAAATGAAAAAAAAGAAAAAGAGCAGGAAACATAAAACAGCAAAGAATACATAATTGTAACAAAAATGTAACATTATTGTAACATAGCTACTAAAAGCTTATAAAAAATGCCAAAAAAGGAACATTTTAAAAGGAAGGTTTTAAAAAATAAAAATAAGAATGAAATATTCTTGTAATTATTTTGTAAAAAAGAAAAAGTAATATAGCTTAAAATATGAGTGTGGATAACTTAAAAAGTAGAGTGGAAAATAACGAAAAATGTAAAAAAGCATATAATAAATAGAAGAATTAGTTTTAAAAAGAGGAGAAAAGTTATGTTACACAAGTTAAAATGTGCATTTTATAGGAATAGATGTTGTACACAAATGGAAATTGAACAACAACAATTGGAAAAAATGGTGGAACAAGGAGCCATATTAGTAGATGTTAGAAGTCCACAAGAGTTTGAAGAAGGGCATTTAGATAAAGCTATTTTATTACCAGAATATGAAATAAGAGAGAATGTGAATCAAATTTTACCAGATCAATCACAAACTATTATTGTTTATTGTAGTACAGGACATAGAGGACAAAAAGCACAACGTATCTTGCAACGACTTGGCTATCAGAAAGTATACAATTTGTGTCATGGTTTAGAAAATTATAGTTAAATTTGCTAATTGTGCCATTGGGGACGGACCTTTTTGGCAATTTTAAAATTAATAGAATAAAAATAGTAAAAAATAAAAAAGTTTTGCTTGAAAGTAATTGAATTAGAACTTTTTAATTCATAATAGGGAAAGTGTTCATACGTTGTGCATGGAAGGGTGCCATATTATGAATTTAGAAGTTCTATGATAATTATCTTGAACAAAAAACTTTTTTATTTTTTACTATTTTATTATAAATAACAGAAACATTGCCAAAAAGGTCCGTCCCCAATGGCACAAATGCAATTTGAAAAAAATAAACTTAAAAGGTGTAAGCTATTGAGGTTTTTAAGTTTGTGTGATAGAATAAGCATACATTGAAAAGGATGAGGAGATAGGAATGAGTAATAGACAAGAACACATCAGAAATTTTAGTATCATTGCACACATAGATCATGGAAAATCAACCTTAGCAGATCGACTAATTGAAATGACAGGGGTATTATCCAAAAGAGAAATGGAAAGTCAAGTCTTAGACAATATGGAAATAGAAAAAGAAAGAGGTATTACCATCAAATCACAAGCTGTTAGAATGATATACAAAGCCAAAGATGGACAAGAATATACGTTAAATTTAATTGACACACCAGGTCATGTGGATTTTAATTATGAAGTGTCTAGAAGTTTGGCTGCATGTGATGGCGCTATTTTAGTTGTAGATTCTAGTCAGGGAGTCGAAGCACAAACACTAGCTAATGTGTATTTAGCGATTGACAACAATTTAGAAATATTACCCGTTTTAAACAAAATCGATTTACCAAATGCAAGAGTAGAAGAAGTGAAACAAGAAATAGAAGATATTATAGGAATACCAGCAGAAGAAGCACCTTGTATTTCTGCTAAATCTGGATTAAAGGTAGAGGAAGTTTTAGAAAAAATTGTAACAGACTTGCCTTCTCCAAAAGGCAATGAAAATGAAAAACTAAAATGTCTTATATTTGATTCTTATTATGATAATTACAAAGGAGCAGTTGCCTATGTAAGAGTAATGGACGGAACCGTAAAAGTAGGAGATGAAATTAAATTAATGGCAACCAATAAAACTTTTACGGTAGTAGAAGTAGGATGTTTTGTTCCAGGATCTTATATGCCAACGAATGAATTGAAGGCGGGGGAAGTTGGTTATATAGCAGCTAGCATCAAAAATTTAGCAGACATTCAAGTTGGAGATACTATTACGTTAAAAAATAATCCAGCAGAAGAACCATTAAAAGGATATAAAAAAGTAACACCAATGGTTTATTGTGGATTATATCCAATTGATGGAAGTCAATATGAAGCCTTAAAAGAAGCCTTAGAAAAACTAAAATTAAATGATGCGGCTTTAGAATACGAAGCGGAAACGTCAGCGGCTTTAGGATTTGGATTTCGTTGTGGATTTTTGGGATTACTTCATTTAGAGATTATAGAAGAAAGAATTGATCGAGAATTTGACTTAGGACTTATCACGACAGCACCATCTGTTATTTATAAAGTGTATAAAACAGATGGTACAGTAGTTGAATTGTACAATCCAGAGGACTTACCAAAACCACAAGAAATATCTTATATGGAAGAACCTTTTGTAACAGCTAATATTTTGACACCAAAAGACTATGTGGGAAATCTTATGGAACTATGTCAAAGAAGACGTGGTGTTTATATTGATATGAAATATTTAGATGAAAACCGCGTTACGTTAGTATATGAAATGCCACTTAATGAAATTATTTATGATTTCTTTGATCATTTAAAATCAAAAACGAAAGGATACGCCTCTTTAGATTATGAATTTAAAGAATATAGGAGATCTAATTTGGTAAAATTAGATATACATATTAATGGAGAACCAGTAGATGCCCTAAGTTTTATTGTACATAAGGACAGTAGCTACGATAGAGGAAAGAAAATGGTTGAAAAATTGAAAACAGTTATTCCAAGAAAACTATTCAAAATACCAATCCAAGCAGCAGTTGGAGGACAAATTATAGCAAGGGAGACAATCTCAGCCATGAGAAAAGATGTACTAGCCAAATGTTATGGTGGCGACATTACGAGAAAGAAAAAATTATTAGAAAAGCAAAAAAGAGGAAAGAAAAAAATGCGTGAAATTGGAAATGTAGAAATACCACAAGAAGCATTTTTAAGTGTATTAAAATTAGATGATGAAACATGATTTTGGAGGAAAAATGATGTATAAAATGGTGGTACTGGATTTAGATGGCACTTTATTAAATGATAAAAAACAAGTATCAAAAAGAAATGTAGAGATAATCAATAAAATACAGAAAGAAAAAGACGTTCTTTTTGTAATAGCTACCGGGAAAAATATAAAAGACATATCCTATATAATCGAAACGGTTGGAGAGGCTATTAGTCAATATATAATAGCTTCTAATGGAGCCATTATAAAAGATAATGTAAAGAATGATTATTTATTGAAAAGATATTTGGAGAAAGAACAAGTAATTAAAGTAATTGATCTTTATAAGAAATTCCATTTACAAGGAATTCTACATACTGATAAGGGAACACTAACAGATGGAAAAAGAGAAGTAGAAACCAACCCAAATACACAATTAATACAAGAATTAAAAAAGCATTATATAGAAAATCCTATTTCCACAACTTCTATGTTTACTTTATGTGGTGAGTCATCAGATTTAAGAAAAATGAAAGAAGAATTAGACATTAATTTCACTGATTTAGAAGCAACGGATATTTGTCATTTTATTATGGATACAGGAAGAGAACGTTATGAAACAGCCTACATAGATGTCATGAAGAAAAATGCTACTAAGGCAAATGCTATCAAAATACTGGCGGATTATTTACAAATTTGTAAAGAAGATATTGTTATTATGGGAGATGGAGCAAATGACATATCTATGTTCGAAATGTCTGGCTATAAAATAGCAATGGGAAATGCTGATGAGAATTTGAAGAAAAAAGCAGATTTTATAACAGATAATAATAACGAAGATGGAGTTGCTAAAGCGTTAGAAGAGATTTTTTATGGTACCGGAAAAGGGAAATCGAAGATTTTACCGATACCATAAAAACAGGGCTTCCTCTTCCGAGAAAGCCCTGTTCTCCCTATGAACAATAGGGGAATGTACTCATTTAATATTTGTTTTCTGTATATATTGCTAAGGCAACAGATGCACAACTAGTAAGGAACAGAAATCCGGAACAGACAATATGCCCGAAGTTCATTGAAATAGCAGATAAGACAAATCCTATTGCTAAAGATAATGCTTTGAGCACTGGATGGGTTCCATCAGGTTTTGTATCTACGTGATCTACGATAATTGCTATTATACTAAATACCAAATGGAACAAGAAAATTCCAGCACAGTTACAACCAGTCTGTGTGCCAACAGAAATTTTGGTAAGAAGGAAGCCACAAATAGTGGCACCTCCTAGCCGGATTAATAAGCCAATAAAACCTTTTGTTTTCATAGTGAGTACCTCCTAAAATTTTTTATGATACAATTAGTATATCATAAATCTACATAAAAGTAAAATAAAATATGTTAACTAAATATAAATAAAGAAAAAAAGGTGAAGAAAAATGAAAGCTCAAGAACGAAAAGAAATATACAATGACCAAGTAGAAGGAAGAAATGCAGTCATTGAATTATTAGAAAGTGGAAAAGACATCAACAAAATATTCATAACCAAAGGAGAGCGACACGGTTCTATCCACAAAATTATTAGTATGGCAAAAGAAAACAAAGTAATTTTAGTAGAAAAAGAAAAAAGGCAGATGGAAGAAATGGCACAAACTGAAAACTATCAAGGCGTTATTGCTATGGTACCACCTTATGAATACTGTGAAATAGAAGATATTTTGCAAGAAGCCAAAACAAGAGGAGAAGACCCATTTGTACTAATATTAGATGGAATTGAAGATCCACACAATTTAGGATCTATGATTAGAACAGCAGAAACAGCAGGGGTTCATGGAATTATTATTCCCAAAAGAAGAAGTGCTACTGTCAATAGTACAGTTAATAAAGTATCGGCAGGGGCAGTACAACATATGAAAGTGGCAAGAGTGACTAATATAACAGATGCCATAGAAACATTAAAAAAAGAAGGACTTTGGATTTGTGGAACCGATATTAATACAACCACTTATTATTACGAACAAGATTTAACAGGAGCAATTGGTATTGTAATTGGAAATGAAGGAAGTGGCATGAGTCAAAAGGTAAAAAAGAATTGTGACTTTTTAGTTAAAATTCCAATGAAGGGAAAAGTAACTTCCTTAAATGCTTCTGTCTCAACAGGTATTGTTCTTTACGAAGCAGTGAAACAGAAAATGAAGTAAGACTTTTTTATGTTTTAAATGAATTAAAAAGATTGAAATTTTATGATAGAAACGATACAATAGTTATAAAAGTAAGGAGGAAAACAGATGATACCACGAAAAAAGAAAAACACCATTATTATTATATCTCTAGTAGTTTTCATAGTAATGATAGCGACCACATTTATTTTATTATATATCAATACGGATATGTTCAAATCGAATGCTACACTATTTGCCAAATATTTAGGACAAAGTGTAGACAATGTAAATACTGTTTATCAAGAAATAGGGAAAAGCCAATACAATGAGTTATTAAAGCAAAACAAGTGTACAACCGAAACGCAAGTAAAAGTAAATGTTATAGAAGATAGAGGAACCACAGCAGAAAACTCACAAAATTCCATTAATTCATTACAATTAAAGATAGATGGACAAGTTGATAGCAATAATCAATATAATTATCAAGATGTTCAATTATTGAATCAGGATAAAAAAGTAACAGAAGTGGAATACATACAAAATGAAAATACGTATGGAATTCGATTTTCGGATTTATTTAATCAATATTTATTAGTAAATAACGAAAATTTAAAAGAGTTATTAAAAAAAGCAGGTAATTCGCAAGAACAAATAGAAAAAATGCCAGATACGATAACATTTGGTGATGATTTAAAAGGGATTTTTGAATTTTCTGAAGAAGAAAAACAAAAATTAAAAACAACCTATATCAATATCATCACTACTAATGTTTCCAAAGATAATTTTTCAAAGGAAAAAAATCAGGCGATCCAAATAGATGGTAATTCGATCTATGCTAATGCTTATAGTTTGACACTAACCAAAGAACAAATGAATAATCTGTATATCAAGATAATAGAACAATGTAAGCAAGATGAGATTATATTAAATAAATTAGATAAAATGCAAACTTTATGGGATTTACTTAATCAAAATGATAATCCTATTTCTTTAAGAGAACAATTTATACAAGAAATGGAAAAGATAATCAATCAAATAACGAAAAATAATATCGGACAAGAAGAGGCAAAAATAATTATATATGAAAACAAAGGAACAACCTTAAAAATCACAATACAGCATCCAGACAATGAAATCAATATAGATACATTATCTTTACAAAACGAAAAATATACACAGATATCTTATCATAATACCAAAAAGGAACAGTTACTTATTTGCAAAAGTAATAATGAGGAAACCAATATTAGTTTAAAAAACATAGAAAATGAAAAAACAACAGAATACAGTTTATTAATAGAAGAAAAGATAAATGGAAACAATGGTATCAAGAATGTAACAGCTACTTACGAAAATAATACCAGTCTAGTAGAAGCAACCATTCAGCAAGAAATGAATAGCGTCAATCAGTTTGAAGAGGAAATAGTTTTGAAAGAAGAAAATGCCATCAATTTAAGTGAATTGGAAGAAGAACCATTGCAATCTATCGTAAAACAGGTAAATAATGGCGTTTCTCAAAAAATAACAGAAATCATGTCAAACGATATAAAGAAAGAAGATATATGGGAAGTATTAAAAATAATGGGACTTGTAAAAGAAGGTCAAAGTTTTGAAGTAATAGGAGTAACAGAAGCAGAAAAAAATCGATTTAATTCTAAATTTGAAATTTTACAAGGTGAGAATTTGGAGAGTTCCAATATACTTAATTTGATTCAGGCGATTGAAAATAATTTTATAGATATGGAAGTAATATCCAATACAGAATTAAGATTAAAGTTAGATCGTGCTAATAAAAATCAAGAAGTAGTTACTACTTTAACTTCTTTTATAGAAGAAAATAAAAACAGAAAATATAATGTAAAAGTAGAGTATGATCAAACCACTGGTTTAGTAAATGGAGTTATATTAAGTATGTTAGAAAAATAAAAATAGATGAAACAAAGCTAAAATCAAGCAGATTACTGTTATTGGTTTTGGCTTTTTTATATAATAGGAAAGTGATACTTTCCTATTATATAAAAATACATCCCACAGAAAATTTATAGGAATTTTTGGAACAAAGCAATTAATGATAATGGAGCAAAAGAGCTTATTTATAATAGAATTAGATTACATTAAGTATCTATAATTCTTAGCTGGAAAAATTTACTTTTAAAAAAAGAAAAAAATTTTTAAAAAAGTGTTGACAAAGAAAAAAAACTAGCGTATAATAAAAATCGTCCCACAAAAAATGGGACAGAAAAAGTACATTGAAAAGTAAACAATAAAATCCTTTAGAGAATAAACCG
>CANPNZ010000015.1 GCA_947575605.1 uncultured Clostridium sp.
TAGAACCGTCCCTAATGGACATTTGACCAAAAACAGAACCGTCCCCAATGGCACATCCCAAATGAACACTATCTTATTTGCAATCATACCAATTGTTAGCTTCTGCTATGTCAGCTATTAATGGTACTGTTAGACTAATTGCTGTCTCCATGCTTTGTTTCATAATTTCTTTCATTTCTTCCTTTTCTTCTTCTGGTGCTTCTATCATCATTTCATCATGAACTTGTAATACAATTTTAGATTGTAAGCCTCTTTTTTTGATTTCTTGATACACTTTTATCATGGCTATTTTCATAATGTCTGCTGCGGTTCCCTGAATCGGCGTATTCATAGCTACTCTAGCTCCAAATTGTCTTACCATATAATTATTAGATTTTAATTCTGGTATATATCTTCTTCTATGAAATAACGTTTCCACATACCCTTCCTTTGTTGCTTTTTGTGTAATTCCTTCCATAAATGCTTTAATTCCTGCATATTGTTCTAGATATTCTGTAATATATTCTTTGGCTTTTTTCCTCGAAATTCCTAATTGTTCTCCTAATCCAAAGTCACTAATTCCATATACAATTCCAAAGTTAACGGCTTTAGCATCACTTCTTTGTTCTTTGGTCACTTCTTCGATTGGCGTTTTAAATACTTTAGATGCTGCTTGTTTATGAATGTCTTGCCCCTCTTGGAAAGCTTGTATCATATGTTCATCTTCTGAGATATGAGCTAATACTCTTAATTCAATTTGCGAATAATCGGCATCGATATAGATTTTTCCTTCTTCTGGTTCAAATACTTTTCTTACTCTTTTTCCTAATTCAAATCGTGTTGGGATATTTTGCAAATTTGGCTCGGTTGAACTGATTCTTCCCGTTGCTGTTATGGTTTGATGGAAAAAAGAATGAATCCTCTTTGTTTTCGGATTAATATATTGTTTTAATCCTTCTACATAGGTAGAATTTAATTTCATTAATTGCCTATATTCTAATATTTGCTCTATAATAGGATCTTCCCTTTTTAATTTTTCCAAAACGTCAACATCAGTTGAATAACCACTTTTTGTTTTTTTACTGGCTGGTAATTTCATTTTTTCAAATAAGATTTCTCCTAATTGTTTGGTCGAATTGATATTGAATTCTTGCCCTGCCATCTCATATATGATTTTCGTTAACATTTCTATCTTTTGTGTCAATTCTTTTCCAAATTGATTTAATTCTTCTTCCTCTACATACATTCCGTTCCATTGCATGTCTGATAATACTTCTACGGTTGGCATGTCGATTTCATAAAATAACTTGGTAGCTTCTATTTCTTCTAATTTTCTTGATGTGATTTCTTTTATTTTGCTAATGGCATAGCTATACAAGGCATATTTTTCTTGTATTTGCTTAGCATTTCCTATCGTTTCTTCCTGCATCGTATCAAATAAATTCATTTGCTGTTGCTTTGGTTCTTCTCCTATATATTCTTCTACATCGATATTTAAATACTGTTCCATCAGCTTTTCTATGGTTAGTTTATTGTTTGCTGGATTTAAGATATAGCTTGCAATTGCTATGTCATAGTCCAGTCCTTTTAAATCGATTCCTTCTTGTTTTAATAGAATATAAGTATTTGTTAAATTAATTCCTATTTTTTTTATGGTTTCATCTTCAAAAATAGCTTTAAATTGCTGTATATCTTCCTCTTGTGTCATAGATACATACGTTGCTTCCTGCATTTTTTCATTAAAAATAGCCAATCCTATTATTCTTTCTTTTATTATTTTTTCTGGCTTACTGTCTTCTGCTGTATGCACATAATAAATCATTTGTTTTTGCTCTTTGATTAAGTTTATGACTTCTTCTTTGGATTTATCTACGATTTTAAATAAATCTTTTGCTTCTTCTTTTGCTTCTGCTTCCCCACGCAAAGAAAATCGTTCTATATAACGGTTAAAATTTAATTGTTTGAATATTTCTAAAACTTTTGGTTTCTCCCATTCTTCTACCTTGAAATTTTCTAAGGTATCTTGAATTGGTACTTCTAAATTAATGGTTCCTAATGTTTTGGATAAAAAGGCTAATTCTTTATTGTTTTCTATGTTTTCTTTTTGCTTTCCTTTTAATTCCGCTTCTCCTTTATCAACTTTTTCATATAAATTTTCAAGGGAACCAAATTTTTGTATCAAGGCTAATGCCGTTTTTTCTCCCACTCCTGGCACACCTGGAATATTGTCAGAGGTATCCCCCTGTAATCCTTTTACATCAATTAGTTGTTTTGGCTCTAATCCATACTTTTCTACGATATTTTTTCTATTATATTCGTCGGTTTCCGTTTTTCCTCCTTTGGTATGAGGAATTCGAATCGTTATGTTATCGGTTGCTAATTGAAAAGTATCTCTATCTCCTGAAAGTATGGTTACTGCTAATCCTTGTTTTTCACCATAACGTGATAAGGTTCCGCAGTACATCGTCTGCCTCATAGCCTTCCATTTCTACAATGTCAATATTCATAGCTCTTAATATGTCTTTGATGATTGGCATTTGCTCAGCTAATTCATCTGGCATTCCTTTTCGATTGGCCTTATATCCTTCGTAAAGTTTATGTCTTGCCGTTGGTGCTTTTAAATCAAAAGCTACTACTAGGTATTCTGGGGCAAGGTCTTCTAATAATTTGAATAATATGGCTAAAAAACCATATACCGCATTGGTATGCTTGCCATCTTTACTTGTTAGCATTTTACTTCCCATAATTCCATAAAATGCTCGATTCATGATACTATTACCGTCTACTAATACTAATTTGTCCAAGATTTCTCCTCCTTTTAAAGTAATTTCTTATTTTTCTTCCATTTTTAGTATAATTTCCTCTAAAACGCTTTGTAATACTTTTTTTCTATCTTTTGATGTATCTATATATTTAATTCCATATTTTGGGCATTCCTCTTTTATACATAAATTAAATATTTTTCATTTCTATTCCCTCTTCTTTTTTCTATACTTATTCTGCTTCATTTTTTGGTTCACAATCCATATACTTAAACTCCCCACAATTAGAATAAAAGTAAAAGGCGTTCCATTTTGCCAACCTTCTCCGTAGGTTAAGAAAATACCATTAGCAAACTCACTCATTAACCCTATTTGCGGAATCCATTTGATATTTTCTGCTCTTTGCCACATCAGTAATGGAAATAGCCAAATAATATACCATATTTGAAAATTCGTAATTAACAAAAATAGAAATGCCATAATAAAATAATTCGCTTTTTTCATTTCTTCTCGCAATCGTATTTGTTTTTTATTTAATAAAACAACACAAGTAAAGAAATAAATAATGGTAAAAGCTCCTAATAGGACATGATTAACGGTAGAAACTGATACGGTTGGTTCCTTAAAATATTCTGTTAAAATAATATAAAAACTTTTTGCTAGTTTTTCTTGCTGTATGAATAATCCACTTAACACTTGTCCATCTCGTACATATAGTAAATAGGGAATTACTAAAGCCATTACAAACAATCCACCATATTGAATACATCTAAGAAATCGTTTAGCTGGTTTTTCCTCTCTAAAATAATAAATGATGACAAATGGTAATAAAATAATAGCAAAATATTTAATGGCTGTTGCCATCGCTAAGAAGATGATGGTTACCACTAAATTTTTCTTGTTTGTTAAGAAATATAATCCTGCTAGCATAAATAAGGCTACAAACATGTCATTGTGAACACAAGCAATTCCTTCCATTAGAATAAAAGGATTTAATCCATATAATAAAGTAAATACTTTTTTATGCGATATTTTATAAATTAAGTAGGCATTTCCTAGATGAACTAGTACATTAATTAATTTGAACACTAGCAAAGCAAAATCTAAGTTTCCAAAAGATATGCCAGCTACCATTTTACATATGATTGTCCAAATTGGTCCATACACTACGGTTGAATCAGCCCAATCATTGTTATATCCCTGTGCTAATACGGTATCTTTTTGCAAATATTGACTATTATCTCCTTGTTCTACAAATTCCTTGATCGTTGTGTAATATGGATTTTGATGATAGGTACTATCTAATCTTCCAATTCCTAAGTAATAAAATACATCTGAACAAGTAAATGGTAATACTGCTATAAATACAATCGATATGATAGCGATAAATACAAACATTTTCTTTGTGTTTTTAAATATATCTGTTCTTCTTTTTACGATTGTAAAATATAATATAGCTAAAATCGCCAATAAAAAAAGGTAAAGTAATGTTTGCGTTGCCCTACTAATGGGAGCATCATATAAAAATTGAAAGTAAGGTCCAAATTGCAAGGTTGTTTTTTTCTGTATAAAGTATAGTATGGATGGCATAGCAAATAAAATACTTGTTAGGATAAATAAAATCTTTATTAAATTGTTGGTTTTATTTTGTTTACTTTCTATCAATTTGTTTCTCCTTTTTTAAATACGTAATAAATCCTTCTAACCCTTCTACAATATCTTCATAAGTCTTATGAAAGTTTCCCGTGAACCAAGGATCTGCAATGTCTCTTGGATTTTTTGAAAAATCTAATAACTGATAAATCCTATTTTCTGTGTCCTCTCCAAGAATTCTTTTTATATTCATAATATTTTGTTTTTCCATTCCTATAATATAATCAAATGTCTCATAGTCTCGCTTTTCTATTCTTCTAGCACGATGATTTCCACATTCTATCTTTTCTTGTTCTAACTTATTTCTAGTCCCATAATGAACTGGATTTCCTATTTCTTCTGTGCTGGTGGCAGCAGAATCAATATAAAATTCTTCTTCCAGCCCCTGTTTTTTTACCATATCTTTTAACACGTATTCCGCCATTGGTGACCTACATATATTTCCTAGACATACAAATAATACTTTTATCATAAGGTTCCTTCCTATTATACTAAATTTTCTGGATTTAATCCTTGTAACTCTGGCAATACAAACCTACCATCTTTTCTGATTAATACATCATCAAAATAGATTTCTCCACCGCCATATTCTGGTGTTTGAATTGTTACCATATCCCAATGAATACTGGATCGATTTCCATTATCGCTTTCTTCTAAGCTATCTCCTGGTGTAAAATGAAAACTTCCCTTTATCTTTTCATCAAATAAAGTATCACCGATTGGTTTTTCTATATAGGGATTTAATCCCAAAGCAAATTCTCCTATATATCTTGCCCCTTCATCGGTATCTAAAATCTCATTTAATTCTTTCGTCCTATTGGCTGTTGCTCTGATGATTTTTCCGTCCTTCAATTCAAATCTAATATCCTGAAATAAAATACCATGATAGCTTGTTTCTGTATTATAGGTAATAAATCCATTTACACTTGTTTTGATGGGAGCAGTAGCTACTTCTCCATCTGGTAAATTAAAGGTTCCTGTATATTTTTCTGCTGGTATTCCTTTGATGCTAAAGGTTAAATCCGTTTCGTTTCCTATAATGTGTACTTTATCGGTTTGATTCATTAAATCTTTTAAGTTATCCATTGCTTTTGCCATTTTTTCATAGTCTAAATTGCATACTTTAAAATAATAATCTTCGAATTCGTCTTGGTTCATTTTACTCATTTGTGCCATAGAAGCATTTGGATATCTTATGATACACCATTTGGTATTTTTTACTCTTTCTTCAAAATGAACTTGTTTTGTATAATAGGTATGATACCATTGTAGCGTTTGTTTTGGAATCCCATTTAATTCAGATGGATTAGAAGTTGCTCTTATTCCAATGTAAGCATCCATTTCTTTCATTCTTTGACTATCTTGTCTGGCATATTTTTGTATTTGTTCTTCTGTTGCATTTTCTAACATGGTTCTTAATAATTCATCGTTTACGATATTAAAAAATGGTTTTGCTCCTAATTCTTCTGCTTTTCTGATTAACTCTTTGGCTAGTGGTAAGCTTTCTTCTCCTAATAACTCTATTAATATGTTTTCTCCTTTTTGTATGTTTACGGAATAAGTTAGTAATTGATTCGCTAATTTTTCAATTCTTGCATCTTTCATATGGTTCGTTCACCTCATTTTCTAAGTTTATTTCTCCATTCATTAGTTTTGGTAATAATAAATCTCGTACCTGTTCTAACTTTCTATTTTCTTCTCTATTACTTCTATATTGTTTCATGATTAAATGAATGGTTTTTTCATATTTCTTATTGGTTTGTTCATCTGCCAAAACAATGTTTATATTGTTCATATTTTCTTGATTTATCTTAGGTTGTACAGCTCCTGTAATAATATTTCTGACATTGCAATTTCTCAGACAAAACATTAGATGTTCAGTTGAGATTATTTTTCCTTCTAATACATGTGCGTGGTTATTTACCCAATTTTTCCCCCATATATATTGTAATACAGGATTTCCCTCACTGGTTACAACGGTTCCATCTTCTCCCATTAATAAATAGATTCCATCAAAAATATAATCTTCAACATAATCTATAATAGAGGTAGCACCATAATAGGGATATTTTCCTGGATGTTTTTCTCTTTCTCTGCTAGACATTGGTTTTCTCTTGGAATCATAATTGTTGGCAACCTCTTTTAATTTACATACTTTCCAATCTCTTGGTAATTCAGTTTTATTTCCAAAATACGCCTTATATAGTGTATCTCCTAATTCCAATAAACTATCATTTATTTGATTGTTTATTTCTATCTTTCTATCTATATTTTTTAAAATGCTAGCTATTTTATCTTGGTTTTCTCTATTGGGAATTTTAATTTTACATTTTAATAACTCTGGTTGTCTTAATCCTGTAACGGTTGAACCTGTTGCTCTACAATTAAGTTGATTTTTAAAGTTTCTTGTCATCATATAATAATATATGTATTGTGAATTATAATCTTTATTTATTTTTATTCCAAAAATTCGTTGGCTCAATACTATTTTTTCTTCACTATCCCAATAAAATATTTCGCCAAATGGTGCCTCCGATGTTATTAATATGGTTCCCTTTTCAACTTCTTTTTTCATCCACTTTTTATATAATTCTTCATTTACAAATTTAATTGTATTTTCTTGTACAATCTTACCAGTTTTAATATTTTTAGCCGATAATGCTCTTATTCCAGCTTTTGACCATTCTCCTCCTAATTTCTTAGGCGTTTTTCCTCTATAATCTATTATTTCTTGTAATATATTTTTTAAACACTCTTCTTTAAATTCCATATTCAATAACTCCTAAGTTTTTTGTTTATGTGACTTTGTAAATTCCATTCTTTCATATAATTTAATTGCTTTTTATTATTTTTAAATATCTGTTCTGAATAAAGCATTATGACCACAAAATTATTTATTATCTTTTAATTTTTTACTATCTAAAATAAGTTGGTCAAAATCAGAAATATATATTCTATCCTGAATGATTCTATATTTTTCAAACTCAGTTTCTGCATGGAGTTTTGCCATTTCTGCGGTTACTTTTCCATTATCTTTTAAAATTTTATGATCCCATAACGTTAAGAAGCCATTTAATCGTTCTTCCCAATCTGCCATTGTCATTGGAATATGTCTCATCGCTTGCATTTCTGCTAAGTCTAAATAAGCTGATACCATTCTTTCTAACTGTGCAATTTCATTTTCAGATAAATAATTTTTAGCAATCACTACATCATATTTATGTATTTTACTATTTGGAGCTCCTTCCCATGAAGTTAAGCCCATATTTTCTTTTTTATGATTTGCTCTATTACAAATAATTTCTGCCGCTGTATTTCCGTGATACAGCATAATGAAGTTTATTTTGAACAGCTGTAAAAAATCTAATGGTAGCTTTCGCTGTTTTATCATAATCGATTGAGGTTGCATATATATCAGTAACTTTTTGATAAAACTTTCTTTCTGACATTCTTATTTCTCTAATTCGTTCTAATTGTTCTTCAAAATATTTCTCTGTTAAAATTGAACCTCCATTTTTTAAACGCTCATCATCCATTACCCAACCTTTTATTGTATAATCTTTTACAATTTGATTAGCCCATTTTCTAAACTGTACTGCTCTTTCATTATTTACTTTAAATCCAACTGCTATAACCATTTGAAGATTATAATGTGCAACTTCTCTGGAAACCTGTCTATTTCCTTCTTTTTGAACTATTCGAAAATTTCGAATAGTTGAATTTTCATTTAGCTCATTATCTTCATAGATTTTTTTTATATGATAATTTATTGTATTTATCTCAACACCATATAAAGTTGCTAACATTTTTTGTGTTAGCCATATATTTTCTTCTTCATATCTTACTTCTATACTTTCTGGATTATCTCCAATAGCCGCAATATATGTTAAATATTCTGCTGCACTTGAACGAATTGTAATTTCGTTTTTCTTTTTAGACATATACCAATTCACTTCCTTTCCTTCTTATTTTATCAATTATAAATTGTAATTTTCATAGTTCTTCCTAAATATTAAACTAACATTCTTTATTGCGTTTTCATATTTCTCTTATCTTTTTCTATCTGTTTACTGTAACGCTCTTCTTCTGAAAAAACACAACCACAATATTTTTGTCGATATAGATCCAGTTCCTTTGCCTTTTCTTGTCCTTGACGAAAACCAACCCTAAAATCTCGATATACAAACTTAATTTCATATTTTTTAGCCATTTCTTCTGCTACCTTTATTAACATTTCATGATTTTGATAAGGACTAACTAACAAAGTAGTTGAAAAAGCCTCATATCCATTTTCTTTGGCATATTGGGCTGTTTGCTCCAAGCGAACTGGATAACAGTAATTTTGACATCTATTTTCTAAATCATGAATTGTATTTTGGCAAAAATCTCTTAATCCATAATTTTCCTCAAAAATAGCCTGTACTCCTATTTCACTCGTATATTCTTTTAAACAATCTCGTCTTAACTTGTATTCCATATAAGGATGTATATTAGGATTAAACCAATACACGGTTGGTTCGATTCCCTCTTTTCTTAAACTATCGATACAATACACACTACAAGGTGCACAACATGTATGTAATAATAACTTCATGATTTTCCTCCCTATCGAAAAGTATTACTTATCGTAAGTTCGTTTAATGCCTACACAGCTAAAGGTACCCCAAAATTATTTTCAAATCCGATGTCCATTAAGAACCGTCCCCCATGCGACATTCATATCCTAAATGCTGATAAGCTGGTGGTAGTGCTTGTCTTCCTCTTAGGGTTCTTGCTATAAAACCAATTTGAATTAAGTATGGTTCATATACATCTTCTATGGTATCAATTTCTTCCCCTATACTTACTGCTAATGCTTCTATTCCCACTGGTCTTCCTCCATATTGAACGATCATAGTTTCTAATATTTTTCTGTCTATTTCATCTAAGCCAAGCTCATCAATTTCTAGTTGATTTAAGGCATGCTTCGTTATTTTTAAGGTAATGTTTCCATCTCCTAATACAATGGCATAATCTCTGACTCTTTTTAAAAGTCTATTCGCAATTCTTGGCGTTCCTCTGGATCTTCTTGCTATTTCTATCGCCGCTTCTTGTTCAATTTCTACTTCTAAAATTTTACTGGATCTTTTAACAATGGTCGTTAAATCTTCAACAGAATATAACTCTAATCTATGTACAATTCCAAATCGATCTCTTAAAGGGGTTGATAAAGCTCCTGCTTTTGTGGTTGCCCCAATTAATGTGAATTTGGGTAAATCTAATCGAATTGACCTACTACTAGGTCCTTTTCCTATAATAATATCTAGGGTATAGTCTTCTAAAGCTGGATAGAGTATTTCTTCTACACTTTTACTTAATCTGTGAATTTCATCAATGAATAATACGTCAAATTCTGATAAATTAGTTAGTAAAGAGGCTAAATCTCCCGGTTTTTCAATCGCTGGTCCAGATGTTATTTTGATATTAGAATTCATTTCATTAGATATGATATTGGATAATGTTGTTTTTCCAAGTCCTGGCGGTCCGTATAGTAAAACATGGTCTAATGGTTCTCCCCTTTTTTTTGCTGCCTCTATGTATATTTTCATATTTTCTTTTACTTTGTTTTGTCCAATGTATTCTTCTAATATTTTTGGTCTTAATGAATTTTCTAGTCTTTCTTCTGCTTGTCCTTCCATTTCTGGACTAACAATTCTTTCTTCTTCCATTATCTTGACTTCTCCCTTCTCATGTCATCTATTTTAACAAATTATTCACACTAATCGAATTTGAAATATCTAGTTCCCTTTTCATATACTGATAATATTTCTCTAATAAATTTCTCGTATCTTCGTCCAACTTTTCCCAATTCAAAGCTTCTCCTGTTTTTCTATCATACCATACCTCATCATAATAATATCGGCTGGTTATCATTCTTTCATTATTAAGGCATACAAAATCTTTATTGGCAAAAACATTCGTCCCTAATGAAAATTCATCCTCTAATTCAAATAGATACGCCAAAGTAGGTTTCATATCTAACTTATTAATTGGCTTTCCTATTTTTACTCCTTTAATACCTCCTGGTATTTTTAGGCCACAAGCTACTCTGGTATAATTTAATTTTATATCCACATCGGTTAGATTAGGATTGGTATAGCTCAAAAAATCTATCATTTCTTCATTATACATATTTAAGCCATTGTGATCACCAAAAACTAGAATAGCTGTATCTTCATATAATCCTTCTTTTTTTAACTCTTGTAGCAAGATACCGAAAGCATAATCAGCATAATTCATTGCTTCTAAATAATTACCAAAATACGTATCCTTATATTTTCCTACATCAATACTAACCTTACTTCTATCTTGTAATCCTTCCAGCGTATATGGTGTATGAGAAGAAACCGCTACTATATAAGACATAAAAGGATTATCATATGTTTTCCATTTTTGTACTGCTTGTTTATAAAACAATTCGTCTGACAAATCACCATTAATATTTTCTGACAAATCTTCAAATTGTTCTTTAAAAACTAATTCATTTAACCCAAAACGTCCATATACATTTCCACGATTCCAAAAGTATGGATAATTCCCATGCATATAAGAAGTATGATAATCTTTTTGCTTAAATATCTTAAATAAATCATCATAGGTATTAGTAAAATATCTACTAAAAGACATTCCATTTTCCATTGGATAAATAGAAGTTATCATAGAATGTTCTGAATCAGCAGTGGTTGAATAACTTTGCATATGCATGTTGGTAAATTCAATATTTTCAGTTAAAAACTGATTCAAATTAGGCGTAATTGCCACTCCATTAATTTCTTTATAAAGTACAAACTCTTGTACAGACTCTAATTGCAAAATAATAAGATTTTTACCTTCTAATATTCCCTTTAACGGATACATTTCTTGCCCATATTGAATTTTGTACTCGTCTTTCAAGTTATTATAATCTTGTATCATCGTATCATAAGTTTTATATCTCGTTTGTTGTTTCGCTGTAAAAGCATTTGCTATGTCTGAAATATGATACCCAAAAATCGTAGCTTCGCGAATTTGCAAGTCTTTATTATATGACTTCTGTTTTCCTTTTTCTATATAATTTATGCCAACAAAACAAAAAATAACAATTCCTATACTTCCTACTATTCCTTTTATCGTTATTTGCTTTTTGGTGCTTTTGTCTTTCTTTTCTAACTTTACTATTTTTGTCAGTAACAAACCGATAAAAATCACAATATCTAAAAAGTATAAAATCTGCTTCATTTGTATTACCATTGGCAAAGTATTCATGATTTCTTCCCCATATTGAAGATTACTAATTTGCGCCACCGATAATACACTATTAGAATAGATATAATAAACATGATCGCCAAATAACAAAACGCTTATTATAAAATCTATTATAATGGATACAATAATTCTCGTTCTGTTTGGTAAAATACTTAAGAAACCTACCATTACGATAATAAAGCTAATCGTACCTATTACGGTGTTTAATTCTAATTTTTCATTTATTGCTATTGTACTATGATAAAATAAAAATGTCTTTAATAGCAACAAAACTCCTATTAAAATAGCAATTCCTATGGAATTTAATACTTTATTTACTACTTCTTTTTTTGCCACAAATTCTCTCCTTATTGCATGTCCATTGGGGACGGTTCTTTTTGGACACTAACAATTTTCAATAAATTCTTCTATTATTTTTAACATCTTATCATGATTTGGTTGATATTTTTGGGGTGTAAATTCTTTTACTTCTTTTAGTGCCTCCTCTAAATCTTCTATTCCTTGTTTCCCTATAATATATCCCTTTTCATTAAACAGTTCCACTATTTCTTTTTGATGATCATTGACATGTTCTTCATATTGATGTAATCGTGGTATGGCTATCACTTTTTTACCTTTTGTAATAGAGGATAGTATGGAACCTACTCCTCCATGTGTGATAATGACATCAGCCTTGTTTTGCCATTCTTCCAATTCTTCATTAGAGATAAAATCTAATATTTTCATATTGGGAGATTGATATTTGGTATAACCTGCTTGTATTACTACTTCTTCTTGGATAATGCCATCTTGTATGAGTCTTTCTATTTTTTCTAATAGTCGATGAAAACTATTATTTTGTGTTCCTAATAATACTAAAATCATTAATAAATCGAACCTCCATATATAGCTTTAGGATATAAGGCAAGCATTTCTTCCCATTGTACAATAAATAAGTCGGCTATTGGATAAATAAGCCTTCCCGTAGCTGTTTTCTTGTTTGTACTTGCAAATGTTTCTATATAAATTATTTTACTACCAAAAATTTTACCTAAATAACACATCGGACCTGCTGTATGGGTTCCTGTTGTTACAATAACTCTGGGATGTATTTTAAAATACAAGTAAATGGTTTTAAAACATAAATACAAATATTTAAAAATATAGGAAAACAGCTTTGCCCTTGTTCCGTAAGGTAAAAAGTATATTTTATCACCATATTTTTCTTTTAATTTCTCATTTACTTTGTCTTTTTCTGTTATGATATGATAGTCATACTTTTCAAATAACGGTGATAGTTGCATAAGTTCATTTAAATGCCCCCCCGTACTTGATATAAATAATACTTTTTTCTTCAATATTTTTGCACCTTCTATGTTCACATTTTTAACATGTTTATTATATCGTTTTTTTCCCTTCATGTCTAGTAAAATACAAAATTTAGCTTTCTATTTTGATAAGGTGTTACTGTCAGCATTATTATTTGTTTTCTTGTGAGAAAGCTTAATATATTAAGCTTTCTCATTAAAAAAATATAGGAGTAGGCTGACCAGTAACACAAAGTCATCTTCCACTTCTTGGCGTAAATAGAAACTAAAAACAAAAAAGGAATTATTATTTTATAAACAAATAGTAATTCCTTTTTCTTTTTTATGAATTCTAATTAAATTATGCTCTTGGATGAGCTTTTCTATAAACATTTTTGATTCCTTCATCTTGAAATTGCATATACACTTGTGTTGAAGAAATATCGGAATGTCCAAGCATTGTTTGAATGGCTTTTAAATCTGCTCCATTTTGTAAAAGATGGGTTGCAAAAGAATGTCTTAAAACATGTGGTGTAATATCCTTTGTAATATGTGCTTGTTCTTTATAGAATTTAATAATTTTCCAGAAACCTTGTCTGGTTAATCTACTTCCATTAATATTAACAAATAAAGCTTGTTCTTCTTCTGTTTTTACTAAGATATCTCTTGCTTCTTCTACATATTCTTTTAATGCTTTTAATGATAAATTTCCTAATGGTATGTTACGTTGTTTCGCACCATGCTTACAGGTTACATATCCTTCTTCTAAGTTTACATCTGCCATATCTAAAGAAATGATTTCTGTTACTCTCATTCCTGTTGCATAAGCAAATTCAAGCATAGCTTTATCACGAATTCCTTTTAAGTCAACATCTTTTGGTTGATCTAATAATAATTCTACTTCTTTTGATGTCAATACACTTGGAATTCTTTTTTCTATTTTTGGTGATTGAATATGCTCTGTTGGATCCACTTTTACTTTCTTATTTTTCAATACAAATTGATAGAATGAACGAATAGAAGCGATCCCCCTAGATATACTAGATGCTTTTTTTCCTTGTTCTTGTAATTCTCTGATATAATCTTTTATATCATCTTCTTTTACTTTGTTATAATGAAGCTCACATGCTTCCAAATATCTTCTGAATTGTTTTAAATCTCTTTTGTAAGATTGTAATGTGTTTTCTGATAATTTCTTATCATTTTCTAAAAATTCAAAAAAATGTTTTAACTGTCTTTCCATTTAATTCCCCTACCTCTGCTATAATTTAAAATAATCTATTAACATAAACTATATATGTTATATCAAACATTTTGTAAATTGTAAATAGATTTTTTAATTTTTTTAAAAATATTTTATAATTCCTTTTAAAATATTGGTCGACAAAAAGATTTCTACTACGGATGATAGCACTAAAACCATCAGCATGATAAGTGAAAAAATCGTATGTCTTACTACTTCTATTTTCACATTTTCTTTATTTCTATCTTTTATAATGGATTTATATAATTTGAAACCACTTACTGCTAATGCTAAAATAGCAGGTATAAATAGTATATTTTGTAATAATAATAATACTAGTACAAATAAGATTCCTTGTTGTAATCCCATAATGGTAATACATACGGCAATGGTATAGCCCAAACAAAAACCTCTATATAATACGAGACCAAAAACCACTGGTATTCCAATTACAGTGGTTCCAAAAAACCATAAAACTATTGCTAATACAAGGTTTTGTCCTATACTACTTTTTAATAATTCTATTTGGTTTAAGTCTTCTGTACTTTTCATCTTTTCTATAAAACTATTGAAATAGGCTGTAATTTCTGTCTTTTGTGCTTCTTGTACATGATTCACAAAAAAAACACCAAGAAATATTCCAATGATAAATAGTAATGATACTAAGATATATTCCTTTTTGTTGTTACTAACATGTTCTTTTATAATTTCTAATAATTTTATTCGTTTGTCTCTTTTCATAAATTTTCTCCTTATCTTTATACATAATGTGTATTCGATAAGGAGTTTTTTAGAACTACTTTTTAAAGGTTGCCAATGGTTCCAGATTTCTTTGGCAACCTTTTTTAGCCCTCTACTTTTCCGTAATTTCCTCCACCACCTGCGTGAATGTGCATTTTACCTTCTCTAGCAGTTACAATATGATTGGCTACTTTTTCTCCGACTACTGCTTCTATGTCATCCTTTGAAAGCTTATGAAGGATATTCATTTCTGTTTCAAATGTATTTAGTAATTTATCAATTGTTTTTCCTCCCACACCTGGAATAAATCCAAGCGGAACTTGATAAACATAGGGTGGCCTATTTTTAGGACTTTTTGTTTCTTTTTTATCCTTAATCAATTCAATTCGATCAAAAACACCAAAAGTCACATTCTTTCCACCACATCTCGGACAGTTTTCAACTGGTTCTTTGGTTTCAATTGCTTCTTCGCAATCATCACAATAAGTTCTATGATATTTTCCAAGCTTTGGATCTAACCCATAATTAGCTAATACCTTTCTCCCTCCTTCATTTTTCAATGCCATAACTACCTCTTTAAAGGATATATCTTCTACTTGCATTTTATTATATTCTCTTGCAATTTTAGGTAAAGAATGAGCATCGGAATTGGTTACAAACGTTTTCGTTTCTAACTCTGATATGCTATCTGCTAAATAAGTATCTGAACTTAATCCCAATTCAATAGCAAATATTTTATCAAATTTCTCTTTAAATATATCTTCTAATCGGTCTGTACAATTTCCATAATAGCTTTTATGTGGTGTAAAAACATGAGCTGGAATCAAAATTCCATGATATTTTTCTACCATATCCATTAAATCATATCCAGATAAATCGGATCTTTGCGTACTTAAAGTAATATTTTTCAAATGATGACTTAATTCATGGGAAAATCCTTTGATGTCTTTTAAATGGGGAAAAAAGCACACATTGTGAGCACTACCACATTTGCCATTTCTTCCTTTTTCTGAAGTTTCTACTTCACTTCCCAATAAGATACATACTTTATCTTTGTAAATAATTCCGCCATCTTCTAATTCATAGGCCTCTCCAGTTTTTAAAAAATTCTCAATATCCTCTATGACATAAGGAGATGCACAGTCTATAATACCCACTACATGAATCCCCTTTCTGTCTGCACATTCCCTCGCAATATTAGCAAAATTCAGACTTTTTGCCGCTGTTATTTTAATTGGCTTTCCTTTTTCACTTCTTCCTATGTGTACATGTAAATCCGCAAATATTTCGTACATTTCTTTCTCCTTTTCTAATTCTAAAAATATTGCCAAAAAGGTCCGTCCCTTTTGGCAACCCCTTTGGCAATTTTTATCTTCTGTTTTTTATTCTACATTACTTGTTTCTATTTCTTCATGCTCATGCATGTGTGCCATAATCTTCTTGGTTGTTTCTTCACTAAATAGTGGTCGATTGGCTCCCTCTACTTTGCTAAACATTTCTTTTGCTATTTCATCATTCTGTTCGGCAATTAATTGATCAATTTTAGGTTCAAATTCATAAACAATTTTTTTAATGAATTTTGTTAATTCATCTGTTTCATTATAAATCTTTACTAATCTCCTTAACGCTGTCATACTTACCATTTCATTCATTTGTATTTGTTCTAAAAATTTTACAAATTCCGTAAAAGTTTGTAGGTAACGATTGTATTCTGATTTTAAATTTCTATGTTCTAATAAAACTAAGGCTTCATCTGGTTTGAATCCAATTCTCTCTGGTCTATCCAATAACATTCCTCCAAATTGGTCAACTAATTCTAATATGTCACTTTCTCTTTCTCTTGGATTACTCTTACTATATCGATTTACTTCTTCACATACTTTGCAAAATTTCTTTCCAAATCCTATTTGACTTAAATAATTGGCTCCTTCTTTTGCATAAGAATGAATTCTTTCAATGTCTTGTGCATTGTCAACTTTTTTACAGTTACATAATAAACAAGCTGTCAAGACAAAGTTTTTATCGACATCTATTTTAGAATAGTTTAAAAACAATCTTGCTAGTTCTACTTTAAACACAACGGATTTGTCAAAAAATATCTTTGATTTCTTCGACAAATAGTATGTTATTTCCATTTTTGAATCTAATTCTTTTTCTTCTAATATATAATCTGCAAAGGTATTCATCTGACTCCTCCCCCTACATTTTTATTATACTGGATTTGACATTTTTTTTCAATCTTTTTTCTCTATGTAATAAAAATGTAATAATTTCCATGTTACATTTTTTCAATAGCATTTCTGGCTAATTCGTCACAACGATTATTATATTCATTATCACTATGTCCCTTTACTTTATTAAATTTAACTTTGTGCGTTTTGGTTAACTGATATAACTCTTGCCAAAGTTCTTGATTTTTAACAGGATCTTTTCCTGCCGTTTTCCAATTATTCTTAACCCAATTATAAATCCATCCTTGTTCAAAAGCATTTACTACATAAGCACTGTCACTATACAATTGTACTTCACATGGAAACTTTAAAAGTTTTAACCCTTCTATTACCGCAGTAAGTTCCATGACATTATTGGTGGTATCTTGCTTTCCTCCTGAAATTTCTTTTTTATTTTCTTTATACATTAAAATTGTTCCCCATCCGCCTGGTCCTGGATTTCCTGAACAAGCACCATCTGTATAAATAACAACTTTTTCCATAAATTTATCCTTTCCATTTGTGTTTTTTAATTTTTTATGATACTATTATAGCATAAATAAAAATTTGAAATCAAGAAGGGATCTCCATGAGTAAAGTTTTAGGTATTGTCGCAGAATATAATCCTTTTCACAATGGGCATTTATACCATTTGGAAAAATCAAAACAAAATACAGATTCTAATTATACAGTTGCCATTATGGGTGGGAACTTTACTCAGCGTGGAGGAGCTTCTTTAGTTGATAAATGGTCAAAAGCTGAAGCTGCTATTCGTTGTGGTGTTGACCTAGTCATCGAGCTTCCTGTTATCTATGCTACTTCTAGTGCTGAAAATTTCGCAGAAGGCGCCGTCAAAATATTGGATTCTTTAAAAATAGTAGATTATATTTCTTTTGGTGCTGAAACTTCTGAAGTAGAAATTTTAGATAAATGTGCAGATGTTTTATATGAAGAACCAAAAAAATACAAAACCTTTCTATCTCATGAATTAGCAAAAGGTCTTTCTTATCCAAAAGCTCGTGAAAATGCACTCATGATTTATTTGAATGACATTCGCAAGTTTGCCAATGTTCTTTCTTCTCCTAATAATATTTTAGGAATTGAATATTTAAAAGCTTTGAAAAAATTTAAAAGTAATCTTAAACCTCACATCATTCCAAGATATGAAGTTGGTTATCATGATTTAGATTATACAGAAAAAACAGCAAGTAGTACAGCTATTCGTGATATGATTAAAAATAATGGATTTAATGCGTTATCTAGTCTTATGCCTACTGCTAGTTACTCTATTTTAATGCAAAATATTAAAGATGGACATATGATTCGAGATCTTTGTGCATTTGAAAAACAAATTATCTATAATTTAAGAAGGATGGATACTTCTGAAATTGCGGAATTACCAGATGTTTCTGAAGGCTTAGAATTTGCTATTAAAAATGCCGCCAATTCTTGCAATACACTTTCTGAATTCTTTAGTATTATTAAATCTAAAAGATATACTTCTACTCGTATTCAAAGAATTCTTGTATATGCCTTACTAGGAATCACCAAAAAAGACATGATGATGTCTAAAAAAGTTCAACCTTATATACGAGTTTTGGGCTTAAATAAAAGAGGCAAATTCCTTATTTCTGAAATTGTTAAGGAAAACCCAGATCTACAAATTATTACTTCGGTAAAACGTTTTGCAGAAGATAATTCAAATAAAAATTTGCAAGCTATGTTAAATAAAGATATTTGGGCTACTAATGTTTATACACTTGGTTATGAGGAAGATTCTTGCAGTAGTTTAGATTTTACCAAAAAAATTGTTACCTTATCGTAATTATTTATTAATTACAACTTATATTTTTAGGAGATGGATTTTTAAACTAAAACTTCCATCTCCTTTTTATGTTTCAAAACATTAAATATCTAACACTTTTTTATGATAAAGTTAGCCCAAATCGTGTTGGTTGCTTCTCTCTTGGTACTTGGCAAAGTTTCAAAATAACGAATTACTTTTACTTTTGTGTTTACTTTATCTAATATTTTTTCCATTTTTTCTTTTGTTATGTAATGATAATATTTCCCATCTTTTATTTCATGTCCTCTCCCTTTTTTAAAAGAAATATACATTACCCCATTTTCTTTTAAAGCTTTTATCATTTTATCAAGAACACCTGCTAACTCTTCTTTTTGTACATGTAATATAGACGAACAAGCCCATATGGCATCATATGTGTTTACTTTGTCTAGTTCTTCAAATTTCATACATTTTACTTCTTGTCCTATGTATTGACTGGCTATTTTGCACATTTCGATAGAACCGTCTATTGCTTCTACTTGATAACCTTTTTCCATAAAATATTTACTATCTCTTCCAGAACCACATCCAAAATCTAAAATATAAGCATTGTTTGGTATTTCTTTTAAAAAATGAGCATAATTTTCTTGTAAATTTCCAATTAATGTTTGCTTACAATATTGCTTTGCATTTTTATTATAATATTCTAATGTATTATATTTTTCTTGCATAGATTCCTCCTCTTTTCCATGAATTTAATATTTTACTGGTTTATATCACAAAATTAGTATATAAACCATTACCTCCAAATTCTATCACAATTTTTGGTTTCCTTTTCTTTAAATGCTTTGAAAATATCTACCTGATTCATATTGGCTATACTAAGTAAATAGATAAAACAATCTGCTAATTCTTCTTCAACATCAACATGATATTCCTTTGCTACATCCAAATGTCCCTTTGTACTTTTTCTTATTGCTTTAGCCAGTTCTCCTATTTCTTCTAAAAATAACATCATTTCTCTTTCAATCGTAACACTATCAAATTTTCTAGCCTTTTTCATATCTTTTATGTATTTTTGAATTTCTGCAATCGAACTTTTTTCATTTAATAATTCTAATTTTTCTTTTAATTCCATAATACTATCTTCCTTTTATCTTAATCTTTTTTTCATTTTTTTCTAGTTGACGTTTCAGCAAAATAAAATGTCATATTTTTCATATTTCTTACACAAATTTAAAGTATTTCTATTTCATTTTTAGGAATTAAATAAATCTCTTTATCTTGATTCAAAATAAATAGATAATCTATATTAGTGTCTATAACAGTAACCAGAATTTGCTTTTTGTTTATTGGTACTAAATTTTATTTCGCTTTCTTGAACGTATGTTTGTTTGTATGATTAAAATAAAATACGATTTAATCGTATTTTATGGTGCCGATGACGTAGTTATCTACAACTTTTTTTGGCTCTCATAACGACTGATACAACTATCAATCAATTTACAACTAACAATTTAACATACTTTTTGAGTTTAATCAATAAAAAATTATAAAATTTTAAAAATAATCTAGATTATTCTTAAATTAAATAGTATAATAAATAAAAATATTTTAATGTTACATATATGATGTAAAAAATGGAGGTTATTATGGATAAATTAAAGATAGAACTTGATGACAAAAAAGATGTTGAAGGATATGTATGGTTAAACTTGCATAAATATAATCAACAAAATTGTGAATATATAAAAGAAAATTCTTCTTATGCTCATAATAACAAGATAAATGGTGACTTTATTATTTACGACAATGATAAAATTATTGGTGGAGCCTTAGGCTATATTATGTGGAATTGGTATCATCTCACTGATTTCTATATAAGTGAAGATTACAGAAATAAAGGATTAGGCTCACAAGTTATAAAAAAAATAGAAGAATTTGCATCAAACAATAATGCTATGGGCGTAAAAATAGATTCTTGGAGTTTTCAAGCACCCAAATTTTACCAAAAGTTAGGTTATATTGTTTGGGGAGAATTTAAAGATTGTCCTCCTGGTACTACACACTATTATCTATATAAGAAATTTTAATAGGCAAAAATCTTTATATTTTGCCTATTTTTTTCTCCTTTTGAAATTTCTTCGTGGCATAAGACTTTGACCTTGTCACAAGTCCTAACCCCCTATGAGTTTCGTCATGCCAACAAAACTCGGGGGCTCTGCGAGGCAATAAATTTTCTCCCATTGGGATAAAATTTATTCAAATTAACTATCGCCACTTTCATTTTTGTTATCACAAAAACAAAACCTGCCACGTTAATTTGTTTCTTCTGTATTTTCTTCGCAGAACTTTACTGGCTTTACACCTACTGAAATAGGTATGGGCTCTTTTGTATAAATTACACTATCATTTGTTTCATCTGGAATATAGTCAAATGCAATATCTATTTCTTTCATTTGAAATTTATCTTCTTCATTGATGTAGAGTATACCAAATCTATAAGTTTCCATTTTGTTGTCTGGATCAAGTTTGTAATAATCTTCTAAAGGAAATACTCTAACAATAGCAGAGTTATCTTCAGCAAAATTGAAATAGAACATCTGCTTATCTACATAGTAGGTTGCTTCAGTATAATGAACATCATAGTACTGTCTTAATCTCATTATTATTTCACCGACTTCTTCCTCTGGTAAGTAATTACTAAATCTAACACTACCAAGCACGTTACCTAATATCATTGGTTTAGTAGTATCAATATAACCGTTATCATATAATTCTTGACAAGGTTTACAAATTGATTCTCTAAAGTTAATTTGATTTACTATTACTTCATTACCAACTAAAGCAAGTTCTATATCATCAACATATTTCATTATAAGGTCGGCTTGCTCTTGTCTTGTATAGTCTTTCCAAGTTTTAGTTCTTACTTTATATTCTTTTTCTAATTTTACTTTGTTGATAAAATCAATATCTCTTTTTAGTAAAATGTCTTTTGGTGTGAATTTTAGTTCTTCGGTGCAATCAGTAGTTTCTAGTTTATTTTGTAATTCACTTATTGCTGTTTCAACAATTTTCTTTTCTTCGTTATATTCCTTTAGTTCAAAAACTCCGTTGATATAGGCTTTTTTAATTCTTTCAAGTTTGCGCATTTGTTCTTTTATTTCTTTTTCTAATTGTTCTCTAGGCTCATCAAATTTTTGCTTTATCATAGGCAAAAAGAATTGATTTACAACAGAGTCATATTCTACTAGCTCACTAATAAATTGATTAAAATAATCATTTATAACTTTTTCCTTAAATTCAATCTTGCAATCATTACAATAATAGTAGAAATAGGTATTACCATTTTTCTTTGTAGTTGCTTTTCCTCCTAGTATTCTGTTACATTTAGGACATTTTAGTTTTTGTAAATATAAGTAGGTTAATGTTCTCTGGTAGCTTCTAGAATTTTTCTTTTTCTGTACTTGACAGTCTGACCACATTTCTTTTGAGATAATAGGCTCAACAACATCTTCATAATAAGTTGGGTGTTTTGTTCTTTTTCCGTGAACAAAATCGCCCTTATATATTTCATTTTCAAGAATAGTCTGTATTGTAGAATCTCGCCAATTATCTTTTCCTAATACTTTTTCTTCATTGAATAGATTGCTTATTTTCTGATAAGAATAGCCATTGTAATATAAATCAAATATTCTAACTACAATATCTTTAGTAGAATAATCTATAACTAATCTTTTATCTTCGTGTTTATAACCTAATGGAGCAACGTGAGGAATATGTCCTGACTTTATTGCACCAGCTAGTCCTACTTTTGTTCTTTCGCTAGTTCTTTCAATTTCATTTTGACTTACACTCATTAAAAGTCTTGAAATCATTTTGCCATTTGCAGTTGTAGTATTTATTTCATCGTTTGCACAATCTAAATAGGCATTATTTTCATCTAAAAAAGTTATTAGATTTTCCCAGTCAAATATACTTCTTGTTATTCTGTCTAATTTTAAAGCAACAATGGTATTTACCCTTTTAGACTTAATATCTTCTTTTAATCTTTCAAACTCTGGTCTATGATTACCAGTTTTGGCACTTATTCCTGCATCTTCGTAGTAGTCTATTATCTCATACCCCTTAAACTTGCAAAAAGTTTCTAATCTTTCTCTTTGCTCTGGCAAACTAAAACCTTCACGTGCCTGATCTTCGGTTGATACTCTCAAATATAACCCACATTTTTTCTTTTCTTCGTTCAATTCTCAAACCTCCTAATTAAAACAAAAAGAGACACCAACGTACAATACGAGTACTGTTGACATCTCTTAAATCTTTTTTATCATAAATTGAAATATAATATAATTTTTTCAAAGTACTCATAATAGTATAGTTCCTCACGAACAACTATACTTAATCTATTGCTTATATTATACTACGATTTTAAGAAATGTCAAATATTTACAATTATATATTTTTCAAATATTCTTCTAACTCTGATAATTTAATCTTTTTAGTCAAGTTAGTAATATAAATGTCATTTGAATAATTGAAAACTAAAAAAGTAATATTTTTGATAATCACTCTATGTGGCTCAATATATGTAAGATTAGTTCTCTCTAATTTTCTAATGCTACCATTGATAAAGGTAGGAGTAACTTTAGAAAACTCACATATAAATTCTAGCCTTTGTTTTAGACATTCCTCAAATTCTAGTTCTTGCTTAATTATCTTCATTTCAAATACCATCCTTTCTTGGATGATTTTAATATTGTTTTTAAGCAACAAAAAAATCAACCAGATTTTATTTTCTGATTGATTTTTGTATCTCTGTTCTGTAAAAAGTTCGAACAGATACGTCGTTGGTGGGCAGGGAAGGATTCGAACCTTCGTACTCAAATGAGAACAGATTTACAGTCTGCCGCCTTTAGCCACTCGGCCACCTACCCAAATATAATAAAATAACGTGGTGCTCCCTCAAGGATTCGAACCTTGGACCCACCGGTTATGAGCCGGTTGCTCTGACCAACTGAGCTAAGGGAGCATGCTCCTTGTGTGTAGCACAAGTTAAAGTATAAACTATTTTAAAATAAAAGTCAATACTTTTTCTAAAAATTGTAGGGTAAAAAATCTTATAAAAAACTATTACTATACTTTTTCAAATAATATCACTGTAATTGGTAACTAACTTTGCCCCTTCTTGAATCAATCGATTTGTGCCAACAGAATGAATGGAATTAATATTTCCAGGCACCACAAAAACATCTCTTCCCTGTTCTAATGCAAAATCAACCGTAATTAAAGTACCGCTTTTCTCTTTTGCTTCTACTACAAGAATACCTTTACTTAAACCACTAATAATTCTATTTCTAGCTGGAAAATTCATTTTTTCTGGCTTTGTACCCAATGGATATTCCGATAAAATAGCGCCTCCTTTTTCTACTATCTGTTTTGCTAAAAAGTCATTTTCTTTTGGATACACCATATCTAATCCATTTCCCACAACAGCAATAGTTTTTCCACAAGTATTATCGTTGTCCACATGTGGATAACGATTACTTTGTCCACAAATACTTCCTATATGTGCATAACTATCCACACCTTTGGCTAATCCACTAACAATATTCATGCCTTGCTTTGTTAAATGATACGAAAAATATTTGGTAGCCTTAATACCATAGTTACTTGCTTCTCTACATCCTACAATAGCAATTGATTTTCTATTTAAGATATTTACATTTCCTTTAACATATAAACTAATTGGTAAATCAAAAATTTCTTTTAATAAGCAAGGATATTCCTTATCACAAAGAGAAATAATATCAATCTCATTTTTTTGCATATACTCTATATGCTTGTTTACACAGTTCCTAATATTACTATCTAGTATGGCTTCAATTGTCTTTTGACCGATTCCTTTTATTTTTGATAACTCTTCTTCCTTCAAATCATAAATTACTTCTGGACTTTTATGTATTTTCAAAAGTTCTTGTTTTTTCTTACTTCCTAAACAGGGTATTAAAGACAGCCATACCCAATATTTCTTTTCTTCTAAATTTTTCATTTTTCTCCTTTAACTAAAATTTAATTAAAATGACAATCATTATTTTTCCATCTCTATTATGCAAAAAAATAGAGGCATTATCCTTCCTAATACCCCTAAAAACTTATTTTATTATACGAAAGTTTTATGTCTAAATCTTGTCTAAAAAGTTGAATTTTCGTTACTTTGTTCTCTCGCTGCTTTGATTACATTCTTCATAAGCATTGCGATTGTCATTGGTCCTACTCCTCCTGGAACTGGCGTAATATAACTAGCTACTTTTTCTACTTTTTCAAAATCAACGTCTCCTACTAATTTTCCATCTTCATTTCGGTTGATGCCTACATCAATCACAACAGCTCCTTCTTTTACCATATCTTTTGTTACAAAATTGGCTTTTCCAATCGCTGCAATTAATACATCTGCTCTTCGTGTATGTTCTTTTAAATCTTTGGTTCTGGAATGACAAATGGTAACTGTTGCATTTTGAGCTAAACAACATTGAGATAATGGCTTTCCAACAATATTACTTCTTCCTATAATAACTACATTTTTTCCTGTTAAGTCAATATTATATTCCTCAAACATTTTCATAACGCCATAAGGTGTACAAGAAATAAAAGTATCAACTCCCATAACTAACTTCCCAATACTAGATGGGGTAAATCCATCTACATCTTTACGATAAGATATGGCTTTAAAGGCTTGATTGATGTCTAAATGTTCTGGTAATGGACTTTGTAATAAAATTCCGTTTACTTCTTTGGTATCATTTAATTTTTTAATCAATTCATTTAATTCCTTTTGTGTAATATTTTGTTCTAAAAGATGTTCTTCGTATTGAATTCCTATTTCATCACAGGCTTTACTTTTATTTTTTACATATACCTTAGAAGCTGGGTTATTTCCTACCATAATAACAGCTAATTTAGGATTAATTCCTTCCTTCTTTAATTCTTCACATTCTATTTTTAGGTTCTCTCTTATTTTCTTTGCTAGCATTTTTCCATCTATGATTGTTGCCACTTTTTATCATTCCCTTCTATATCTTTATAACATGTTTATTATATCTTACAATTATTTCATTTTCAATATCTGCCTGAAATTAAATTTTATTTTTTAAGTTTCTTTGTTACAATTCACAGCTACATTTACTTTTATATACAAAATTTATTATATTTTTATAAAATAACAATTCGGGGGGACCAACAAATTATAGAATGTTATCAAATTTTATTAATTTTTTTAATAAAATTTGATTTACAGTCTATTATGTAGTTGGGAGTTATTTTATAAAAATACTTATAAATTTTGTTAGTATTTATTTTAGTTGTGAATGTAACGCTTCCTTTACATCTTGTCTCATATACGATACTCTATTTAGTAACCTTTCATATTGTTCGCTTGAATTTTCCTTACACTCTTCTATTCCTTTTATATTTTCATGATAGTTAGCATTAAAATAAGAAATCGCATCTTTCACATCATTTTCTTCTATATTATAATGACCTAAATCTATTAAATTAAATAAGTCTTTCCATTCTTCTTTCGTAACTCCTTCCTTTCCCCAATATTCATCTAAAATCGTATAACTTGCTTTATGATAAAGTTCTATCACTTGCCATTTGGGTAATTTTATAACTTCTTGTAATTCCTTTGAAAGTCCTTTCAAATTTTCTACTTCTAATATATTTTCTTTGATATAGTCTTGTATTACCCTAATAGCATAATATAAAACGCTATTTCTTTCCTCCATTAAAGAAGCACAGGAATAATCTCTAATATTAATGGCTTTTGATTTCAGAACAGCTAATGGATTAACTTCTTTAAAGATATTTTCTCGATATTGATATCCTTTGTCAATGAAAGAATACGAAATTACATTCTGAAAGGTACGATTGATAACTTCATCATAACTATGTTTATAAATATTATTCAAATCATAAGTCTGCTCATTACACCATGTGGAAACATTGCCATTATAACTCATCAAAAAATCTAATCCATCTTCATTTTCTTTGTTCTTAACTAAAGATGGATTCCCAAAACAATTCCTTTCTATATCATCTTCAAAAATTTTTAGAATATCTTTTAAATTTTCTTGTTGTTTTTTTAGGTTAACTTTTAAATTAGAAAAAAACTTCTGTGCTAATCCAACTTCTATTTTCATTCCATTGTCAAAAATACAATCATATCTTTGATAACCTATTTTTAAAATTTTATCATTGTCAGATGCTAAATTTCTTTTATTTTCTACCTTAAAATTCCCATATTGTTTCAAAGTTTCTTCTAGTGTAGTATCTCCATTAATTCCGTGTAATTGTAATTTTATATCTTGTCTTTCTTGATATGGCTTCATAATTTCAATAATATGACAAATCGTATCTGCTGAAATTTTACTTCTATGCCATTTATCTACACTAACTCTTAATATAACTTGTGTTTTATTCTTACGTTTTCTTATTACTTCAGCCATTGTATCAATCATAGTTTTAGCTTGCTTATCATCAGTCGCCCAAACACCACTTGTTACTAAAACAATTTGATCCGTTTTTACATTTTCTAAAATTTTAAGAATATAGTCAAATCTGTGAAATGGTTCTCCCCCTCCTAATATTGCTAAATAACCATTATTCGATTGGTTTAAAAAGGTTATTAATTTTTCTATTCCTTCTTCAGAAAGTTCATATTCTTTCTTGTTTTTAACTTCTTTACTTTTCCTAGAACGAAAAAAACAATGGGCACATTCTACCTCACAAAATTTTGTTAAAAAGACAAAAGCCATTGTTTTTCCTTTAAAAGTTTTTCTTTTTTCAATCGGAATAGAAATATGTTTCTCAATTTCCGAAATATATGTTAGTGGTTGGTTAAAGACATTGGTCATCCTCCTCAAACTCCTCTTTACCTTTTTGAAAAACAGCTTGTATTACTTTTTTGTCATTTGATGTATCCCAGTCAATAAATTTAAACTGCTCTCCTACTAACATATATTCTAAAACTATCTCCGATATATCTATTTCTCTTAAAAATTCTAAAAAATCTTCAATTTTATCTCGATTATTCTCAATATTCTTCACGACAGTAATAAAATCATTTAACATTTTATTTTTGTCTTTCTTATCTACCATACTTATATGGTCTAATTGATACCTCCTATTCCATCCTTCTCTACTTGCTCTTAAATAGTTCATTTTTGAATTCATACAATAATGTTCTATATCTCTATGATTTATACTCCAAACTTGTTCTATGATATGCTCTGCTTCAGTACGAAACGTCTTTCCTGTACTAAGTGAAACTCTTCCAATTACATTGTCTAACCCCTCTCTTTTCGGTTTTTCACAACACCATACTTCAGAAAATAATCCCTCTCTTTTTCTCATAAATTCTAGAAAATCTGTTATATCTTCTTCTGTTTTAATGATATAGTTGGGAAGTTTAAAACAATCTATTCTAGGAATTAACGATAATAGATAAGCATTTGCTTCAGAGTCTTCATGAAACCTTTGTTTTAAATCTTCCATCAATTGAAAAATTTGTTGTTTTGGATACCTTTTTATTTCTTTCTCTAAATCTGTTTGTGTTTTCAAATTAAATTCCACTAATATCAGATGCTTTTTCCATTTATTTGGCTCTTGTTCCACCTAAAACCACTCACCTCTCAATCTTTTCTTACCATCCAAATTCATCTAATGTAATATGATTTTTATAGTTATCTATCATTCTTTTTTCCATTTGTGCCATATTGGTGGGTAAATGATTCAAATCAAACCATGCTACTTCTTCACATTTATTCGGTTCCCCATTTTTTGCTTCTCCTTTATATTGATTACAGAGAAAAAAGAAATTCACATACTTTTTATCTGCTTTTTTAAACATAACAGTTAAAAACTCTAAATCTTCCTTTTGAATTTCAATTCCTACTTCTTCTTTGGCTTCTCTTACCATAGCTTCTTTTAGTGATTCTTTTTCTTCTACATGACCACATGGAAAGGCATATTTTCCTTCTTCATATTCAGTATTCATCCTTTTGATTAATAAAATCTTGTTTTTTCTTTTTATCATTACTCCTACCGTAACTTTACATTCTATTTTAGACATCTAAAATGGACAACTCCTTTTTTATATAAGTTTATTCTCAAGTTTTTGTATTTATTCAATTTTTTTTGAGGTTTCAAATTGAAACCTCAAATTTTATATCTATTTTTACTTTTTATATATCATATTTTCTTAACTTTTCTATATATTTTTGAATACTTTTATCATTTATATCCTCTGGCTTCAATTGGCAATACTTCATAATTTGTTTTTCTATCCCCAAAGAACATTCTATTAAATGATTTGCTTTTTCTTCATTAGACCATACTGATAGTGGTTTATTTTTATATCTGATTTTGGCATCTTCAAGTCTTTCTTTTATCCCTACCACTCCTTTTGGTGAAACTCTTTGGTCACAATAAGCACATATCTTTGTTTCATAAGAATTACAAGCAAGGGTTTCTTCATTTTTTCTTGATCTTTTTGCATCTAAAATAATAATTTCTCTCTTTGTTAATCCTTCTTTCTTTCCTATTTCCAAATTAATTTCATGGTCATTCGTTCCGTATTTTTCAAAATACTTTTTTCTTATTTTTAAAAATTTCTCATCTTTTGAAAAATCCTCAGGTATTTTTACCATATTTCCCATATCATGCAATAAACTAACTCTAATAATTGATTCTCTTTCTATTTCTTGCCCATTCCAATTATCTATTATTAAATTACTACATGCCGCTACTCTCAACATATGAATTTGTAAGTTTTCTGGTAAATGATATTTATTATAAATTTCTATAATATTCATTTTTAACTCCTCTTAAAATCATCTGATAATGTTATATCCATCCAAGAAAATTTCTTTCCCTTTGTAAATCCATATCTTTTATAAAATTCAGTTGCTTCATCAGCTAGACAATTTACATTATTATATTTTCTAACTTTAAGTTCTTGTAAAATTTTATCTAATATTGCTGTACCAATTTTATTTTTTCTATATTCAGGTAATACATAAATATTCTCTATCTCTGCCTTTCCTAATGATTTATTTAAATTTACTATCGAAAAACCTATAATTTTAGTTTCTAATTCTACCACATAAAAAAGAATGTCCTCTTTACTAATGCAATTTTTTAATGTTTCTTTTGGCCAGAATATAACAACATTTTCTGCTGTTTTAAATTCGGATACACTGTTTCCTATTTCCCACACTTGCTCAATATCTTCTTTTTGAGCCATTCTTATTATCATATTTACACACTCCTTCTTTTTACGTTGGCTTTTGCAATTTACCTATTTTCTTTTTTTATCGTTCTATATATATCGCCCCAATTATTCACTTCTTTTATGTATTCATTTTCTTCTAATTTCACTAAATTCGTATCTCTAAAATACAATGTCTTTACATGATTATCTGCTAGCTTTTTTATAATTTTCCAATCATCATCAATCATAATATCTACCTTTTCATTTTTGCACACTTTTAATTTATCATCAATCTTCCAATAATACTTATCAAAACTAATCTTGTTTTCTTCTAATAATCTTATAGCATCCTCTTTCATTTCTTTAACAAATCCGCCTCTAGCAGTGATGACTACAAATTCATGACCTTGCTTTTTTAATAAATTATATACTCCTACAAATCCTGACATTAAATTGCTTTCTCTTGATACTGTCAAAAAATATTTTTCAATAAATTCTTTTTGTTGTTCCTCTGTCCAATTATACCTAGCTTGAAATTTTGACTCTTCTCTATTTATTAAATGATTTCCCTTTAAAGTATCTACATCAAATATTTCTTCATACGTTCTAAAAGTTGTTTCACTATCTATCACTACACCATCCAAGTCTATTCCTATTCGCATATTTGTTTCTCCTATTTTTCAATCTAATTTCTCTCTATTATAATATCTGCTACTGTTAAATTATTAGTACTAAAAATGTTCTCCATTATGGTATTTGCTACTTCTGTCGGATTCATAAATGTGTTTTGTTTTTCTTCTGATACATAATCTCTACTATCTTTATAAAAGTTTGTATTAATTCCTCCTGGATATACTCCAACTATTTTTACACTTGTTCCTTTATAGGCAACTTTTAAACTTTCTGTATATCCTCTTTCTCCCCATTTTGTAGCACAATATACACTTTCTTGTTTATTTCCTCTTAATGCAGCTGAAGACATTATATTTACTATTTTTACATCTTTTTCATCTTTTTCATCTTTAACTTTTAATACTTGTGTTGATGCAATAATCATACCTTGTAAACCTTTAAAACATTTATCTATATCTTCTTTTGTATATTCAGTGGGTATTTTAAAAGATGGCTCTCCTGCATTATTTATAAGAACTTTTATATTCCCCCTATTCTTTATTTCATTTATTGTATCAGTTATAAATTTTTCATCAGATACATCTCCACAAAATCCTTTATAATTTTCTTTAAAATCATTGTCTAGTTTGCTCATTTTTTCAGTATCTTTATCAATATTGCATACTGTTAATCCTTTTTCCAATGCTTGTTTTACTAATTCAAATCCTAATCCACTTGCTCCACCTGTTATTATAATTATATCATTCATTTGAAATTCCCTCCTTTATTACTCTATAATGAACTTGTATTATATCTTCTTTTTCTTTAACTATTTTTTCTAATTTCAATTTATTTTCAAAATAATTGCCTTTAAATAGTGGTATTCCTTTATTTAATACAAACGGATTATAGTTTACAATTATACTATCTACTATGCCTTTTTCCATAAAAGCATTATTTATCGTTGCACCACCAGAAATAAACAACTTTTCATATTTCAAACTTTCGCATATTTTTAAGCAATTTTCTATTGAATTACAATATGTAACATTTGAAAATTCATTTGCTCTCTTACTTGTTTGACTTAAAATAATAATATTTATATTTTTTAAGTCATTTATATAGTCATCTCCCCATAACAATATATTTTCCCAAGTTTTTCTTCCCCATATAAGTACATCCTGTTCTTTTAAAAATTCTAGCATAATCTCCCAGCCTCTGTAAGATAAAAAGTCTTCATTCCCATCTTCTGTCGCAATTAATCCATTTATTGAACATGCCATTTCAATTGTTATCTTTCTCATATTTTCTCCTATTTCACATCTCTGATGTTCCTATTTTATATTCAATGTCTTCCATATTAGGGTACATTTCCTTCACTCTCTTTAAAGTCAACATCAACATTTTAGGTTGTGGATTCTTTTTATGATCGGAAAGTAATTTTTGCGTATAACAATTTTCCGCTGTTTTAAAAAGTAAATAGCGATTTCCCACATAGGTATAATAAATTTGGTATCCATTTCTTAAATCTTCCCACATTTTTTCAAACGTATAACCTTCCATTGTTCCTCCTCTTCGGCTAATTTGAATCAAGTACAAACTGCCATTCTCAATTATTATTACAATCTTATTTTGGATGGCAGGTTTGTACCTGTCCCAAACTTGCCACAATTTTATTTTTGATGGCGGGTTTGTGCCTGTCCCAACCCCGCCACTTAGCGAATCATCTCTTTAAACTCGATCTCTGACAAAATAGTAACACCTAAACTTTGCGCTTTTGTTAATTTGCTTCCCGCTTCTTCTCCAGCCAATACATAATCTGTTTTCTTTGATACGGTACTTGCGGTTTTTCCACCAAATTTTTCAATTAGGTTACTAGCTTCTCCCCTTGTGTATTCTTCTAATGTTCCTGTCAAGACAAATGTTTTTCCCTCAAAACGATTATCGATATTTTCCTCTTCTTTTGCTAATGTATTTACTCTTGCTGATTTCAATTTTTCGATTAAATCTTTCGTTTGTTCTTGACCAAAAAATTCTGTAATACTGTTTGCTACAATTGGTCCAATATCATTAATCGCACTTAAATCTTCCAATTCTGCTTTCATCAAATTGTCGATACTTTTATATTTTCTCGCTAATAACTTAGAAGCTTTGGTTCCCACATGACGTATTCCTAACGCTGTTATCAATCGATGTAAATCATTGTCTTTACTCTTATTAATACTATCCATTAAATTTTGAGCAAATTTCTTTCCATTCTTTTTTAAAGAAGCTATATCTTCTAATTGTAAAGTATAAATATCGGCAATATTTTTTATCAAACTATGATCTAGTAATTGTTGTATAATATTTTCGCCTAATCCATCTATATTCATAGCTTCTCTTGATACAAAATGTACTAAATTTCTAAATAGTTTAGCAGGGCATTCTATTCCTGTACATCGCACAGCTGCTTCTCCTTCTTCTCTAACTGCTTGTGCTCCACATACTGGACACACTTTTGGCATTTCAAATCCGATTTCTTTTCCTGTTCTTTTATCTTTCTTAACTTCTACAATTTCTGGTATGACATCTCCTGCTTTTTGTATAACAACCATATCTCCAATTTTCAATTCTTTTTCTTTGATAAAGTCCTCATTGTGTAACGTCGTTTTAGAAATCGTGGAACCTGCCACTTTTACTGGTTCTAGTATCGCCATTGGAGTAATAACCCCTGTTCTTCCTACTTGACATATGATTTCTTTTAATTTAGTTTCTTTTTTTTCTGGTGGGTATTTATAAGCTACTGCCCATCTTGGTGTTTTTGCAGTGGTTCCTAAAATCTCTCTAAACTTCAAATCATCTACTTTTACAACTGCCCCATCAATTCCGAAAGATAAGTTTTCTCTTTCTTCTCCAATTTTTACAATGGCTTTTTCTATTTCTTCGATGTTTTTACAATAAATACGGATAGGATTAACGTTAAAACCTAACTGACTCAAATATTCTAATTCTTCATAATGGGAATTAAATTGTTTCCCTTCTATTTTTTGTACATTGAAAATATAAATATCCAATGGTCTTTTTTCTGTTATTTTGCTATCTAACTGCCTTAAAGAACCAGCTGCTGCATTTCTACTATTAGCAAATAATTCTTCTTCGTTTTCTTCTCTTTCTTGATTCATTTTCTCAAAGTCATTTTTTGCTATAAATACTTCTCCTCTAACGGTTATATCAATTTTATCTTTTAACTTCATGGGAATTGTTTTTACTGTTTTTAAATTTTCTGTAACATCTTCTCCAACCATTCCATTTCCTCTTGTCGCTCCTCTTACAAATTCCCCTTTTTTATATTCTAAGGATGCTGATAGTCCATCAATTTTAGTTTCGACCACATACATTACTTGCTTTATCTGATTTTCTTCTGCTTTTTGCTCTATTTTCATAATATAGTCTTTGACTTCTTCTATACTAAACACGTCTTGCAAACTTTGCAATGGTACTTCATGGGTTACCTTTTGAAATCCCTCTTTGACGGTTCCTCCTACTTTTTGTGTTAAAGAATCTTTGGATTGAAATTCTGGATATTCTTTTTCTAAATTTCTTAATTCTACCATTAACATGTCATACTCAAAATCTGATATTTCTGGTTTATCCTCATCATAGTATTTTTTAGCATGATATTCTACTTGCTGTCTTAATTCTTCTATTCTTTCTTTGGCCTGTTTTTTATCCATCTTGCCACCTCTTTATTTTTGTTTTTTAGAATTTGTTAATTCGCTTTTATTATATACAATTTAGCTAAAAAAATAAAGGAATTTTAAAAATTCCTTTATTTTTTGTACTCTATTCTTTTATTAAAAAGCTTTTGGTTTCATGGTAAAAATTCCATACTTTTCGAATGAATTAAGTCTATTCTGCTTTTGCACATATAATTAATCTAGCACTACTATCATCTGTACATGTTGATAACGTAACTTCTGGCTTTCCTCCTGTATCTCTTTGATAGAAAGAGGTATCTTCTGGTGTTGTTTCAAACTTATTATAAATGGTATATGTCAATTTATTTCCATCATTATCCGTTATATAAATTTTATCTCCAATATTTAGCTTTTTGTTATTGGAAAAGAATAATCCATTTCTATAATTATGCCCAATAATTACACTATTACCTGCTTCATTTAAACCTGTTCCATATAAAAAGGCTACTGCTGTTTCAATGGATTTTTTAGTTACTTTCTCTAATACTGGATATTTAAAATTAGTAGCTGGAATTTCCATCGTTCCTAAAACGCCAAAACCTTTATAAGTTCTTTTTTGGGATGATGATCCTCCTGTTTGTGCATCTTTTATTTGTTCAAATGGATTGGTCGTATCTCCATTTTCTGTATCGTTGTCAGCTGTTGCTTCTCCATCTGTTACATCTCCTTGAAAATTGTCAACAAAATCCGATGTGTCTTTTGTGACAATATAATTTTGATAATATTCATAACCTAGAAATCCAAGTAATCCAACAATGGCAACAATTACAATAACTAATATTGCGGTTAATACTTTACTATATTTACTATCAAACATATTCTTACCCTCCGTATCTTTCTATTTTTCTTTCCTCTGTATTTATTATAACATATATCTTCTTAAAAGTGTACTTTTTTAGACAATTTTTTCTCCTAACTGTTTTCCACCTAGTATATGAAAATGCAAGTGCATAACCTCTTGTCCTCCATTTTTACCACAATTGACAATTACACGGTAACCATCTTTCTTAAAGTCTTTTTCTTCTGCAATTTGGTTAATGACTCCATAGATTTTTCCCACTAATGCTTCATCTTCTTTTTCTAAATGAGCTAAAGAGGTAATATGTTTTTTAGGTATCACTAAAATATGAATCGGTGCTGCTGGATTAATATCATAAAAAGCTAAAATTTCTTCATCTTCATAAACTTTGTTAGCTGGGATCTCCCCTTTTATAATTTTACAAAATAAACAATCTTCCATTTTTTCTTCCTTTCTTGTGCCAAAGGGGACGGACCTTTTTGGCAACTTCTGATTATTTTTATTGGATTGTATGTTATATAAAAAAGCAGTGACGCGCAGTTTGGAAGGACTCCTATTCATACAGAACAAATAGATTAACTTTTCTTTTTATGAAATATAACTATTAACTTTAATGATTAGTCCGACCAGTAAGGAACGAAATTTTTATATACCATACAATCTAATTGAATATATATAGTTGTCATTTAAACCTGGAACCATTGGCAGCCTTTATTTTATTAAAACTGCTTTAATTCTTCTGATACCAGAAGAACTAGATTCTTCTTTTTTTATTTTAAAGGTTCCTAATTCTTTCGTATTTTTAACATGTGGTCCACCGCATAATTCTTTTGATACTGTCCCAATGCTATATACGGTTACAATGTCTGGATATTTTTCTATAAACATACACTCTGCACCTGATTGTATCGCTTCTTCTTTTTTCATTTCTTGTTTGGTTACTTCTAATCCTTCTTGTATCCATTGATTGACTAAATCTTCGATTGTTTTTTTCTCTTCATCGGTTAATTTATGATCACAGTTGAAATCAAATCTCATTCTATCTACCGTGATATTAGAGCCTCTTTGATGGGCGTCTTTTCCTATCACTTGTTTTAAGGCTGCATTTAGTAAATGCGTTGCTGTATGATAAGCAATGGTTTCTTCTGTTTGTTCTGCTAGTCCACCTTTAAATTTTTGTTCTGCTCCCATTCTGGACTTTTCTTGATGTTTTTTAAATAATTCCTCAAATTCTTTGCTTTCCACTTCATAGCCATTTTCAGTTGCTAATTCTTTGGTCACTTCTGGTGGAAAACCATAGGTATCATATAATCGAAAGACAATCTCTCCAGGAATTTTTTTACTTCCTGTTTCCTCTAATTTCTTAATCTCTTTTTCAAATTCTCTTTCTCCATGTGTTAATGTTTTTACAAATTTGTCTTTTTCTTCTAGTATTACACTTTTTATCATGTCTTGCTTCTTTTCCAAATCTGGATACATTTCTTTTAAGTTTTCCACATTCATTTCTATCAGTGCGGATAGTTCTTCTAAATTAATTTGTAATTTGTTTAAATGTCTTATCATTCTTCTGATAAGTCTTCTTAGAACATATCCTCTGTCTAAGTTACTTGGTCTTCCTCCATCTGCTATTATCATCATACTAGAACGTAGATGTTCTGCTATAATTCTTCTACTTTCTATATAGTCTACTTTTTGCAATTGTTTTAGTTTTTCCATAATTGGTAAAAATAATTCTGTATCAAAAGGTGTTTCTTTTCCTTGTAATAACATTGTCATTCTTTCTAACCCTAGACCTGTATCTACGTTCTTTTTCGCTAATTTGGAATAACCATTTTTATCTTTAAAGTATTCCATAAATACATTGTTCCAAATTTCAACGTATTTTCCACAATCACAAGCTGGCTCACAATGTGGTCCACAAGCTGGCTTTCCTGTATCATAAAACATTTCTGTGTCTGGTCCACATGGTCCTTCTTCTCCTGCTATCCACCAGTTGTCTTCTTTTCCATAAAAATAAATCCTTTCTTCTGGTATACCAACTTTTTTCCAAATCTCTGCTGATTCGGTGTCCTTAGGACAGTCAGCATCTCCTCCAAAACAAGTAACAGATAGCTTTTCTGCTGCAATTCCTAATTCTTTGGTTAGAAATTCATAACTCATGCTAATGGATTCTTCTTTGAAATAGTCTCCTAATGACCAGTTTCCTAACATCTCAAAGTATGTTAAGTGACGGTTGTCTCCTACTTCTTCTATATCATTGGTTCTAACACATTTTTGATAATCGGTTAGCCTACTGCCTTCTGGATGTTTTTCTCCCAATAAGTATGGCACTAATGGCTGCATACCAGCTGTGGTAAATAATACAGATGGGTCATTTTCTGGTATCAATGGTGCTGATGGTATAACAGCATGTCCATGTTTTTTGAAAAAGTTTAGGTATTTATTTCTGATTTCAATTGCTTTCATGTTTTGTCTCCTTTTATTTTATTTTCTGCTCAAAATTATATCTCAAAAGCCAGAAAAAATCAAGAAAACATTGCTATTTTCTTGATTTCCCTTATATTTTTATATCCTATTTACTCTGGATTATTCCTCTACTAATGTATATTTACTATTAAATACTAAGGTTGGAATACATACGATTGGACGAATATTATAGGAATCACTCTCAATATTCCAACCACCAAAACGTCCAGAAGAGCCTGCAATCATAATACTATTCGCAAATCCGTATGGACTAGCTAAAAAATGTATTTTATGACTCATAGTTTTTCCATATATTCCATAGTTATCCTCTTCTTGAAACCAGCCATAACTTGCATTCTCTGTATATCCGTTTTCACCTGCTCCCACTATTAGTTCATTTGATTTGTTGCTCCTATTATTATAAGATGCTTCGAATAGTTCCGCAGTTGGACCTCCGCATTGCAAATACAGCATCTTCATTTTTATAATCTTTCCATACTTCTGTATCTGTTAACCACGCGGTAGCTCTTATATTACTATTCGTATTAGTTTCTGTAAATAATGCTTTTATTTTTTGGCTCAGTCTTTGTCCCACAATACTCACATCTGCTCCATTTGTATAATTCGATATATAGGTATTTAAAATATACTCGTCTGCTAACTCTTCTGTTATTAAATACGTATAATTACTATCTTGATAAAATAATCTCCACACATCATTTGTAGATTGCTCTGTCCTAATATTATATTCTTTTACTTTCCTTCCATATTCACTAGTTCTTGTTGCTTCTCCAATTGTTAATGTTTCTGGATTAAATGTTATTGGATTACTTTCTTTATTTTCTACTGTTCCATTTTTTTGTACTGTAATTTGTTGTCCATCTACTGTAACTGTTATAGGAAACTGCTGACCTGTTATATCATTTTCAAGACCCTCTACTTTTTGTAAATTCTTTTTCAATTCTTCTAAATCTAATTTTCCACTTCTATCAAAGCTTCCCATTACTTCTACTTTTACTTTTTCAACTGCTGCTGCTTTTTCTGTCTCCTCTTTTGCTGTTTTTGCTTTAGTTAAAATTCCATTTTCGCCTGTCAATGTAGCAATACTTACTGCTGCTAAAATCAATAATACAATAATCGTAATAACCAAAGCAATTAAGGTAATACCTCGTACATCCTTTAAATTCGTTTTCTTTGTTTTATTCATTTTTCTCTTCCTTTTATATACATAATTTATCATGTATTGTTTTGATTATAACTTACCAACAATAGGTTTTCAATATAAAATATTGTTTTTCATACAAAAGTAATATTTTCGTAATATTTTTACAAGAATACATAACTTTTTATGTATTCTTTTTGTATCTTGTAATTTTTTGTTACAATTAACATAGTTAAATAACTTGTACTATTTATACTCATGAGTATCATCTAATACGTTAAGTTATGTTGAATGGGAGGTTGCTATGAAATTTAAAAGAATTAAAGACTTAAGAGAAGATCATGACAAATACCAAAAAGATATTGCTGATTTATTAGGAATTTCCCAACAATACTATTCTGAGTATGAAAGTGGAAAAAGAACGATTCCTATTCAACATTTAATTACTTTAGCTAAATATTACAATATTTCTGTTGATTATTTAATTGGATTATCCAATGAAAAAACAATCCTAAAAAAACGTAAAAAAACAAGTTAGTTTTTTGAAGTACAACTTAAAAAATTAGCTTGTTTTTTTATTACCCTATATATCCATTTGTGTACCCAAAAATGTTGCTGCTGATTGAGCAACCTTTTTTTCTACATCATTCATCTTACCATTTGGTTCTTTTGCCATTAAAATAACCGTACCTATGGTATCTCCATTCGAAACAATGGGATAAACTACTTGTGCATTATTTTTTCTTTCTTGATTATCATTTTTTGTAATTGGCATGGCTATATCGCTATTCTCTGTACTTGTATAAATTTCTTTGTCCTCCATTAATTGTTCCAATTCTGTACTAATATCTTGTTCTAAAAATTCCTTTTTTGAACCTCCTGATACAGCTATAATGGTGTCTTTATCTGTTATACAAGCAATATGACCTGTTGTTTTGGATAAGGTTTCTGCATAACCAGCTGCAAATTCTGAAAGCTCTCCAATAGGAGAATATTTTTTTAATATTACTTGCCCTTCTCTATCTGTAAATATCTCTAATGGATCTCCTTCTTTAATTCTCAATGTCTTTCTTATTTCCTTTGGAATAACAACTCTTCCCAAATCATCTATTCTTCTTACAACTCCAGTTGCTTTCATAATTTTCCTCCTCGTCATAATTTTGTTTATAATTTTATTATGACAAATAAGGAAAAAATTATACATTCAAAATAAAAAATTACAAATTTTATAAATTTACGGTTAATTCTTTATTCTTCCTCTTCTTCCATCACTTTTTCTTCTCTTTTTGGTAAAAAGCTTATTTTATATTTATCTAAAATATAACCCATATCTTTTGAAAATTCTTTTAACATAACAATTTTGATGGTTGGTTCTTTTCCTTTTAAATAATCATCAATAATTTGTTTTAATTGTTTCATGTTTTTCATTTCAGGTTCAATTTGCTTGGTATAACGATTCGCTCTATCCGTCAGTTTTTCTTTAATTAGCACAATATCTTCATTACTAGCACAAGAAATCCTTTGGAATAATTGGAATGGGTCATAATATTTGAAAATAGGAAGCTCCATACATTCTTTATCAAATTTTTCGTAAAATTGCTCCATTTTCATTGGAATACATTTCATAATTTCGTCAGCTTTTTCTTTATACATTTTATCTAGTAATTGTTCATTTAACATATTAAAATGTTTTAAAATATCTTCCATATCTTCTTCTACTTCTTCAATCGCAATTTTGCCCAATTCTTCTTTTGGGTTTGGACAATATTCAGAAGATAAAGAAGCAATATTCATACCATTGAAAAATACACTTTTTAGTGTTTTCAAATCATATTCAATTAATCCTTTCCTAGAAAAATAACTAAAATAAGCAAATAATTTAACCGTATCAATTAAAGTTAGCTTTCCTTCTTTTACATCATCTATTACTTCTTGAATGACTCCAACAAATTGGTCGTCTGAAATTTTCCAATATTCTTCTGTTAATAATCTTTTGTAACCTGGCAAATTTTCTGTATCTACTGTATTTCTAATGGTTTCCATGTTGTCTTTAAATAATTTCATATCAAAAATACGAGTTCTAATGTAATATTCTATAAATTTGAAGAAACGATATTCTGATTTAAAATTATAATAATAGTTGTTATCAAATTCCTTGATATAGAATTGTCTGTTATCCATTAATATTCTGGAAGATACTAAAATAGATTTATATTCTTCGTTATCTTTAATGTTAACAAATTTGTCTTTTGTGATTTTACCTGCTTTAATTTCAAACGAAATAGCTATGGTAAATATCAACATGGTTTGCATTACTCGATGATTGGTATTGGGATAGGATTTATTTACCATTTCATATATTTTTTTGAAATCATTTAAGGCATGTTTTAAAATCCTTAAATTTCTGGTTCCACTCTTATGAAAAGTAGAAATGATCAATCCTGTGTTTTCTCTTAAAAATCGGATTAAATCTGCATTATTTTCATATCTCATTAAGATTCCATTTATGATATAATCAAATTTTGGTGCATATTCAAAAGTTTCACCAATTAGTTTTTCCTTGATTCTTTCATAATCATTGGCTTTATCAAATACGTGTTCAATCTTATCTTGGATTTTTTCAACCATTGGCTTGTCTGATTTATTTAATTCATCTTGTTTGTCTAAAAGATAGGTCGCAATAAAAGTTTTCATTTCAAGATTGGAACTTTTTAATTTGGTAGAAAGTTCTTTTTCATTACAAATAATAATGGTTTTAATATGGTCATGTTCTACAAAATTATTAATATATCCCAATATATCAATAACATCTACATTGGCTCTTTCTAAGTCGTCAAAACATAAGACTTTGTCATCCGTTGAGAAAAATTCGCCATAATCTACTCTATCTCCATTTTGTGTAACACCAAAAAAGTTAGCCATATCAATTCCTGTTTTGGCATATTCTGGAATAGTAGTTTGTCCATTGGCATCCATAAATTTCCTTAGGTTTTTGTCCATTAATTGCGTCGTTTCAATAAATATCTTTTTGCTGATTTCTTCTAAATTTGATATTCCGTATAAAGACATATAAATGGTGGTATATCTTTTGCCATTCAATTGCAATGACTCTATTTTCTTCCTGATTTTGTTGTTCCAAAAATGGGTCTTTCCAGATCCCCATTCCCCATTTATCATAATGGCATAATCAGTATAATCTGATCTTACATAGTCTAATATGCTTTCTACTAAATCTTCCATTTTATCTTTTTCCTCCTTGTTTTGAAAGATATCCATTGGGGACAGTTCTGTTTGGTCAAAGTGTCCATTGGGGACGGTTCTATTTGGACATGGATTGCCATTGGGGACGGACCTTTTTGGCAAATTAATAAATTTAATAAAGTAAGAAAC
>CANPNZ010000016.1 GCA_947575605.1 uncultured Clostridium sp.
ACTTTCTCTTACTGCCATTCTTGTACAATAATCTTTTCCATATCGATTATACATACTACAAATTGCTACCATATCATTTTTTAATCCACTTTGTACTTGATAGGTATATTTGTTATGGCATCTTGGACAATATAATAGTCCTGCTAATAAGTGTTCTGTATTTTCTTTTTTATGTATGTTATGTGCTTTTCTTTTTAATATGTCTTGCACTAATGCAAAGGTCTGTTTATCTATAATTGGCTCATGAGCATTCTCTTTCATTAGATATTCTGATTTAGGAAGTAATCTATATTTTTTTACTTTATAGCTTATCATTTCTCCTTTATGTTGAATCAAATCCCCAGTATATACTTTATTCATTAGAATCTTTTTTATCGTATTATGCCCCCATAATCCAGATATTGTTTTACAATGGTAATTACAACTTTTCTGTTTATAAATAGAAGGGCAGGGAACTTTTCTTTCATTTAGTCTATGAGCTATATAGGCTAGTCCATTTCCATTAATATATTCATTAAATATATATTTTACTATTTCTGCTGCTTCCTCATCTATGACTAATCTTGTAATATCATTTGGATGCTTTTTATAGCCATATGGTGCAAATGCTCCTATAAACTCGCCTTTTTCTGCTTTTGTTCTTTTTACGGTTCTTACCTTTTTAGAAATATCTTTTGCATACATATCGTTTACAACAGACATGAAAGGTCCAATATCATTATTGCTATTTTTTGAAAAGGTATCTATTCCATCATTTACTGCAATATATCTGACATTTTTAGCTGGGAAATATTTTTCTAGGTAATAACCTGTATCGATGTAATCCCTTCCTAAACGAGATAAGTCTTTGGTTATTACCATATCTATTTTTCCTTGCTCAATATCTTCTTTTAATCTTATAAATGATGGTCTGTTAAAGTTTGTCCCTGTAAATCCATCATCGGTATAAATATCTATTAAAAGCCAATTTGGCTCTTTGGAAACATATTTAGTTAGATATTCTTTTTGATTGATAATACTTTCAGATGTTCCGACTCCCCTCATCATCTCTTGAAAGCCTTAAATAAAGCCCGTACTTTGTATGTTTTAGTGTCTAATATACTTGTATCTAAATTCATTATTTTTCATCCCTTCCTTTCATAATACCTAGATAACAAGTTATTTTAAAATTTTTGATGTTGTGCATTCTAACTCTTCTTCCTTTATATTGCAAGTCTTTTCTTCTATGTAAATTGGAAGTAATATTTCCATTAACTCTTGCAATTTTTTTCCTTCGTGTAAAAAAGTTCTTGTTACATTCATGTCCACCTCTTTCTTTTTAAATGTATATGTCCCAACATATAATTTATTACTTCAAAAAACAGGTATAAATCACTTCATACCTGTTACAACCAATCAAAAAAGAGCCTAGCTACTTTGCTAAACTCCAATTTTATTTTGGTTAAATTTTGTATCACACTTTTCTTACATAAAAATCTTATACACTATTAATATAATACTGCATAGGTAGATTTTTTGCTAACACTTCTATTGCATAACTATACTATACAATATCTATATGATATTGTACTTTGCAACTTTTTGCCAACAATCTTTTATATAAGAAGTCTGTAGGACAATTTTAAATTGTTCTACTTTATGTGGCTATTATATAGTCATTTTATACAATTGTCAAGAGCCTGATTAAAATCTTGTTTAGTAGAAATGTATATGAAAAACATATGTATATTCAATCTTTCAATTTACTAATACATATATTTTCATAAATCCATATTTACTTAAAATGTTAATTTTAAGAAGGAATAAACTTCCTTTAATATTCTAATATCATACTGTATATATTCCTTAAAATATATAATCTGATTATATATTAGAGCTCGATCCAACCAACGCTATCATTGTTCTTGTTGTTAGGATTATTAATATGATTGACGTCGGCAAACGGATATTTGTTACCATTGTTGTTGTAATTACCGCCAAGAAGCGAATAACTTAAACTCCTTTAAGTTTATCCCTCTATATAAAACATACTTTTTCTTAAATTATAAGAATCTGCATGTTTGACATAGCCTAGCCAACCTGCTATACTTCTTTGTATTTCAGGTAATGTGATTTTGTTTTCCTTTAATAACTCTGTATATTTTTTTAATTTTCTTTTCATTCTAGTTTTACTTGTATTTCTTATTTTCATTCTTCTTTCATTTATCTTATATCCACAAAAATTTACACCTTGTATATCTTTAAATATTTTCGTTTTAGAATTTAATGTCAATCTCAAATTGCTCTCCGAAAAATTTGTAATATTTTTTAAACAATATTGTGACATTTCCTTATTTTGTGTCAAAATAATCATATCATCCATATATCTAAAATAATATTTACATTTTAGTTTATGTTTTATAAATTGATCTAATTCATTTAAATATATATTGGCAAACATCTGAGATGTATAGTTTCCAAGTGGTAAACCCAACATTCCTTCTGTTGATAGTAGAATTTCTCTTGTAAGCCATAATAATTTTCTGTCTTTTATTTTTCTTTTTAAGATATCCCATAATACTCTTTTATCTATATTTTTGAAGTATTTGGTTACATCCATTTTTAAGATATAATAACGATTCCATTTATCTTTAGCTCTTCTCATTGCAATCTGCACATCTTTAGATGCTTTGTGCATTCCTCTTCCTTCAATACAAGCATAAGTTGTATTTATAAATTGTGGTACAAAATATGGTTTTATAAAATTTTCTACATACCATTGATGTACTACTCTATCTCTATACTCAGAAGCCATAATTGTTCTTTCTTTTGGTTCATATATTTGAAAAGTATGATATTTCCCATGTTTATACGTTCCACTTCTCAGTTCTTTTTCTAAATTTAATAGTTCATCCTCTAACATTAATTCAAACTGAATTACTTTTTTCTTTTCTCTTTTTCCTCTTCTAGCTTTTTTATGTGCTTCCAATAATTTGTTAAAAGTCACTACTTCATCATATTTATTTCTTATTGTTTTAGGCATATTTTTTTACTCCTAATGATTTTATAAGTCCTCCTAGTATTTTTCCTATCTCACTTAATAGTTCATTACTATATTTATACTTTTTCTCATCAATCCATTTATGATTATATAGAATTCTTATACAAATTCGTTGATAATATATATGACTATCTACTATATTATAAATTTGCAATCTTTTATTTTTATCTATTTTACTTGCTAACAATACATTTTTTAACATTTCGTACATGCTTGTTTTTATCTCTGTTCCAATACTAAATTTTTCTGTACGTGGTAATTTTAATAATACTGTAAGCATATATTCTATATATTTTTCTATTTTAGGTATCATAATTAATTCATTATTGTTTTTTACCATTTTTTTCATCTCCAATCATTTTAAAGAGAGAACTTAATTTTTAAAAGTTCTCTCTTTTGTAGTTTGTAACAGTGGACAGTACTACTTTTTAAGCTCGAGCCAAACAACGCTATCATTGTTCTTGTAGTTAGGATAATTAACATGATAGACGTCGGCAAACGGAAATAGTATACCATTGCTGTGGTAATTACCGCCAAGAAGCGAATAACCTGACTCGGAGTTTGGGTCTTCTACTATTATGCAAGTATTTCCTACAAAACCACATACACCACCAAATTTTCTTTCTCCTGTCTTTTCAAAATCATGTTTTGGATTTTCCGAATCCCTATAATGTCCTATCTCCTCTGAATGATCCGCTAGTTGTTCTAAAGTAGCAAAACCATCCTTTAACCACCGTAATGACAGTAAGAAATAGGTGGTTTTTGAAATCTTAGCACTTTCGTTTTCTGGTGAATATTCTTTCAGCATTTTATCCCACTCTGGACAGCTGAGTCTTACTAATGGTCTTTCGCCCTCTACAAACTGGACACTACCATTTGGCGTAGGTGAAGGTTCGTACACTGCTATCCACCGAAATCCTTCTTTCGGTTTGTTTGCCAATGCTTCCAAAACATCTTTTTTATACTTCTTCTGTCTTTCGGTAGAAAATTTCCTTTTCTTTCCTGTCTTGGAATCATATAACAAATCCTCTTCTGTTAAATCTTCCATGTAGACATGCATAAAAGTATCTCTACCATTTTTGATTTTACAGTACCAGTATGGTACTTCGTCGTTTTGATATACCTCACTTCCTCCTACAAGAGCTTTTGGCTTCGGTATTTCTACCTTTGCTTTTTCTTTTTGCTGACATGTGCACTCTTCTGAATATGCAATACCAATCATGCCATCCTCTGCTACTATTACCTTCCGATATTGTGCACCTTCAGGTAATTTAACGTACAAAACTTTTTCTTCTTTCATGAAGCATTCCTCCTTTTATTTGTTTTTGTGAAAAAGTCATACTTAGGTTTTGTTCCTTTACATAAATATTATAGCATACTATTCCTTATTTTACAATATTTTACACCGAGCAAATTCCAATTTCTTATCATTCTTTTATTTTGAATTATTATTCATTCCTAAATTCTTCTCTATAAATATCACCTATATTATAAAAATCATACAAATCCATCTTACTCATTCCTTCAGTATCTCTACTGATATAGTAATTTGCTTTCTTTCTTGCATTATTTAACATCATATTAAATTGTTCATAATATTCATCGCCTAACAAATTTTTCATAACTTCACTATTTAGATATGTATTTATAGCTGTAGTTCTTAAAAATTTTGCATTTATTTTTCGTTGTGAACTTAAAAATTTATTTAATTTTTCTTCAATTGGTTTTAAAATTTCTTTTATTAATTCTTCCATTTTATCTTGGTATAAATCTAAATTTAATTCTTTATCTATTCCGCTTCTAATAATATCTGCCTCATATCTTCCTTGACTTTTTGCTATATTTTTTATCATTTTCTTTTTATATCTTGGTATTCTTATTACCATCGTTACTAATTCTTCATCTTTATTTTCTTTCAAATTTTGACCTCCATTCTTTTTTTATTTTTTCTTTTCAAAATCACCCCAAAGCAATACAAAATGCATACTAAGGCTATAAAAAAATCAAGATTTCAACAGCCTCAGCATTTTGCAGGATCAGGGAGATATCTCATCTTCCGACAACTGCCTAAAAGCGTGGCTTTTAGCAGTATTACATTTGTGTTTTTGTGATATCAAATGCATATCGCATTATTAGCCAAGAAAAAACAATATAAATCTCAAAATTTATATTGTCTTTTAATGTTATTTTAATTCTTCCTTTAATTTCATTCCATCTTTTAATCCTGCAAAATAATATTTTTTATGAAAATAATAACTTTCAAAATCAATCGTTTCCACATAATCTTTTATTAATCTTTCAATACTATCTTTTAACCAATTAAGATTATATGGAATTTTTTCTAATTCTTTATTTAAAAAATCAGACTTTTTAATTTTATTTGCTTTATCTTGACTCATAAACTTTTTATCTTTTTCATCAATAAAAGCTAAATCTTCTTCCCTTGCTTCAAATATTGTTTCTAGCATATTGACTTTTTCTTTTCCCACTTAGCATCACCTCCTATTGTTGTGTGATGTTAACTCTTGTTCAAATTAATGTCAACTCATTTTCTAAAATTTATTGGCATATAAACTTGTCCAATCAAAATTACTATAATCCCTATCACTTTTATAATTGCAATTTTTAGTTTTATATTGTTGTTTATATTTTTTATCTATATTATTTAGTTGTAAAAATTCCAATACTTTATTTGTATTTTTTTCATTAGTTATATGTAATTTTTCCTTCTGTTCATCTTCTGAATATATATCAACAACATATATTTTATAAGCTTTACCTTTCCCTTGATTTTCTTGTTTTATTAATTTTGCCTTTTCTAGTTCTTTGAATACTTTTATAACTGTCTTACTACTTGATTTTAAATATTCTCCCATCTCTTTTCTGGTTATAAAAATATATATGTTTCCATAGTCATCTACTTTATGATTCATTCTTGATAAATTTAATCTGTCTAGTATAAAGATATATCCTAACTGAGATAAAGGGCACAAAATCGATTTGTATGGCTCTGTGTATAAAATTTTTCTTGGTACTTGGCAGAACTTAAATTTCAATTCTTGATTTATATTTATGTATTTCAATATTCACCTCGTTTCTTTTTGAAATTATGCTCTCACAATTTCTAACTAAAAAACCAGAATCAAGATTTTGTACGCAGTGCAAACTGCTACAAAATCTAACTTCTGCCATATTTATCTTCTACGGAAAGTTATCATACCATGATAACTTTCCTAGAATATAAAAAAAGAACTACTAACTTTAAAATCAGTAATTCTTTTGGGGTATTTTCATAAGAGATTTTCAATTGTTATTATCTTCCAATATTTTCTTCAAATCTTTATTTTTGGTATACAATAATTCCTGTTTCTTTTATTTCTTTGTCAATTAATGAATTTTCTATTATCTCATATTTTTCAAATCCATCAACTTCTTTTTTAAACTTTTTTTCTATTTGGCATATTAACTTTAGTAATGCAAATCCTTTCAACTCGGAGTTTGTATCTATTATTAAATCTATATCACTTTTGGGAGTGGCTTTTTGCTTGGCATAAGAACCAAATAGTATTACTTGATATACTGGCTTATCTCTTAAAAGTTCTTCTAGTATTTTCTTTATTTCTTCAATTGTATATATTTTTTCACTCATACGTCAACTTCCATCTTCTACTTATTTTTTTCTAATTCTTCTTTTAATATCTCATATACATATGCTGGTGATTCATAATATAAATGCGTTTCTAAATCACATAATAATTCAAATGTTTTTGAGTTATATACTATATCCATAGCTTCTTCTACTGTTATATTATTATCCTCACTAACTATTTTTACTAGCTCCTGAGTGGTTCTGGTTACTAAATAATTTAATCCCTCTTTAACCATTTTTATACTCCTTTCAGATATTTTAGTGCTTTTTCAGTATGAAATGAATATTGATCTGTAAGTTCTTTATATTTAAGTTTATCCACTATCTCCGATACTGTAGATAATGAATCTTTTACCTGCCATAATAAAGCAACAATATCGTCATCTGCAACTGGTCCAATTACTAAATCATATTTATTATCTACATTACATTCTAAACTATCCATATTTTTAAAACTTATATCTCTATTATTCAAAATAAATCTCGCCCATTCTTCTGATGGAATATTACTAAACTTTTTTATTCTAATGTTTTTATCTTGAAATATGCTTTCGTCCAACTCAAATACATTAACAACTGGCATTCCTATTTTCATTCTTTTTGTAGTTCTAATAGCCATAAATTCTGCTTGTTTTTGTATAGTAGTACAATAAAAGCCTTGTCCAAAATCTTTATATTTTCTACATTTACTAAAATCAACTTTATCTACTTTGGTATTTGAACCATGATACAAAATCACTGAATATTTCCTCCATTTCCCTTACACACTTGTATTAAATCTTCAACGGCATCATTTAAACTTACTGTATGCTCTGCCTCATAACATTCATTTAAAAACTCTAAACCTTTATATTTCTTTAAATAATTATATGCTTCTTGTCTACTTATCTTTTTTTGTTTAGCAAATTCATCTATACAAATAATTACATAGTTTAATACTTTTACTTCCTGTTTTGACATTACTTTCCCAACCTTTCCTTGTACATCCTTATTATACTATAACTTACATTGCTTTTTCAACAATTTTAAATAAATTCTAAAATAACTTGTTTTTAGTTGTTACTAGTCAGCCTGCTCTTATATTTTTTAGTGAGAAAGCTTAATATATTATTTTTGAAATACCGCGTAAGCGACCAAACGAGCCTTTGGCGAGTGCGATTGGAGCAACTTACAGACTAGTATATTTGATTCTGGAAGTTGCGACACACAAGGTATGAAAAAATCATATATTAAGCGTTCTCACAAGAAAACAAGTAATAAGGCTGACTAGTAACTTTAGTTTCTATCACAAAAGTAATTGTTACCATGCACAATTCATAGTAAATGCTACTTTTTTCTCCTCCGTTTGTACATTGTATATTGGTAATCGTTTTTGTGTGGTACTTGCAGTTTGTATGGTGTTTCCTCCATTACTTGTATTATTTAGGCTCCCTGCTACACAAAATAATAAGACTACCGTTACGATTGATACTAAGTATGTGTATATTTTTTGCTTGTTAAATACGAAAAACATAAAAATCCCTCCAAGTTAAAGCTATTTTAATTGTATGCTTTCTCTCAGAGGAAAATTCGAAATTAGCTGAATTTATAAAATAAATTTCATTGTTAGCTTAGGTTATCATGTTGATATTAAATCTTTTCGCTATATGTTTTCTTATCGAACACAACAAAAATTTTCAAATGATTTTATTGAAAATTAATTTTACGATTTCTTTATTTTAAGAAAAGAAAATATTGATATCAAAGACATCAAAATGCAAGAATCTGAAGTGCAAGCAATTAAATTTGTAACGATCAACGAATTAATTGATATGTGTGATAAAAAAATTATTGTTGATAGAAAACCTGTGTATGATGAATTAATAAATTATTTGCATAAATATTAATTTTAAAACAAATCGGAAAGCCTTAAAATTAGCATAATTTTAACTTTTCACTTTGGCTTTCCGTTAATTTGTTTGCGTGCGAAATTTTCGTTAGAAAATTTCTGTACAATGTATTTTTAGATAATAGGAAAGTATCACTTTCCTATTATCTAAAAACAAAAGAAGTTGACGCAATATTGTCAATTTCTTTTTTACTACAAAAATTGCCAAAAAGGTCCGTCCCCTCTTGGCAATTTCTAATAATTTTCTATTATTCATAATCAAACCAATCATCGCTGTCATAATCAGTATCTAACGTATCAGACCAATCATAGCTATGATAATCGTTATCTAAGGAATCAAAAACTCCCATAGCAAAACCGAAGCAAAATATTAAAACGATAAGGATAGCCCAAATTACTAAGCCAATTATTCCTGTTACTAGCCCTGCTATTGCCATACCTTTATGAATCGTTTTAATTCCTAAAACACCAAATATGATTGCTAAAATGGCACAAGGTATAGATATGTACCAAACGCAGAAAAATACTAATGCTATAATTCCTAATACCATAGACGTAATACAAAATCCTTTTCTTTCCTTTTTTGGCTCTTCTTTTACTATTGTTTCTGTTACTACTTCTTTCTTTTGCTCTGTGTTTGTTTTCTCTGTATTTTCTGTATTGTCAACTTTTTCTACTTCCTTTATTTCTTTCTTCTCCTCGTCCATAATAAGCACCCCTTTCTTTATATTTCTATTATACTATTTTTTTTTATTTTTTACAACAAATTTCGCATAATTGTGTAAATCATAAGAAGTATTACAAAAATAATACCATACCAATATTTTGGATAGAGCCAAGTAGCTATCTTTTTTTCTTTATTTAAGTTAATGATATAGATTAGATTCACACTTAATAAATATAGTATTCCGATAAAAAATAGACCATGAAAAGAAAATGCTTGTAGCCAATTTCCCTTTAACATATAAATAACACATCTAGTTCCTCCGCAGGCAGGACAAAGTAACCCTGTTACATCATATATCCAACATTGTGGTATTCTTTCCATAAAATTAGAATTCACTATACCATATAAAATGCTGAAAATTATTAACTCTACCACTATAATACTGATATTCTTTTTATTCATTTTTATCCCAACTTTTTCTCTAACATTATATCTATTATACAAAAATTTTTTTAGAAATGCTAGACAGTATCTATCAACTTTCTCCATTTTTCTTCATATAATAATATAAAGTAACCTTAAAGTTACAAAAAAGAAAGGAATGATAGATATGGAAATGGATAATAAAAAACCTTTTTGTCCAGTTCTTGATGTTGATGGAGTAATCTCAGGAGGAAAACAATTTGATTTAGATATAACTTTACCAGAAGACAATCGTGACGTTATTTATGGAGTTGTAAAAAATTGTTTTAAAGAACCAGTTAAAGATGCTGTTGTTAAATTAGTGGAAGTTGTTTGCGAACATGGTAAAGAAGAAAGAAGACCAATCGGTCATACTTTTACAGATAAAGAAGGAGAATTTGTATTTGGACCTCTTTGTCCTGGTAAAGAATATGCTTTACAAATTTGGGTAAACGATACGAAAAAAATCAAAATTTGTGCTAAATGTCATCATGAAGGCAAATGCTTAAAAGGTGATAAATGTGACAAATGCGATTGTTTTATCGATGATTGCGATAAATGTGATAAATGTGAAAAACATGAAAAAGAAGACTGTTTTGAAAAATCTGAATGTAAGTAATAAAATATCAAATTTTAAAAGTTGCCAAAGGGGACGGACCTTTTTGGCAACTTTTTTTCTTACATAATTCCCATTTTTTTTGCAAATTGCTTACCTTTTTTCATAAGCTTTTTTTTGTTCATTACGTCATTTTCTGCATACATCATCATTAATCCAGTAGTAATTAATCCACCAATCATAACACCTTTAACAAATTTCATTTTATTCACCTCATTTTTATTGTCTCTCTTTTTGGTTACTTTTATACTTTTTTACATATAATTTAAAAATGGAATATATTTCATTTAACGTTACAATTGCTAAAAAAACGCCAAAACATTTTTTTAGAATTGCTACATCAATATGAATGGATATATTGGCTCCTATTATGGCACCAAAGATGCCAAACACAGATATCAAGATAGCTAATTTCATATCAATATTTTTATTTTTTAAATTGACAATGATAGCCACAATAGCAGTTGGAATAAAAAAAATCAAATTGGTTGCTTGTGCTACATGTTGTTCAATTCCTAACATAAATGATAGAAGAAAAATTAGGATGGTTCCTCCTCCCATTCCTGTTCCACTTACAATTCCTGATACAATTCCAATTAAGATTTCTGTCATACTTCCTCCTAAAGATTAAAGAATACCTTATTCCCTATTAATTAAAAATCATTTTATAAGATACATAGGTTAAGAATATGGTAAATGCTATTTTCATCACTTTTTCTGGCAATTTCTTCAACAATTTTGCTCCTATATATCCTCCTATGGCTCCTCCTATGGCACACAAAAATGCAATTTTCCAATCAATAAAATTTCCTTGATAATAGAAAAAACTACTGGTTATTACCATAGGTAAAATACAAAAAACAGAAGTACCTCTTGCTTTTGTGTCATCTATATTTAATAGATGAATAAATGCTGGTACTAATATCATGCCTCCTCCTGTTGAAAATAAACCACTGACGGCTCCAGCTAATAATCCAATTATTATTTTTTTTACCATAATCAAGCCTCACTAAAAAACCTACTTTTTAGTAGGTTTTCCAATTTTTGTTTTTTTATTCAATAAAATGTCTATTAATAATCTATTTTAAGGACTTACTTTTTCTCTATTTCACTTCGTTTCCAGCGCTAAAAAATTCCCATTGCATTAATCTGGATTATAGTATTTAGTTCCTAGCATTTTGTCTGGTAAGTATTGTTGTTCTACATGATGTCCTGGAAAATCGTGTGGGTATAAATATCCTTTACTATAACCTAATTCTTTCATTTTTTCAATTGGTGCATTTCGTATGTGCATTGGAATTTCTCCCGTATCTTTGGTTTGTACATCTTCTAATGCTTGGTTAATACCTAAATAAGTTGCATTTGATTTTTCAGATGTTGCAACATATATCGCTGCTTCTGATAATAAAATTCTTGCTTCTGGCATACCTATCATATGAATCGCTTGCATAGCACTATTTGCTACTACTAAAGCATTTGGATTTGCCATTCCCACATCTTCTGATGCACATATTACAATCCTTCTTGCTAAAAATAATGGGTCTTCTCCTCCATTTAAGGCTCTTGCTAAATAAAATATGGTTGCATCTGGATCAGATCCTCGCATAGATTTAATGAAAGCACTGATATTGTCATAGTGTTCTTCTCCATTTTTATCAAAAATGGCTTTTCTGTTTTGAATGCTATTTTTAATTACTTCATCTGTTAAATGAATATAACCATCTTCTTCGATTGGCGTTGTTAATGTTGCTACTTCTAACCCATTTAAGGCTGTTCTTACATCTCCATTACTAATAGCTGCTATTTTTTGTAAGGTTTCATCTTCTATTTTAATGTTGTATTCTCCTAATCCATCTTTTCTTTCTAGCGCATTTTTTAATACGTGATAAATATCTTTTTCTGTTAATGGATTTAGTTTTACTACCATTGACCTAGAAATCAACGCTTTGTTAACTTCAAAATAGGGATTTTCTGTTGTTGCTCCAATTAAAATGACGGTTCCATTTTCTACAAAGGGTAGCAAAGCATCTTGTTGTAATTTGTTAAATCTATGAATTTCATCAATAAATAATATACTTTTTCCAATAGGATTTAACATGAAATTTTTCGTTTCTTCTACTACTTTTTTGATATCTGCCACTCCTGATGTTACGGCATTTATTTTATAGAATTTGTATTTCGTTGTTTCACTGATAACTCTTGCTAATGATGTTTTTCCACATCCGGGAGGTCCAAATAAAATGATACTGGATAATCTGTCTGCTTTTATCGTTCTATATAAAATTTTATCTTTCCCAATTACATGTTCTTGCCCTACATATTCTTCTAGCGTTTTGGGTCTCATTCTAAAGGCTAATGGTTCATTTTGATTCATTCTTATTTCCTCTTTTTTCTTTTTTTAAGTTTATCTTTATTGCCCATACTTCAATTAAAATAAAGATTGCTATGAGTATATATTTTACTATTTCACTATCTTTTTCTGTAAAAATTATTATCATAATTTCGAATATAATTAATATTATCATCAGTATTATAAAAAAATATCTACTTCGTTTCTGTATTTCTGTTTCTTCTTCTTTCTCTTCTATTTCCTCTTTTAATTCTTCTGGTATTTGCAATTCTGCATTGTCTATATCATTTATTATCCTTCTCATTTCTTGTAAATCTTCTTTTGTTGTATATAAGCACAATACATAAACTGATTGCAAACATGATTTTAATCTTCCTAGTTCTCTATATTCAGTTTTTTGAATAATATCAAATTTATATTTAATTTTATATTGTTTTATTATTTCTTCCCATTCTTTTTGGCTAAAATTTATTATTTCTTCGTCCTTGACTAAATTAAATACTTTCTGTATTTCTCTAACTTTTATCCATTTTTCTTCCATGCTCTATTTTTTCCTTACTATTATTTTCCCAAAAGATTTAATCCTTTTTTGATTAGTTCTTCTGTTGATAACTCATTTTTATCTAATTTCGTAAGTGCTTTTTCTATTTCTTTTTTGTTGTAGCCTAATACTTGTAGTGCCGCTATTGCTTCTGCTACTTTATTATTAGTTTCTATCACAACTTTTAACTTATCTTCTGTTTCTGCCTGTTGTTTTGTTTTCGATTTACTATTTACTTGTGCATTTATTTTCTCAATTTCTTGTTCTTTTGCTATTTTATCTTTTAATTCTAAAATAATTCTTTGTGCCGATTTTGCTCCAATTCCTGGTATAGCAGTTAGTGCCTTTACGTCTTCTGAAATGACAGCTAAAGCAAATTCAGATGGTTCGCATACAGCTAGCATGGTTAGTGCTGTTTTAGCTCCTACCCCACTTACGCTGATTAATAGTTCGAACATTTTTAGTTCTTCTAGGGTATTAAATCCATAAATACTAATATCATCTTCTCTTACTTTATAATAAGTATGTACTTTTACCGTTTCCCCTATGTTTCCTATTTTTTCAATTCCTACTTCTGACATGAATATTTTGTATCCTAAACCTCCTACATCAATTACGATATAGCCTGTCATTTTCATTTCTAAAGTTCCTTTTATATATGCTAACATGTTACCTTTTCCTTTCCCATTTTATGTATCATAAAAGTAAGTTGCTTCTAAGTCTGCTTCGTGTGTTAATAACGCAATTGGATATTTGGTGTAACTACTTCCAATGGCATTATAATTTTCTTTTGGTTCCGTATATCCCATATGCCAACGAATAGAGTATTTTTCTTCTGGCGTTAATTTCATATACTCTGTTATCATCATGACTGACTTTTCTCCATGTCCATAAGGTATGGTGTCATCTACTGTATAATAAGGAACTTTCTCCCATACTCCTAGTGCATTTTTAGCATTTCTATAATCTACTTTATAAAAGTTAGTTTTACAAATATCATGCAATAAACCAATGATAATAATGGATTCTTCTGGTATGTCGATTGGCATAATACAGTTTTGCACTTTGTGTTTTAATATTTCATATACTTTTAAACTATGCTCTACTAACCCTCCTTCATGGTCTCCATGAAATCTCGTACTTGCTGGTGCTACAAAAAAGTCTGATTTTTCTAAAAATTTGATTAGTTCTTCGATTCCTTCTCTTTTTACCGTTTTTAATAGTTCTATAAATTGTTCTTTCATTGTTTTCTCCTTTTTTTGTTTTTTCTATTATATAAATCTTTCTAAAAAATGTCAATAGTTTTACGAATTTTTGTTTTGTTTTTATTCATCTAGAAATACTATCTTTTAATTCAAAAAAATTTATCTATTTTTTTGTTTCTTAATATACAATTATAAGAGCTACATAATGTCAAATTATATAGCTCTTAGATACTTTATTTTAATTCCTTAAAATATTTTTTTAATTCTTTCAATTGCTTCCACTGTATTCTCTTTGGTTCCAAAACCGGTCAATCTAAAATAGCCCTCACCATGTGTCCCAAATCCACTTCCTGGTGTTCCTACTACATTTGCTTTTTCTAAAAGTTCATCAAAAAAATCCCAAGATGTCATTTTCTCTGGCACTTTCAACCAAACATAAGGTGAATTCACTCCTCCATACACACTAAATCCTGCTTCTTCTAATCCTTCTTTAATAATATTAGCATTTTCTAAATAGGCATTGATATTATTCCTAATTTGCTTCTTTCCTTCTTCACTATAAGTTGCCTCTGCTGCTCTTTGTACCATATAAGATACCCCATTAAATTTAGTACAAGTTCTACGATTCCATAGCTTATTTAGGCTTACTGCTTCCCCTTCTTTTGTGTATCCTTTTAAGGCTTTTGGCACTACCACATAAGCACATCTAACCCCTGTAAATCCTGCTGTTTTAGAATAGCTTTTAAATTCAATTGCCACTTCTTTGGCTCCTTCTATTTCATAAATACTATGTGGTATATTTTCTTCTGTAATGAAAGCCTCATAAGCTGCATCATATAAAAGAATAGATTGATTTTCTTTCGCATACGCTACCCATTTTTTTAAATCTTCTTTGGCTAAAACAGTTCCTGTTGGATTATTGGGAAAACATAAGTAAATCATATCTACTTTTTCTTTTGGTAAATCTGGTTTAAAGTTATTTTCTGCTGTTACTGGCAAATAGCTAATATTTCTTCCAGACATAATATTCGTATCCAAATATACGGGATAAACGGGATCCGTTATGGCTACTTTATTGTTTTGTGCAAAAATATCTACGATGTTCCCACAATCACATTTGGCTCCATCTGATACAAAAATTTCATCTGGTTCTATTTCTACATCCCTTGCTTTATAATCATTTTCAACAATCGCTTTTCTTAAAAATTCGTATCCTTGTTCAGGCCCATAACCTTTAAATCCTTGCTCTGTTCCCATTTCATCAACTGCCTTATGCATTGCTTCTAAACAAGCTGGTACGATTGGTTTGGTCACATCTCCAATTCCTAATTTTATAATTTTTTTATCTGGATTTTCTTCTGTATATTTTGCTACTTTTTTAGCTATGGTTGAAAATAAGTAGCTATCTTGTAACTTCAAAAAATTTTCATTAATTAAACTCATATTATCCTCCTTTTTTGCCAATGTGCCACTGGGGACGGTCCTTTTTGGCAATTTTAATTTCTAATGTTCCCGTCCAATGATTCCAAGTTTGTTTGGCAACTTTAAACAATTTCTTTATTTGACATTATGTATTAAGAGTGTCCCCTAATCCCAGTTCTCCTTCAAATACGGTAGTGGCTGAACCCGTCATATAAACATGGTTATCTTCTTCCTTCCATTCTATTTCTAAAATTCCTCCGTAATAATTCAATATATACGTGTCTACCTGTTAATCCATTTAAATTACAAGCAACTGCTGTTGCACAAGCACCTGTCCCACAGGCTAACGTTTCTCCTGAGCCTCTTTCCCAAACCCTCATTTTAACATGCTCTTTATCTTGAATTTCTATAAATTCCACGTTTGTTTTGTTGGGAAAGGCTGAGGCTACTTCTAAAATCTTACCATATTTTTCAACTTCAAAATTTTTGGCATCTTTTATAACCGTGATAGCATGTGGATTTCCCATAGATACACAAGTAAATGTAAATTCTCTATCTAGTGCTTTTATTTTTAAATTTTTTACTGGTTCTTCTATTGCCATAACTGGTATTTCTTCTGGTTTTAAAACCGGTTCCCCCATGTCAACTCTTACCGTTTGAACTTTTCCTTCTTTCACATTCAATTTTAATGTTTTAATTCCTGCTAGTGTTTCTATATCTACCGTTGTTTTTTCTGTTAATCCTTTGTCATATACAAATTTTCCTACACAACGTATTCCATTTCCACACATTTCCGCTTCGCTTCCATCTGCATTAAACATTCTCATTTTAAAGTCTGCTATTTCACTTTTACAAATTAAAATGAGTCCATCTGACCCAATGCCAAAGTGCCTGTCGCTTACAAATTGAGCTAGAGATGATTCATTTTCTATGGTTTGTTGGATGGCATCCATATACACATAATCATTCCCTAGCCCATGCATTTTTGTAAATTTTATCATTTTTTCACCTCTTTTAGGTATTACTACTAAACGAAATATACTTATATTTCATTGTTTCCATTGTATCATATGCCTATTGTTTTGTAAAGCTTCCTACTTATTTAAACTTCGAGTTTTTTCTGGTAAGGTTAGCTCCCACCTCTTGTCAAAAAATATGGTTATTTTTCATAAATTCTTCGGATCCCTTCATAATTCAAGGAATTCTAATATAATTTTACGGGTCCTTTCCAAGACAAGCTTGAACTCTTACCGTAAAATGATTAAGAATTCCTAATCTTATTCCAGTCACATTCATCATTTATTCAAAATAACCATATTTTTTGACAAGAGGTGGGAGCTAACCTTACCAGAAAAAACTCGAAACTTAAATCAAACTTATATCTTAATTTTTTATGAATTCTATTTCTTTGTTGCAATATTTGTTATATAATGTAGAAAGAAAAGAGGTATTTATGAAACTATTTAGAAAAATATTAATAATTTTACTCCTATTATTTGTTGTCGTAACAACTATTCTCTTTGTTATTGGTTTTAGTTATTATTCTAATACGTTAAAACAAAAACCTTTAATGACTAGAGTAGAAGAAATAACCAGTAAAGAACACTACACTTCCTTCGACAAATTACCAGAAAATTATATTCATGCTGTGATTGCCGTTGAAGATCATAGGTACTACAATCATGGACCTATTGACCCAATTGGTATTGCTAGAGCTTTTTATACCAATATTCGTGATGGTGAATTCGATGAAGGTGGTAGTACCATTACACAACAAGTTGCTAAAAATATTGTTTTTAATCAAGACAAGAATATCGTGCGAAAATTGGGAGAAATCTTTGCTGCTTATGATTTAGAAAAAAATTATAGTAAAGATGAAATCTTTGCCTTATATGTTAATTCTTCTTATTTTGGCGATGGCTATTATTGTATTTATGATGCTAGTATGGGATATTATCAGAAAGAGCCTAAGGATTTAACGCTATCAGAGGCTAGTATGTTAGCTGGCGTTCCTAACGCCCCTTCGGTTTATGCACCAACGGTTAATCCTGATTTAGCGAAAAAACGTCAAAAACATGTCTTGAATAAAATGGTCGAATATGGCTATATTTCCCGTGAAGAAGCTGATAGTATTTAATAAAAATAGCTTATATAGAAATATATGAGCTATTTTTTAATTTTAAAAATAATTGTCTTCTTTATGTGTAAAAATGCAAGGTATTTTTTTATGTTCTTCTCATATATTTATGTTATAGAGGAGGTCATATGAAAATCATTATTTTACACAAAAAAATAGTAATTACTATTATCATTCTTTGCCTTCTTTTATCTTCTTTATTCTTTTATTTTAATATTCCTTTCTCCTTTGCTATTGAATTAACCACAAACAGTGTAATAGAAGAATCACTAAAAGAAGAAATTGCCACGTTAACTAAAAAAGAAGAAAAAATCGCCTATCTTACTTTTGACGATGGACCCACATTGAAAGCTACTGGCAAAATACTAGACATATTGAAAGCAGAAGATGTAAAAGCTACGTTTTTTGTCGTTGGAAAACATGTAAAAGAACATCCCGAATTAGTAAAAAGAGCTTATGACGAAGGACATTATATCGCCAATCATGGTTACCATCATGATAACCGTAAATTATACCAAAGTTCTGATAGCTTCATCTCTGAAGTAAAAAATACAGATATCGAAATTGGAAAAGCTGTTGGCATAGAAGATTATTGTTCTCATGTTTTCCGTTTTCCCAATGGTTATATGTCTTCTAATTATAAATCTAAGAAAAAAGAATCTGTTAAACTTCTAACTGAAATGAATTATACCTATGTTGATTGGAATTGTTTGAATAATGATTCTGTTAAAAAATATAGTCATAATCAACTATTAAAAAATCTGAAGAAATCTTCTAAAAATAAAGGTACCTTAGTTATTTTGATGCACGACACATCAGATGTAAATGATACACCTTCTATTTTAAAAGGTTCCATTAATTATTTAAAAGAACAAGGCTATGAATTTAAAAACTTTTATGATTTATAATAGAGGGATTGGGGGACATTCCTTTCCCATTGGTGACAAATTTTTTAATCCGCCACTGGTTCCGGATTTAAATGGCAACTTTTAATTATATTATTATTCAATAAAATAATAATATAATTAAAAGTTGCCATTTAAACCCAGAACCAGTGGCGGAACCAGTTGCAAAAAGAGAATGGCGAGTTCGTGCCTGTCCCAAACCCGCCACTCGCCATATTACAGTTGTACTTCTATTTGATAAACATTCCTACTACCATCTAGTTTAATGGAATTTTCTACCTCATTACCATTCAAAAGTACCTTACTATTGTCTGATTCAAAACCATTCTTTCCATTTGGGTTTTTAATCGTAATATGATAAATACTTTCTTTATACTGATATCTTATCTGATATTCCTTCCAATCTTTTGGAATACAAGGTTCTATTTTTAAATAACCATTTTCTACTTTTAGTCCTAACAAATTTTCAATTCCAGCTTTATAGTACCAACTGGCAGAACCTGTATACCATGTCCATCCTCCTCTTCCTGCTAAATTTCCTGTTCCATAAATGTCAGCTGGAATAACATAGGGTTCTACTTTGTATTTTTTGCTAGCTTCTTTGGTTCTGCTATGCTCAATGGGATTAATCATACGATATAATTCTAATGCCTTATCCCCAAACCCTAACATCGCTTCTGCTATAATAACCCATACCGAACTGTGGGTATATTGTCCACCATTTTCCCTAACGCCTGGTAAATAAGCTTTAATATAACCAGGTTCTAGCTTACTTTTTTCAAATGGTGGATCTAGTAATTTGATAATGCCATTTTCTCGGTCAATTAGATGATTTTCTAAGCTTTCCATCGAAATATATTTCTTGTCATTATCTCCTACTTTTGAAATGACACTCCAGCTTTGTGCAATACTGTCAATCCTACATTCTTCATTTTCCATACTTCCTAGCACATTTCCGTCATCCATAAAAGCTCTTTTATACCATCTTCCATCCCAAGCGTTGGTATTTAATGCTTTTTTTAGATTATTTTTTATTTCTTCATATTTTTGTGCAAGTGGTTCTTCTCCTCTTTCTTTGCAAATAGATATAAAATGCTCCAAAATGAAACTTAGGAAAAATCCTAACCACACACTTTCTCCCTTGCCTTTATTTCCTACGGTACTAAAACCATCATTCCAGTCACCAGAACCAATTTTAGGAAGTCCGTTTTCGCCAAAATTCAGGCTTCTTTCTATGGCTTTGATACAATGCTCATAAATGGTTCCTTCTTGTTTGGATAGTAAATACTTTTCGTATCTTTCGTCTTGATTTTCTTCTAATTCAGCTCCTTCTATATAAGGCGTTTTTATATCTAAGATGCTCTTATCTCCTGTAAAACTGATATATTCTATTGTTAGATAACAAAGCCACAATAAGTCATCTGAAAATCTAGTTCGAATTCCTCTTTGATTTTCTTCATGCCACCAATGTTCCACATCACCTTCTAAAAATTGATGCTGACTGTGCTTAATAATCTGCTCTTTTACCATTTCTGGCTCTAAATATTTTAGCCCTATGGTGTCTTGTAGCTGATCTCTAAATCCATAAGCACCACCAGATTGATAATATCCCGTTTTTCCTACCAATCGACTACTAATAATTTGATAAGCAATCCAACCATTTAATAAAATATTGGTTGATTCTAAAGGCGTATACACTTGCACTCTTTCTAACAGTTCTTTCCAGTAATTTTTAATGGTATTTAACTCTTGCTTACAATTGGCTATTTTTTGATACTTATACGCTATATTTTTGCAATCCATTTCCTCTTCTTCTGCTCCTAATATAAGAGAAATTTCCTTATTTTCAAAGCTTTCTAGTTCTATTTCAATTTCATAAGCCATACAAGGTTTTTTACCCAAAGAATTTTGATTGTTTAAGGAAACTTTCTTTAACGCTTGTGGATTTGCTATATCACCTTCTCCTAAGAAGAAATTTTTATCCCCTGTATACGATTTTATTTTTTCACTAGAAGAGACATAAACTCTGGTTTTCTCCATTTCTTCTCGATATAGATTTTGAGCTTGTAACAAATTATTGTTAGCATCAAAATTCAAATCAATATAGCCATTGGATTTTATTTCATCTTCTCCAATTACTGGTTTCATATAATAATACAATTTTAATTTTTTTCGATTTGGTGTCGTATTTTTTAAATTTAAGATTCCAATTTTACAACTATCTTCTTTTGGTACAAACATTTCTAACTCTTGCTCAATTCCATTACTTTTATGAATATATTTACAATAACCAAAACCATAGACAATATTATAATTTCTATCATCTGGCATTGGATTTAAACCTAATGACCATGCTTTCTTAGTTTCTTCGTCTTTTAGATAAATAACCTCAGATGGAATATCGTAACTTGGTTGATTGCTCCAACAAGATACCCTATTTAATCGACAATTTTGATACCAACTATAACCACCCATATTTTCTGTCACAATCGTTCCAAACTTTTCATTTGCCATGATATGACTCCACACAGTTGGTAGTCTATTTTCTTGATTAATTCGCATTAAATATTCTTTTCCATCTGCTGAAAATCCACCGTATTCATTATAATATTTTAACTCTTCGTAATGGCTAAGTAAGTCGATATCTTCTTTGTCTTCTTCCTCAAATACTGGTTTTTGTACTTCTTCTCCCATTACTTCTTGCTTTTCCAAATAATTTTCTTCTAATTCTTTTATATTATTCTGTAAGCCACCTTTGTCGCTATCTATCATAATACTTGCTAAAAACTCTAATAATTCTATATCTTTTTTGTCAATTTCCCCTTTACTTAATGTGAAAATTCCACCTCTTTGATTTTTTAAATATCCCATGTGATGATTTAAAATACTACCCTCAATCTCTTCTTTTACATAATTTTCATAGCTATGTTTTTCTTCATCTAATATGACAATTTCTGTTTCCACTTTTTTCATACGGAAGAATTCGTGGGCTTTTAATGCTTCTTTTACGATATCACCATCATTCACATTTCTTACTTTTACTAAAATAATTGGTAAATCTCCTGATATTCCATATTTCCACAATTCACTTTGGTGATAATTAGGATGTTTCTTTTTCTTTTCTAATAATTGTGATTTAATAGGATTATCAAAAATAATATAAGATAGCATTTTTTGATAAATAGCAATGTCACTACCTTTTCTACTTAAATACCTACTTTCTGCTTCTACTCTTGCTTTTGACAACTCAAATTCTTTGGTTACATTTCCTGTTGATTGATATTTTTTAATATTTTCGATTACCATTTCTTCCTTTTCATTAACCGCTAAAATAAAATCTATAAATGCTTCTTCTTGTGGCATAATCTTAATGGTTCTTTTTAATGCTACGATTGGTTCTGTTACTAAGCCCATTTTTTTCGATAACGGAATAGAATTTTTTATTTTTTCTGGAATTCCTAAATTTCCTCTTCCTATAAATTTTTCTTGATCAATTTCATATTCAAAATCCCCAATGGTTTCACTATTTGTGGATAAGTTTGCTCCTAAATAGAACTTAGGTGCATTCGCCTCTCTATTTTTTCTTTGTACAATAATACTATTGGTTTCTTCTTCTAGTTTTGGAATTAAAAATAAATTATTAAATGCTGGATGGGAGTAATCTTGTTCTTTTCTCGATAATACTGGTTCAAAATAGCAAGTTACTTCCAAAATTTCTTCTTCATTTCCTTGATTTTCAAAGGTAACCCTTCTTAATTCTACTGGTCGATTGGAACTTACCGTTGTTTCTATTTTTGTTTTGATATTTCCATTCACTATTTCCTGTTCGTGTTTATCTGGCATAAAACTGATTTGATATTGACTTTCTTTATTTTCATTATAAGCATAGTTTGAACTCCAAATATTTTTATTTTTAATATTCTTAAAGGCAAAGAAAATCCCTTGTGGGTAGTCACTGGTTGCTTTGAATCGGTTGATATAAATATCTTTATATTTACTAACACCTTGCCCCTTTTGATTCATAGCTACTACATAATCTTCATTCGAAATAAAGTTACCAGTTATTAATCTTTCGTCAATTTTCTTATACGTTGTTTGCACATAATTTTCATAATCTTTATATTTCAACTTTTCAACCTTCTCCTTCTTTTCCTTTGTTATGATTGCTTTTTCTGGCATAGTCTCTTGTAATAAGATACTAACCGCATCTATTTCTGGATTTTTCATAAATCTTTTTTGTAAAATATCATGATGAAATAAGTTATTAATGCTCAATAAAATTAATCCTTGATGATGTGCCATATACGTTTTTACAATAGCTGAATTTTTCCCTTTTTCTACTCTTTCCGGTGTATAATCAATGGATTCATAGAATCCATATTTATCATACATTCCTTCTTTTTCTAGCCATTTTAAGTTTTTCACTTCTTCTTTTGGTACTTCACTTATGGCTAATATCCCTGCATAACTAGAAACGACCATTTCATCTGCTAACCCTCTTTTTAGCCCTAGCCATGGTATTCCAAAAGCTTTATATTGATAATTAGATTGCAAATCTCTTAAGTTAAAAGCTGCTTCTGAAATTCCCCAAGGTATATTCAGATTTTTGCTATATTCCATTTGTGTTTTTACTAAAAACTGGCAAGATTCATCTAGTAAACTTCCTTCATATCTTGGTATATTGATATTTGGCATTAAATATTCAAATGCTGTCCCAGACCATGAAATCAAACCTTTGTATTTTCCTAACGTTGTTAAAGTTCTACTTAAATAATTCCAATGTCTACTAGGTACATCTTTTTTAGCAATGGCTACTAAACTGGCTTGTCTTGCTTCCGATGCTAGCAAATCATAATAAGAATCCGTCAATTTATTCTCTTCGATATTAAATCCAATCGAAAAAATTTGTTGTTCATGGTTATACAATACGCTAAAGTCCATATTTTCAATCATTTGTTGAATTTTCATTTTCAAGGAATTTGCCAACAGGGACGGACTTTTTTGGCAATTTTTTTCGTTTTTTACTAATTTATCTACTTTCTCTTCTTTCTCATTTGTTTCAGAAAATTGCCAAAAAGGTCCGTCCCTGTTGGCAAATTCTTCGAAAAAGGCCTTGGTTACATATAAATAACCAGCTAAATTTCCACTATCGACAGTTGACACATATTTAGGATTTAATGGTTCTTTGGTTTTGATGTTATACCAGTTATAAAGATGTCCATTCCATTTAGCCAAACTTTCTATGGTATCTATTATCTTACTTAATAAGTCCATTGCTTTTTCTAAGTCAATATATTTTAAATCATAAGCAGAGATAACAGCTAACAAAGATAATCCGATATTGGTTGATGAAGTTCTAGGAACTACTTTTTCTTTTCTTTCTTCTTGGTAATTATCTGGAATTAGATAGTTATTTTCCTCTGTTAAGTAGGTTTCAAAAAAGCTCCATGTTCTTTTTCCTATTTCTAAAACATATTTCTTTTCTTCTTCATTTAATTGTTCTACTGGTTGTACTTTTTCTATCTCTCTGCTGACATACCACATAATAATAGGTGTAATAGCCCACCATAGTCCCAATACAACAGCTAGTAAATTGACGCGAAACAATCCTAAACCAATACTAATGATTCCTACTAATACATTAAATGCCATCTGATTATAGTAAGATGCTAAATTGGATTTTGCCTGTTTTTCCGCTTCTTCTGAAGTAGTCCATTCTAACAGATGTTTTTTCGTCACGCACACACGGTATCCTGTTTTTAGAATTGCTTTTGCGGAAACATAAGCTTTATATGGCAAACATCCAATGATAATCATGGCCCTATAAAAAGTTCCTTTTATCCCTGATATTTTAGGAGCAAATGTTTTTTGTTTTTCTTCTCCCTCTTTTCTAAAAATACAAGCATTCAAAAATTCTAATACATAAGGAAATATGGATATTCCTATTAATATGGCAACTGTTACTGAAAATGATTTTCTATCGATGATTCCTATTACATTACAATACACAATGGCTATCATAATAGCTATTTCTATTAAGCTTCTTCTTAAATTATCCCATATCTTGTATTTTGATAATAAATTTAAAGGGCTTTTGCTACCAATCCATCTAGTTATCTGCCAATCTCCTCGAATCCATCTTGAAAGTCGATTCATAAAACTATTGTATTTAGTTGGGTAACCATCCATTAATAAAATGTCAGATGCTAATCCACAACGCAAATAACATCCTTCTAACAAATCATGACTTAATACCGTATTTTCTGGAATTTGATTTTCTACTACCTTATCATATACTTCTAAGTCATAGATACCTTTTCCTGTAAAAATTCCTTCTTGAAAATTGTCTTGATACGTATCTGATATAGCATTACTATAAGAGTCTGTTCCCCCTGCTCCTGCAAATATCTTGGTAAATAACGTTTGATAACTAATGTCTAAATTGATTCCTACTCGTGGTTGTAATATTCCATACCCATCTACTACTATATTTTTTTGACTGTCTATGATTGGCTGATTTAAAATATGAGCCATTGCTCCTACTAATTCAAAAGCTGAATTTAGCACTAAATCGGTATCAGCATCTAGGGTAATGACATATTTAATTTTTTCTTTTTGGTGATTTTCTAAGGTATTGATACGGAATGGATTTTTTATTTTTCCTAATAAGTATTGGTTAAATTGGGTCAACATTCCCCTTTTTCGTTCCCAACCTAAAAAGGATTCTTCTTTTTCATTCCATTGACGTTTTCGATAAATAAAACTGAAGATTGGCATTTGTCCTTCTTTTTGCTTATATTTTTCATTCCATTTATCTACTAAAAATTTCCCCTCGTTCATTACCTCTTGATCGAATTCTTCCTCTTCTTTGCTACTTTCAGAACAGTCCCCTAATAACGTAAAGTAGATATTTGGGGATTGATTGGCTAAATAAAAGACTTCTAATTTTCTCATTAATTCTTGCACTTTTTCTTTGGATTTTAAAATGGTTGGAATCACTACCATTGTTTTATGTTGTTCATCAATTGCATTGGTATAATCTAATTTTGGTATTGGTTTTGGCTTTACTACTTTACTTAACACATATTGAATGATTTGTACTGCTACTTCTGACGCTGGTATTAAGAATAGAAGAAAGGTTACTACATTTAATTTGATGAGACTACTCATACCGAATGATAATAAAATACTAAGCACTCCTACCCCTAACAAATAAGCCCTTGTTTTGTCTTTTGCACTCATTTGTCTACTGGTTTTATATTGTAATACATCATATAAAGTATTGATCCCTTGATCGATTAAATAATAACCAATATGAGATGGTTTGGTTGATACTTCTGTATTTTTTGCTAATTCTAATGCTTTTCTAGCAATATAAATTTCTGATATTTTTGTTTTTTTCGAAATTTCTTTGATTCGTGTTCGATAATATTCTTTGGTTTTGTCATCCATTTTCTCATAAACTTGGCTTGGATCTTGCCTTAAAATTTCTTCTACTCCATTAATTTTTTCGAATATTTCTAAAAAGTTAATTCTTTGAATTTTTTTGATACTGGTTATGCTATTCCCCATAGATACTTTTCTTACAGCAATATCAAAATGTTCTTTTTTAATCACTTCCGATACTGTTGTACCACTCATTTCTACGGCTTCTTCTAAGGCTTTTAAATAGCTATATCCTTTTTTTCCATATCGCTTTAAGATATAAGACATATATTCAATAAAAGGATATTTCATATCCTTAAATAAGTCTTTTTCTAGTTTTTTAATAGAATTTGTTTTAAAATTCTGCTCTGCTTTTCCTTTATTTTCTACTAATCTTTCTACGATATTTTCTGCTTTATATTTCTGAATTTGACAACTATATATTCTTTCGCTTATTTCTCTTATATTTTCAATCATAGCAATTTGAAGAAATATGCCTATATTCCATATTTCTTCCATACTTAACGTTTTCTTTGTCTGATAACTTATCAAATAGTCTTCTAAATCTTTTCTTTCTATCTTATTATCTGTGTAGGCTACAATTTCAGAGGCTAATACATAAATTCTCGCAAATCCTTTGTACACTCCATTACTGACTCCTACAAAATTGGTATATTTTTTTAAAGTTAGTTCTTTTTCAATTTGTTTTACCGTTTCTTCTATGATATATAAATTATCTAGTAACCATTCTCCTGCTGGATGAATACTAATTCCTAATTTTAGATGTTCGTTTAATAGTTGATATACTTGTTCTATTACTTTGAAATTTTCTAACATTTGTGGTACTGGATAGGTTTCTTTTTGCGATTGATTGGTTAAATTATGATTAGAGGCTATTTTTTGCAAATGATTTTCTAGTTGATTTTTGTCTAGTAACGTGCCATTTATTTTTAATACTTTATTAATCTTCAAAAAATTCCACTCCTTGCTTCAATAGGTTTTATCCCTATTGTTTGCAAAGAGTGGAAATTTTATACATTTTTACTTTGTGTTTTATTCAATTCCTAATCCATCTTCCTTATCACTTGCTAATTCTTGATTTTCATTTTTAAATCCATATTCATATTCTTTTAATATTTTTATCATTTCATTTTTTGATTTTGTTATTCCCAATTCACTTTCTTGTTGTATAAACTTTCGCCATTCAAATACAATTGGTATCATTTTTTCAAATTTCTCTGTTGTCAAAATTCCTGCATATTGTTTGTCTGTAAATAAATCTCTACTTAGTATGGCTTCTTTTAATTTTCCATCAACTAATGCTGCACAGTCTATCACGTCGCCATCTTTTTTATTGATTTCATAAATTTTTACGTCTTCTATATCATAATAACTAACACCATGTTCTGCTAATTTTTGTTCTGTTACTGCTGGTTCATCTCCATGTGTAATCATAGTTTCTGTATTCTCATCAACATATGCTCTATCTTGTGTTCTCTCCCATATTTCTAAATCATCTGTGGTTAAACTGTCATCTCCTGTTTTTTTCTCATAATCTTCTAAAAACTCGTTCTTTATAAATCTTAGTAAAGTATCTATATCGTTTATTTTACTTACTTCTGCCTCCATCACATTTTGTTCCATTTTTTGATTGATTTCTTTTCCTAGATTTCCTGGCAAAACTTTTAGGCTATTTTTATAATCGTTTTCTTGTTCCACTTTTACATTTTTATCAACATCGATATCCTGATTTCCTCCACATCCAGTAGTTGTTAATCCAATTGTTGCGATGGTGGCTCCAGCTGCTATTGTTTTTGGAGCCTTTTTTCCTATATTTTTTATGTTTTTTAACATTTCTTTTATTTTTTCTACTATTTTCATACTTACAATCCATCCTTTCTTAAGTATAAATTATTTTGAAAAAAATCACCTTCTTTTTTATTATAACACTTTACATTTTTTTATGCAATTTTTTATTAATTCAAGTTTCGACTTTTTCTTAACTTATCTCCAACTCCCATCTCATGGCATAAATAGGAAGCGACGCCATTCACAGGCGCCGTATAATATGCTCTTCCTCATATTTTTTCTTCCTTGCTTCCTCCACAATATACCCCCATATGCTGCCGCCTAATATAAGGAAAACTATTCCCAATAGCGTGGCATAGCGAAGTGCATCTGAAACCATTTCATACATGGTTCCCAGAAAGCATAAAATCAATCCTACTGTCATTAACATTGTTGCTAGTTTTTTCATCTTTTGCTCCTTTCCTTGACCAAATTAGCTGGTCGATGCTGTGTTTGCAATTACTTATTGTTATTATATCATATTATGTAGATAAATGCAAAAATCAAAACTTCGCATATTTATTCTGTACGAAAAAACTCTCCTTTCAGTCAGTTTTTTCTACACCATAAAAATAGTCTGTAATTCCATTATAAATTCCCCAAGCCAATCGATTTTGATATTCATCTTCTAACAATTGCTTTTCCTCTTCTGGATTAGATAAAAAGCCACACTCTACAATTGAAATTGGTATTTCTACATGTTTCATAATATAAACCGTATCTAATTTCATAGCAACTCTTTTATTTTCCTTTTGAATAGACTCATTTAAATTAGCTTGAATTTGTTTGGCTAAATTAGTACTTTTTTCATCTCCATTTTTATAAAAACATTGCCATCCCCAATATTGCTGTTGTGGGATTTTATTCAAATGAATACTAACAAAAATATCAGCACTTGATTCATTTCCTATTTTTACTCGGTTATGAATATCTGAGATTTTCTTTTGTTTTAGTGTTTTGCTATCCAAATCATAAATAGCATTTTCATCAGAACGTGTTAAAATAACGTTACATCCACTTGTTTCCAATAAGTTTTGTAGCTTTAATGCAATTTTCAAATTTGTTTCTGCCTCTGTTGTACCGAGTGCTACTTTGTGCTCCGTTCATCTGGCACACCATGTCCCGCATCTACTACAATCGTTTTTCCGGATACTGGTGTTGCTGTTGTCGCCACTGTATTTTGTTTCTGTTCCAGATTGTTTTCAGATTTAAATTCATTTTTGTTATTGGCAATTTGAAAATAAAATGCGAAAACAGCTACAAATACACAAGATAATATAATTGAAATTCTTTTTTTGTTAATCACTATCATATAAAAACTCCTAATACAAATATTTATTACTATTTATATTAAGAGTTTCTCTATTTTATTCCGATTGGGGACATGTCCATTTGGGACGGTTCTTTTTGGACATGTCTCCCAATCATTTTCTTCTGTCAACGGCGTAGCTACTTCCCATAACAGATTTGGCCGCGTGTTTTACTTGTGCTCCTACTTCTCCAATTTCTAGGATATTATTGAATCTTCCCTCATCTGCTACAACCACTCCTATGGATAAAGAAGTTAATGGGAATTGCTCAATGATTCCCTTTCGATTGGCTACTTCTATATATCCTTTTTCTAAATCATTGTCTGTAAAATATCTTTTTACATTATGGTCAAAATGAGCTAATATACTTTGGCATAATTTCTCACACATATTTCCTGGTATTAATGCTACAAAGTCGTCTCCGCCCAATATGTCCAATAAAAGTATCTTTTAGTCCACTTTCATGAATGCAATCTATAATGGTTTGTGCTGTGAATTCTATGATTTCATCACCTTTTAGAAATCCATATACGTCATTATAGGCCTTAAAATTGTCTAAGTCTAAATATAATACACAAAAAGCTTCCTTTTTTAAAATTCTCTTTTTCAATTCTGCATGTATTTGTACATTTCCTGGTAGACCTGTTAATGGACTGATTCTTCTATTCGTAGAAAGAAGTCTATTTAAATTTTTTACGGTATGATACAAGTATTGTTCATCTACTGGTTTCTTGATGAAATATTCGATCGATTCTTGCAATATGCTTAATCTATGCTCTTTTTCTCCTTTAGAGGATACCACAATAACTGGTGTTATGGTATTATCTTCATCTTTTCTTATTTTTCTACATAAATCAACTACATTTCGGTCTATCGCATCTTCATTTATGACAATCAAAGATGGTATGTTTTTTAAGGCAATGTCTATTTGTTCTGTTTTTACACTGGTAAATTTATATTCAGGATCATTTTTAAATAGTTCTCTAAATATTACAATTGATGCATCATCATCATCAATTATATATACATCTTGTATCATCTAATTTCTTCCTCTCTTGTTTTTCTTCATTATATACAAAAAGACTTGTTCTTTTCAAGTCTTTTTCCTGTTTTTTACTCTTTTTTTCGTTAATTCTATTTTCTGATTTAAAATTTCTGTAATCTCTTTTGTATTGATAGCTGGGAAAGCCTTTTTTAAACGATGTACATTTTTATACAGATGCAAAATCATTTTGTTTCTTTTCTTTTTTAGTTTGGCTATTATCTCTTGTATATTTTCCGTTGCTAATCCTTTTTCTTCTTTTTCTTTTCTTATGGCTTTTATTTCTTTTAACTTTTCTTTGATTTCTTTGTTGATATTTTCTATATTTTCTAATGTTGCTTTGATACTCTTTACATGAATAACAGATGTAATCGTATCTACGATAAAGACTACGAATAGAACAGCCATAATATAGTTTAATAAACTTGTATTAACTTTTCCCATCATTTCTTGTACAAATGGATGAATATATTTTACAAATAGTACACCCAATATTCCCCAACAAATAGAATTCGTTAAACAGATACGCCCTTGAAAATTAAGTTTATGGTCAGAATAGTCCCAATATTTTGTTTGAAATACTTTTTCTAAAAATACACCAACTAAATATTCCCAAGTGGTTAACACTATAATAGCAATAAAGAATAAAAGAATTGGCTTATTTTCGAATCCTTCTAAGAATAGAAACATAATCGTTGCTCCTATCCCATATATTGGGCAAAACGGGCCTCTTAAAAAGCCCGTATTGATTAATTTTTTCTCACAAACTGATCTAACAATCGATTCCATAACCCATCCTAAAAATGAGTATACAATAAAATACGTTGTCAATTCTATTAGATTTATATTCATAGTTTCCCCTTATTTGTTAAATAATGCTTTAAATGTTTCTGTTACATCACTTTCGTTATATACGGTTACTTCTAGTTTATTTTCTCCATCATGTAATGGATACGTATATTCAAATTCTTTTCTTTCTTCTAATGATAGTTGTGATGCTAAGTCTAATCTGAATTTTTCTGTTTCATTGATGATGAATTCTATCTTTTTAATGCCCTGTTCATCGGATGCTTTAATGATAAAATTCTCTGAATTATCATCTGCTGTTACTTCTAGTTTTGGTTTGGTTACCCCGTTTACTTCTTGCTCTTTTGTTTCTGTTTTGTTATTAATATCTACTACAATAATGGTTAATGTGTGTAATCCTCTTGGTATTTCTATGGTTTCTTCTATTTGGTTACCTTCAATATCTACTCTTGTTTCTTCTCCCTCATCCCATCTGTATGTCATATACTGAAGTTGATTGATTCCATTGACTGTTAATTTTAAGTTGTTTCCTTCTGGTTCAATATTGATATTAATATCTGATTCTACGGTATATACTTTTTCGTATTTAATTTCTTGTCCATTGATATCACTTGCATAAACTTTTAATGTATTGGTTCCTGTTGGTATTTCTATGGTGGTTTCTACTTCTTTTTTACCATTGGCTTCTACTTGTTTGGCACCTTCTTCATTCCAATCATAGGTTATGGTAGCTAATTCCTTATCATGTGTTACCCTTAGTAAAATTTCTGTTTCTGATGTTTGTTCTACATAGATAACTGGTTTCGTTTTGGCTACTTCTTTCGTAGATTCTTTATACATAGAATAAGAACCTGTTCCTATGATACATATTCCAAATATCAATATAGCAATTGAGAAAAATTTTAATATGGTATGAATTTCTATTGGACCATTATTTTTGTTTTTGGTCTTGGTTTTATTTTTTACCTTTTCTCTGCTATTATTTTCTATACTTAATATCTGATTCAATATTTTCACCTCTCTAAATTTCACTATTTTGATTATAACATATTGACTATTTATTGTAAATGATTTTGGAATGAAAAAATAGTAAATAAGTAACTATTCAAAAGTACCTATTTTTTATCTAAACGTTTATTAAGAAAAATAATAGGATGAATCGTTGCATAAATAATAAGCCGTTGATATCCAAAACATCAACGGCTTTATTCTTTATTTTTTTATTAGTTTTGTGCATATGGTAATAAAGCAATGTGTCTTGCTCTTTTTACTGCTGTTGTGATATCTCTTTGATGTTTCGCACATGCTCCAGTTGTTCTTCTTGGTAAGATTTTTCCTTTATCATTGATAAATTTTCTTAATTGTTCTGGATTTTTATAATCTAATACAAAGTTTTTATCACTACATAATACACATACTTTTTTTCTTTGTTTTCTGAATCTTGGATTGTAGTCCTCATCATAATTTTTATTGTTATTTCTTTTATTTTGTTTTTTGTCTGCCACTCTCTATTCCCCCTCTCTTTTTGTTTCCTAGAATGGTAGGTCATCACTAGAAGATACTTCAAAGTCATTTCCCATATTTCCAGGTGCGGTATCTCCAAATGTATTTTCAAATGTGCTTGTTCCTGCGTCCCCTTCTCTTTTACTGTCCGCAAAATAGGCTTCTTCTGCTACTACTTCTGTTACGTAGTGCTTGGTTCCTTGATCGTCATCCCATGTTCTGGTTTGTATTCTTCCTATAACACCTACTTGTTGACCTTTCTTAAAGTATTTGCTACAAAATTCCCCTAGTTTACTCCATGCTACAATATTGATGAAGTCTGCTTGTCTTTCTTCTCCTTGCCTTACAAATCTTCTATTGACTGCTAAACTGAAAGAAGCCACTAGTGTATTGTTTGTTTGTGTGTATCTTACTTCTGGGTCTCTTGTTAGTCTTCCCATTAATATTACTTTGTTCATTTTATATCACCTTTCTTTACTTTAAATAAAGGCCCCTCTCTTTATTTAATTTTTTCTTTTTTGCTTATTTATTTAAGCTTCTTTTTTTACTACGATAAATTTCATCATATCGTCTGTGATTCTATAAACTCTTTCAAGTTCTGTAATAGAATCTGGTTTTGCTTCAAAGTTGAATAATAGATAGATACCTTCTTTGCATTTTTTGATTTCATAAGCTAATCTCTTTTTACCCATGTTTTCTACGGATTCAACTTTTCCGTTTTCATTGATTAATCCTGTGAATTTTTCTTCTAAAGCTTTTAAACCTGCTTCATCTAAATTAGGATTAACAATGATAATACTTTCGTATTGGTTCATTATTTTCACCTCCCTTTGGATTTTTAACCTACATTTTCTGTAAGTAGAGATCAAAAGCAACATGGCTATGCTACTTTTGAAGCATAGCCATTTTACCACATTTTTTTCTATTTGGCAAGCATTTTGTTAATTTTATCAGGGTAATTTTATACTCTGATTTACTACACGTTCTTCGAAAAACTGTTTCTTTTTTTGTTTTCACGGAACATAACATATTCTACTTAAATTACTTCATGAATTCTTTGACCACATGAAGGTCTTCGTAAGTGGTAATCTTTATGTTTGTATAATCTCCTTCTAAAATTTTCACTAGCTCCTTGCACTTTTCTAATAACATGCAATCATCGGTTACCTCTTCCTTTTTATATTTCTCATGCATTGTTAACAAAATTTTTCTTTCAAAGCATTGTGGGGTTTGTACAATCCACGTATTGTTTCTTTGTGTACTTTGTACCACAATACCATTGTCGTCTGTTATTTTTATGGTGTCTTTGGAAGGCACGCCTACTGTTGCTCCTTTGAATTGTTGCATACTTTCGATACATTTATTAATATATTTTTGTTGAATGGCTGGTCTTGCTCCATCATGAATGATGACAATGTCTGAATCTGTGTTTTGAATACAATGATAAACGGTTTCTTGTCTGGAACTACCTCCTATCACTATATTTACTGGTTTGCTTAATCTCTCTTCTCTTATTATTTTTTCAATGATTGGCATTTCCTCTTCTTTGGCTCCTATGATGATGTTGTCGATATAAGCATTTTCATGAAAAGCTTTTAAACTATATGACATTACTGTTTTTCCCTTGATTGTTTCAAAATTTTTATTTCTATTTTGTCCATATCGAGTACTGTTTCCTGCTACTAATATGACAGCTGTAACTGTTTTTCCTTCTATCATATCCATTTTCCTTTCTTAGTGGAAGTATAAGAACTACATAAATAAGTTTGATATTTTCCCTTTAGCCTGTTATATGCCAATTTAGCGGTTTGCTTATCAATAAATATTCCATACACACAAGAACCTGTTCCTGTCATCAAACTTCCGAATAGCCCCTTGCTGGATTAGTTCCTTTTTTAATTTTTGTATTAATTCTTTTTCTTCTATTACTTCTTCAAATACATTATATAAATAATTGGTTGCTGTCTCTAAGTTATTTTTTTCTAGTGCTTGCTTTATTTTGTCAGTATTTCCTGGTTGCTTCCTTTCTTTTTCTTCTTCTATTTTTTTAAATAATATCCCTGTATTACAGGATATTTGAGGTTTGATAATAATGAGATAATATTTTATATTGGTATCAATGGGAGTTATCATTTCTCCAATTCCTTCTGCTTTTACTGCTCCCTTATAAAAGCATGGAACTACATCAGCTCCTAAATCCTTTCCTATGTGTTCCATTTCTATTTGAGATAATTTTAAATCAAATAAACGATTCATACCAACGATAAAACTAGCACAATCTGTACTTCCTCCTGCTAATCCTGCTTGCATTGGTATTTTTTTATTTAATGTTACTTCAACTCCTGTAATATTTTTATATTTTTCTTTTAATACAACATAGGCTTTATAGATGATATTTTCTTTGTTATTTAATTCTTCTATATTTGTTTTAATTCTCAAGTCCCCTGATTCTGTTTTTTTGATATACAATTCGTCATATAGATTAATTTTCTGAAAAACTGAACTAATATTATGATAATTGTCCTCTCTTTTTCCCACTACTTCTAAATTTAGATTTATTTTTGCTCTTGCTTTTATATATACTTGTTCCATTTTTTTATTCCTTTCGAATTTTCTCATTCAAATTTTGAAAAGAATCACTTTCTTATACTGTCATTTTTTAATTACTCTACTGTCAAACATACAAATACACTAATTCCATTTCCTTTTCCTGCTTCTGTTAAGCCTTCTCCTGTGGTGGCTGTGATTCCTACACAATTTTTTTCTATCTGTAAAATTCGTGCTATGTTTTTTCTCATTTCTTCTATTTTGGGACTTATTTTAGGTGTTAAACATTCAATCGATATCGATACATGTACAATTTTTTCTTCTAAATATTTTAGGGCTTCTTTCAAATATTCCTCACTATTGGTAGTTCCTTTTTTGCACATCTCATCTGCAATTTTTCCTAATATATTTTGACAGGTTATTCCTGAAATGGCGTTGGTTATAGCGTGTAAAACAACGTCTCCATCACTATTGGCTACTAATGAATAATTGTCTTGAAATTCGATTCCTCCTAATATTAATTTCTTTTCTTTACTATTTCTGTCAATTCTATGACTGTCTTGACCAATTCCTACTTTCATAATCTCCCTCCTTTTATTGGCTATTTTATCATGATTTTATTTTTATTTCAAGAAAATAGTTTTTCAAGTTTCGACTTTTTGCAAGTGCAGGTTATAATATATAATTTTTTTACACTTTGTGTGTCGCAAAAATTATATATTATAACCTGCACTTGCAAAAAGTCGAAACTTAAAATTAGTTTTTATTACCTTTAAAAACGCCACATTTTTGTGACGTCTTTTCTATTTGAATAAAATTTTTCTAAATACCATCGTTAAAACACCAAAATTAATAATGGAAAGAATACTCAATTTTATAATTAGTTTCCAGATTGGCATAAGTGGTGCAATATTAAACCACCAATTAAAAGCGGTCAATCCTAATATAAATAGGCCTGTTACTATGAGTGCCAATGTTAGTCTAAAGATAGACACTGGCAATTTGCTATTTTCACTTTTTCTTGTTCTTGCTAACGTAAATAATAAAATAATACCACAAATCCCTGTACCAATTACGCATAAACTTGAATATTGTTCTTCTAATATCATTTCATTTTTACTTAACATAGCTAATGTAAATATGTTAAGAACCACTGTTAATCCTACTGGTAATGCTCTTACTATAACATTTTTCAAAAATTCTCCTTGTATTCTTTCTTTGTTTGGCTCTAATGCTAATATAAAAGATGGTAATCCGATGGTAATGGTTCCAATTAAGCTCATTTGTATTGGCACAAATGGATAAGCTTCCCCTATTAATAAAAACATAACGGCAAGTAATCCAGAATATATGGTTTTTACTAAAAACAAGGTGGCTGAACGCTGAATATTATTAATCGTTCTTCTTCCCTCTGCTACCACTTTAGGCATAGAGGCAAAATTAGAATCTAATAAAATTAATTGGGATACTGACTTTGTAGCATCACTTCCATTTGCCATAGCAATGCTACAATCTGCTGTTTTTAGAGCTAGTACATCATTTACCCCATCTCCTGTCATAGCTACTGTCTTTCCTGCTTTTTGCAAAGCTTCTACTAATGCCTTTTTTTGAGTTGGCGAAACTCTTCCAAAAATAGTATACGTTAAAGCAACTCTTTCTATGTCTTCCTCTTTTTCCAGTGTTGTCATATCAATGTATTTGTCATAACTTTTTACTCCCACTTGTTTTGCGATTTTAGAAACCGTAACTGGATTATCACCTGAAATAATCTTAATAGCAACGCCTTGTTCCTTAAAATATTCTAATGTTTGTTTTGCTTCTTTTCTAATTTTGTCTAAGATAAATACATAACCAACTAATTCTATATCTTCTGGCATTTCATAGTTTCGAATTTCCTGTTTACTATATGCTACTGCTAAAACTCTATAATCTTTTGCTTGTTTTTCTATTGTTTCTTTGTATTGACTAAGATTATTTTTCAATATATATTCTGGAGCACCTAAAAGATAAGTTCCTTCTTTTTCAAAAGAAATACCAGACCACTTGGTTTGAGAAGAAAATGCAATTTTTTGTATGGGTTTCCATTCTTTTTCTAAATGAGTAAAATAATTTCTAATGGCTTCTATGGTTGCATTTTCATCTTCAGAGGCTTTGGCTATATTGGCTAATAGATTACTCATTTCCTCTCTGGTTCGATTTACTGGCAAAAAATCTTTTACTTCCATGATGCCTTCTGTTAATGTTCCTGTCTTATCTAAACAAAGTGTGTCTACTCTTGCTAAGGTTTCAATGCAATATAATTCTTGCACTAAAACTTTGGTTTTCGAAAGTCTAATGACACTTACTGCTAAAACCGTACTTGTCAAAAGCACTAATCCTTCTGGTATCATACCAATAATACCTGCTACACTTTTTACAACCGCTTCTTGAAAAGTCGTATCCTCTACTTGTAGTTGCGTATAAAATAAACCAATTCCTATTGGTATAATCGCAAATGTTAAAAATCTGATGATTCTATTTAATGAATTCATGATTTCTGAATTTACTTTTTTCACATATTTTGCTCCACTCGAAATTTGAGCAGTATAATTATCTTCTCCTATATGTTCCACTTTTGCTTTACATGTTCCACTAACGATATAACTTCCTGAAAGAATCTTGTCTCCTTGCTTTTTATAAATACTGTCTGGCTCCCCTGTGATAAAAGATTCGTTTACTTGCACATCTCCTTCTAAAATAATACTATCGGTTGCAACTTGGCTTCCCATATGTAGCTCCATAACATCATCTAATACTAATTCGTAAATAGATATTTCTTGCTTTTTTTCATCTCGGATGACCTTTACTTTACTACTTGCCATAATGGAAAGTTTGTCTACCATTCTTTTGGAATGTATTTCTTGTATCGTGCTAATGGCCGTATTGATAATAATGATTCCTAAAAATAACATGTTTTTATACGAACCTACCAAAAAGATGATAATTCCTAAGATTAAGTTTATGATATTAAATAGTGTTAAGAAATTGTCTTTTATTATTTTTTTGATACTTTTGGTTGGAACTTTTGTGTCATAGTTGACTTGTTTGTTTTCTTGTCTTTGTTTTACTTCTTTACTGGTTAGTCCTTTTATTTTCATTTATAATTACATTCCTCCTAAGGCTAAATCTGAACATTTTTATTATTGCTCATTATATGCTTTTATCCTGCCTATGTCAATTGATTCTTTCTTAAGTTTTTCTTATTGTCTGTTTCTAAATTATATGGGGCAAAAAAATACCTTCTTGCTATTTTTACAGCAAAAAGGTATTTTTTTTTCGCTTTAGGCTCTTTTATTATTCTTCCGCTAATGTGTATTTACTATTAAATATGGATGTTGGAATGCATACAACTGGACGTACGCTACGACCTGGTCCACCAACAATCATATAGTCAGGTGCTGGATTAAAAGTATTATCTCCAACACTTATTCCTCCATTTTCATAATTAGGAGAAGCTATCCAATAACTTTTATCATCTTCTGTATTATAGATTCCATAATTACCTGTCAAGTTAATCTTACTTGTACTATCACCATAATACTGATAAATACTATATCCTGCATCTTGTGCTATTATTTCCATTTTTATTGATTTGCCAGTACTATTATAAGATTTTGCAAATAATTCAAGTGTTGGACTTCCTATTGCAAATATAGCATCACTATTGGCATAAGAACTCCAAACAGACGTATCGGTAAGCCATGCCATTCCTGATAAGCTCGCAAACTTATGTGTATCATCAAATAAATAACTAATACTTGGATTTAATTTTCGTCCTATAATACTCACATCTGCTCCAGTTTGATATTTCTCATGATAGTTAGCAGGTTGATAAGTGTTATTGGTTGGTTTATCAGTAATTAAATACGTATAATTGTTATCCTGATAATATAATCTCCATATTCCTGTTATATCATCTGTTTTAACATTATATTCGTTTACTTTTTTACCATATTCATTAGCTCTAGTTGCTTCTCCTATTGTCAAAGTTTCTGGATTAAAAGTTGTCGGATTATTACCTTGATTTTCTACTGTTCCATCTTTTTGTACTGTAATTTGTTGTCCATCTACTGTAACTGTTATAGGAAAATCTTCTTCTGTTACACTACCTTCAATACCCTCTACTTTGTTTAAATTCTCTTTTAATTCGTCTAAATTCAAATTCCCATTTTTATCAAAGCTTCCCATTACTTCTACTTTTACTTTCTCAACTGCTGTCGCTTTCTCTGTTTCCTCTTTTGCTGTTCGTGCCTTTGTTAAAATTCCATTCTCTCCTGTTAAGGTTGCAATACTTACCGCTGCTAAAATTAGTAATACAATAATGGTAATGACTAAGGCTATCAATGTAATACCTTTTACTTCTTTTAATTTTTTCATTTTACTTCTTTCCTTTCTTTTGTTTATTATTCTCTCTTCTCTTATCAAATATACATGACATTTTTGTTGTAATTCTAAAGTGATTATATCTTTTTTCAAATATTAAGTCAACTATATTACGACAAAAATGTCGTTCTTTTTTAACTTATCGTATACTATAATATGAAAATAAGAATTGGAGGTTAGAAAATGATTAAACAATATCGACTAGCACTAGATGTTCCAGTGACGAAATCGTTAAATTTATAAAAAGATAAAAGGGAAGGGACACTCTTTATTAAAGGTGTCCTTTTTATTTCTGTTTGTAAGCTTGTGGCTAAGCTGAGAGATAATTTCTAAACTTTTGCTTTTTCTGGATAAATTCGTTTTCCATACTTGACTTCATCTAATTTCTTTTGTAACTCCATAATTGGAATTGGCAACAAAGAAATTATAATTGTAATCATCCATTGTGTCTGATTTAATGGCACTAAGCTAAATATTTCTGCCAATGTTGGTAGTAACACAACTGAAACTTGTATGATAGTTCCTATAAGGAAGCTACCTATTAAAAATTTATTTTCTAAAATTCCAACTTTAAAAATAGACTGTTCACTTTTTATATTAAAACTGTGCACAAGTTCTAATAATCCCATAGAAACAAATGCCATTGTTCGTCCCACCTCTAGTCCAAAGAATTTGTTTCCTAAGCTAAAGGCAACCAGTGTTAACATACCAATCATAATACCTTCCACCACGATTTTATTCCATAATCCATCTGCAAAAATTCCTTTTTTACTATCTGCTGGCTTTCGGCTCATAATTTCTTTTTCTGGTGGTTCTAATCCAATGGCAATTGCTGGTAAAGAATCCGTTACTAAGTTAATCCATAGTAATTGTATGGCAAGTAATGGTGATTTTAGTCCTAACACTAATCCCATAAATATCGTTACAATTTCGCCTATGTTAGTAGCAATTAAAAAGTGGATTGCCTTTTTTATATTATCATAGATATTTCGCCCTTGTTTTACCGCTTCTACAATGGTTACAAAATTATCATCTGCTAAAATCATATCTGCTGCATTTTTAGCTACATCGGTTC